>NZ_JBHNYO010000001.1:0-549977 GCF_054960675.1 Rhodococcus sp. PSi06
ACGGGGCGGCGGCTGGACGTCGACGCCACCGAAATTATGCTCCGGGCCTGCTGCCGGGTGACCGGCAGGCACGCGACCACGAGTCTTGGCTGCTTCACTGTCGTTGGTGGCACCGTCGCTGAACTTACGACGCCATCCTTCCTCGGGACGGTAGGGGCCCGGCTTCGGCCGAACCTTGCCGCCGGGGAAGGCCAAGCGCGCAATGGTCCGCTGAACCATGCCCCATTGCTGGAAAAACGGTCCGGTGTTGTACGGCAGCTGGTACCGCTCGCAGATGTCCTTGATCTTGGGCGCGACATCGGAGTACCGCGTGCTGGGCATGTCCGGGTACAGGTGGTGTTCCACCTGGTAGCTCAGGTTTCCGCTCATCAGGTGGAACAGCGGCCCGCCGTCGATGTTGGCGGCACCGACGAGCTGACGGACGTACCAGCCGCCGCGAGTCTCGTTCTCGACCTCTTCCTGGCTGAAGGTGTAGGCCTGGTCCGGGAAGTGACCGCAGAAGATGATCGCATTGGACCAGACGTTGCGAATGATGTTGGCAGTGAAGTTCGCCGCCACCGTCGAGAGGAACGTGCTCTCGACGCCGCTGAGGCGACTGTCCAACAGAGCGGCTGTCCGGCGGTTCTTGCCGAAACGCGCGGATCCCCGCAGCTTGGACGCTAAGCGAGACCTCTTGCTCTCGGGCAGACGACCACCCGACGCGAGCTGCGCCAGCGCGAAGGCCCCGGCACTGATCAGCGGCCAGCCCACGTAGTCCTTGACGAACTGCTTGCGTGCTTTGACGCCGATGCCCTTGAGATCCTCGACGAGTTCCTTGGTGCTCTTCTCACCACGGCGCAGCGCCTCGAGATCGAGATCGTGCAGGGCGACACCCCACTCGAAGAACGCCATCAGCAGCACGTTGTAGAACGGCTGAGCCAGGTACGCGGGGTGCCACTTCTGCCGCGGATCGATTCGCATGATCTCGTAGCCGAGATCTTTGTCCTTGCCGCGAATGTTCGTGTACGTGTGGTGCACGTAGTTGTGCGAGTGCTTCCACGAGTTGGCGGTGGACGCGGTGTCCCAGTCCCATACCGACGAGTGGATCTCCGGATCGTTCATCCAGTCCCACTGGCCGTGCATGACGTTGTGGCCGATCTCCATGTTCTCGAGGATCTTCGCGATCCCGAGGCATGCGGTACCGGCCAGCCACGCCGGCTTGCTGGTGGAGCCGAGCAACAGCACGCGACCGGCGACCAGCAGCTGACGCTGTGCCGCGATCACCGAAGTGATGTACTTGCGGTCCTTGTCACCGAGACTGGAGTACACCTCGTCGTGGATGGCGTCGAACTCCTTGGCGAGTTCGGCGATTGTCTCTTCGCTCAGGTGCGCCAGCGGGTTCACCGGCCCATCGGTGTCGGTGCCGCGCCTGGTGGTTTCGTCGATAGACATACATTCCCCTGTTCGATGTGAAGATCAGAGTTCGATTTCGATGTCGCCCTCAGCAGTGTTGACACAGATCCGAACCGCTTGCCCCGTAGGTTCGGAGATATCCCCGTTACGTAGGTCACGTAAACGCCCCTTCTTCAGGGTACCTACGCAGGTGTGGCAGATGCCGATACGGCAGCCGTACGTCAGATTCAGGCCGGCTTCCTCGCCGGCGGCGAGAATCGTTGTGCCGCCCTCGCATTCGACGTCCTTCTTGCTGTTGATGAAGCGAACGGTACCGCCCTCGCCGGCGTCGTCTCCGCCACCGATGACCGGCTGAAAACTCTCGTAATGGAAGCGATCCGACTCACCCTGGTCTTTCCAGAACGAGCGCAGATCGTCGAGATGTTCGCCCGGGCCGGAGCAGAATGCTTCACGTTCACGCCAATCCGGGACCAATTCGTCCAGTTCGGACGCTTTCATTCGGCCTTCGTCACTGGTGATGCGGAGCTTCACCGTCAGCCCGTCGTGCTGGGATTCCAATTTTTCGAGCGTGTCCGCGAACATCAACTGTTCACGGTCGTGCACCGAGTGCACGACGACGACATCGGTCACCTGGTCGTGGTGATCGAGTGCGCGCAACATGCTGATGATCGGCGTGATGCCACTGCCGGCGCTGATGAAGACCATCTTCTCCGGGACCGGACTCGGCAGCGTGAACTCGCCTTCCACCTCGCTGAGCCGGACGATGTCGCCGGTTCTGATGTCACCCACCAGATACGGCGACACCGTGCCCGACGGCACCAGCTTGGGGCTGACACTGACCAGTCCGTCGACGGGGTCGGGATCGGACGTGAGCGAATACGCTCGCCAGTGGTAGCGACCGTCGATGAGCACGCCGAGCCGCACGTACTGACCCGGCGTGTGTCCCTGCCACTCGAAACCGGGACGGATGTACACCGACACCGCTTCCGACCCCTCCGGAACCACTCGCTCGACCTTCCCCCGAAGTTCGCGAGTGGTCCACAGCGGATTGATCATCGACAGGTAGTCGTCAGGCCGGAGCGGATTGAACAATGATCGGACTGCGCGCAGCATCGTCCGTCTTACAAAAGAAACCTGGGGCTTGGCCCCCCGTTCAGCCATACTCAACGGTAACCCTTGTGCGGCCTGCTGCGCGTCCGAATCGGTCAGACTCGAATGAGACTGCTACACAAGGTGAACAGAACCCCGAAATACCGACCGGTCAGCGGGTTCTGGAAACCCTGTCACCCAGGGCGGCACTGACTTTTCCGTACCACCCGAGCGGCCGAGAGGCACCACGAGTCGGTACGTCCGCCAACAACGCCTCCGCCGTTTCCTCGGCGTCGATCTTGTTGTCGCCGATACCGCCCGTCGCACCGCGTTTGGCCCATCCGACCACGTAGCAGCCCGGGACCGGAGTTCCGTCGGCCGCGGTGATTCGGCCGCCGTCGTTGCGGATCGTGCCGGTGATGTCGTCGAACGGAATGCCGGGCGACGGTGTTCCGCGATAGCCGATCGCGAGCAGAACCAACTGGGTCGACAGCTCGACGGCATGCTCACCGACGCCCACCTCGATGGACTGCACAGAGGCGCTGCCGTGCACTGCGGTCGGTGCCCGCCCGAAAGCGAAGACGATGCGGGGCCGATCCCCAGGTGAGCCCAGGTCCACTCGCTCGGCCCCCGCCAGAGCCGACGCCGACGCCGACAGCGGCAGCCGATCGATGGCGTCGACGATTCCGTCCGGTCCTGCCACCACGACATCGACGTCCGGGCGATCGACCAGCGCCTTGCACTCGGAGCGAGTGAAGGCCGCGAACTCGGGGCCACGACGGGCGAGAACGACGACTTCGGTGACGCGGTGTCGACGTAGTTCGGCCAGTGCATGCGGGGCGATCTCGGTACCGTCAAGCGAGTCTGGATCGGCCGTGAGGATGCGAGCCGCATCCAGCGCGACGTTGCCGTTGCCGATGATGGTCACTCGATCGACGCCGGCGAGGGTGATGGCATCGGCGGGAACATCGGGATGCCCGGTGTACCAGCCCACCAGGGTGCGCGCGCTGACGGAATTGTCGAGGTCGATTCCGGGGATGTCCAGCGCTCGGTCCTTGTCGGCACCGACGGCGTAGACGACGGAATCGAACTTTCGAGCCAACTCCACGTGATCGACGTCCTTGCCGACCTCGACACCGAGCTTCATCGTCACCCGAGGATGCGCGAAGATGCCGCGGAAGTGCTCGCTGATGCGTCGGGTACCGACGTGATCGGGGGCGACGCCGTACCGCGCCAGACCGCCGGCCGTCGGCAGTCGGTCGAAGAACGTGATCCTGGTTCCGGGAACGCGCAGCAGGGCCTGCGCGGTGTAACAGGCCGCCGGACCGGTGCCCACGATCGCCACGTCGACGGGCGGCAGCTCGTTGATCGTGGACGTGGGAAAGCGCGGTGCACCCCACTCGGCTACCGCCGGCTTGTCGCGGTAGTAGTCGGCGTTGATGTCGGCGTAGATCTGCTGGTCCGGCGTCAGGCGGGACACCCGAGTGATCGCGTCCACCGGGCACGCGTCCGCGCACGCCCCGCAGTCGATGCACGAGCGCGGATCGATGTAGAGCAACTCGGTCTTACCGAAGTCCGGCTCGTCGGGTGTCGGGTGAATGCAGTTGACCGGGCAGACCGACAGGCAGGATGCGTCGTTGCAACAATTCTGCGTGATCGCGAACGGCATGGGTTATCGAATGTCCTTCACGGCCTCGAAAAGAGTGGTCAGAGCATGTGCAGACGACGGTAGATCATCTCGGCCGGCTTGGTGATCAAACCGCAGTCGAGAAGAAACGCCATCAGGTGCTCACTGGAGGTGCGCATCATCGTGTGGTGGTGGGCGTTGTTCTTCGCTTCCTTCACCGCGCGGTCGACATCGAGGCCTGCCGCTGCATAGACCTCCTTGTTCACCATGTTGGAGACGATCAGTCGGGCAGCGATCGCGACGACGAGCGCGCTGCTCTTCCGACGAGCCGGACTCTTCTGGGCGATCTCTTCACGCATCTGAGCGCGTGCGAACGTCATGTGCCGCGATTCCTCGACGACGTGAATCTTGCTGGTGGTGCGTACGAGCGGAAGTACGTTCTCGCCGCGCATCCAATCGCGTTGCATGACGTCGAGAACCTCTTCGGCGACGAGGATGCCGCCGTAGGCGACCTCCGCGGAGGCCAGGGCCTTGAATCCGCGGCCGAGTTCGATGCTCGACCGGCGCGGCAGGTAGGCCTTGATGCCCATCTTCTGGCAGGCACGAGCGAACATGATCGAGTGCCGGCATTCGTCGGCGATCTCGGTGAGCGCGAATTGGAAGTCCGAGTTGGACGAGTCCTTGCAGTACTGATCGCGCAGCACCATCTGCTGCAGAATCATCTCGAACCAGATTCCGGTGCTCATGATCGAGCAGACCTCGTGGCGAGTGAGCGTGATGCGCTGCTCCTCGCTCATCTCGTCCCACAGCTTCGTGCCGTAGAGCGTGCTCCACTCCGGGTTGAGGCCGTAGAGGGAGGGATCGAGATCGGCTTCCCAGTCGACCTCCTCGGCCGGGTCGTACGACAACTGGGCGGCAGAGTCGAGCAAACGCGCCGAAACATCCTCGGGCTCGAGAACGTCGTTCCTGGAGAGTGTGCTGGTCATCGCCGTCGTTCCTTTCATCGTCGAACAGGAGTGATTAACTGTTACGGAGATTACCAGGTACTTACGTACACAGATAGTCATTCGCGCGAAATCTCTTCCGATCTTTCCTCCGGCCCCTAGTGTTCGAGCGATTACAGAAGGGAGCGTCACCGGTGATCGCAGCAATACGGTCCGCCCTCGACCGCACCCCGATGCGGCTCTACGCGGCGGGCATGGTGTCGGCCAACGCCATCGGGGCGGTCATCGTGTTCGTGTTGGCACGCTTCATACTGCCGTTGCCGGTCGGCTCCGAGGAGATCCTGTCCGACCGCAACTACATAGCGTTCTTCGTCTACGTCCCCGTTGCACTCGGACTCGGAACAGCCCTCGGTTTCCGCGTGGCAATGCCACTCGTGCAGTGGCTGCACCAGGGCGGCGTCCCCTCGGACGCCACCGCGATCGCCGTCGTCCGGCTCCCCCTCCGGCAGCTCCTCGTGCACGTCCTGCTGTGGGCCGTCGGGGTCGCGGTGTTCGTAGGCGTCAACGCTTCTGCCGGCGCAGCGTTGACGATCATCGTGGCCATCGCCGTCAGCTTCGGCGGCTTGGCGACCTGCTCGTTGGGTTATCTGGTCGCCGAACGAACGCTTCGGCCGATCACCGCAGCGGTGATGGACGTCAGCGAGGTCACCGACACGGTCGCGCTCGGTGTGAAGCTGCGCGTCGTCCTCATCTGGGTACTGAGCACCGCCATCCCCGTCCTGGGCCTCGGTCTCATCGGGCTCGGCAGACTGATCGACACCGTCATCCCACCCGAGGTCGACCTGTCTCCCGCCATGGTGTCGCTGTCGGCGATCGCCTTGGTCGTCGGCTTCGGCGGCATGTTTCTGGTCGGACGCTCGGTATCGGATCCGCTACAGCAGGTCAGTTCTGCCATGCAACGCGTCGAAGCCGGGGCAACGGACACCCGCGTCGACGTCTACGACGCTTCCGAGATCGGCCGGTTGCAGAACGGGTTCAACAAGATGGTGGTCGGTCTCGACGAGCGCGAGCGACTGCGTTCCTTGTTCGGCAGACACGTGGGCCACGACGTGGCGCAGCGGGCACTGGCAAGCGCTCCCCGCCTCGGCGGCGAGAACCGGACGGTCGCCGTGCTGTTCATCGACCTGGTGGGTTCGACGGCCATGGCCGAGCGAGAATCGGCGGAGGCGGTGGTCGATCTTCTCAACCGGTTCTTCGCGGTGGTGGTGGAATACGGCGAACGACACGGCGGCTTCGTCAACAAGTTCGAGGGTGACGCCGCACTGCTGATCTTCGGTGCCCCGGTCGATCACCCCGATCCCGCCACGGCAGCACTTCGTACGGCCCGCACTCTGGCCGTCGCCCTCGCCTCCGACGGCGGCTTCGAAATCGGTATCGGAGTGACGTACGGGCCGGTCATCGCAGGCAACATAGGAGCGGAGTCCCGGTTCGAGTACACCGTCATCGGCGACACCGTGAACCAGGCGGCCCGGCTCACCGATCTCGCCAAGGACGACCCGGACACCGACGTGCTCACGTCGTCGATCGTGCTCGATCATGCAGCCGAGGACGAAAGGGAGCACTGGCGCACCGGTGGCTCGGTGACGCTTCGCGGACGATCCGCGCCGACTGTTCTGGCCGCCCCGGTTCTTCCCCGCCGACAATCGGCCGCGCCCTAGAAAATTCGAAGGTTTCCCGTTCGGTGCCGATGGGGCATACCCCCCGAACCAACTCACCCATCGCGCATGCGCGAGACATCGACTGGTACACAGTCTCGCCCGAAAGGCATTCATGTCCGCAATTCTGTTCGGCTCGATCAGCACACTCGTCGACACGTCCGAACTGCAACGCCGCTCGTTCAACGAGGCCTTCGCAGCCCACGATCTCGACTGGAACTGGTCTCGCGAGGACTACCGGTCCATGCTCGGATCGAACGGTGGTGCCGACCGGATCAGCGAATATGCATCCACAACCGGCACCGACGTCGACGCCGCAGCGGTACATGCCACCAAGTCGGAGATCTTCCAGCGTTTGATCGGCGAATCCGATGTGAAAACGCGTCCCGGCGTGGCCGATACGATCGACTCCGCCAAGGCGAACGGTGTCAAGGTCGGCTTCGTGACCACCACCTCACGCGAGAACATCGATGCGTTGCTGGCTGCCCTGAGCCCGGAGCTCACCGCCGATTCGTTCGACGTCATCGTCGACGCGTCCTCGGTCGACTCGGGCAAGCCCGACCCCGCTTCGTACGAATTCGCGCTGAAAACGTTGGGCGAGAGCGCATCCGACAGTGTGGCCATCGAGGACAACGCCGGTGGCGTACAGGCGGCAACGGCCGCCGGCATCACGTGCGTCGCATTCCCGAACGAGAACACTGCAGGCACCGACTTCGCCTCGGCCACCGACACCGTCGACGCACTCGATCCCGAGCGCGTCCGCGCTCTGATCTCAGCCTGACCCTTCATCCACCCAGGAGTAATTGTGAGCAATCTTCAGGCCCAGGTCGTTGCCGGGGACAGGTCTTTTCGCGTCGAGGGATACGAGCGTATCGAATACGACTTGATCTATGTCGACGGCGTTTTCGCACTCGAGAACACCGAGTTGGCCGATAGTTACCGTCCGTATGGGCGCGCGCTGATGGTCGTCGACGAGTCGGTTCACGAGATCTACGGAGACCGGATCCGCGCGTACTTCGATCATCACGACATCGCGCTGACGGTGGTCCCGGTACAGATCAGAGAAACCGCGAAGTCGCTCGAGACCTTCGAGCGAATCGTCGGCGAGTTCGACGCCTTCGGCCTGGTCCGTACCGAGCCGGTCCTGGTGGTCGGCGGCGGATTGACCACGGACGTAGCAGGTTTCGCATGTGCCAGCTACCGACGGAACACCCCGTACATCCGCATTCCCACGACGTTGATCGGCTTGATCGACGCAAGCGTGTCGATCAAGGTCGCCGTCAACTACGGCAAGCACAAGAACCGCCTCGGCGCGTACCACGCTTCGCAGAAGGTGCTGCTCGACTTCTCGTTCCTCGGCACCCTGCCCGAGGATCAGGTGCGTAACGGAATGGCGGAGCTGATCAAGATTTCCGTCGTCGGAAACCTCGAGATCTTCGAGTTGCTCGAGCAGTACGGCCCGGAGTTGCTGCGCACTCGGTTCGGTCACCTCGACGGAACACCCGAGTTGCGCTCGGTAGCAGATCGATTGACGTACTCGGCCATCGCGACGATGCTCGAGCTCGAGGCCCCCAATCTGCACGAGATCGATCTCGATCGTGTCATCGCCTTCGGCCACACCTGGAGCCCGACACTCGAGTTGACCCCGCCCGCTCCGTTCTTCCACGGCCACGCGATCAATATCGACATGGCATTGTCGACGACCGTCGCCGAACAGCGCGGCCATTTGTCCACCGCCGATCGGGACCGCGTGCTGGGTGTCATGAGCAGTATCGGATTGGCCCTCGACAGCCCGTACCTCACACCCGAATTGCTCTCCGAGGCAACGGCATCGATCCTCAAGACTCGTGACGGTATTCTGCGCGCTGCCGTACCCGACCCGATCGGTACGTGCCGCTTCCTCAACGATCTCGACGCGAACGAGCTGGCGGATGTGCTGACCCTGCACAAGAAGATCTGCCTCGACTTTCCCCGCGCCGGCGAGGGCCTCGACATGTTCACTGCACCGGCGCAGTGACGGTAGAACCGCGACCGGTCACCCCGACGACCATCCTGGCGCGTGAGCTGAGCGAGATAGCTGCGCTGCTCGACGCCGACGCCGGGGTGGCCGACGAGCTGACGACCCGTGTTCATCGGGCCCGCGATCTCGCCGCGGGACTCGACCCGTACCTCGACACCTGCACCACCTCCGAATCCGCGGCGCTGGCCACGTTGGCGTCGCGGACCCGCTCTGCGGACTGGAGATCACGCGACGTGGTCTCCGGTTCCGGGCCCCTGGAGATGGAAATGCTGTCCGGCCATGTGGAGGGACGCTTCCTGGCGTTCCTCGTCCACATGACCCGTGCGACGCGGGTGCTCGAGATCGGTATGTTCACCGGATATTCGGCCCTGGCGATGGCCGAGGCACTCCCCGCGGGCGGCGAGGTCGTCGCCTGCGAGGTGGACCCGTACGTGGCCGAGTTCGCACAGTCCTGCTTCGCGGAATCGACTGCGGGATCTGCCATCACGGTGCACGTCGGGCCTGCACTCGACACTCTGCACCGACTCGACGGCACGTTCGACCTCGTATTCATCGACGCCGACAAGACTGGATATCGCGGGTACGTGGAGTATCTGCTGGACAGTGATCTGCTCTCCGATGGTGCCGTCATAGCCGTCGACAACACCCTGTTGCAAGGCCAGCCCTACGCTGCGCAGCCGAGTGAGAACGGCCGGGCCATCGCCGAATTCAACGACTACGTAGCCAACGACCGTCGTGTGCAACAGGTTCTGATCCCTCTGCGCGACGGCGTGACGCTGATCCGGCGCGCATGATCCGCACCGTCGCAGCACTGGCCGGACTTGCGGTCACCCTCCCCGCGGATCTCGCGGCCGTGGGGGTGGCCGCGTTGCGCGGTGCCAGGCCCGCCGTTCATCGCACCCGATCACCCAAAACGATTCTGATCAGCGGCGGAAAGATGACCAAGGCCTTGCAACTCGCACGGTCGTTCCATCTCGCCGGCCATCGAGTGATCCTGGTGGAGTCGGCGAAGTATCGCTGGACCGGCCACCGGTTCTCCCGCGCTGTCGACCGTTTCCAGTGCATTCCCGATCCGGGAGATCCTGGGTACGCGCAGGCGTTGCTGGACATCGTTGTCCGCGAGGGAGTCGACGTCTTCGTTCCCGTGGCGAGCCCGGCGGCGAGCATTCACGACGCGGACGCACGTGCACTGCTGGGCGCACACTGCGAGGTGATTCACGGCAGCGCGGACGTCGTACGAATGGTGGACGACAAGTCCCGATTCTCCGAGCATGCAGCGTCGTTGGGACTCCGTGTTCCCGACTTCCGACGCATCACCGACCCAGCCCAGATCGACGAGTTCGAGTTCGCGCCCGGTCGTGAGTACATCCTCAAGCGAATCTCGTACAACCCTGTCGGCCGAATGGATCTGACGCGGTTGACGGCGCACACGCCCGAGCGCAACTCGGCTTTCGCTCGGAGCCTGCACATCACCGAGAACGACCCGTGGATTCTGCAGGAGTTCATTGCCGGCCAGGAGTACTGCACGCACGGCACGGTGCGCGAGGGTCGACTGCAGGTGTACGGCTGCTGCGTGTCGTCGGCCTTCCAGGTCAATTACGAGATGGTGGACAAGCCCGACATCCTGAGCTGGGTGCAGACCTTCGTCTCCTCGCTCGACACCACCGGGCAACTGTCGTTCGATTTCATCGAGTCCGCCGCCGACGGCCAGATCTACGCCATCGAGTGCAACCCGCGCACCCACTCGGCCATCACGATGTTCTACGACCACCCCGACCTCGCTGCCGCGTACCTCGACGACGATCACCCGATGATCGTGCCGCGTCCGACGGCCCGGCCGACATACTGGATCTACCACGAAGTATGGCGTCTGATCACCGAAGGCAACCGAATGTACCGGCTCCGCAGTATCTTCCGAGGCAAGGACGCCATCCTCACGGGGTGGGATCCACTGCCGTACCTGCTGGTGCATCACCTGCAGATCCCATCGCTGCTGCTGCGCAATCTCGCCGCGCGCCGTGGTTGGTCTCGCATCGATTTCAACATCGGCAAGCTCGTGGAGAACGGAGGCGACTGATGACACTGTCGGTCCTGGTACTCGTCGGATCCCCGGTGGACGAATTCCACTGCGATCTGTCGCGGGTGTACGCAGAGGGCTTTCTGAGCGCCTTCCGGAACGATCCCTCCTACCGGCTCGAGGTGGCGTTCGTCTCCCCTGGCGGGACGTGGAGCTTCCCGGACGGCATCGATACCGCCAGTGTCGCTGCGGCGCAGCAGATGTCCTTGGCGCAGGCAGTGGAAGTCATGTCGGCGTGGCACTTCGACGTCATGGTGCCGCAGATGTTCTGCCTACCCGGCATGACGACCTACCGAAGCCTGTTCGATCTGATGAATGTGCCGTACGTGGGTAATACAGCGGCCGTCATGGCCATGACCGCCGACAAGTCTCTGGCTCGTGCCGTCGTCGCCGCGGCCGGAGTCGCCGTCCCGGCCGGAGTGGTGGTGCGCAGCAGCAGGACCGTCGATGTCGAATATCCGGTGGTCGTCAAGCCCGTCGACTCGGACAACTCGATGGGAGTTACGCTCGTCGAGCACGAAGACTCGTTGACATCAGCAATCGACGAAGCGCTGACGTATTCGCCTGCGGCACTGGTGGAATCGTATATCCCGCTCGGACGCGAGGTTCGGTGCGGGATCATCGCGGTGGGCGGGGAGCTGGTGTGCCTACCCCTGGAGGAGTACGCCGTCGACTCCGTGCGGACGAGTGCCGACAAATTGAATCGGACCCCCGACGGGGACCTCTTCCTGGTCGCAAAGCAGCAGACCAAGGCGTGGATAGTCGACACCTCGGATCCGGTCACCGAAAAGGTCTGGGAGGCAGCGCGGTCGTGCTACAGGTCGCTCGGCTGCCGGCACTACGGATTGTTCGATTTTCGCATCGACCCGAACGGGAAGCCGTGGTTTCTCGAGGCCGGTCTGTACTGCTCGTATTCGCCCTCGAGTGTGATTGCGGTGATGGCCGCGGCAGCAGACACCACGATCGACCGCTTGTTTGCGCACACGCTCGAGGAACTGTCGGTGAAGGAGTTGGCAACATGACGTTGGGAACGGAAATTCGCGGTCTGGACCTGGATTCGGTTTCGGTCGACGAATTGCGAACGCAGCTGGCCGAATACGGCGTACTGGTCCTGCGAGAACAACCCGTGGACGACGAACGGTTCCTGGCGTTTCTGCGTCGGTTCGGCGACATGATGTTCACCGAGGGTGAGACTCCGGTCCCAGGCTTTCCCGACCTGAACGTCGTCAGCAACGTCGGCCGCACCACTCCGCCGAAGTCGACGTTCCACGTGGACACCACGTACGTACCGAATCCGCCCGCATACACGGCATTACGTGCCGTGTGCGTACCGACGGCCGGCGGCAGCACCCAGTTCAGCGACCAGTACGCGGCGTACGACACGCTGCCTGCGGCCATGAAAGAGAATCTGGCAGGACGCACGGTGACCCATCGGGTGACCGGGGTGGCGTCGGACACCGATTCTTCTGCCGAGCATCCGTTGTTCGCGGTACATCCGGTGTCCGGCCGAACCGCCCTGGCACTCTCGGCGCCCGCCCGATGCGTCGCGATCAGTGGAATGAACTTCGAGGACGCACGCGAGACCATTCGGTACCTTTTCGAGCACTCCACACACCCGGACAACGTGGTGAATCATGCTTGGGCTCCAGGCGATCTGGTGATGTGGGACAACCGATGTGTGATGCATCGGGCCGACCACAGCGGGGTCGTCGGAAACAGGGTGATGCACCGCGGAATGGTCGCGAATGCTGACAACGCGTCCGTTATGTGACCAACGACTCAAAGAGTTGCCGGTTCGCCTGACGCCCGGACAATCGTGTCATGACCTCCCCCCTGTCGATCAGCCGCGAAACAGCCGTCGGTGCCGAAGCTCGATTGTCCTGGATCCTGTCCGGACTCGCGGGGATGGTGGGCGCAGTGGCGTTCTTGCACTCCGCCGGCTATTTCGTGACCTTCATGACCGGTAACACCGAACGTGCGGTCGTCGGTCACTTCGGCCACCCGGAGGGCAAAGAGGTTGCACCGGGCGCTTCACCGTGGGCGGCGTTGGCGCTGATGGGGGCGTTTCTCGCCGGCGTCGTCATCTCGTCGATCTGCCGACGACGTTACTGGTCGAACCATCCGCACGGAGCGACCGTGCTGACCACCATCGCACTCGCTGCCGCGGGGACCATCGACATCGCGATCTCCGGTTGGTCGTCCGCGAACGTCAATTTCTACCCAATTCTGTTGGTGGCCTTCGCTCTCGGCGCACTCAACACCGCATTCACCAAGAAGGAAGAGACGTACATCCCGCTCAGTTACGTCACCGGTACCTTGGTCAAACTCGGTCAAGGTATCGAGCGGCATCTGTTCGGCGGCGGCACGCACTACGACTGGCTCACCTACACAGCACTTCTCGGATCGTTCGCACTGGGTGGGGTGGTCGGCGCGATCATCGGCGTCGTCATCACCGGACCGCAGGTACTACTGCTCACGGCGATGATCAGCTTCGGTGCCACGATCTTCACCTTCACCCACACCGAACGTAACTCGCTGCTGGGCTGAGAAGACGTCGGGCCGCTAGTCCGCTATCAACGGTGACGATCCGACGATCGTGCGGAGCATCTGCTCCACCAACGACCGGGGCAGGCGCGCGCCGATGAGCACCTGGCGTTGGATCAAACCTTCGATCATCACCACCAGCGTCTCGGCGTCCGCCTGCGGGTCCTCGGAGTCCAACGAGGCGACGATCCACTGCGTGTAGCCGACGAAGGCACCGCGCTGAGTTTCGAACAACTCGCGCACCTCACGATCGTGCTGAGCCTCTCCGAGCATGATGGCCCGGGCAATCACCCGCTTGGCTGCGTCGCCGGTCGTCATCGCGTGGATGAAGTCGACGATCCGGCTCACCACGATGTCCACGGTCAAAGGTTTGACATCGACCAGACTGCCGAACGTAGCCCCTGCGGTCTCGAAATCACGGGCGAACAACTGCCCGAGCGCCAAGTGCAGCAGTCGGCTTCGGGTGGGTGCGTGATAGTTCACCGAGCCCGGGCCGAGTCCCGCTGCTTCGTCCACCGCTCGGTGCGTGAGCCCGCGAAAGCCTTTGGTGGCGAGCACTTCGATGGCCGCTGTCGCGATCTCGTCGCGCCGCCGCACTCTCGATGCGTCGTCCTTGGGAGTAGCAGGACTCATACCGGGCAGTCTACTGCCCGGCTGTTGACATGCCGTGAGCTGACGACTTAATCTCAACAAAAGTTGAGAACGGGGAAAGATGAACCGCAAACCGACACGGCGGCAGGTCGTTCTGGGTGCCGTGGCCGCGACGGCCGCAACCGTCCTCGGAACTGCAGCGAAGGCGGCTGCGGCACCTACGGTGGGGTCTGTGAACGAATGCGGTGATCGATACGAGGGGTATCGGGACAGCGATCGCGATCGGCCGTACGCCCATTACATGGCAGAGCGAACCGCTCCGGCACCGGCCGTGGTGGCCGAGGCCTATTCGAGCCCCCCGCTCTCGCCCGACTCGACACCCGGATTCGACTCCATCACAACCGATCTCGCCCCCACCGGGTACTCCGAGGTAGAAACCGGATTCGGGCAGCGGGCCGACGGTACGACCTTCGTGGCGGTCCGCACCGTGATGCCCCGGGTGACGGCAGCGATGGTGGACTGGTGGTTCGGTTGGCACTCTTCGGAAGCCGCCCGTTACAAGTTGTGGCACCCCGATGCGCACCTGTACGCAGCCATCGCCGAAGACCGAACGGCACTCGACATTCCGGACAGGGCCAAGTACATCGGCAACACGTCGTTCGTGGACGAGTACGTCGGGCCGAAGTTGCAGCAGCTGGGCATCGGCTTCCGCGATCCTCTGGCACACGGTTTCGAGGTTCCGCCGGATCAGACGATCGTCTTCGGGCGCGTCGGGAGCTCCATCGCCCCCGTGGATCTGGGCTGGCTGGCCCACCAGATTCGTCCCGTCGACGGCGGTGCCGAGATGCGCAGTCGCTTCCACCTCAACCTACGCGGCCTGCACCTGTCGGACGTGAAGCAGGCAGCGTGCGCCGTCCGACGCGGAGCTTCGGTGGACCCGACGGATCTGGTGCTGGGGCTCGATCTCGCGCGCGATCTTCTGATGCACTGCGGGCAGGAGATGAACCACCTGGCGGGCTTCCTGCCGGAGTTGTACGACGAGTTCGGGAGCTAGTGCCCCAGAAAGACCTTGGCCAGCACGATCGCTGCAGCCACGGCAGCGGTGGCCAGGCCCGCCAGAACAGCCCGAAAGGTCAACCTGTTGCCGCGAACTCGTTGGGTAACGACCGGAATCGTGGCGATGCGGACCACGATGACCCCGCCGGCGAGGAACTCCGCCCACTGCGCCGGCAATACCGACAGCCAGCCGAGCACCAACATCAGCGCTGGAACGATGCCGGAACTGAGAATCGGAAGGGCGTCGCGCAGTTCCTCCAGAGCCTTGAATTTTCGCTGCGCCTGCGTCGCATCCGCGTGCGCCTCCGGAATCTGACTACCGGCGACAAAATCTGCGAACACGTGGGCCAGAAATGTCGTTCCTGCCGTGGCCAGTACCAGGACCGCAGCAGTTCCGTGCTCGATGGAACCTGGAGTGGACGCGGCGACCGCGGCGAGGACGAGGATGTTGCCGTACACGTAGGCGGAAAGCCTTGTCGCCGCCCGTGCGGGCGGCAGCGGACCGCCCGCACGGGTGACCAGCCGGCGATAGAGCCGGCTGTGGCGACTGCGGGGCTCGGAATCGATCACGCTCCGAATGGTTGCACGCCCGCGGTGATCATTCGACAGGAACGCCGAGCCGGCCGGCCTGGTAGTCCTCGAATGCCTGCATTACTTCGGACTTGGTGTTCATCACGAACGGACCGGCCATCGCAACCGGTTCCCGAATCGGTTGTCCACCCAGGACGAATACCTCCAACGACTCCCCGGCCGCCGATGCGGTCATCTCGATCGTGTCGCCTCGACCGAACAATGCCGTCTGCCCCATTCGGATCGGGCGCTTCTCCGCGCCGACGGTGCCCTCGCCCGCGAGAACATAGACCAGAGCGTTGAAGTCCCGGTTCCACGGGAGCATCAGCTCAGCACCCGGAGCAATCGTGCTGTGCGAGAGCGCAATCGGGGTGTACGTGGAACCCGGGCCCTGCAGGCCTGCGATTTCACCGGCAATGACGCGCACCAATGCGCCGCCGTCGGGACTCGACGCCAGCGCCACTTTGCTGCCGGTGATGTCCTGGTAGCGCGGGTGTGCCATCTTGTTCACGCGCGGCAGATTGACCCACAGCTGAACACCGTGGAAAAGCCCGCCGGAGAGCACCAGATGCTCCGGCGGAGCCTCGATGTGCAGGATGCCCCCGCCGGCCGTCATCCACTGCGTGTCGCCGCCGCTGATGACGCCGCCACCGCCGTGAGAATCCTTGTGCTCCATGATGCCGTCGATCATGTAGGTGACGGTCTCGAATCCGCGGTGCGGATGCCACGGCGTGCCCTTGGGCTCACCGGGCGCGTAGTTCACTTCGCCCATCTGATCCATGTGGATGAACGGGTCGAGGGACGCCATATCCAGCCCGGCGAATGCGCGACGAACAGGAAAGCCTTCGCCCTCGTATCCCGTCGGCGCGGTCGTGACGGACCGCACCGGCCGCGGTACGGCGGTGGCGTCGGGCACGGAGATGCGGGGCAACGCGAGAATGTTGTCGACAGTCACGGCAGGCATGAGTTCCCTTTCGGCAAGGTAGTTGACTCTGCAACTACTGTACCCGGGACAACCTACCCGCGTACGACGGTATTCCCGCGGTCATCCCTGCTGTACGGCCAGCCATTGCCGGATCTCGTCGGTGGGCTGCTCGACGATGTCGTCGAATTCCGAGTGCTTGCCCACGAACGCCTCGACCAGTGGGCAGATCGGAACGATGCGCTTGCCGTCGGACCGAGTGGCGTCCAGTGCCTGTCGAACGAGGATCGTCGCCAGACCACGCCCTCCGTAGGCCGCGTCGACCTCGGTATGGAAGAAGATGCGTCGCCCGTCCTCGTCGTCGACGAACTCGGTGAACCCGACCTGCGCGCCCTCGACCGAGACCGTGAACCGATCCGCCTGCTGCGTGATCTCGACCTCGGCACCGGTTTTGTCGACCGTCACACTGTGTCCTCTCCGTTCGGGGCCACCCATCAGCCGGCCCAGGAATACACCGAAACCCAATCCAACAGCAGATGCCCGCTGTTGTTTCCGTTTCCGTTGGTCTCGGTCTGCATTTGGGACGTGTCACAAAAGTCTGCGTAGCCCCTGGTCAACACCCGCCGAGATGGTGGCCTACCGCCTCTGTACGGTTGTTTGGAGGACCTCGACCGAAGAATCATCGAAGGGAAAGGAACTTCATGGCTCAGCCAAACAGGCTGGAGAAAGACCCGAACAAGGGTTTCGTGGCGCTGCTGGGGTGGAGTTTGGCCGCGGTGGAAGCACTGGACAAGTTCGATCGTCGCTACGTCGTCGTCGCTCCGGAATGGGCCGAGGCGTACTGCACCGAGCACGACATTCCGTACCTCCCGTGGAACTTCGAGCGACTCAACGACCGCTCACTCGAAATCGCAGAAACATTGCAGAGCGAAGGCGTAGATGTCGCCATCCCGCTCTACGAGGAGACCGTCGAGTGGGCCGGTGCCATCAACTCGGTGTTGCTCGGCAACCCACGCCTGTTCGGTCAGGCAATGCTGTTGCGCGACAAGTCCCTGATGAAGCGCCGCGCTCAGCTCGGCGGCATTCGCGTGGGCATCTTCGAGGAAGCCCACGACCGTGAGGACGTCATTCGATTCCTCAAGCGTGTCAACCAGACACTTCTCAAGCTCGACGGCGATCCCAACGACCCCATTCACGTCAAGGCCTTCGACAAGGCCGGCTGCCTGGGCCACCGCGTCATTCGTACGCCCGACGAGGTCGACTCCATTCCCGACGAGGAATTTCCGGCGCTGATGGAATCGCACCTCGACGGCTGGGAGTTCGCTGTCGAAGCATGGATTCACAACGGCAAGATCAAGTTTCTCAACATCTCGGAGTACGTCACCCTCGGATACTCGGTGTTCGTTCCTGCGACACCAGAGCTCGAGAAGTACCGCGAGCAGATCACGGTGCAGATCGAGAAGCTGATCAAGACCTTCGACATCGAATTCGGATTCATTCACCCCGAGTACTTCGTCACCAGCGACGGTGAAATGTACTTCGGTGAAGTGGCCTATCGTCCACCGGGTTTCAAGGTGTTCGAGCTCCTCGAACGAGCCTACGGATTCAACGCCTACCAGGGCCTGGCATTGGCGTTCGACCCGAAGACCACCGAGGAGGAGATCGACGCCTTCTTCCCGAAGGAGGTCGTCGATGCCACCGGTGTCGCCGGATGTTTCGGTGTCTATCCACGACGCCGTGTCGTCAGCCAACTCCAAATTCCGGAGGAGACGAGCGGGCACGATTACTACGAGACCAACGATCTGTCGGCACCGGTCGAGGAAACCGTCACCAAGAGAACGGCATTCGGCACCCACTGGGGACTGCTGTACTTCTTCGGCGAGGATCCCTATGTCATGCGTGACTTGCTGAAGCATCAGGAAGAACTGGACTTCTACGTGTGAAGCAGCAACTCGGTAACGACCACGAACCCACGACGCAGACGATGAACGATCCGGCAGCGGTCGACAAAGCTGCGGTCGACGACGCTGCGGTCGATACGCCCTCGGTCGACAAGGCTCTGGTGTCGAGATTGGCCCAGCTCGACCACGCCACCGAGGCGTTGGCCGGGGCACCCGAGTTCAGCAAGAGCACCAAGGTGCGCCGAGTTCTCGACGCGCTGCATCGAATTCTGTTGCAGCCCGGCGGCTGTCACGCCATTCGCGAGCGCGCCGCACAGCTCGAGGATGCCGGGTTGTTCGCCGGCACCGACTGGGCCCAGCCGGACATTCTCGTGCCGTCGTTCGTGGGGCCGAGCCTGCGGAGCGGCAACGACGACACCGTGACGCTCGAGGCGACCAGCGAACTGCGCATGATCGCCATCGTCGCGGGTGAGTACGAACATCCGGCCGTATCCGCCGACGACGCACGGCGCTTCCTGTCCCAGGTGTTGGCGCTCAACCTCGACGTTCTGTTCACACCGCCGTCGGAGTCGGAGCGAGTACGGCTGGGCCGCACCGCACATCTGATTCGTGATCTGTTCGGGTACGTCGCCCAGCAGATCGGATACGACAGCGTGCTCGACGAGCTGCTCGAGGAGATCTGGCGAATCCTGCGCCAGCGCCCGATCCAGGTGGACACCATCAAGGCGATGGTCACCCGGATCGCGATCTATCGCGACGACCCGACCGTCGACCTCGGTACGTCGGGGCAAGGTCTCGATCGATTGATCACGGCTCTGTTCGGCACCACCGATGCGTGCCGAGAAGATCCGGGCGTCGAGGTGTATCGGTCGCGACTCGAAGCGATGGATGTCGAGGCCCTGCAGTTCGAGGCCCGCGGATTCGCACGAGCGATGCACGACACCGGGCTCGTCTCGCCGTACCACGCGACGCTCACGCAATATCTCGTCGATCACTACTCCTACGTTCTCCCCGAGGCACTCGGACTGTCCGATACCGGTCGCACCTGCCTCACCCGGTATCCCGAGTTGGTCCATCGCCTCATCGAGGAAACGGTGTTCCCCGAAACAGCGCAGTGCCTCTACGGATTGGCGTTGTTACTTGATCGCGGGATTCTGCATCAACCGCCTATCGTGCCATCACTGTGGCGGCAGATGTCGTTGAAACTTGCTCCCGCAGTGCAGGACAAGCTGAACACCACGTTCGGTCCGGTCCCGGCACCGCAATCTCGTCTGCTGGGCGGGTTGTTGTCGATGCTCGGCCAACCTCTCGGTGTCGGCCAGGGGGACAATCCGACGTGTCAGTCGGCGCGGGCTCTGTCGATGTGGGCCTACAACGATCCCGACTACCTGTTGCAGATGGTGGTGTGGGCCGCGCGCGACGAAGAGATCGTCATGCACTTCGAGGGACAGTCGATTTCGTCGACCGACAGTGTCGGCGGCGTCGCCACATCGGATCCTGCCGACCTCGATCCGGTGTCGCTGTTGTTGGTTCCGCACCTCGATCGCATCTACGCCGAGATGGTCCGCCGCTGCGCCGATCGCCCCGGCGATCCGCACCGTTGGGTCAACCCCGAATTCCACGGATGGTGGTCGGCGCGCGAGTTCCACATCGATGTCGACGTCGCCACCGGAAACATCGTCGATCTCGATGCCTTCGTCCGGCAGTTCTACGCGGCGTACCACCCCGAGTACAACGGCCACCAGCCACTGATTCATCCGCAGCCCGCGGGCGTGGCCGTAACCGACAGTGCTGCACGCTACGTGGGGTGGCATGCCATCACGATTCTGCGCGTGACCACCGACCCCGACGGAATCATGCGGGTCTACTTCTTCAACCCGAACAACGACAGCGGACAGGACTGGGGCGACGGCGTCGTGGTCGGAACCGCGGGGAACGGCGAACGCGCAGGCGAAGGATCGTTGCCGTTCGACCAGTTCGCCTCACGCCTGTACATCTTCCACACCGATCCGCTGGAAAACGGTGAGCCGGAACGAATTCCGGCAGAGGACATCGAGCGGATCCGCGGCTACATCGAACGAAGCTGGGGCGCAGAACGTTCGGTCGACCGAGCCTGAACAGTGCGCTGCGCCCCGAGTTCGCACATCGGGGCGCAGCGCAGTTTCGGCCGTCAGTCCTTCTTGTCGAGTGACTCCGGCTTGTGCACGGCGTCCTTACCCGACTTCTCGCTCTCGACCCGGTATTGCGGCTCGTCCTTCGACGCCTTCACGGTTCTCCCGGCGGCTTCGGTTTCGGAGGTGATCTTCTCCACCACCTCTCCCTCGGTCGTGGTTCCGTGAGTCTTCCATTCGACCTTGTCGCCCTTGTGCAGATCATCCTTCGACATGTGCGCGGTCCTTTCGTCGGTGCTGTCGACGGACGGGTACCCGCGAAAGTATCGGTGCAATCAGCTGGTTCCCAGAGCCGGTGCCAAGGTGGTGAACCAGGCCTCGCGCAGCTGATCCTCGAACAACGGCCACGTGTGTGCGCCTTCGTCGCGCATGGATACTGTCGCCGGTACATCGGCTCGCCGTAGCGCGTCGACGAAGATCGAGGTGCAGTAGTTCACCATCGCCTCCACTGCCATTCCCCCGAACGGCGGAATCGCACCCTCGGGGATCCGGTCCACCGGCCCCGGAAGTCCGCGAGACGAGCTGACGTAGACCGCCGTTCCGCGCAGCCGTTCGACGTTGAGGGACGGATCGTGATCGCGCCAGCCCTGGCTTCCCGGCAGCCCCCACATGTTGAACGGGTTGTTGAGACCGCCGGCGATCATCGTCGAAATACCAGCGGTGGCAAAGGGATTGGACGGCGCCGGGCATCCACTGAACGACGCGGCCGCGTCGAACACATCCGGGGCCTGGATGGCCAGGTCGAGTGCGGGGCCGCCACTCATCGACAGTCCCGCCACCCCGCGGCGACCGTTGGATCCGTAGGCGGCGTCGACCGCGGCAGGTAGTTCGCGCGTGAGGTACGTCTGCCACATGTTCTTACCCAGTACCGGATCGGGCGTCTGCCAGTCGGTGTAGAAACTGAACCGGCCGCCGATGGGCGCTACGACCGTGACGTTCTTGTCGAGAAAGAACTGTTCGACGCCGGAGTTGTTGAGCCACCCCACACCGTCCTCGTTACCGAGTGCGCCGTTGAGCAGGATCAGGCTCGGGGCGGGCCCAACTCCCGGCGAATGCAGTATCTCGTTGGATATGACGCGATTCATCGACGGGGAGAACACGTTCAACACCGCGCGGGTGGCAGAGACCTGGTGAATCCCGACAGCTCCCGCGGCCGCGTCGGCCGATCCCGAATTGCCCGGCAGGGCCTGGGCCGACGGATCAGTCAGCATCATCGAGGCCAGCACCGCGGCCGTCACCACCGCAGCGGATCGAGTTCGCTTCTTTCTCTTCTGTCCCATTGGCAACATCAGCACCATACGAGGGTCGCACGGATTCCGCTTTCGACCGCTAACGATCCGATTACAAAACCGCCCGGTCCGTTCGCTGTTTCTGGGTGGTGCTACGGACTCCAGGTACGAATTCGGCTGGCGCGCAGTGTCAGATGATGTCTCTCGGCCACCGACGATGCCGACTCCGCTGCGCGAACGAACAACTCGGCCGCCAACCGAAGATCGCCGGCCTTCTCATGCAGATGCGCGGCCACCGCGTGGTACCGGGGAACGCCGGAATCGACCGCTGCGAGCGCCGCCAGTCCGGCGGCCGGGCCGTCCGCCTCCCCCACCGCAACTGCCCTGTTCAGCCGTACGACGGGACTGTCGGTGATCGCGAGCAACTCGTCGTACCACTCGACGATCTGAACCCAATCCGTGTCCTCGACGCGTTGCGCATCGGCATGCAGTGCGGCGATGGCGGCTTGTATTTGGAACTCGCCCAACCGATCTCGAGCGATCGCCGCCTGCAGAATGCCGATCCCATTGGCTATCGAGGCGGTGTCCCACTTCGACCGATCCTGTTCGGCCAACGGAATCAGCCGGCCGTCGGAGCCTTCTCTCGCCGCGCGCCGGGCGTGGTGCAACATCATCAACGCCAACAACCCAGCGGTCTCGACGTCGTCGGACAGTGCCGTCAACTGCCTCGTCAACCGAATCGCCTCGGCCGCCAGATCGACGTCGCCGGTATACCCCTCGTTGAACACCAGGTACAGCACCCTGCGGACCGTAGCGAGATCACCGGGCTCGTCGAATCGCACGTCCCGCACTGCGCGTTTGGCCCGGCTGATGCGCTGGGCCATGGTCTTCTCCGGCAACAGATACGCCTGCGCAATCTGCCGCGTCGTCAGTCCTCCCACTGCCCGCAACGTCAGCGCTACCGCTGCTGCGGGTGTCAACGCCGGGTGCGCGCAGAGGAAGAACAACTGCAGCGTGTCGTCGACGCCACCCACGCCCTCCGGTTCCGGCTGGGCCGCCAGTCGATCTTCCCGATCTCGACGCGCCTTGTCCGAGCGTTGAGCATCGAGAAATTTTCGCCAGGCGACGGTGACGAGCCAGCCCTTCGGGTCCGTCGGCGCGCCACCCGCCCCTTCCCACGTCGAGGCCGCCTGCACCAATGCCTCCTGGACCGCGTCCTCGGCCGCCGCGAAATCTGCTCCGCGGTGGACGAGGACGCCGATCACAGCGGGAGTCAGCTCCCGCAGCAGGTGGGGATCCACGTCGACGTTCTCAGTCTTCGATCGTGTTGGGGGCCTCCATGAACGGACGCAGTTCGAGCCACTCGTTGATGGGCTCACCGCCTGCACCGGGCGCGGCCGAGAGTTGCCCGGCCAGCCCGAGCGCACGATCGTAGGACTCGACGTCGATGACCATCCACCCTGCGATCAGGTCCTTGGTCTCCGCGAACGGACCGTCGGTGACCGGCGGGTTTCCGGCTCCGTCCGACCGCACCCACGTTCCCTCGGGGGCCAGACCCTGCGCGTCGACGAACTCGCCGGTCTTCTCGAGCTCGGCGGCGAAATCGCGCATGAACTGGATATGGTCGTGCACTTCGGCCGGGGTCCACCGGTCCATCGGGACCCAGCCGGCAGGCTCGGGGGCACCGCGGTAATGCTTGAGCATGAGGTACTTGGCCATGATGTCTCCTCGCGTCGGATGCAGCCATTCTTTCTGCATTCGACCCTGGGACGTAGCCGGTCCGAGAATTTCGACATGTTCGAGAAAACTTTTTCTCAGCGCATCGTGCGACCTGCCGAACCGAGCATCTGCGTCGCCTCCACCACTCTCGCCGCCATCGCCGTCTCGGCCGGCTTGCCCCACGATCGGGGGTCGTAGGCCTTCTTGTTGCCGTACTCGCCGTCGACCTTGAGCACCTGGTCGTACTTGCTCAGCATGTGGCCCGCGATGGATCGGGTGAAGGCGTACTGGGTGTCGGTGTCGATGTTCATCTTGATCACGCCGCTGGCCACCGCAGCAGCGATGTCCTCTGCGCTGGATCCCGATCCACCGTGGAACACCAGATCGAACGGGTTGTTCTTGCCGGTCTCGGCTCCGACGACGGCCTGTATCTCGGCAAGAATCTCGGGCCGTAGGTGTACCGATTCCGGGTTGTAGACGCCGTGGACGTTACCGAAGGTCAGGGCGGTCATGTACCGACCGCGCTCCCCTGCGCCGAGCGCGGCGATCGTGGCCCGGGCGTCGTCGACGGTGGAGTACAACTGTTCGTTGATCTCGTGCGAGACCCCGTCCTCCTCGCCGCCGATCACACCCACCTCGATTTCGAGGATCGTGTTCGCCTGCACCGAAAGATCCAGCAATTCTCGAGCAACGCGCAGGTTCTCCTCGAGCGGCACCGCCGAACCGTCCCACATGTGCGATTGATACAGCGGAGGCAGTCCGCGTCCACGTCGGTCGATCGCGTCGGTCAGCAGCGGCCGCACCCAGTCGTCCAGATTCTCGGCGGGGCAATGATCGGTGTGCAGCGCAACCGAGATCGAATAGTGTTGCGCCACTTCGTGGGCGTACTGAGCGAGCGCCTTCGAACCGGCAACACGGTTCTGCACAGAATTCCCGGAGAGGTAGAGAGCGGTGCCGACGGACACCTGGATGATGCCGTCGCTCTCCGCCTCGGCGAAGCCCTGCAGTGCTGCGTTGAGCGTCTGCGACCCGGTGACATTGATCGACGGGTAGGCGAACCCGCTCTCCTTCGCACGGTCGAGCATGGCCGCGTACTGATCCGGACTGGCAATCGGCATGTCGGGTCCTATCTTTCGGGTGTGGTCGGCGTTGCAGCGCAGCCGCAGGAATTACGGTGATTGAAGGCGGTCGGTACGCGAATGGACTGCCGTGAGCCGTCGTTCCCCTCGATACGTCCGAGAAGTAAGTCGGCTGCCGTTCGGCCGATCGTCTGCACGTCCTGCGCGGCCGCCGTCAACCGAGGCTCGAACAGATCCGACCACTCGAAGTCGTCGTAACACACGAAAGCAAGGTCGGCAGGAATCGACAAGCCCAGCCCACGAACTGCTTTCAGCGATCCGATGGTCATCGAGTTGTTCATCGACACCAGTGCCGTCGGACGGTGCGGACTCGACATCAGCTCGCGCACGGCAGCCTCGGCCACCTCCACGTTCGACCGACCGTCGAGGATCAGGCCAGGATCGAGTTCGATGCCCCGATCGGCGAGTGCACGAGCGTAACCGTCGAATCGTTCTGTCGTGGAGGAGATCCCTTCGATGCCGCGGACGATGGCAATGCGGCGATGCCCGGCATCGAGAAGATGGGCGGTGAGGTCGTAGGCCGATGCGTCGTTCTCCGGGCCGACCTGATCGCAGGGTAGATCGAGCATGCGGTCGATCAACACCAACGGGGTGCCACTGCGCACGATCTCGGGAATGGCCGACGACTCCGATCCTGCCGAAGGCGCGAGAAGCATGCCGTCGACCTGACGATCCAACAGCGAATCGGTCACTTTCCGCTCGGACACCGGCTCGTCGTGCGAATCACCCAGAATGAGCACGTATCCCGCCTCGGACAACCGCTGCTCGACGGCGTGCACCAGGCTGCCGAAGTAGGGGTTCGTCAGCGCGGCAATCGAGAGTCCGACCGTGTTGGTCCGGCCTGCGGCGAGCGAGCGTGCCACGACGTTGCGCCGGTAGCCGATCTCGACGATCGCCGCGTCGACGCGTTGCCGGGTGGTCGGGTTGACCTTACGGGTGCCGTTGAGAACGTGCGAGACAGTCGACACCGACACGCCTGCAATCCGAGCGACATCGTCCATCGTGGCCATGTCAGTCGGCCCGGCACTGTCGCATCTCGGGACGGCGACTCTGCGGAATCGTCACGTCAGACGCAGGATTCGATCGGCACTCCCTGCGGTCGAACCGATCAATTCCGCATTGCGCTCGTCCGAGCCCAGCGCCCAGAACTCCGCGTCCTCGTGCGACTTTCCGTAGGCCTCGTGTCGAGCTACCAGGCGTTCGTGCCGAACCCCCGTATGCGGAGCCAAGAACCAGACCTCGTCGATCATGGACCGAGCCGCAGGCCACGCGTCGGATTCCATCAGCAGATAGTTTCCCTCGGTGATCACCAGCGGAACAGTCGAGGGAACCGGGATGGCCGAGCCGATGGACTCCTCGATCTCGCGCCTGAACCTCGGTGCGTACACGATGGGATCACCGGGCCGTTGCGCGTGAATCGCCGCGATCAGTCGCGCGTAGCCACCGTCGTCGAACGTGTCGTGGGCACCCTTGCGATCGAGCCGGCCCAGTTCGATCAGCACCTCGTTGGCCAGGTGGAAGCCGTCCATCGGTACCAGCACCGCGAGTTCCGGCCCCAGGGCATCGACGAGTTGCTGCGCCACAGTGGATTTTCCGGCACCGGGCGCGCCCGTCAGGCCGAGGATGCGCCGCTCTCCGGCGACGGCGAATGTCCCGGCCAGCTCCACGAGCTCGTCGAGAGTCGCTCTCTGTACGTCCTGATCAGTGCTCACCGTTGTCGCTTCCGAGTCCGTGGGTAGTCGAGTGTGTCAGCGGAGAGTTGCTGTAGCCACGCTCGGGGCCCGACCACCGAGCAGCGCAGCGCCGCAACGCGAGCCGAACTGTGGATTCGATCGATCAGCGAGCCGGGCTGCGTCGAGTAGTAGGCATACGCACCGTGAAACGCATCTCCGGCACCCACTGTATCGACCGCCGTCACCGGCTCCACATCGACCGAACCCGACGAACCATGGGACCACCATTCGACGGGTTCGCTACCGTGGGTGGTGACGACGGTATGCACGCCGGACCGTACGAGCGCAGCTGCGGTGGCAGCCGAGTCCGAGGCGTCCGGGACGCGAAAGTCCGCCGAGCACACCATGTCCGTGGCGTTCGGGATCAGCTCGCTCATCACCGGCTTCCATCGTCCGGCGTCGACGACCAAGGTGGTAACCCGCGCCGCCGCATGTTCCGCGGCGGCGCAGGCGATCAGGGGGTGATGCCCGTCGACGAGGACGACATCGGCATCGGCCACAACGGCCGCGAGATCCTGTGGCGGTGGAACTTCGGAGTGCACGGCGTCCGCCGAGACGACCGACCGGTCGCCGGTCGATTCGATCACCGTCACTGCCGAGACGGGTACCGACCTGAAGCCCGAGGCCGCGTCGAGCACTCGGACTCCGTATGCCTCGAGATCGGCCTTGACCAGACCGGCGACCGGGTCGTCGCCCAGGGCCGTGACGAGCACAGCCGTGCCGCCGAGCGCGGCGAAGGTGACCGCTGCGTTGGCGGCAGGCCCGCCCGCCGCGACGAACTGCGCACTCGAGGTGATCTTCTCGTTGGGGGCCGGGGCCGACGACACTCGATGGATGACATCGAGTGTCGCCAGACCGACGAAAACCCCTACCGGAGGTGTTGTTTCAACGGCCCGCGCGTTCATCGTCGGTCGGCTCCTCCGCGCCGGTCATCAGCGCAACCACCTCGGACATGGTGCGATTCTTCGGATCGACCACACCCGCTCGCTTACCGAGGCGGTGGATGTGAATACGATCGGCAACCTCGAACACGTGCGGCATGTCGTGGCTGATGAGCACCACCGGTATCCCGCGGTCGCGAATGGTTCGGATCAGGTCGATCACCATGCCCGATTCCCGCACGCCCAGGGCCGCGGTCGGCTCGTCCATGATGATCACTCCACGCCCGAACGCTGCCGCCCGCGCGACGGCCACGCCCTGACGTTGACCACCGGAGAGAGTCTCGACCGCCTGGTTGACCGACTTGATGCCGATCTTCAGATCCTGCAGATGCTTCGACGACTCCTCCCGCATCCTCGGCATGTCCAGTCGTCGAAAGAGGCTGCCGCTGATGCCTTTGCGTTTGATCTCGCGGCCGAGGTAGACGTTCGACGCGATGTCGAGCGCGGGAATGACGGCCAGGTCCTGATAGACCGTCTCGATGCCGGCCGCTCGTGCGTCACGAGTGTTCTTGAACGACACCGGCGACCCGTTCATCAGGATCTCGCCCGAGTCCGGAATGACCGCCCCGGCCAAAGCCTTGATGAGACTGGACTTCCCGGCACCGTTGTCGCCGATCACCGCCAGGACCTCACCGGGGCGCAACTCGAAATCGGCTCCGTTGATGGCCGTCACGCTGCCGTAGGTCTTGACCAGACCACGGGCTTCCAGAGCGAGGGGGGCATTCACTGTGACCTCCTGCGTGCAAATTGATCGACGGCCACCGCGACGATGACGAGAATGCCGGTCGCGACGTTCTGGTAGAGGCTGTCGACGCCGGCCTGGGTGAGCCCGTTGCGCAGCACCCCGACGATCAGAGTTCCGATCAGAGTCCCGATGACGGTGCCACGGCCACCGAACAGGCTGGTTCCGCCGATCACGACCGCGGTGATGGTTTCGAGGTTGGCATTCTGGTAGGCGTTCGGGTCCGCATTGGGGATGCGGCCGAGCGCCGCCCACGCGGCGATCGCGGCGATGACGCCGGTGACGATGTAGACCGAGAACAGCACGCGACCGGACTTGATGCCGGAGCGATCCGAGGCCTGCGGACTCCCGCCGACCGCGTAAATGTGTCTACCCCATGATGTTTGGGACAGGGCGTACCACATCACGGCGTACACCAGGAGCATCACCACGACGCCGTAGGTGGTGGAGAAGCTGCCGATCTTGAACGAGGTGCCGAGGAAAGTCAGCGGCCCGCTGGGCACCTGGTACGTCTCGGATCCGGCCAACAACCTGGTGGCCGCTTGGATTGCCGTGAACGTGCCGAGCGTGACGATGAACGGCGGCAGTCTGAGTACGGTCACCAACCCGCCGTTGATCGCGCCGAACGCGACACAGACTGCAAGCGTTGATCCCAGCGCCACGATGGGGCCGTTGGCACCTGCGGTCTGCGCCATCACGATGGTGCCCATCACGGCCACTGCGCCGATCGACAGATCGATTCCGGACGTCAGGATGATCAAGGTCTGGCCGACGGCGAGAATGCCGACGACCACGGACTGCTGCAGAATCAGCGAGACGTTCTGCGGGTTGAGGAACGAGCTCGAGATCGAGCTGAACACGATGATGGCAATGACGAGCGCGGCCAGCGGCCCGAGCAGCGGTTCACGCAGGACGGTCCCCACGTTGAACCGGCTCGGTGCCTTGGGAGGCGCAGCAGTATCGGTACTCACGAATCAATTCCCTGTGTTCGCCGGTACTTCGCTGTCAGCCCCAGCAATTCGCTTCGCCCCACGCGGTGTCCTGGGATTCGATGCCGGCCACCGGCTTGTCGGTGACGAGCTGCGAGCCGGTGTCGTTGAATCCACTGGGCTTGGTGCCGTCCTGGGCGAACTTCACGACCGCGTCGACGCCCTGCTCGGCCATCTTCGCCGGGAACTGCAACACCGTTGCGCCGATGATGCCGGACTTGACGTTCGCGATGCCGGTGCAGCTGCCGTCGATGGAACCGATGGTGATCTGATCGGCGCGCCCGGCAGACTGGATCGCCTGGTAGGCACCCGCCGCGGCGGGCTCGTTGATCGTGTAGAGCGCATTGACGCCCGGAGCGCGCTGCAGCAGGTTCTCCATGGCCGTCTGGGCCTTGGTCTGGTCGCCGTTGGTGTTCTCCTGGCCGACGATCTCCGACGAGCTGTCGGTCAGGCCCATTCCTTCGAGGAACCCGTCGTGACGGAACGTGTCGACGGTGCCGCCCGCGGTGCCGTCGAGCATGATGACCTGGGGTGCAGTGGTTCCCAACGTGCCCTTGACCCATTCGCCCTGGCTCACGCCTGCTGCCTTGTTGTCGGTCGCGAAGGTGGCGTCCACCGCATCCTCGGGGTCGGTGGCGGTATCGAGGGCGATGACGACGACGCCTGCATCGCGCGCCTTCTTGATCGCGTCCAGCACGCCGGTCGAGGAGTTCGGGGTGATCAGAATGCCTTTGACACCCTGTCCCACCAGGTTCTCGATGGCTGCAACCTGTCCCTCGTTGTCACCGTCGAACGCACCGGCCAAAGCGACCAACTCGGCACCACTGGAATCTGCCTTCGCCTGTGCTGCCTCGCGCAGCTTGACGAAGTAAGGATTGGAATCCGTCTTGGTGATGAGCCCGACCTTGACGCTGTCCGAGTCCGAGCTGCTGCACGCAGTCAGACCGAAGACGAGCGAACCGGCCATGAGCGCCGTCCCGATCGTCAGCGCAGACTTCCGACGGTGATTGAACATGTGGACTCCCTTGTCCCCTAGCCACGCGGTCGCGTCGCTCGATTGCAGGAGCATAAAGCGCATACAAGCGCTTGCGCATGCGCTTTCGCCGAAACATACTCGAGGTCTTTTTCGGGCGACGGTTTGGCCGATTCGTGACGGGGGTCACGCTGGTTCGACGGTGCCCCGGGTCTCAGTCGTCGCCGGGCCGAGGTGTCGCAGGGCTCAGTTCTCGCAAACGCGCGCGCGTTTGCCATCCGCGCGCGAGACGGTGACCGATCGCCTGGCGAATCCGCTCGCACCTGGCGAATGCGCGCGCGTTCGCGGAGTCGACCGGCCCCGGTTCACCTCATCCTCATCGCGCGAGTGCGTTCCAGAAGTCGCAGTGATGCTCGGCATCGGCGTCGATCACCGAGATGTTGTCGGAAACGAACTGCAGCACCGGGGTGTCGGTGTCGGTCGTTCGCGGCCACTGCGGCGCACCGTCAGCAGCGGGTGTTCCCGTGTGGGCGAACGAGGTGAAGTATTCGATCATCTTCCGCGCCAGATCCTGTTGCGCCGGCGTCTTCAGTAGATTTTCGCCGCCGAGATCGAACAGGTACGGCATATAGGTTGCGTGCGCGGCGTCCTGCGTGACCCCGGAAGATCCGACACCGTTGACGTCGACCGTGCCGATATCGGCAAATTCGTAGGAGAACACCGGCGCATTCTTCGCCAACTCACGGCCGTTTCGGTATGTGGGACAGGACCATCCAGCGTCGGTGGTGGCCGCTGCCCACGCGAGCGCCGCGGATGGATAATTCTGCAGCGGATAAAGTTCGGCGACGCGGGCGGCGTCGGACCCGAAGGCGTCGGCCATCAATCTCGGGTAGGTGTCGGCAGTGATCGAGGTCGGGTCGGCCAGTACTGCACCACCGACGAACGATCTCTGCTCGGCCTGCGTACCACCAGAGATGACCGGAATCGGCAGTGCAGCACCGTTTTCGACGGCTGTTCGCGGATCCTCGGGCAGCAAATCGGTACCGAAGGCCACGTCGAAGCCGAAGTTCTCCCCCTTACCCACGAGTGCATCGACCGGTAGCGCACGCAGGCACGCCACCGCATCCGCGCCTGCGCACCCCAGTTGCTGCGCAACGTCCGACCCGACCGACTCGTTGACTGCGAGCGGGACGAGCGGTCGCTGCGGCGGAACGCCCGGGAAGACTGCGTCCGCTGGGAAATCCAAGGCGCACGATCCCGACATGATTGCGGCCTTGTCCACCAGACCTTCCGCAACGGGGGACGTCAGCAGAGCGCACGTGGACATGCCGCCCGCCGACTGCCCGAACACGGTGATATTGCTCGGATCACCGCCGAACGCAGCGGCGTTGTCGTTCACCCATCGCAACGATTCGATCTGATCGGCCAGTCCGAAGTTACCCGATCCCGTCAGTCCTGGGAGCCCGAAATAGCCCAACATTCCGAGTCGGTAGTTGACGGTCACGACGATCACGTTGCCCTCGCTCGCCATGCGCTGGGCGTCGTAGGCCGAACCCGAACCGGTAGTGAAGCCGCCGCCGTGCCACCACACCATCACGGGAAGTGGATCATCCGACTGCTTCAGCGGAGTGGTGACATTCAGGAACAAACAATCCTCGTCCGAGGACGTGGTAACACCCGGCAGACCGGAAGCCTGCGGGCACTGCGAGCCGGGTGCGGTGGCGTCGACATCGGCGTCGGACGTCGGAAGCGATTGCGTCGGTGCCCATCTCCGATCGCCGACGGGTGGCTCGGCATATCTGATTCCGAGAAACTGCCGGGCGGTATCGGTGGTCAGTCCGTGCACCGTGGCCGTGGTCGTGGCGACATCGACAGGCACGGTATCGGATTCGACCGCGTTCGATGAGCATCCGGTGAGTATCAGACCGAATACGACGGCGGTGATCGCGAGCTTCTTCATCGATCCTCCGAACGTGTTGCAGCATCGAATGTTCGGCGCAACTCGTCGGCGAGCGTCGCAGTATCGTCGCCCGCCCCGACTCGCCACACGGCTGCGTCGAGAGCGGCTCGGATCGTCAATGCCATGATTCGGGTGTCGAAGGATCGGAACTGTCCGCTCCGCTGGCCCGCCTCGAGCACTGTGTGCACTTCGAGCATTTCGGCTCCGTGCTCGGATCGTTCGGCCCGCGCGGGGGTGGCGGCGAAAATGGCCGAGAGGGCCTTCATGTGGCGCGGATACGCAGCGTAGAACGTGACGCTGCCACCGATGAAGGCCAACAACGCTTCTCGACTCGAGTGGGCCGCCTGAACGTCGGGGCCCACTTCCTGCTCGCCGAGTGCATAGACGCGCTGAACGACACCGTCGAGAAGTTCTTCGCGGGAGCCGAAGTGGTAGGAGATGACTCCGCGGCTGATGCCTGCGTGCTGGGCGATGCGCACGAACGACGCCTTCTCGACCCCCGTCTCGGCGATGACGTCGATGGCACATTCGATCAACTGCGCTCGGCGGGCGTTCTGGATGTACGTCGGTTCCGAGCGATCGGCCTTGGCGGAGGGCATGTCTGCAAATCTAACACTGGTGGGAGATTTTTCCCAGTGGTGTCAGAAATGAGCTCGAGGCGAGCTGACTGTCCACCATTCGCCGCCGGCTACGGGATCCCGCTCGAGCGCACGAATTGTGGACGCTCGGCTCACTTGTCGCCCGCCACCGAATCCGGCTCGTCATAGGTGACCGTGATGTCCTGAAACCCTTTGTTGCGCTGCGCTTCTGCCTGACCGGTGTAGGAGTTCTTGTCCCCTTCGGTGAGTTCGACGTTGTCGGTGAACGGAGTGAGCAGCGCCCGGGGATGCAGGTGATCGACGCGCACGGCATTGATTTCGATGCACAGCACTATCAGCACCGATGCGACGTACAGGAAGCCGAGCAAACCGAGCACGATCGCGAAGATTCCGTTGGCGGCGCTGGCATTTCCGACGACGTAGCGGATGTAGATTCCGCCGAACGACTGCAGCGCCTGCCAGATCACGGCGGCGATCGCTGCACCGGGCAACACCTCGCGGATACTCAGCGCACGTGCTGTCCCGATGCGAAATGCTGCAGTGAAGACCACGACGTTGACGATCACTGCACCGACCAGCGCCAGCGCACCGCCCGCGAACCCGAACACACCGGAGGATGCGACTCCGTTCAGGACTGTCAGCCCGATGATCGCGGTGCCTACGGTGCTCAGCAGCAACAGCCCACGCAGGCGTCCCTTGATCGGATCCGGTTGCTCGTTCCGGGGCACCGACCATGCGGTGTTCATCGCGTACTGGGCGGCCAACGAGACTCCCAGTCCGCCGTAAAGCGACCCCACGACACCGATGACGATGGCCGTCGTTCCGCCACTGAGGCGATCCGGCTGAGCGAGTTGGTCCCCGATGACGGGTATTTGGCTCATCGCCGAATCGATGATCCGGGTCTGCAGATCCGGGTCGCCGGCCAGCACGATCCCCAACACCGTGGTGAACAGCAGCAACAACGGAAACAGCGAAAGGAACGAGTAGTACGCGATCAGAGCAGCGAGATACCCGCCTCGGTCGTCGAGAAATTTGTACAGCACCGCCAGCGGGAAACCCGCCGACGGGTGTTTGCGCTGAAAACTGTCCACCTTGGCGACCATCATCGGTCGAATGTATCCACAGCCGGGACGGCGGAAACGTCGACGGTAGATGTGACCTAGATCTCTTCGTCGATACGTGCGCTTCGGGCGACGGCTCTCGACTAACTCTCCAGTACCAACCCAGAACGAAGAAAGGGACTCACATGAGCTTCATCGACAAGGCCAAGAACGCAGCAGAAGACGCCATCGGCAAGGCCAAGGAAGTTGTGGGCGACGCCACCGACAACAAGGACCTCGAGGCCGAGGGCAAGAAGGATCAGGGTTCGGCAGGCGTGAAGAAGGTCGGCGAGAACATCAAGGACACCTTCAAGTAAGTCGTTTCCCAGCAGAGGGCCGCCGATCCGACGATCGGCGGCCCTTACTGCTCCACACGCGTATAAAATGCTCAGAACCGGCCGGACAGCCGGTAAGCGTCCAGCAGAAGGCGCATGATCGTGGATTCCGCCGGCGACGGGCGGCTGGGGTCCCATGCGAGAGGACCACGTGAATGTCGCACCCATCGACCGATCTGCACCCTGGCAATTCGTCTCGTGCATCCACGCTCGCCGAGTTCGCTCGGTCGCTTCGCGATACCCGTCGTTCGATGCCCGAGACGATGAGCGAGATCCTGCGTACTGCCATCACGCTCATCCCCGGGGCCACGATCGGATGCGTGACCACACTGAGCAAGGGTGAGCGATCGGTGGTGGCATCCACCGACCCCCTCGCCGAAAAGCTGTGTCGGCTTCAGTACGAACTCGACCAGGGCCCGATTCCCACCGAGGTATGGCATCTCGATGTCGTCGTGTCCGACGACCTCACCGCCGAACCGCGGTGGCCCGAGTTCGCCGCGCTCGCCGTCGGCGAAGGTTTCATGTCACTGGCCGCATTTCAGCTCTACAGCAACGCCGACGACCTCGGCGCGCTGGTGTTCTACAGCAACCAACCGGGGGCTTTCGACGCCGACGCGGTCGAGATCGGCGAGGCACTCGCCGCCCATGCTGCGATCGCCATGCTCAGCGCCCGCGACAACGAACAGTTCCGCACCGGCTTGGCCAGTCGAGACATCATCGGCCAGGCCAAAGGGATGATCATGGAACGCTACGACCTCGACGCAGTGCAGGCGTTCGAGTTGCTCGCCAAGCTGTCGCAGCAACAGAATCTTCCCCTGCACAAAGTGGCCAACGACCTGATCGAGACCGACCACCCCACCAATTCGACCTTCTGACGCCCGAGGGGTTTCGATCACCCGCTCGCGAGGAAGGCTGTCGGCGGTACCGCTGCGCAATTCGCGGTATCCGCGGGCGGTTATGTCGTTGAGCCAACAGCGATCGACCGCCCGTCGCTACGGCTCCGGCTGACACCTGGGGCACCACCACGTTCGACGCCGATCGGGGTCGCCCGGTACCTCTGCGATCACCCGGACGCCTGTTCCGCACCGCAGACACGGTTTGCCCGCCCGTCCGGCAACCCAGTGCGATCGACCCCGTCGAGTGTCGCCAGTGGTGACCTGCATCGCGCCCGGCACCGTTGCCGAATGACGCATCGCTCGCTGCAGCAGAGCAACCAGTTTCTCCGCATCCACGTCACTGGACCGGGTCCACGGCCACAGACCCCGTAGGAAACAAAGTTCGTTCGCCCACAGATTGCCCGGTCCGGCCATCACCCTCTGATCCAGCAGCGCGGCGATGATCGGGCGATCGTTCTGCGCAACCACATTGGCTGCGGCCACGCCTGCGTCGAAATTCGGATTCAGTGGGTCCGGGCCGAGATGGGCGACCGATGCGTCGATATCCCCGGTCCATCCGTACTCCACCACCGGCAACAGAATCCCGTATGCGGTGGGACCGTCGACCACGGACAACTGCACGCGCACGTCCGGACGCACCCGCTGCGGAATCGACCGGCCTGCCCGCACCACAGTCCACGAACCGCTCATGCGGAGATGTGTGTGCAACGTCGTGCCGTCGTCGAAATCGGTGAACAGATGCTTGCCATGGGTTCGATGCGCGACGACAACTCGCCCGGCCAAGTTTTCCACCGCATGTGCCGGCACGTTCAATCTGCCGGCGCGCAACCGTGCGCCGTCCAGGGCTCGACGCAGCCTCGCGGCCAGAACGAACACGGTGTCGCCTTCGGGCATGGACACCGTGTATCCCGGCCGAAAGAGCCGTAACCGTCCATCTGCCCGAGGTGTGACCATTACGCTTCTCCTGAGCTGTAGCAGATTGCTACACTTGAGGCTGTTGCCGAAAGGGAGTAGCCATGACCAATGTTGCCGACCGAGTAACACGATTTGCATCGGACCTCGTGGACGACGCGGCTGCCGAGGGTGAACGCGAAAACCGCTCGGCAAGACAACAACTGGAACACTGGGCCCGAATCGGCCGTGAAGTGTCGAGTCAGCGAGGAATCGCTCGCCGACGGGTCGAAGCCGCGCTCGCCGGTCGAACTCCCCTTTCCGACCTGTCGCCGGAAGAAGGGGTCGTGTTCAACGCCGAGACAGCAACGGCACTGGAAGAATCTTTGGGTGGTGGCCACCACCTCGCCGAGCGCACCGCGCAGGGACGGACGACGGTATTTCTCGATGAACTCGGACGGGTCGTGAAGAGCCTGCCCGACGGTACCAAGATCGTGTTGTGAGGCGTCTCGATCTGGTCGTCGGGCCGAATGGCGCGGGCAAGACCACGTTCGTCGAGCAGAGGTTGTTTCCTCTTCTGCCGATGAGCACTTTCGTCAACGCCGATGTCATCGCCAAGCAGAACTGGCCGGACGCCCCGGAAAGTCATTCCTACGAAGCCGCCCGAACGGCCGCACGCATTCGTGATTCGCTCGTGAAGCTCGGTGAGTCGTTCATTGCCGAGACCGTGTTCTCACATCCTTCGAAGCTCGACTTCGTGGCTGTGGCGAAGCAAGCCGGCTACGTCGTCGTGCTGCACGTGATCACGGTGCCTGTCGAGTTGTCGATCGCACGAGTTGCTGTGCGGGTGGAGGAGGGCGGCCACCACGTACCCGAGGACAAGATCCGCGAGCGACACACGAGATTGTGGTCCCTGGTGTCGCAGGCGATCGATCTGGCGGATCAGTCGACCGTGTACGACAATTCTCGGTCCGATGTCACGACGATCGTCGCCCGCTACGTCGATGGCGACGTGGTAGGCGACACGCACTGGCCGGCATGGGCTCCGAAGGAGCTTGTCGACAGACCGTGACCCTACGGCGCTGTCCAGCTTCGACAACGCTCTGGTGCAGGTGTAGCGCACCTGGTTGTTCACGATCGAACCCCAGCTGCTTCGATTCCGCCGGCCGGGGACGATCGTGAACACTCAGGTCCGGTCACCCGCCAACAGTGTCGAGGTGCGACGGGTGAGATTCATATGAGTTCGCTTTCTGGGGCGGCTCTGGTCCGGGATCGATGGATCGAGCCGAGGACGACGTCGACGGCGAGGAACGCCACCAGGCTCAGCCCGAGGAGCGGGACGAACCAGCCGACCCCGACGGCGACAACCGCCAGTACGGCGACCGACGTCGGTGAGACGCGTCGCATACCGCCGCGCACGGGCGGCCGGCCCGAGGTGAGGCCGGTTGCCGTAGTGGGGCGGCGCTTCCACCACATCATGTAGCCGCGGACGATCACCGATGCCAATGCGATCGCAAGTGCCAGCAGCGCAAGCTGATTGGCCACGCCGAACAGCGTCCCCATGTGCAGTTGAATACCCCAGGCCGACAGTTTGGCCGCCAGTGGCCAGTCGGCGAAGTACTGAGTGTCGATCACCGTGCCGGTGCTGCCGTCGATCGCGATCGAATTGTTCGACATCACCCAGGGTTGACGGGTCTCCGCGACGACGAACGCCGTGTCGGCCGACGCCGGGATCGATGCTTCCACCGCTCCGTCGATGCCGTTTACTTTCGCGATGTCGAGAACCGAATCGATGTGACCGACGTTGTTGTCGGTCGTCGACTCATCGGCCCGCATGTCCATCGAGTGACCGCCGTGACCGGAGTGATCCCCCATCGTCGCCGCGCTGGAGGAACCGATGGTCGTGCTGACGGCGGGTGTGGTCCAGCTCAATGCCGAACGCAGCTCGGTGACGTTCTTGCCGGCGTAGGTGGACCATGTGAGTCCGGTGGCGGAGAGGAAGATCAGACCGACGGCAATCCAAATACCGGCTACGCCATGCCAGTTCAGGGACCGGTTGCGGCCCTTCGACTTCCGATCGAAGGTGAGCAGTGTCGCTCGGCCTCGATTGCGCCGATAGCGCTCGAACCACAGGTAGAGACCGCCGAGCGCGATCACCCACAGCCAGGAGGCAGCGAGCTCGCTGTAGAGCCGGCCGGGCTCACCCAGGTGGAGATGGCGATGCAGTTCGGAAATCCAGGTGCGCACCGGCAATGCGCTGGACGAGCCGTAGACGGGGAGTTCACCCACAGTCGCTGCGGTCGTAGGGTCGACGAAGACAGCCAGCCGCGTGGATTCACCGAGGCCGGGGTCGGTGAACATCACTCGGGTGGTATCGCCGGCGTCGGTGGCGGGGCGCACTGCGACGACGGCGAGATCGGGTTGTACCGCCTGCGCCGCTCGGATCTGATCTTCCACCGGAACGGCCGGGCCGGTGGCGTCGACGTGGAGGTAGTCCCGATACATCAACTGTTCGATGGTCGGCGCGACGGCGTACAGCCCGCCGCTGATGGTGGCGATCAGGATGAAGGGTGCAATGAGGATGCCCGCGTAGAAGTGCAGCCGCAGGATCAGCGGACGCCAACTGCGGGGGCCGGTGGGACGGGTGGGCGGGGAAGGATCGGCGACGCGTTCCAATTCCGGTGTGGACACGAGGACTCGTTTCGTGAAAGCAGGTGGGCGCGGATAGGCGCGAGAGGGCATCGCACGACGGATCGAGCCGTGCGCAGACGGCGCGAATCGACGACAGTGCGAGGTACAGGATTCAAATGCGGAAACAACCCGGTGCCCGACGCCTGACGAGCAGGGCGGGTGATGCGTTCGGGTTGTGTTCAGGCAGTACGAGCCGGCGGTCCGCGGTTCCCACGGCCGGAGAGGTCGAGCAGTAGCGTCGATCCCGGGATCCGGTAGACCGGGAGCGGCGGAGCGATGCGGTTGTCGTCGACGACGAGCGCCGTCAGGAGCGGCAGTGCTCTCCGGAGTGAGGAGACGGCTCGCCGGATTCCGTGCTCGGCTCCGCGAATGGCGAGTGCGCCGACCACGACGGCGACCGCGTGCGCGACGAGCATCTGCTGGGTGAGCATCGAACCGTGATGGTGGCCGTCGACGGCGGTGAGCAGTAGGTGTCCGATTGCTTGAGCCGTGGCCAGCACGACCAGGAGCTGCGACCGCGGTGCCACCGCAGTAGGTACCGCCGTCGCCGCATATCCGACTGCCGCGCACACGAGCACCAGCAGCACCACTGCGGCGTCGGACGGGAACATCCCTCCGCCGAACGTGTGCGCAGTGGCTGTGACCAGGGCAGAGAGGGTGCCGACGGATGCACCGCGCACAGGCGCGAATCCATCCATGGCTGACATGACAGGGATCCTACTATCGGGTGCACCGCGCCCAAGATCGAGTGTTGCGCCCACCGAGACCGATCGCTGCCGGCCGGTTGGCCACTCGTCATCGGTCTCGCACAACCGGTCCATCGGTATGTTCCGGGGCGTCTATCCTGATCCTCGGTATTCTAATGTTGGACTACGTCAGCGCGAGCTCACGAAGGGACGCACGTGGAAGAGAACTCGGACGAGGCCGAGGCCCGGGTGTTTGCCGAGATGCTGGCAGCAGAAATCGCACTTGCATCATCGCGGGTCGAGGAGCCCGAGGAGTCGGCGCGCATCGCGTCCAGAGTCGGAGATTCTCGCAGCGAGATGTGGCACAGCGAACAAGCGTGCGCACTCAGGCAGGCCCTGTACGAACTACATCGGCAGCTCGACGCACTGTTCACTCGATTTCCCGGGTCGAAGGCGCACACCTACAGCTAGCGTGCCGGCCAGACCGGCTCGGGCTTCTACACCCCGAGCCGGCCGACGGCAGTTCAGGCGGTTGTCTACTCGGCGAGCTTCGTGATCGCCTGAGCCCATAGGAAGTACTTGTTACGGCCCAGATCGCCGATGGTCTTGATGTTGAACGCCGCCTTCAGGTGCTCGGCGTGCGCCGGGCTCACTCCCTGCAGCGCATCGACGGGGGCGTCGACCAGTTCGGTGAGCGGCTTGTCCTCGTATGCCTTGTCGAGCTTGTCGGCGATTCCAGCCATGGAGCTACCTCCCGTGTTGTCCGATCAGCACCCGGTGCGGGCACCGCCACCGATGGTACGAGAACGACTGCAACCGGCGCTGCGGAAGACGAATCCTTTACTCGCACATGGCAAAAGAGCAGGTCATGACTTACCGACCACGGCGACGATCAGTTTCGTCAACTCCCCGGTTGCCTCCTCCGGAAGGAGCGCACCGGACACTGCCGCGTGCGAGAGTGCGTCCGCTGCGCCGAAGACGGCGGTGAGTGACGGCGACGAAACACCGTCCGCGGCGAACGGCTCGAGGATAGTTCGACATCGCTCGGAGTACGCCCGCTCGGATGCCCGCTTTACCTGTTCGAGCTCCGGCGAACCCTCCAGTGCCGCAAGCACACCCGTCAGCTCGCGCCCCTGCGCCAGAGCACAACCGATGTACGAGTTCGCGATGGCCCGCGCCCGTCCGATCAGGGACGCAGGCGCCGCATCGAGGCTCTCCTCCAGCATTGCCGTCTGCCGATCGTCGAATTCGGTGAACAACGCGGCCAGGAGTTCGGCCCGCGAGCCGAAGTGGCTGTACACCACTGGTTTTGCGACGCCGGCATGTTCGGCGAGCCGTCCCAGCGTCAACGCGTCGGCCCCTTCCGATCGCACGAGCGCCCAGGAGACCTCGACCAATTGGTCGTACCTGTCCGATCGGGACAACCTCGTGCGAGCCATCGGGGACCTCCTTGCGCTATATACGAATAGTAACCTACTCTTGGTACATAGCTACTCGCCTCGAACGAAGGATCAGCCATGAACGCACTCGTCGTAGTGTCCCACTCCGATCCGGATTCACTCACCCACCACGTCGCCGGATCCGTGTCCGACGCGATTCGCACCGCTGGCGGCACGGTCGAGACAGCCGATCTCGCTCTCGAGAATTTCGATCCACGCTTTTCCACTGTCGATCTGAATCTGTTCCGCGGCAACGGCACCCCGCCGGGGGACGTCATCGCCGAACAGGAGCGAATCGACCGCGCAGACCATCTGGTTCTCGCGTTCCCGATGTACTGGTGGTCGATGCCGGCCCTGCTGAAGGGCTGGATCGATCGCGTCTTCGTCGGCGGATGGGCGTTCGATTACAACCCGGGAGTCGGCATCGTCAAGAAACTGGACCGACTCACAGTTCACCTGGTGGTGGTTGCAGCCGAGGACTCCGAGAGCTTCGCCCGTCACGGCGTACACGAGGCGTTCCGGACACAGATCGAACGCGGCATAGTCGAATACTGCGGGGCAACAGTCGGATCGACGACATTTCTGCACGGATCCGATACCCGGGATCGCGAAGACCTCCTCGACGAGATCGCAGAGATCGGCACTGCCGTGGCCGCGCATGTACTGGCCGACACGAACACATCTGCGGCGGTGTAGCACTCAGGTAAGCCGCGCGGCCACCGCAGCAAGATCCGCCACCGACCCATCGGCGATCGTGCGGACGTGTTCGGTGATCGAGTCGATGGGCCAGTTCCACCAGGCAATGTCCAGCAACGTCCGAATCTCGTCCGCAGTGAATCGTTCTCGGAGCACACGGGCGGGATTCCCACCGACGACGGCGTAGTCCGGAACATCCTTGGTGACAACACTTTCGGTGGAGATCACCGCACCGTTGCCGATCCGCACCCCCGGCATCACGGTGACGTTGCCGCCGATCCAGACGTCGTGGCCCACCACGGTGTCTCCCCGCGACGGCAGATCGGACACCAGGTCCGAGTGCGCTGCCCAGGCACCACCCATGATGGGAAAGGGATACGTCGACACACCGCTCATGCGGTGGTTCGCCCCGTTCATGATGAACGTGACACCGGTGGCCAACGCACAGAACTTCCCGATCACCAGCCGATCGGGTCCGTAGTGATGCAATACGTTTCGAGTTGCGAACCGATCCGCGAATTCCGGATCGTCGTAGTACGTGTACTCACCGATGTCGATGAGCGGGCTGGACACCAGCGGCTTCAACAGCACCACCCGCGGCTGCCCGGGAATGGGATGCAGGTTCGATGCATCTGGAGCGGTCATGCTCCGACCCTAGCGAGGGCGTCGACCACTCAGGCAGGAGTGAGCCGAAAGATCGGAAACCGTCGGCCCTCGGCGGTCTCGACGTACTTGGCGAAGCCCTCGGACGCGTCCAGGAATTTCTGCCAGTTCGCATCCCACTCGTTGTCGGGGATTTCCGACACGGTCACCGCGATGGTCCGGACGGCACCGTCTCCGGGGATCTCGACGTCGATGGCGGGGTGCGCGCGCAGGTTGTGCACCCACGCAGGATGTTTCGGTGACCCGGCCGCGGACCCGACGATCAGCCAACTGTCGTCCTCGGGGATTGCCATGAGCGGGTTCAACCGGATCTCACCGCTCTTGGCACCGATGGAATGCAGTACGACGAGCGCATCACCGAAGCCCGCCGTCGACACGTGCCCACCGTTGCTACGGAACTCGTCGATGATCATCTCGTTGAAGTCGGCCATAGCAAAAGTATGACGCGCAGCACGTCGTTTCGGAACCGATCGCATCACGCGATTTCCGTCGACACGACCTGAAAGGTTAGCCTGTGCTCACACGTACCCACGTACGTTGCGCTGTCGGGAACACCCCGGCGGCTCAATACTGTCTGAAGCAGAAGGACACCCTCGAGTGCTCAACGTTCGTCGCCGTGCGACAACTCTTACCGCTGCGATCGCTCTGGCCGGATCGCTCGTCGCCTGCGGTGCCTCCGAGGAGGTTCCCGACGCCGTGACGAATGCCACCGCAGGTGGGACGTCCTACCCACTGACGATCGAGAACTGCGGCGAGTCGGTGACGTTCGAGTCGGCTCCGCAGCGAACGGTGTCGTTGGATCAGGACGCCACCGAAATTCTGCTCTCGCTCGGTGTGCAGGATCGAATGGTGGGAACCGCGTCGTGGACGGATCCGGTCCGGGAGAACCTCGCCGAGGCCAACTCCTCCGTTCCACGACTTGCCGACAACGCACCCACCTACGAAGTTGTGCTGGACACCGAGCCCGACTTCGTGACCGCATCGTTCGGACGGCATTACGAGCAGGGCGGCGTTGCCGAGCGGTCACGTTTCACCGAAACCGGTGCTGCGACCTATCTGTCACCCACCGATTGCGACGCCGGTCGCAGCGTGAACGGTGGCAACACTCGCACGAAGACCCTGACAATGGATTCGTTGTACCAGGAGATCACCGAGCTGGCGGCCATCTTCGATGTGAACGAGCGCGGTGCCGAATTCGTCGAAGAACTGAAGAACCGCATGGCCCACGCCACCGCCACGACTGCGAAATCCGATGTCTCCGTAGCTTTCTGGTTCGCAGACACCAAGAGTCCCTACTTCGCAGGCGAACGTGGTGCGCCCGGCCTACTGGCCGATCTGGTCGGAATGCCGAACGCATTTCCGGAGATCGACGACGACTGGTCCGCCGTCGGGTGGGAGACCGTGGTGGACAAAGACCCCACAGTGCTCGTCCTCGGAGATCTGGCTCGAAACCGTTTTCCCGGCGACCTCCTCGCCGACAAGATCGCGTTCCTCGAGTCCGACCCCGTCACCAGCACCATGGCGGCGGTCCGCGACAAGCGATACATCTCCCTTCACGGGGCCGAGATGAACCCCTCCATCCGACTGGTCGACGGTGTCGAGAAGATGCTGGCCGGCCTCAGCGATCTCGGGCTGTCGTCCTGACCACCACCGCGGTCCGACGCCCTGCCGTCGATCGCTCGCCGTCCTCCCGTCATCTGTGGCGGTGGGTGCTGGCAGCGGTCGCCGGAATCGCACTGTGCGTGGTGTCGGTTCTCGTCGCCATCACCTTGGGGCCGGCGAACATCTCGCTGGTCAACGTTCGAGACGTGGTGCTGAACCATCTCGGCGTCACCGATGTGCCGGTGAAGGTTTCGAAGAACGCGATCATCTGGGAAGAGCGGCTTCCTCGAGCACTCGTCGCTGCGGCGAGTGGCGTCGGACTCGGCATCTGCGGCGTCATCATGCAATCGCTACTGCGCAATCCGTTGGCAGACCCCTTCGTGCTCGGAGTCTCGTCCGGCGCATCGACGGGTGCCGTCGTGGTCGGTGTCCTGGGTGTCGGAGGTGCTGCACTCGGCCTGTCCGGCGGCGCGTTCATCGGCGCACTCGTCGCCTTCGCACTGGTGCTGTTCCTCGCGCGGATGTCCGGCAGCGGAAACGACCGCGTCATCCTCGCCGGAGTGGCGACCACTCAATTGTTCTCGGCCCTGACCTCTTTCGTGATCTTCGCGTTCGCGGACTCCGACGAAACCCGTGGCGTGATGTTCTGGCTGCTCGGATCGTTCGAGGGTGTCCGGTGGAACGACGTCGTGCTCTGTATGACCGTGGCCGGCATCGGCGCAGTGGTGTGCTGCTATTACGCCTACGTATTGGACGCGTTCGCGTTCGGCAACTCCGTCGCGTCCTCTCTCGGCTTCGATGTCAAGAGAGTGCGTCTGGCCCTGCTCGTGGGCACCGCCCTGATCACCGCGACGTTGGTCAGCGTGGCCGGGGCCATCGGTTTCGTCGGGCTCATCCTGCCGCACGCCGCTCGACTGCTGGTGGGACCCAACCACAGTCGACTCGTACCGGCCACCGCGATCATCGGTGCCGTCTTCATGGTGTGGGTCGACGCCATCTCCCGAGTCGCGTTTGCCCCCACTCCACTTCCGGTCGGTGTCGGTACGGCACTCGTCGGGGTACCGGCATTCATCGCGATCATGGCTCGCAAGAGAGGAATTCGATGACACTGCATGCGTCGAACGTGTCGTGGAAGCGCGGCGGTGCTCTGGTGGTCGACGGGGTGACCCTGCACCCAGCGCCCGGCCGCATGGTGGGACTGTTGGGCCCCAACGGTTCCGGGAAGTCCTCGCTGCTGCATCTGATGGCCGGGGCCGCGACACCCACTGCCGGCGTCGTCGAACTCGACGGTGCCGAGCTCGGTTCGCTCAAACGCAAACACATCGCCCGCGCCGTCGCGGTGGTCGGTCAGCACGCCCACACGGACATCGATGTGACAGTTCGTGACGTGGTTCGACTCGGCCGCATTCCGCACCGCGGAGCCTTCGGCGGCACCGACGACGACGAAGACGCGGTGGACGACGCCCTGGCACAGACCGGGCTGACGGACAAGTCGAATCGTCTGTGGCGCACGCTGTCCGGCGGCGAGCAGCAACGGACGCACATCGCCCGTGCTCTCGCCCAGCAGCCTCGCGAAATGCTGTTGGACGAGCCCACCAACCACCTCGACATCCATCACCAGCTCGAGCTGCTGGCCCTCGTCGCCCGTCTGCCCATCACCAGCATCGTTGCGCTGCACGACCTGAACTTGGCAGCGATGTTCTGCGACGAAGTACTGGTGCTCAAGGCCGGCACGGTCGTCGCGGGCGGTACTCCGGCCGAGGTACTGACCGAGGAGCTCATCGAGGACGTCTACGAGGTACGGGCCCGGGTGTCGGTCGACGGTGACGACGGACGAGTCCACATTCGATTCGACGCGGCTACCCGGCAGGCCGATGCGGTCGTCGCCTGAGCAGGATTGGGCACGGCCACCGGTGGCTACCCTCGAATCATGAGCGGATCCACGAAAGACCCGGCAGTCGCGAGCACGAACCTGCCCGCATTCGGGTTCGAGTCCACCTTCGTCGACGAGGTCCCCGGAGTCACCGTGCCGTGGCAGGGTGCCCACGCACCGGACCCTCGGGTACTGGTCCTGAACGAAAACCTGGCTCGGTCACTCGCACTCGACTCGGCGGCGCTACGCAGAGTCGACGGTGCCGGTGTGCTCTCCGGGTCCGTACCCCCGAACGAGATCGGCACCGTGGCGATGGCGTATGCGGGTCATCAATTCGGCAACTTCGTACCACTGTTGGGTGACGGTCGGGCCCTGTTGCTCGGCGAGCTGCTCGACGATCGGGGCCATCGGGTCGATCTGCATCTCAAAGGGTCCGGCGCTACGCCGTTCTCGCGCGGCGGTGACGGGCGTGCGGTGGTGGGAGCCATGCTGCGCGAGTACCTGATCAGCGAAGCGATGCATGCCCTGGGTGTTCCCACCACACGCTCACTCGCGGTCGTGACCACCGGGGAACGGGTCGTTCGAGAAGGTGGTCCGCAACCCGGCGCGGTGCTCGCCAGGGTGGCGTCGAGTCATCTGCGAGTGGGCACCTTCGAGTTCGCAGCGCGGCGCGAGGGGCTCATCCAACCCCTCGCGGACTACGCTATCGCCCGCCACTACCCTGCCTTCGTCGATCTTCCGGACGAGGAGCGCTACCTCGCCTTCTTCGAGGCCGTCGTCGAGGCCCAGGCATCCCTTGTTGCACGGTGGATGTCGATCGGATTCGCGCACGGTGTCATGAACACCGACAACACGACGATCTCCGGCGAAACCATCGATTACGGTCCGTGCGCCTTTCTCGACGCCTACAACCCTGCAACGGTCTTCAGCTCCATCGATCACGGCGGACGCTATGCCTACGGCAATCAACCCGCGGTACTCGGGTGGAATCTGGCCCGATTCGGCGAAACGCTTCTGCCGCTGGTGCACTCGACGCCCGACACCGCCATCACAGCGCTCACCGCAGTGCTCGAGACGTTCGGAGATCGCTATCGGGGACACTACGAGGCAGTCATGGCCGGCAAACTGGGTCTGGACGAGGACGCAGGGGACGAGACACTGGTGAGCGATCTGCACCTTCTGCTCACCGATCACCGCGCCGACTGGACCCTGACCTTTCGCGCTCTCGCCGATCACCTACGCGGACACACGTCGCCCCTCGACGCCCTCATTACGCCCGACGCCTCCGCGGACTGGCTCGGGCGTTGGCGCGCTGCGGTGTCCTCGCGAGGGCGGGACCTTTCATCGATTGCCGACGACATGGATTGCGTCAACCCGATCTACATTCCCCGCAATCACCTCGTCGACGCCGCCCTCCGTTCCGCGACCGACGGCGACCTCGAACCCTTCGAGCGTCTGCTCGAGGTCGTCACAGCACCGTTCGATTCACGCGAGGACCGGACGAATTACGCTTCACCTGCGCCCGAGAACTTCAGCGCCGGATTCCAAACCTTTTGCGGGACCTGACTTCTGCGTTATCGGTCGTCACTGCGGCGGCTCCATGAATTCGATCGTCTCTCCGTGTGGACCCAACGCGTACATCACGCGGGTGCCCACCTTTGCCCCGCCGGCAATAGGTTGGGGAGTTCCCTGCGCTGTCCACCCGAAGTCCGCGATGCGCGTCAGGACCGCGTCGATGTTGTCGACCTCGAAGGCAAGATGCGCGAAACCAGGATCGTGGGGTCGAGAGTATCCCTGCTCTCCCTGGACATTGCGATATTCCAGCAGTTCGATCGTCTGACCCGCAACGAATACCACCGCCATCCGGACTGCAGCCCCGTGCGCTCCGGTGACCTCTCCCAGAAACTCTCCACCCATCTCACCGGTGCGTTCGAGGACCGCGCCGAGACCATCGATCCAGAACCGAAGGGCGTCATCGAGGGAACCGACGGCGAAGCCGACGTGGTCGGAGCGAAGGATTCTGAACGACATGGCAGGAGCCTACGCCTGGCATGTTCACGAATTGAGCTTCTGTTCGGCTCTGATCAGTCCGCCGCCGACGATCAACCGCTGAATTTCGCTGGTCCCCTCGTACAGCCGCAGCAGTCGTACGTCCCGGTAGATGCGCTCGACCGGCACCTCACGCATGTATCCGGCACCGCCGTGGATCTGGACGGCGAGATCGGCGACCTTACCCACCATCTCGGTGCAGAACAGCTTCACCGCAGACGGCGCGATACGGCGATCGGTCCCCTGCACCCACGCCCGCGCCGCCTCACGCACCATCGCCCGGCCCGCCATGACCCCGACCTGCTGATCAGCGATCATGGCCTGCACCAACTGAAAGTTACCGATCGGCTCGCCGCCCTGAGTGGACGCCGCGGCGTAGGACACCGATTCGTCCAACGCACGCTGCGCCTGACCGACCGCCAGGGCCGCAATATGCACCCGCCCCCGCGCCAACGACGTCATCGCCGCCTTGTACCCGATATCGATCATGGGTCGTTCCGCAGGCTCCACTCCTGCATCGCCGGTACCGCCGACCAACGCATCGGCCTCGACCCGCACATCGGTGAAATTCACATCGGCGGTGCCAGAACCCTGCTGCCCCATCTTCGCGTCCTTGACACCCACCTCGATACCGGCGGTGTCGGCGGGAACCAAGAACACCGCGATGCCGTTGCCGCTCTCGGGTTTCGGGTCCAGCTTGGCGAAGACGACGAACATGTTCGCACTCGGCGCGTTGGTGATGTATCGCTTGCTGCCGTTGATGATCCATCCGGTGCCGTCGACCTTCGCGGTGGTCTTCAGGCCCGCCGGATTGGATCCGGCTCCGTCCTCGGTCAGCGCGAAGGATGCGACGATATCGCCGGTTGCCATGCCCGGCAGCCACTTCGCCTTCTGTTCCTCGGTTCCGAAGCCGACGAGCACCTGCCCAGCGATCCCGTTGTTGGTGCCGAACATCGACCGCAGCGACAACGAGGTGTAGCCGAGTTCCATCGCGAGCTCGACGTCCTGCATCAGGTTCAGGCCGAGCCCGCCCCATTCCTGGGGGATCGCGTACCCGAACAATCCCATCTCCGCGCACTGTTTTCGCAGATCGTCGGGAATCGAATCGGTGTTCATGATCTCGAGCTCGCGCGGCACGACCCGCGACCGCACGAAGTGGGAGATCTGCTTCAGCACGTCCGCGAAGACGTCATCCGGTACCTCGGGGGCGATCATGTCCATAGGACCACTATCGGGCACGCGGACATCGTTCGTCCACTACCCGGCGGGCCGTACCTGAGCGGTCGGACGTCGATCCACCACGCGCCGCGCGGCACGGATTCCACCGAGGTGTTCCGGGCCGCGCGGCGTCAGTCTTCTCTGTCAGGTCTCGTCCGGATCCAGTGCGTCCTTGATCTTGCCGACGACTCCCTTTTCCGTGCCGAGTGCGGGCGAAGACGGATCGCCCTTCGCTCCGTCGTACGTGGCGTAGAGCTTGGGATCGGGAGCGGGAGCGGATGCTTTGCCGCCCAGCGGTTATGGATCGGCAAGGAAGCCCATCTGCCGTTTGCCGTCGGGTGCCAGCCGATTCGCCCAACCACCGGTCGACGAGAATTCACCGTCCGAGAGGTGCCACAGATCGGTGGCGTGCTCCGACGCTTCCTCGTCGAGAAGCGCATTCGGGGCGACGACGTCCTCGACGCCGTCTGCTTGCAATTCTTCGATTGCCGCCAACCACAGGTTTTGGTGATGCGTGTCGCGGGCCAGGTTGAATTGCAACATCGCTTTCACGCCCGGGTCATCGGTCATGTTGTACAACCGGGCAGTTTGTAGCCGACCCTACGCTTCGGCGGCAACGTTGGCGCGGAAATCGGCGAGAAGATTCCCGCTGGCGACGATGTAGCGGCCGTTCCACGGCACGCCGTTCGAATCCTGCGGCATGGCACTTCCGCCTGCCACGATCGCTTGCTGTGGATCCATCCCGCCCATCACGGCCGCGACAACAGGGTCGGCGGCAGCATTCTTGGTCGACTCGGTAGCCGGCTCGCCCTCGAGCAGCCGAGCCACCATCGTGGCGAGCATTTCGACATGGCCGATTTCTTCGGTGGCGATGTCCATGATCAAGTCTTTGTACTTGCCTTCCATGCGACAGTTCCACCCCTGGAACAGATATTGCATGGTCACCGTCATCTCGCCGTATGCGCCGCCGATGAGTTCTTGTAGCTTGTGCGCATATACCGGGTCCGGCTTCTCGGGCTTGGCGTCGAATTGCAAGTAGTCGGTATGACGAAACATGTAGTCTCCACTTCGGTTCGTAATTGCAGCCAGTGACTTGATCCGGCTACCCGACCGATGTCGCGTCAAACAGTGGAGTCGAAAAAGTTTGAACTCGTAAAAACCTGCATCACAACAGTTTTGCCGACCAGCCGCCTCACAGGTAGGTTCCGTGCAGTGCATCCACTGCCACGGTGCGCGTAGCGTATCGATCGAGATGTCGGCCGACATCGTCCGCACGGTCCACGTGGACGTGTTCGGCCAACACACGCATATCACCATCGTCGGCCGTCACCGCCGGTACAACGGTAAGCCGAAAACCCCTGCCCGCCAATCGACGTGCTGCGTTCACGATGATATCGACGGCAGCGCTACCGATCGCGGGAACCTGTGTCAGATCGACGATCGTCGGGCGATCGGCAGCACCGACAGCCGTCAGACAATCCGCCAGTAGTCGCGCGTTCGTCGGAAGTGCCAGTGCACCCCGCACCGAAATCACGAGGGGACCGTCGTCGGGTCGGTCGACCGAGAGTGAGAAAGAAGAAGCCTGGGACGTCATCGCCACCTCCTCGAGGCAGAGGCCGAGGATGTCGACGGATCGGACGCCGCGGCCGGTTCGCGGGCGACGGCTCCACCCAATCACCCTGCACGATACCTCGACTCGGTCCGAAACGCGACAAACCAGTACCCGATCGAAGGCTCGACGCCACTGTCCGGTCTGTGGCGAACTGAGGTTTCGAGTTCTGTATATTGAGCCCGTTCGGTCGAGTCGGGGCCGGGAAATCACGAGAGCCTGCCTGCGTGCGACGCGGCAGCCCGACCGAATCGAGCCAACCAAGATGAGTGACCTCTCCAACAGAGACGGAGTCGGTATGGAGCCGACATCCGACTCTCCTCCCGCGCCGTCCGCCCGGCTCGAGCTGTACACGCAGGCACTGCGCCGCATCAAGGGCAAGATCCTGGGCGGAGCCCACATCGACGTCGTGCTGCAGGCCGTGTGCGCGGAAGTGACGGGCATGGTCCCCGGCGCAGACCTCGTCGGAATAACAGTGCTCGACGAGTCCGGTCGACCGAGCACCATTGCATCGACCGACGCCGCCATCCACGACATCGACTCCGACCAGTACCGCACCGGTGAGGGACCATGCCTCGAAGCGGCCGTGAGTGGCCGAATGGTTCGAGCGCAGGCAGACGAAGCTCGCGCACGGTGGCCTCGTTTTGCTGCGGCAGCGGCCGATCTGGGGGTGGACAGCTTCCTCGCGGCACCGCTCGCCCTCGACGAGCGACGCTCCGGGTCGCTCAACATCTACGGTGCCGGAGCAGCCGGCTTCGATCACGTCGACGAAGTATCAGTGGCCCTATTCGCCACATCGATCGAAACGGCGGTTGCCATCGCCGAGCGCACCCGAGCGGCCGAGCAGGAGATCGCCGGACTTCGCACCGCCATGAGGACGCGATCGAACATCGACCAGGCGAAAGGAATCATCATGGCGATGCGCGGTATCTCGGCCGACGACGCGTTCGCCCTGCTCTCGGAACAATCACAGAACAGAAATGTCAAGGTGAGCGAGATCGCGGCATCGATGATCGATTCCATTGCTGAACAAACGGATTCCTCGGCCACCGGCCGTCGTCGTGTCGAACGCGCCGAGAGGGACAAGACCGGCCCGGACTCATCCCGTGGTGAGAGCAGACCGGCAGACGCGAACGAATGACTGGACCAGACGGACGTGGAGTGAATGCGCCGCCGATCGGGCCGTGAGTCGAATCCGAGTGCAGGTATCCGAACAATGCCTCACCTGGCCGGCAAGAATCGGCGAGTGGTATTGCGTAGCTGCGACGTTCGCTGGCGAATGCGGTGGCGGTGTGGTTATGATCGCATCAACGCGGTGTAGCCCTTGCCCGTAGTCGACCTCCGAGGCTCCCGAATTCGTTGCTGTCAGGCCCGTGTCTCCGTCCGGTCCGAGCAGGAAATCTCGAAGCACATCCGTCGACGCCGATATCACCGCACAGGTAAGGACGGTCATTCGCCCTTTACGACAAGCACCTGCTAGGGCTCGAAATCACCAGTGAACGCATCGGGGACGCAATCGTTCTGAATATTCGCGGAGAGGTGGACCTCGCGACCTCCTCCGAGCTCGCACACCACATCGAGAAGGCCGTGACCGAATCACCGGTAGCCGTCGTGGTCGATCTCTCCGCGGTGTCGTTTCTCGCCTCGGTCGGGATTAGCGTTCTCGTCTCTGCACGTAGAAGGGCCTGTTGCTCAACGGCATTGGTGGTGGTGGCGTCAGGCCCGGCAACAACTCGTCCGATGCACCTGGTAGGGCTCGATGCTGCAGTTCCCATCTACACGGACGTTCGATCCGCGCTGGAGGCGACGCATCCGGCGCTGGCCTCCGAGCCGACCTGCCCGGACTGCGACGAGGGAGATCGACCGGAGACGGCCTACTCGGCCTGACGCACTACCGTGCCGGTCGGCATGTCGACGGCAGCTACCGCCGTGAGTAACTGCCGTCGTCCACGGCCGTGCGCCACCACCGATCGTCCGGCCCCACGGGGGTGGTGCGCTTGTGTCGGGTCTTGTCGTACCACCGTTCGATCGTTCGCGCCGCGTCGTCCTCGACGGGCTCGCCCTGTAGATAGGCGTCGATCTGCGCGTACGTGACCCCGAGAGCCTGCTCGTCGGGCAGCGCAGGGCGATCGTCTTCCAGATCCGCAGTCGGTACTTTCTGCCAGGTCGACTCCGGCGCATTCAAGTGGCGAAGAAGTTCCGCTCCTTGACTTTTGGTGAGACCGCTCAGCGGAGTGACATCGGCGCCGCCGTCTCCGAATTTGGTGAAGAACCCCGTGACCGCCTCGGCCGCGTGATCGGTGCCGACCACGAGTAGATTCTCCTGCCCGGCGATCGTGTACTGAGCGATCATGCGTTCACGGGCCTTGATGTTGCCCCGCACGAAATCGGCAATGGCCTCGACACCCAGCGCGGACGCCGCAGATCGAGCCGATGCGTCGACGGCATCGCGAATCTCGACTGTCACCGTCCGATCCGGCTCGATGAAATCGAGCGCCACGTTCGCGTCGGCTTCGTCCTGTTGCGTTCCGTAGGGAAGTCGCACTGCGACAAAAGACGCGTGCGTACCGAGATCGGCGGCTTCGCGGACCGCGAGCTGCGCCAACTTTCCTGCGAGTGTGCTGTCCTGGCCTCCGCTGATGCCGAGCACGAAGCCCGACGTTCCGCTCACCCGCAGGTAGTCGGTGAGGAAAGCGACCCGGCGTCGAACTTCGTCCTCCGGATCGATGGACGGCCGGACGCCCAGTTCTTGCTGAATATGCTCGCGGACAATGGAATCAGTACTCATCGTGCTCTCCGATCTCTGGACGAAGGGATGGCGTCACTCACCGATGCGACTATGCGTGCGCTCGCTTCCTGACGTGCCGCAACAGAGTGTCGAGGCTGAAGGCCATGGTCTGGGCCAGAATTTCCTCCGGTTCGCCCTCGAACTGCTTGCGATCGGCGCTCACCTCACCGCGGTCGTACACGGCAGCCCACACCGTTCCCGGCGGTTCGTCTTCCTGACTCTGCGGCCCGGCCTCACCGGTGACGGCAACGGTGAGATGCGCACCGATCAGCGATGCCGTCGACCGCGCCATCGCCGACGCGGCCTGCTCACTGACGACCGGGCCCTCGGGAACATTCAGCAACGTGTGTTTGACGCTCTCGTGGTAGGCCACGATGCCTCCGCGGTACCAGTTTCCCGAGGACGGTGCCTTGCCGAGCATCGCCGCAAGGTTGCCCGCGGTCAGGGATTCGGCGGTACCGATGGCGATGTCGTACGTCTGCGCCAGTTCGGCGATTTTGGCGCACACCGACGACACATCGGACTCGGTCGGCAACCGTTGTTCTGAATCGATATCCATCACGTACTCCGTACACAGTTCATGGAATGGTTCGCCCGGACAGTTCGTGCGGCCGCGGGACCGGAGGCTGCGGGGGTGTCGACCTCCGGCCCCTGACTCGACCGCAAGGCCCGAGCGCTTACGTCCGAGCTGTGTATCGGCTTCCACGTACCGGCACGATTCAAACCGGTCGACGCGGATTCAGTTGTTGCAGAGCTAGTTCGATGCCGTCCGCGCTTCCGAACGGACATCGAACCGATCGTTGTTCGCCAACTTGGCCCACGCCGCCACGAAGTCGTCGACGAACTTCCCGCAGTTGTCCGCCTGTGCGTACACCTCGGACAGCGCTCGCAACTGTGAGTGCGAACCGAACACCAGGTCTATGGGCGTTGCGGTCCATTTCTGTTCGCCCGATCCGCGCGCCGTGCCGACGTAGATGTCGTCCTCGCCCTTGTTCCATTCCGTGTCGGAGTCGAGCAGGTTGACGAAGAAGTCGTTGCTCAACACCCCAGGACGATCGGTGAAGACTCCGTGCGTCGACCCACCGTGGTTGGCTCCCAGGGCTCGTAGGCCGCCCAGCAGAACCGTCATCTCCGGAGCAGTCAGATTCAACATGTACGCACGATCGAGGAACAGCAACTGCTGCGGGGTGGTCTCACCGGCCGCGACGTAATTGCGGAACCCATCGGCTCTCGGCTCGAGAACACCGAAGGATTCGACGTCGGTCTGCTCCTGGCTCGCGTCGGTCCGTCCCGGCCGAAACGGTACGGTCACCTCGTGTCCCGCGTCGCGGGCGGCCTTCTCCACGGCCGCGTTTCCGGCGAGCACGATGGTGTCGGCCAATGAGACCTTCTTGCCGTTTCCGGCCGAGTTCTCGAAGTCCAGTCTGATCCCGTCGAGGACCGGAATTATCTCGTCGAGCTCCGTGGGTTCGTTTGCTTCCCAACTCCTCTGCGGCTCGAGTCGCACTCGCGCACCGTTGGCACCACCGCGGAAATCGGTGGCTCTGAAACTGCTCATGGACGACCAGGCAACACCGATGAGCTGTCGGACCGTCAGGCCCGAGTCCAGGATGGCGGCTCGCCGGTAGCGCAATCCGCGTCGACGATGACACCGCAAGTGCGACAGACTATGTGGTGATGATTGTCGCCGACCCGCGTCTCGTAGCGTGCCGAATGCCCCGCGAGGCGGATACGGCGCAGCAGTCCGGTCTCGGTCAACGCCTCCAGCACGTTGTACACGGCCTGTTCCGAGAGCGCGGGCAGTGCGCCGCGGGCTGCACGCAATATGGTCTCGGTATCCGAATGAGGTTGTGTTGCAACTATGTCCAACACCTCGACTCGGGGACGAGTCACCCGCAACCCTGCGTCACGGATCATGCCGGCAGATGTGCTTGCCATGATTTTCACGATAACCACCCACGGTCGGTTCGTCGATCTTTTCTGGAGTGAGTCAGGTCTGGAACTGGTCGAGCGTTGTCACCACCTCGGGCGCGATGGCACCAGTTCGATGTGTGGGGAAGCGATGTCGGCAACCGTGACAACTGCTCGGGCGTACAACGAGGTGGTCGAACCCACAACCTCATCTTCGGCCGAAAGATATCGTGCTGGATCGACGCCGCGCGGTCTGGGATCCGTCATCGAGGATGCTCGCTTTCGCTGCCCCCGACGCACCGACCGACGGGCCCAAGGCAGCATTTCCTTTTCGCGGCGCTGGCTCGACCGCTGCTTGTCCAATTTACCCCACTGCACGCCCCCGGGTCAGTTCTTGTTCGGTGCAGGTCACAGTTTTTCGGCTGGTCGACCAGAACTTCCCCGACACGTCGCCTCAGGAGTCGGGACGAAACTCCCGATCGGCGACGATGCGTCGCGCTGCGGATCGGCGTCGTTCGGGGTCATGGCCTGCGAGACTGTCGAAGATACGCGCCGCATCTACCTGGGTACATCCCCGCGATTGGGCGATGATGCCCACGGCGAAGTCCACGCTCGCACGATCGTCGAGAGCCGAGCGGAGTACCTCGGCCCGCCGCGCTGCGGCGAGGGTGTCGCTGTAATCGGACATACCGGTGTCGAGGTGCTCGAGCAATGCGAGCAGCACCGGTGAGGTGGAGGAGACGACCACGGTCGTACGCGAGTCGGTGTACAGATTCAACGATCCCACCGACTCGTTGTGCCGGTGCAGCGGCGCGGCGAACACACGCGTAATGCCGCACTTTCTCGAAACTTCTGCGAGATCGGGCCACAGCCTGCTCATCTCGGGTAGATCGACGTCCACGAAGCGATCACTTCTGGTTGCCAACAGGCACGGACCGACGTCCAGCTCGTATTGGCTTCGATCGAAGATCTCGACACGCTCGTCGGTCGGCCCGACTGTCAGCGGTGCCGACGTGTCGAGAACAACGGTGATACCGGCATGATCTGCCCCCGCGATGTACTCGACAGCAAGTTCTGCCACCCGGGTCATCAATTCGACGAGATGGTCCGCATCGACCACCGACAGTGCCAGGCGAGCGTCGAAGAGGTCGGCCAACACCGGATCAGCGGACCGCAATCCGGACCTGTGGTTGTTACCACCGTGATCGACCATGCTCGTGCCGCCCAACTTCGTGTTCCGAAGGAGCCGGCCCAATCGTCGCGATCCGTGCGGATCGAATGTCGAGAAACGCCGTGCTGCTGCATCTGCAAGATTCACAAGGAACTCGCACGCGCGCCCCACTAGCGCCGACCCTACGCGCTCCGGCGTCCGCGGAGTCGCTCGCACAGCGGAGGGCCGAGCCGATACTCTGGATGAGATGAGCGTTTTCGGTGTACGCCGCGTGCACTCGAACGGTTCGAGTAGAAGGAATGCACGACGATGACCCCGTTCTCTCCGGCGACTACCGCGAACGGCCGTGTGCGGTGAGTCCCGAGAACACCGGCGAACACGGTCACGATCGCAGCCGCCGAGACCAGGCCACGGTGGCACCGCAACTGATGCTGCACCGGACGTGCACCGCCGTTACCGAGGATGCCCGGGTCGACGGCCTGGCGGTAGCCCTGATGTCCCCGAGCGGTGCCCGCGAACTCGTCTACGCCAGTAGTGCACTGGCGCAGTATCTCGACGACATCCAGTTCACCAGTGGCGTCGGTCCGTGCCTGGATGCCTTCACTTCCGAGCGGCCCGTGCTGTGTCCGGCACTGAACGAACCTGCCGTGCGCCAGCGATGGCTCGGCTTCACCGAGGACGCCATCGAAGCCGGTGCCGCAGGCGTTTTCGCCTTTCCCCTCATGAGTGGAACGACGGTGTTCGGGTCGCTCGAGCTCTACCGGACTCGGGCCGGGAACCTCACCGAGCAGGAATACGACGACGCCGTGCGCGGATCCGCCACGATCGCTCACGTGTTGTTGACGTACTTCGCGGCGTCCGAGAAGGCGTCGGCCGGAACCGACTTTTCCGCCCGTGAGCAGAACACCGTGTTCACGTCGGAATTCGCGCGCCCCCAGGTGAACCATGCGGCAGGAATGGTGTCGGTCCAACTGGGCGTCGACATCGACGACGCGATGGCGACGATGCGCTCGCGCGCATACCTGGAGCACCGTTCCCTCGCGGACATCGCCGACGACGTCGTGGCCCGTCGATTGAGCTTCGAGAACAGTGATGCCGACACCGAACACGATGAAGGCAGACACGACGACGGCGGTGGTCACTAGATGTCGGCATTATTTTCGACTGCCCACGAGAGTTCGTCCATCCGTACGTTCGGTTCGCAGACCAGGAGGCATCCATGATCGACGACAATGTCTTCGCGCCCGTCACGACGCAGCTCGCGACCGTCAGCCGCATGCTCACGAACTTCGACAATGTGCGAGAGGTCTGCGAAACGGCGAGCGAGCAGGCCAGGGTGGTCGTGGGCGGCGTGTGCGCCGGCGTGGTTCTCGGTTTCCAACCGGACGAACGTGAAGTTCTCGCTACCTCTCCCAGCACCGATCCACCACTTCCCGACTCGGCGCTCGTGCGCATCGGATCGGCGGGGATCGATCACAACGCCATCGTCGTCGTGGACGACACCGAACATCCACCCTCCCGGTGGACCCAGCTGGCCTCGTCGGCCGCCGAACACGGCATCGCAGGCCTGCGCGCCTACCCGATTCGCTACGGCTCGATTGCAATCGGTGCGCTCGTCGTCGGCACGGCGCAGCCCTGGATGGCACGTCCGGGCGCACCGGATCCGACAGCACGACGTGACCCGATGGCAGTGCAGATTCTGGCCGATCTGATCGCCGGTGCGGTGCGCCTGTCCGCGGACGACGCAGCGGGCGAACGGTGGGCCGAATCCATTCGATCGCAGGCCGCCACCACCGCGGAGGTCGAGCAAGCCGCGGGCGTACTGGCCCAGCGACACGCATTGACCATCCCTGCGGCGGTCGATGTACTGAACGGCACCGCCCGCCGAATGCGCCTGTCCACCGCCGACATCGCTCGACAGGTGTTGTCCGGCTCCACGCTCGACGCCATTGTTTCCGGAGTCGCCGATCGATGACCGCAGTACTCGGGGGTGCTTACGCACGGCTATCGATCACCTGAGGCATCGGCACTCCCCCGTCTCGCCGCACTTCGTGTCGATGCGCTGAATCCGTACCTGCCGACGAATCGGGTGGCCTCGAGGCGGTGCCCGTTCCTCTCGGGCCTTCCATGCAACAGATGTACGACGTCCGAAAGCTGATATGCGCGGGACGACTCCATCCCCAGCCACAGCAGCCTCAGCTCGATACGCCGTCGATCGTGGGGCCAGGTGACACCGAAAGCGTCTGCGATACGGAACAATTGCTTGGCTTGGTCCAGATACGTCAGATGGGGTCGCGGCAGAGTGCGTCTGCGCGCGAATCGCCGCACTGCACGCCAGCGAAAGACACTCATCGCATCATCACCCAACCGCCCCGCCACGTTCAGGACGCGGCGTGCGCCACGGACGCACTCCAGTCGGAGGTGGTGCACCTGGCCGCAACAGCCGCGACCTCGGCGGGATCCTTGTTACGAGAGAACACCTCTCGCTGACGTCGAGCTCCGTTGCCCAGGTGCTGCAGACGTTCGAGACAGGTCTCGACGTACCGGGTGTCACCGGAGGCCGTGAGTGCAGGCTGGATGCACCGCACGAGAGAGCGCAGCAGACTCAGCGCGGGTACCAGCTTGCCGGTGAAGGGATCCACTCCGTCTCCGGCCAATCCGTGAACCCGAGCTCGGTGATACGCCGCAGTCATGTGCCGATCCTCGACATACGGAGCGCTGTCACCGTTCTCGATCGACCGCGTCGCAGTGACAACCAGTCCGCGAACCAACGCTGCCAACAGTGCGACTTCGTCGGCAACGGCAGGGACGTCGCCCACTCGCACCTCGATTGTCGGCTGGTGAATGCTCGGGCGAACATCCCAGTACAGAGACGCCTCGTCGAGAATCACTCCGGTGTGAATCATGGACGCGACCAGGTCGTCGTAGTGATCCGCCGAGTACAGGTACGGCGGCGGGCCGGCACTGGGCCACCTGCCCCACACCGTCGATCGCCACGTCGCGTGTCCGGTGTCCACACCGTCGTGTATCGGGCTGTTGGACGTCATCGCCAAGAGAGCGGGTAGCCAGGGTCGCACGAAGTTGCACACCTGGACGGCAGTCGCCTTGTTCGGCACCTCGACATGAATGTGGCCGCCGCAGGTGGCGACGCTGTCGGCGAGCGCGCCGTAGTTCCGGGCCAGTGTGCGATGGCGCGCTCCGTCCGAGATCGGAATTGCCCCCGGGGCCGCGCGTGGCACCGGCGATACACCGGCCGCCAAGAGGCGCACGCCGTGCGAGATGGCGACTGCCGACAGCACCGTGCGGGTAGATATCACGTGTTCGCGGAGTTCGCGAATAAGCTGCAGCGGAGGCGAATTCGCTTCCATTTGCACTTCCGTGAGCTCGGAGACGGCGTCTATCCCCATACTTTTCGCGTGTGCGATCACGGCGGCCTGTGCCGCTGTGGGTTGCATCGTGTCGGCGTCGATGAGGAAGTATTCTTCCTCCACTCCCACTGTGGGCAGTGCGTAACGTGTCATCGTCGTCTTTCGTCTCGGTCTCCAGGAAACGTCACGGTGGTGACAACAGCCCCGCATACAGAACTGCAAGCTGCTCGAGCATCGTTTCGGCGCGAACACGAACTTCGTCCGAGGTCGTCGAGTCTCGGGCCGACGCAATCTGTTTGCTCAACAAGGGAATCGATTCCTGCGGGATCTGGGACGGTCGCGTCGGGCCGCCGTAAAGAGCGTCGACTCGACGTGCCAGGGAGCCCTCCTCCGTCATGGCATTCCTCAGGCCGATCGGGAGGACGCGGCGTCTGCTGCGGTATTCGCTGCCTCGATCCCCCCGGTTCTACGCGCATGCAGGCCGGCTCCGATCGCTTCCGCCACGGTGTCGTAGCAATCGACGGTACGCGCGAAGCCGCTCTGTCGAAGCTGGTGCCGTAGTTCAGGAGTGCAGGCCACCATCACGCGGCACCGATGCTCGGACAAGCGAGACGCTGCAGCCGAGAGGATCGGAACCACGGCGGGGTGGACGAAGTCGACGTCCAGGAGATCGACGACCAAGGATCGTCCGCACACGATCGCTTCCGAAACACATTCGCCCAGAACAGGAACCGCTGATCTGTCGATCTTCCCGATAGTTCGTATGACGACAGGTCCCCCGACCGGCTCGTCGACGGACATGGCAAATGCGCTGTCCTCGAGATTGGTAGGACCGCAGAACGACAACCTGATCGACTCGGGATCACTGTGAACAGAACGCAAGAACACCATTGCGCACCTCCATTGTCACTCGACCGGAGGCACCTACCGTTCCACAGAACGCGGTCGGCACTTCTCGCAGTCGATGTTTCTGACCACGGGGCTACTTTTCAACCGCGCGCAAGCAGCATATACCAACCGGCTCCGATCGAAACATGTTATGGCACTGAATCTATACACCGTTGACGCTGCAACTTTCCCGATGGTCGAATTGCCGCCGATAAACCCGGCATGCACCCCGGTACGACAGCGAACAGTGGCACACGAGTCGGTACCGCACGAGCCGGTGGGGCCGCGATGTCGGATTGTCGTCGTCACTGATCACCACGTGGGCGCATGCGCAGTGGAACGACCACCCACAGCACCACGAAGGCCGACACCGCGAACACACCGCCGACCACCGCCGCGTATCCACTGATCACCACCTCGGAAACGAGAATAACGACTCCGGTGAGTGCCATGCCGAGAAATGTCGATCCGGCCACCACCGACCGGTGTCCGGCCCGAACCAGTTGCCCCAATACCTTTCGGCGAAACAGCATGCGGTGCATCGCAACTGGAGCGACGAGGAGGATGGTGGCTGACACCGCGGACGCCAGGGTGGCCATGTACACGGCGCGCCCGTACGCAGGCAAGTAGTCGAACAGATCCTGGAACGGCAATATGAGGAGGAAGCCGGTGAGCAACTGGACCCCCGTCTGCACCACCCTGAGTTCCTGCAACAGGCAGATCCAGTTGCGATCGAGTGTCTGCATCGGGCTTTCGCCCCGATGCTCACGGTTGAAATCGCAGTGCGGTCCGCTACCCGCCGTCACGTCACTGTCCGCGTCGAATGTTCTGAACACGATTCCTCCATGAATCGGTATGTCGCAGAATCCGGTTGACGTTCGTTCGACCAGGTGTGGTCGTCGGGGATGCACTCTGCGCTCGGTCCGGTTGCTGCGCGGGCCCACACTCGGGTGCCCCGTCGGCGTACCGATAAACCCAGAGCGTTTCCATCGTCGACGATAGATTTCTCGGGCGGATTGTTCGCCAAGGGTGTCGAATCGACGCCGAAGGCAATAGGGTGGGGTCGTCGATGCACGGGAGCTATTTCGATCCTGAGCCGACGGGCAGGCGTTCGGTTCTTCACGACGCCCGAACCCCGCGGTGGCCGATCGAATGCGGGCCGGCTGCTCGACCAGCACGCTGACTCCAGGATCGGGTCGGCATATCCCCCGCTTCGTTGCGACGGGTATGCGCCCGGACCGGGCCGTGCGAACCCGACAGGGGCGAACAACCATGCACGTTGCACTCGTTTCCGAACACTTGAGCCCGATAGAGGAACCAGCCGATATCGAGTCCGAGCAGTCGTGCGCTCAACTCGATCGATTGGCGTCGTCGCTGGCACGCGCAGGCACGCGGGTCGACGTCTACACGAGAAGACAAGACCCGAATTCGGATGACGAAGTTCTCGCGCCCGGTGGCTACCGAGTGGTGAATCTGGCGGCAGGTCCTGCGAAGCCTATGACCGAAGAGGAGACGCTTCCCCACACGAGCGCATTCGCTTCGTCACTGCGCGATTGCTTGTCGCAGCACAAGCCCGATGTGGCACACGCTCGTTCATGGGTGTCCGGCCTGGCCACCGCGCTCGCCGCTGGTGCGGCGAACGTTCCGACGGTGGTGTCGTTCCACGGCCTGGCCGATACCGGACACCCCAGATCCTCGGTCGACGGCCAGGCTTCCGCGGTTCCCCGCGCAGCCATGGAGAGAAAGATCGCTCGTTCTGCAGACCGTCTGATCGCATCGTGTCCGGACGAGGCCGACAGGTTGACTCGAATGGGCGTGGCGAGGGCGAAAGTGTCCATCGTGCCGACCGGTGTGGATCTGGACGACTTCGACCCTTCCGGGCCGGCAGCACCGCGCGGGAGGGCATCGTGTCGTGTGGCCATGGTCGGCTCCGACCGCGACTTCTCCACTGTCGTCCAATTGCTCGGCAAACTCGACGACACCGAGTTGGTGTTCATCGGCGGCGACAGGCCGGAGTCCGACGGCGTCGCCAACCTGCGCAAGGTAGCCACTTCTCACGGGATGGCCGGACGGACGATCTTCACGGGTCCGGTTCGTCACCGCCACATGTCCACACTGTTGAGGTCGGCGGACATATTCGTGTGTTTGTCTCCGAGCGAATCTGCAGGCATCGTCACCCTCGAAGCGATGGCATGTGGCCTCCCCATCGTTGCGTACGGGGTCGGCTACACGGGTGATCTGTTGGTCGACGGCATTACCGGTCGAGCTATCGATCCGCCCGACAGGCGGCATCTGGCACGAGAGCTGGAGCTCCTGGTGCACAACGAGTCTCGTCGTTTCGCCCTGGGTGTGTCCGGTTCGGATCGAGCGCAGTCACGCTTCACGTGGGATCGTGTGGCCGACGACATGATGCGCGTGTACGAGGCGACAGCACTCGCCGCGTACACGCGACAACCTCCCGTGCCCCCGATGCCGGCAGCCCGCCGATATGCGGTCTGAGGTGCGCGTCGCACCTCGTGCCCGCCACTAGAGCCCTCGCCGGCGAAATTCGTTGAGGAGCCGTCGGCGCATCTCCTCGAGCCCCGCGACATCCACGGTGGGGCGAGCATCGTGTCGGGCACACCTGAGCTGCTCTTCTGTCTCCACGAGAGCATCGTCGAGTTCTGCGATACTCAGGCCGCGCATGTTCGTGACGGTGATCATGGCAGCGGTCAACCCGCAATCCACACGCGACGGCGCGCGACCGCTGCAATGCGAGTGGCGAGCACCGGGCTCACGCCGAGGGCACGGCGTTCGGTCTCGGAGGAGCGCCCCAGTATCGAGAGAACCGTGCGGTAGAAGGTGCGCCCCGGCATGCCGAACCGCGACTCGATATCGGTTTCCGGTCCGCCACCGGAATTGACCCATCGAATGGCGTAATCGATGACCGCGCGGTCGTCGCATTCGATGCCGGTAACGATGGATGGGTTGTATTCCATCGCTGATTTGTCGGAAGTCGTGGACATGACTCATCATCCTTCGATGTATTTCGGCCACGTCCGACAGCCTGTCCAATAGCTGAGTCTTGGACAGTCGAATGTCGGGCAACGGCCGATTACTCTGTGCCGTCATCGATTTCGGTGAGCGGCACGCAGGGGGAACTGGCGCGGGCTTCACCAGAGTGTCGTCGATCATACTCGGTTCGGGTCGTTACACCGACTGCTCGGAACGGCCCCGCCCGCTGACTGTTCAACTGGCGAGGCCTGACCCGATCGTCGCGCCCGGGCGGCCACGACCAGGCTGCTCGTCGGATGCCCGAAGGCGATCCGGCCAAACGTCATTCCGTACAACTAGTCTTGGCCGATGGCGACCGACGAAGACGACGATCAGATTGCGTGGAACGGTCGGGGGCGCAACGAAACTCCGACGCAGCAACTCGATCGCAATTGGGCGGCACTGTTGCAGGAGCTTCGAGTGGTACAGACCGGCGTGCAACTGTTGACCGGATTCCTACTCACGTTGCCGTTTCAAGCTCGTTTCGACAGCCTGTCGACAGCGGGTCACGTGGTGTACCTGGTGACCGTGTCGGCATCGATACTTGCGACAGTTCTGCTCGTCGCACCGGTCAGTATGCACCGATTGCTGTTTCGTAGACGTGCCATCGACGTGATCGTGCGAGTAGGCAACGTCCTGGCGATCTGCGGCCTTGCCATGCTGGGGATCACGTTGATCGGCGCGGCGGCACTGACCTTCGAAGTTGTTCTGGGAGTAAACGCTGCGGCCCCCGCTGCCGTGGTCGTGGCGTTGGCAACTGTTGCCTTCTGGTTCGTGCTGCCACGCGCATATCGCAATCGTTGACGGTGGAACCGACACCGAGATTCACGCAGCGCAGCACCGATGCCGAACAGAAGGCAATACAGACCGGCACTTCGGCGTTACCCTGTGTACAAGTGCTCGAGCCGGTGGGTCGCGCAATCTGCTTGGTCGGCCGAGTGCACCACCGCCGAACGATGTTGAAGGGTCGACCATGTCATCGAACACGCCGAAGGACCCGACACCGGGTGATTCGGGCACCGACGGCGCAGACACGCCACCGGCGTCGACGGTCACCCGCGTCGCGAGCTACACCCGCGCTCTCGAAAACATCTCCCACTTGCTTCTCTCGGGCCACGACGCGGGAGCCATGATGCAGGCGGTCTGTCGAGAGGTGTTGGTAGCGGTACCGGATGCGGACATGGTCGGCATCACCGTGCTGCAAGACGGAGCCGAACACCCGACGACGGCGGCCTCGAGCGATCCACGTGTCAACGACGTCGACGACGATCAGTATCGCGCCGACGAGGGCCCCTGCCTCGAGGCGGCGCGAACGGGCCAGATTGTCCGGGTACGTGTCGACGCAGTCGCCGAGCGGTGGCCACGATTCGCAGCGAACGTGGCCGGCATGGGTGTACGCAGCTACCTCTCGGCACCGATGTCGATCGACGACCGTCACCTCGGCGCGCTGAACATCTACAGCCGAAACAGTCACGGCTTCGAGGACATCGACGAAGTTCTGGTGCAGCTGTTCACCACCGCCATCGAGGCCGCGGTGCGCATCACCCGTCGGGCAGAGACCGCGGAGACGGAGCTGGACGGCCTGATCACCGCAATGAGAACCAGGGCCGACATCGATCAGGCCAAGGGCATCATCATGGCCGTACGCGGCGTGTCGGCCGACGAAGCATTCGCGCTGCTGTCCGAGCGATCACAGAACACCAACGTCAAGGTCAACGCGCTGGCTGCCGAGATGATTCGATCGATCAGCAGCGATCCCACCTCGTCCACGAAGGCCTGACTCCGCCGGGCATTCGGGCACCGATCCGATTCACGCTCGATCGGCTCCCCAGTTTTGGATCTATGCCTCCGATCGGCGTCGGGTATTCGAATCCGAGGAGCTGATTCGCCGCGAAGCGTGGGCACCACCGTCAGCGAGACGTTGCCCCGAACTGGTCGAGCGCCTGCGCGAGGCTGATTACATCCGCGTACTTCGCCTGTAGATCGAGCAAGTTGGACTCGTGCATGCCCGGCTCGCGATCACCGCATGCGTCTGCCACCACCAGAGGTCGGAACCCGTGTTGGAGTGCGTCGGTAGCACTTGCGCGAATGCATCCACTGGTGGTCAGCCCACAGATGTACAGCGTGTCGATACCGGACGCCGTCAGTGTGGCGGCGAGTGAGGTGCCGAAGAACGCACTCGCGTACTGCTTTGTCACCACGGTCTCGCCCGCGATCGGACGGGGTTTCGCCAGAAAATTGCCCAGTTCCGAGCCTTCCTCGAAGATCTTCAACGCCGGGATCTTGGACGTGAACAGGCCGCCGTCACTGCCACCCGGCTGATAGCTGACTCGCGTGAACAGAACGGGAATGCCGGCGGCTCGGGCGGCCGACACCAACTGCGCGGCAGCCTCGACCGACGCGTCCACCGGGGCACGCATGGGCGAACCGTCCACCAGATACGCCGCAACGATGTCGACCACGAGCACCGCCGGACTCCGACCGGGACCAAGCTCGCCCGCGAACCCCGACTCTCGATACGAGCCGAGGGTATCGCTCACGCTCGTACCGCCTTTCTGACGTTCACCGGCGGACGAGGTGCCGGCAGACCGGTCTCGGCCTCGCACCGTTCGAGAATCACCTCGATCGACGGCCCCTTGTCGAAGACCTCGATCTCACCGCGCGCTTCCGCCATCTCCCGTCGAAGCGCTTCTGACGCAGCCGAATCCACCACACCGTCGGCGTCGCAGACCGTTCCGTACCCGGCTCGGGCACCTTCGCTACTGACGAGACCTCGGCGCACCTCGAGACCGATCAACTCGGGATCCCGGGTCAACGGGTCACCCCATCCTCCGCCACCCCACGTGACGAAGTGCAGAACGTCACCGCGCGCGACCGGGACCTCGTGAATCTTGCTGGGCAACACCTCGACCTCCCCCGATGCCCGAACGATCCACTTCTTCCCTCTCGCACCGGGTTTGCCGCCGTTGACTCCCCACGGGTACGTCAGCCACCTGTCGTCGTGGATGGCAATGGTGCCGGGCTCCTCGAAGTAGTACGCCACATCGACGCCGTTGCCACCACGATGCAACCCGGCACCGCCGGTATCGGTGACGGTCTCCCAGCGCTCGATACGCAGTGGGTAGTACGACTCGAGGTACTCGCACGGAATGTTCACGAACGACGGCCACAGCGAGTGCCCGTCCGGGCCGTCGCCCATCGGTCGACCGGGGATGCCGCCGAAGCCGATCGAGTAGAGCTGGAACCACTCCCCGTCGCGAGAACCGCCGTCGTAGTGGCCGGAATACATGAAGTGCGGCGACGACGAGAAGCCGGCGGCGTTGAGAATCTCGGGATTGTTCTTTCCCAACAGTCCGCCGAAAAGGTCGAAGACACGCCCGATCCCGTGATTTCGTCCGTTGAGTGCAGCGGGATATCGCGGCTTCCAGAACGAGTCCTCGGGGATGGTCACGTCGATCAAGGGATAGAAGCCGTCGTTCCAGAGAATCTGCGGATCGGCCACGGTGATGACGTAGATACCGAAGAACATTCGTACGAGGTTCTCGTTGATGAAGTAGTTGATCGGCCCAACGGCTTGTGGCGCGGCCTTGCTGAAATCGAGATGAATCTTCTCCCCGTGTCGAGTCAGCGTGATCGCGAGTTCGTACGGTCCGTAACCGCACCCGTCGTCGCAGATGAAATCGCTGAACTCGATGGTCTCGCCGTCGACGAACAACATTGCGAGCAGCACCTTCATGGCCTGATAGTTCCTGTCCAGCAGAGCATCGAGCGCCGACAGGTACACATCCACACCGAATCGGTCGCAGAGTTCGACGATGCGCCGCGACGCGGTGGTGCACGCAGCAACGAGCCCGTTGAGGTCCGCTCGGTTCCAGTCGGGCTTGCGCACCTGATTGAGGATGATGTCCAACGCGGTCTCGTTCAATTCTCCTGCGCTGTAGAGCTTGAACGGCGGAATGATCACCCCTTCCTCGAAGATGGTGTGCGCGTCCGTCGGCATCGACGACGGCGTCTTGCCCCCGACGTCGGCCATGTGGCCGAACATCGACGACCATCCGACCACCCTCCCGCTGTGGAAAATGGGGAGAACGATGAGCCAGTCGTTGGCGTGGCTGATCGCGGCCCCACAGGCGTACGGGTCGGAGGTCAGGAGGATGTCACCCTCGCCGACGGTTCCGGAGAAGTTGTCGAGGAAATCCGGGACGGAGAGCCCGAATTGACCGACGACCATCTTGCCGCTCGGGTCGGCGATGAGCGGGAATTCGTCGTGCTGCTCGCGAATGCCTGGTGACAGTGCGGTTCTGAACAGAACTTCGTCCATCTCCGCCCGCGCGTTTCGCAGCGCGTTCTCGATGATGTCCAGGGTGATCGGATCGACGGGAACTGTCGTGAACGGAGTCTTCGAGGTCTCGATGATGGTGGCCATCAGCTCTCCTGCAGTCGAGTGGTGCGGTGGGTGTCGTCGGTGCCGATCGGGGCGATGAGAAGGCAGGCACTGGCGTGGACGGTCGCTGCGTGCCCGGACAGCACCAGCGTGGTGGAGTCCATCTCGGTGATGACCGCTGGGCCTGTCACGACGTTGCCCGCCAGCAGTTTCGAGCGATCGTAGATCCCGGCCTTCGAATACTTCCCGTCCATCCAGACGTCGTTCGTGGACACCAGAGCCGCCGCCGCGTCCTCGGTGCCCTGCTCCAGCGGCTGGAACGCTACCTCGGGACGCGGCCCGCTGACGGTCACTCGAAGATTGATGACCTCCCGTTCGTTCTTCAGCAGGAACGAGAACAGGCGCTGATGTTCGGCGTCGAAAGCGGCTCCGAGTGTTGCCAGCACATCGCCGGAGTCGAGGGCGGCGGCGTCGAGGTCGACGGGAATCTCGAATCCCTGACCCTGGTAGCGCAGATCCACCTGGTAGGCGGCGGTCTGCTGTTCTTTCGGAACACCCTCGGACGACAGCCTTTCGGCGGCCGACTCGGCCAATTCCGCCAGCGCCTTACGCACCTCGCCGTCGTCGATGTCCGAGAACGCCCTGACCATGGTTCGCGCAGCCTCGTCGCGCAGACACGTCGTGGCGTCGCCGTAAGCGCAGAGGACGCCGGGAGACGGGGGCACGATCACCGGCCACGCCCCGGTGAGTCGTCCCAGAGCGTTGGCGTGCAACGGCCCGGCACCACCGAACGAGACGAGCGCGAAGTCACGTGGGTCGTATCCCTGCTGCACACTGACCAATCGCAAAGCGCCGAACATGTTCTCGTTGACGATATCGACGATCCCGGACGCGGCTTCCTCCGGACTGGCGAGGCCGATCGCGTCCGCGATCGTCGCCACCGCGGTCCGGCTCGCCTCGGCGTCGAGATCGACCTCGCCGCCTGCCAACGAGGTCGGCAGGTACCCGAGAACGACGTTCGCGTCGGTGACCGTCGGTTCGGTTCCGCCCTTTCCGTAGGCGGCAGGCCCGGGGTCGGCACCGGCCGATTGCGGCCCGACCCGCAATGCGCGCGTCAACTCGGGTACGTGCGCAATGGAACCGCCACCGGCGCCGACGGTTCGCACGTCCACGCTCGTGGCGCGGACCGCGAGGTCACCCACCTTCGTCTCGCGCCCGATGCGCGGCTGTCCACCGAGCACGAGGGCCACATCGGTACTGGTTCCACCCATGTCGAAAGTGAGGAAGTCGGAGAAGCCGGCCTGTTCGGCAAACCAGACGGCTCCGGTGACGCCACCGGCCGGACCGGAAAGCAGCAACGACACCGGTGCTTCCGACGCCTTCGCAGACTGCACCAGTCCGCCGTCACTGCGCAGGATGGACAGAGGGGCCTCGATTCCCCTGTCCTGCAGGGACTTGTCCAGGTTTCGTACGTAACGCGACACCTCTGGTTGAACGTAGCTGTTGGCCACGGTGGTGAGGGTTCGCTCGTACTCCCGCATCTCGGGTAGGACCTGACTGGAAATGGAGATCGGAATGCCCGGCAGCTCGTTGGCAGCCCACTCGGCGACCTGCTTCTCGTGGGTGTCGTTCGCATACGAGTTGATGAGCGAGATCGTGAGAGCCTCGATACCGGCACCGGCGAGTCGACGTAATTGGGTCCGCGCCTGGTTCTCGTCGAGCGCTGTCACCTCGCTACCGTCCGCGGCCAAGCGACCTACGACCTCGACGGTGTTCTCCAGCGCTGCAAGTGGTTCGGGCTTGGGCCAGATGATCCAGCCCGCCAGACCGCCTGGGACGTACGATCTGGCGATCTGCAGGACCTGCCGGAACCCGTCCGTGGTCACGAGTCCAACGCGCGCACCGCGGCCCTGCAGGATGGCGTTGGTCGCCACCGTGGTCCCGTGCAGGACTTGATCGATCTCCGACGGTTCTATCCCGGCCGCCGAGCACACCTTGTCGATGCCGTTCAGCACGCCGACCGATTGATCGGAGGGTGTCGACGGTGTCTTGGCCCTGAAGGTGGTACCTGTCGTTTCTTCGAGAAGCAGTACGTCGGTGAAGGTTCCGCCGACGTCGACGCCCAATCGATAGCGCATGGTGATCTCCGGTCGTGTGGGATGCGGTGAGTGGAGTTGTCGAGATCAGATGGTGCCGCGGTCGACGAGCGCAGCCTGCTCGGCGTCGGTCAGCCCGAGAAGCGACCCGTAGATATCCGAATTATGCTCTCCCAGTTCGGGTCCTGCATGCCGGACGGCTCCGGGACTGTCGCTGAGCTTGGGCACGACACCCGCCATCGGGATCTCGCCGAAATCGGGATGAGCCAAACGCACGATGGCGTCGCGAGCTGCGAAGTGCGGATCGTCGAACATGTCGCGAGCGGTGTAGATGCGACCGGCGGGGACGCCTGCCTCATGAAGGATGTCCAGTACCTCATCGGTTCCGCGGTCTGCGGTCCACGATCCGATGACGGCGTCCAGTTCGTCCATGTTGACCCCACGTGATGCGTGGTCGATGTAACGGGGATCGGATACGAGGTCAGCCCTGCCCATCGCGGTGACCAGTCGGGCGTAGACCGAATCCTGGTTCGCAGCAACCAGAATCATCTCTCCACCCTTTGTCGGATAGACATTGCTCGGTGCGATGTTCGGTAACACCGACCCGGTGCGTTCGCGCTGGTATCCACCGATCTCGTATTCGGGGAGCAGTGATTCCATCATGGCGAGCACGGCCTCGTAGATCGCCGAATCCACCAGTTGACCACGCCCGGTGCGCTCCCGGTGGTGTACGGCAGTAAGGACACCGATCGTCGCGAATACCGCAGCCAGAGAGTCGCCGAGCGAGATGCCGGCCCGAGACGGTGGCTGATCCGGATTGCCTGTCACATATCGGATTCCGCCCATCGCCTCACCGATCGAACCGAAGCCGGCTCGGGGAGAGTAAGGACCGTCCTGACCGTAGCCCGTGACCCTGGCCATGATCAGACGGGGGTCCAGCGTGCGCAGTTCCTCGTACCCCAGACCCCATCGCTCGAGGGTGCCGGGCCGAAAATTTTCGACCACGATGTCCGACTTACCGATGATGTTGCGCGCCAGCGCTTGTCCTTCTTCGGTACGAAGATTGCAGGTGACCGATTTCTTGTTGCGGGCTACCACCGGCCACCACAACGACTTGCCGTGGGGCTTTTCCCGACCCCACTGCCGCATCGGGTCACCCTTGCCCGGCGGCTCCAGTTTGATGACCTCGGCTCCGAAATCGGCGAGAAGTTGTCCGCAGAAAGGCCCGGCCAACAATTGGCCCATCTCTACTACTCGGAGGTCTGACAACGGCCCTGAGGCGGCCTCGCTCATTCGGACTCCTTGACTTCGTCGGGCGTGAGGGATTGCAGAAGAACATGTTTGGCGGCACGGACGTGAGCACGCATCACCGAGTCGGCCCAGACTTCGTCTCCACTGGTCAGGGCTGACACCAGATCGCGATGGTGCGCATGACTACGGGCGACGTCAGCCGGTGCGTAGCGGTGAAAGGTGCGCATCACGAGGGGGAATTGAATGACGGCACCGAGCATCGTCAGCAAGCGAGTGCTGGCGGCTGCGGTACGCACGATGGCGTGGAACTCGTCGTTCAGCTGAGCCATCAGGTCGAGTTGCTGTCCGGCACCGTGTGCCGCCGCCGATTCCATGAGGTCGCAGAGCTCGCTCAGCCTGTCGAGGTCTTTCTCGCCGATTCGACGCGCTGCCCGCGCCGCGGCCATGGCTTCGAGCGTCATGCGTAGGTCGTAAATCTCCTCGAGATCGTCTGCCGTCCAGGTGTAAACGCGTGCGCCCCGATGGGGGACGACCTCGACGAGCCCTTCCATCTCGAGTTGCCTCAGAGCCTCGCGAACGGGCGTCCGACTGGTGTCGGTCAATTCTGCGATGTCGACCTCCCCCAGCCGTGCGCCGGGCGCGTAGGTTCCCGCGATGATGCCGTCGCGAATATGGGAATACACGCGATCCACGGCCCTGACCATGTAGGCCTCCGTTCAAGGGAGCTTGTTGTTCACAATCTAGAGCCAGTCCGGCCCACTGTCCTCGCTTTCATCAGAGTCGAGGACGAAATATTTTCACTATTGCATGCAATGCTTCGCCGGAGGAGGATCGGATCATGACGTCTGTGCAACTTGTCGAGGTGGGTCCGCGTGACGGGCTGCAGAACGAAACGACTGTGCTGTCGGTGGATCGAAAAATCGACTTGATCGCTCGCAGCGTCACGGCAGGCGTGAAGCGAATCGAAGCGGTCAGTTTCGTGAACCCGAAGCGGGTGCCTCAGATGGCCGGGGCCGAGGAAGTGATGGCCGGAATCGAACGACGCGACGACGTGTCCTACATCGGTCTCGTGCTGAATCAGCGCGGTCTCGAACGGGCCGTCGCAGCGCGCGTGGACGAGGTCAACGTCGTGGTCGTCGCATCCGAGGAATTCAGCCGGAGGAATCAGAATTGCTCTGTCGCAGAGGCAGTCTCGACTGCCCGCGATGTCGTTCGTGATGCAGGATCGGCCGGGGTGGCCACCACAGTCACCATTGCGGCGGCGTTCGGATGTCCTTTCAGCGGAGAGGTGGATCCGGAGTACGTCGGTGAGATCCTCGCGCAGTTCGCGGAGGATCGGCCGTCGGAAATCGCGTTGGCCGACACCATCGGCGTCGGCGTGCCGAAGCAAGTTCGAATGTTGGCCGACGTGGCGAACACACGAGCCCCCGGAATCCCGCAGCGGTGGCATTTTCACAACACGCGAAACACGGGTTATGCCAACGCACTGGCTGCACTGGACACGGGTGCGCGCGCGTTGGACGCCAGTATCGGTGGCTTCGGAGGTTGCCCGTTCGCCCCCGCGGCAACGGGCAATATCGCGTCCGAGGACCTGATCTACGCGCTCGATCGTTCGGGAGTCGAAACCGGTGTCCGTCAACAGGTTCTGATCGACGCCGCGGCGTGGCTCGGGACAGCTTTGGGCAAACAGGTGCCCGCCCTACTCGGACGGGCCGGGGCTTTTCCGAGCCTATGAGCGCGCGCTGGCATTGTTCGGCGATCGGCTCCCCGGTTCTGGTTCTGTGCCTCCGATCGGCGTCGGCTATTGGAATCCGAGGAGCTGATTCGCCGCGAGCCACAACTCAACGACGGGACGCCGCGAACACGTCGACGGGGTGCGGCACTCTCAGGCCGCCGTCGGCAGCGGGCACCGACACCGCCGTGAGGTAGGCCCGCACCGGCTCGTGCAGGTCGGGGGTCAGCCGGGCCTGTACCGCGAAGTCCAGCACGTCGTCGCTCGCGGCGGACAGATCGACCAGCGCGTCCAGGGTGACCGTCTCGTCGAGGACGATCGCGGCGTCGACGAAGGCTTTCTCGACGTCGGCGCTGAACCACTGCCGATGGCCCTCCAGCGGAGGCGCGAGAACTTCGACGAGCGCGTTGAGCGCGGCCGTCGGCGCAATCGCCACCCATAGCTCGCCACCGGGTCGCAGCAGGGCCAGCGCGGCCCGCAAGGTCGTGGCCACGTCGGCCACGTAGTACATCGAGTGCACGAACATCACGACGTCGAAGGTCTCGTCGACCGGTGAGTCGTCGAACGACGCGACGTAAGCGTGGGAGTCGAGTTCGGCCGCCTCGAGCGCCGTCATTCTGGAGTTGAAGAGCTCGGCACTGCCGATCCAGGGGTCGATCCCTACGTAGCGAACCGGGCGGCCCGGTGCCTGCCGCACCAGGCTCGCCGCGAGCCTGGCGTCGAGCGAACCGTCACCGCAGCCCACCGACAGGACCGAGACCGGCCCGTCCCCCATCCCGGCCAGCCGGGCGGCGAGGTGTTCGGCGATCAGGTCACGCTGGTCGGAGAGCAACTCGAAGGCCGCATGCCCTCGCCCGTAGGCCTCCGGCGAGAGGCCCGCCAGCGCCGCAGCTCCGTGTCGCACCGCCCGCAACCCGTCGATGAGCCCAGCAGCAGTGTCGGTCGGCGAGTTCGCAGCTATGTTGGACATTGGACCGAGTCAACCATGGCGCACCGGCCGGTGCGTCGGAGTCGGCTTCCTAGGAGGAATCTCGTGAGCAGCGGAGACACAGCCGAACGCAGTCTCGAGCATTGGAGCGAGGCGGGGCGTACAGGAATGGAAGCGTTCTACGCCCTGGCCACCGAGGACTACCACCAGCTGGCACTGGCAGCCGATTGGCCGGCGCTTCTCGCCGACCGCGCGCACGACGGGTGGTCACTGCTCGACGTGGCCTGCGGCAGCGGCAAGTTCCCCACTGCGCTCCGCCGCTACACCGACCTGTCCGCAGTGCCCGAGGTGGCGTACGACCTGCTCGACCCATCCGAATTCTCGGTGGCCGAGGCCCGCGCAGCCCTCGGCCCACCGTTCGCGGCTCGCCGCGACCTGGTGATGACCTTGCAGGACCTGCCCGCCGATCACGCCGGCTACGACGTCGTATGGGCCACCCACGCGCTCTACGCCCTGCCTCCTGCCGAGTTGGACGCTGCAGCCGAAAGATTCGTCGCCGCGCTGGCTCCCGGCGGTCTGGGCTTGGTCGCACAGGCGACGGCAGCCTCGCACTACATCGCGTTCTACGACGCTTTCCGCGCCGGCGTGCGCGAGGCCACTCCGTACACGACGGCCGAGCAGGTGCGTGACGCACTGATTCGAGCGGGCGCGGACGTGCGTGACCAACGCGTCACGTACACCACCGGAACGTCGGATCGTGTTGTCGTGGAGGGCTTTCTGCAACGCTGCGCCTTCGACGACTCCGTGTCGCTCGACGAGATGGAGGCAGCACCGGTGCTCGGTGACTACCTCGCCTCCTGTCGCGATGCATCCGGTTCCTACACCTTCTCGCACGAGGCGGCCCTGCTGTGGCTCTGACAAACGATCGACTCCCCGAGCAGAACCGCGACGGCGGTATCGATCAGGAGTGGGCAGGCGACGATCAGGACTGGTGGGACTGGTACGTCACCCTGGCCGCCAACGACACGATGCCCACCGAGCTCGTCGACGGCCCCGGCCTACCCGACATCGAGGCGGCGTCGGACGAACAGGTCGAGCGTGAGCTCGCCGAGCCCTACGACCTCGACCCGGCTGCCGTCGACGCATTCGCTCGAAACGCCTTCGTACGACTACCGGGCGTGCTGTCGCCCGCTGTTGTGCGACGCCTCGCCGAGCGCCTCGAAGACTTGCTCAGCGCCGAACATGGTGACGAAGTCGCCGGCAGATTCACTGCGCTGGAACAGATGTGGATCCACGACGACCTGATGCGCGCCGTGGCGCTCTCACCCCGGATCGGCGGACTGGCCGCTGCCTTGCTCGACGAACCTGCCGTTCGGCTCTACCATGACAACGCTCTGTCCAAGGAGCCCGGTTGCGGGCGCACGCCCTGGCACCACGACGCGGAGCATTTCCCGCTCCAGACCACTCAGGCGGTCACCGCGTGGATGCCGATGTCTGCGATCCCCGGCCGGATGGGTCCGCTGTCGTTCGCGCGCGGACGGGACGTGCTGGGCGAGGTTGCGGACTTGCAGTTCGACAAGGTCGGTACGTCGTACGACGAGGCCGTCACCACACGCTTCGTCGAGCGCGACGTTGCAGTCGAATCCTCGCCGTTCGCCGTGGGCGACGTGTCCTTCCACTCCGCGCTGTGCTTCCACACCGCCGGGCCGAACCTCACGACGCAGCCGCGCCGGGCGATGGCCACCACCTACTTCGCCGATGGGGCCCGTGTCGTGGAATCGCCGACGCTGATCAGCGGCACGTGGCGGGAATTCCTGCCCGGCGTCGAGCCCGGTGGCCTCGCGGCCTCCGAACTCAACCCGGTGGTCGGCCGCCGAGCCTGACCCGATCGGATGCGCTAATTCCGCAGCAACGGCAGATTCAGTGGACACACGTACACTGGATCGAGTGGGGAAGAAAACTCAGCGCACACAGGAATTGGGTGAGCTCGGCGAGCTCACACTTCGCGAGCTCGCGTCGGCCGCGGGCGGCGTTCGCGCCGTCCACTCGGCGATAGCGCGACGCACCTTCGCTGCCGTCCGGCGCGGCGTCGGCCCCGCCGTCCTACCGACACAACTGATGCACGACGCCATCGCGGCCGGCACCTACGCGTGTGTCGCGGCCGCCTGCACCGGCGCAGCCAAGACTGTCGGTGTCCTGACCGGTGGCGACTCGGCGTCCGAGGACGATCCCCGACCGTCGCCGTCGCACACCGCTCGCGGCGCTCAGACCATCGCAGTCCTGCACGGTCTCATCGGCGACGACATGGAACGAACGGCTCGAGTCCTCGCGTACCCCATGGCGATACGCGTCGACGGCCGCCCTGTGCCACCGAAGTACCGCGCTCTGGCCGCCGCATTTCCCACCGCGGGAGCGCACCTCGTGTTCTTCGTTCACGGTCTGTTCGAGACGGAATCGGCATGGCGGCTCGGCGGGCGACCCACGTACGGCGAACGGCTGGACTCCGAAGCCGGAACCACCTCGATCTTGCTGCGCTACAACACCGGGCGTCGCATTGCCACGAACGGAGTCGACCTGTCGGGCCTGCTCGAGCAACTCGTGACGGCATGGCCCGTCCGGGTCCACCGAATAACATTGGTCGGGCACTCCATGGGCGGTCTTGTCTCGCGGAGTGCCGCCCACCACGCAACCGAGAGTGGCCGCCGATGGGTTGATCTGTTGACGGACGTATTCACCTTGGGGACACCGCATCTCGGTGCACCCATCGCCCACGGGGTTCATGTCGCTGCGGCCGCGATGGCGCTGGCACCCGAGACCCGGCCGCTGGCGAACCTGTTGGCCCGCCGAAGCGCCGGAGTCCGCGACCTGATCCACGGAGCGATCACCGACGAAGAGGGGCATCCCCGCTACGCCGACAGCTTCGACGTCGGCGCAGCCATGGACATCTCGATCCCGGAAAGGGTGCGCCACCATCACGCATCCGCGATCGTCACCGAAAATCCGCGCAACCCGGTCGGAATGTTCGTGGGCGACGGCCTGGTGCGCACGGACAGCGCCATCGGCCGAAACAAGATGCGCAACATAGGCCTTCGACCTGATGACGGCCTGGCGATCAACAGTGCACACCATTTCACCCTGCTCAACGACGAGAGGGTGTACAGCTGGATGCGTCGCGCACTGGCCGGCGGAAGTGCCGAGATCGACGTCACCGCCAATAGTTGACACAGCAATCATCTTGGGTAGTATCGGGGACAGTTGACATCGCAACTACTTCGATGTCCTCCCGACGAAAGGTCAGCTCGATGACGAAGATCGCGATCATCTACTACTCCGCAACCGGCCACGGATCCACCATGGCGAACAAGCTCGCCGACGCAGCGACGGCGGCAGGAGCCGAAGTACGTGTGCGGCACATCGCGGAAACACGCGACCCGAGCACCTTCGCCGAGAACCCCGCATGGACCGCCAATTACGAAGCGACCAAAGATCTCCCCGCTGCCAGCGGTGACGACATCGTGTGGGCCGACGGCGTCATCCTCGGATCCCCGACGCGCTTCGGCAGCACCGCAGCGCCGTTCCAGAACTTCATGGACTCCCTCGGCGGCTACTGGGCCAAAGGCGAGCTCGCCAACAAGGCATACGCCGCCTTCACCTCCAGCCAGACCGCACACGGCGGCCAGGAGACGACACTCATCGGTCTCTACACCTCGCTGATGCACTTCGGCGGCGTCCTGGTGCCGCCCGGATACACCGATGGACTCAAGTTCGCCGACGGCAACCCCTACGGCGTCTCTCACGTCACCGGGCCCGAGAACAAGAACGAACTGGACGACGCGACCAGCGCAGCATTGGCGCACATGGCCACACGCGTTGTCACCATCGCCGAGGCGCTGGCGAAGTAGAGGCACGCACGAAGCAGCTAGCACTGTTGTAGATCAGCTCCTCGGTTACGAGTTCCGGCCTCCGATCGGCGTCGGTTCTCCGGATCCGGGGAGCTGATCTGCATCGGGGACGACCCACCGACTACGCGACCGGATTGCCCACCAGCTCCACTCCGGGACGAGCGCAGATCACGTACGAACACCTGGCAGACAACGACGCCGACCTCGTGATCGCGACGGGTCAGCCCGCCGACCTCGATGCTTTCCGAGCGCTCCCGGGAATCGCATCCTTGTCTGCCGTCGAGCGCGGGGCCTATGTTCCGCTGTCTCCGACGGAGGCTCAGTCGATCGCATTCCCGTCGCCGCTCAGCCTCGATTGGGCGGCCCGCAACATCGTGCCGAAGTTCTGACCCCTGCACGTCGACGACCCGTGTGCAGTGGTCCTGAGCGGGTGTTCGTGGGCGGATTGCTTGTCATCTCACCCGCACACCTCCATGCTGTATGCAGGAACAGCAATCTGCCGTCCCCTTGCCAACGTCGGTCGTGCTGCCCATCGATCCGTCGCCTACCAGTGCGAAACGGAGATCGATGAGCGATCCTGGCTTCGATCCACTCGTTCTCAGCGCTCTGTTCGACGAATCTCCCGACATGGTTGCCCTGTCGGAATTCTCCGGTGCCGTGATCGGCGTCAATCCCGCCGGCCTGCGCCTGGTCGGCCTCGACGCGCTGCCGACGAGCCGGCTGTCGACAGTGGATTTTTTCACTACCCGGGGGCTCGAGGTGTCCGGGGACGTGGAGGATGCGTTGCGGGCGACGGGGCACTGGCAGGGCCGAAGCGAGCTGCGCCATTTCGTGACCGGCGCGGGCATTCCGGTTGCGCTGTCCACGTTCGTCGTCCGCCGTTCAGGGGCGCAACCCGACCTGATCGCGACGACCGTCCGCGACCGCACCCGTGGCCATCAACGCGATTTGGATCTTTCGGCCGCAGCGGCCTCCGCGGAGAGAACTTCCGTCGAGCAACAGGCGTTGGCCGAGTTGAGCGCACTCGCCGTCACTGCGGATTTCGACACCGTGCTGACAGCGGCGACGCGGACGGCGTCCACGTTGATCGGAGTCGAAACTGCCGCATTGGCAAGGCATTCGGACCCGTCCGAGCCCTTTCTGTCCATCGACGCTGTGATCCACCCGCTGCGAGACGACGTCTTGGTGGCGGCCGGCGACGGGTCCCTCACCGGTTACGCACTGGCCCGGAGCGAAACCACCGTTTGTTCCGACATCGATATCGAGACGCGATTCGATACCTCGGCAATGTCCGCCATGGGTTTTCGCAGTGGTGTCGCGATTCCGATCACCATCGGAACCGGACTGTGGGGCGCACTGATCCTTTTCGGAGGAACACCCCACCTGTTCGGCGACGGTGACATCGCCTTCCTCTCCGCGGTTGCGGGGGTACTGTCGGCCGCACTCGAACGGGTGGAACTCGACCGCGAGCTACGTTGGCGCAGCTCTCACGACCCGCTGACCGAACTACCGAACCGGGCTCTGGCGTACGACGCCATCGATGCTGCGCTGACCCGTGCCCACGAGAGCGACGAACGAGTGGCATTGCTGTTGCTCGACGTCGACGATTTCAAGATCATCAACGACAGCCTCGGCCACGACGCCGGAGACCGTGCACTCGTCGGTTTCTCGCGCCGCCTCACCGAAACAGTGCTACCCGGCGACACGGTGGCCAGACTCGGCGGCGACGAATTCCTGATGATCTGCAACCACATCGACGACGTCGCGCACGCACAACGCATCGCCGACGGCATCCGCACCTCTCTCGCATCGCCGACCATCGAAGACGACGACCCGATACCGGTGAGCGCCAGCATCGGAGTCGTCGTGTCCGAGCCGAACTCGACCAGGCGGGAGCTGCTTCGATCGGCGGACCTCGCGATGTATCGAGCGAAGGACACCCGTGCAGGTCATGCGGTGTTCGATTCGAGCGACCTCTACGACGCCGACCGGGTGCGCTCCATATCGGTCGATCTCCGCCGCGCTCTCGCCTGCGGCGATCTGACCCTTGCCTACCAACCCCTGATCGACATCGCCACCGGGCAGATCGCTTCCGTCGAAGCACTGGCTCGCTGGCATCACCCCACACTGGGTTCGGTCGAACCCTCGGAGTTCGTGGCGGTAGCCGAACGGACCGGCTTGGCAACGCTTCTCGGCGACTGGGCCCTCACCGCCGCCTGCAGGCAACTCGTCCAGTGGCACGAGTCCGAACGCACCAGCGTTCGCGTGAACATCAGCGCGCTGCAAGTGCGCGACCCGGCATTCCCGAATCGGGTTGCGGCCGTTCTCGACACCACCGGCGCGCCGGCCCAGTACGTCGTGCTCGAACTCACCGAGACGGAGTGGCTGTCCGACAACGGCACGGTGGCGTCGAACTTGACTGCGCTGCGTGAGATCGGCGTCGCGCTGTCACTCGACGATGTCGGGAAGGGCTACAGCAGCCTGGCATACCTCGAACGATTTCCAGTGATCAGCAGCTTCAAGATCGACAAGACCTATATCGATGCCCTGCACACCACGCGAGGTCGAGATGTGGTGACAGCCATCATCGCCCTTGCGAAGGCGTACGGCGTGACCGTCGTCGGTGAGGGCGTCGAAACACAGGCTCAACTCGACGTTCTGACTGCAGCCGGGTGCGATCTGGCTCAGGGCTTCTTACTGGGTCGACCAGCCGATGCCACACAGACAACGGCGCTGCTGGCCGGTGCCGGGCCCACTCCGAATACCCCCTAAGCCGACAGAACCCCCGATTTCGTGGCGCGAAGCGGTCTATTGGTACACACTCGAAAGGAACAGGGTAGGCGGAGGGAGGGAGTGGTACATGGCCGACGCCTCACACTCGCCCTTCGGAGCAGATCCACTCTTCTCGGACGTGGCAGCGCACGCGGCGTCCGTCGGAATCACTCGCTTTCACATCGGCACCTCGTACCTCGAATGGGATACGCGCGCAGCCGCGATATTCGACGCCGGCCACGACGATCGACCTGCCATCGACATCTGGCACAGTCGCGTACATCCTGATGACACCTCTGTGGTCCGCACCCTCTACGGCGACGCGCGCTCTTCCATCGGGGCAGAGTGCATCTATCGAATCATCGATCACGACAACAACATTCGACACATCCTCACCAGGAGTGTGTCCATCGAACATGCTGCCGACGGTTCGCCCTCGGTGCTCACCGGGGTCGTCTCGCTCGTGGAGCCACCGCCGGAATCGCACATGCATCTGATGCCTGCGATGCGGTGGAGCCGAATTCTCGACGGCGTCTCACTGGGATTCGCCATCGTCGACGAAGCAATGGTGTTGCGATACATCAACAGTCAGACCGCACGCCACCTGGGTGTCAGCCGAGCGGACGTCGTGGGACGGCACATGCACGAGGCGCTACCGGTGACGGCAGGGTCCTATTTCGACGATCTGCACCGCGACGCGATCGCCACTCGCGGTGAGGTCACCAGGGTGGTGCAAGCCCTGTTCATTCCCGGGAGAACGCTCGAGGTGACCGCCAACTACGTCGACAGTGTCGTCGCGATCAGCTTTCGAGATGTCACCGACTTCGCCGCAACAACCAACAGTCTGCTCGAGGCGTACCGCGAACTACTGGTGAAATCGAGGGTCGACGATCTCACCCGCGTGCTCAATCGCGCCGCGTTACTCGAGCGAATCGAACGGATGACGGCGGAGACCGGGGCCCCAGCAGCCGTCCTGTTCATCGATCTCGACGACTTCAAAGCCATCAACGACACCTACGGACACTTGGCCGGAGACGAAGTTCTGCGCACCACAGCCGCCAGACTGGTGTCGATCTGCGACTCCGGCATCGTCTTCGGAAGGATCGGCGGTGACGAGTTCGTTGCCGCGCTGTTCGACGACACCTTGCTCGGTAGAACACGATCTGCCGCAGACATCGAGCGCGAAATGATCATCGCGACGTCTCCGCCGATCGACATTGTCGGCGGACACGTCTCGGTGTCGATCAGCATCGGCGTCGCACACAACACCGGAACCAGCACACTCGAAGAACTGCTGACCCAGGCCGACATCGCGTTGTACAAGACCAAACTCTCGGGCGCTGCGCGCCGAGACGACCGGACCGACGGCGCGGCACGCGAGGGCTGACTCGTTCCCGCTTCTCCCCCGTGCGGCAACACCGAAGATAATGGCGACATGACACAACTCGGCCTCGGCCTTGCCGCCCTCGGACGCCCGGAGTATCTGACGGTAGGGCACTCCGACGCCGTCGACGGACGATTCGATCCGGCAGCCTTGGAGCAGTTGTGTCACGCAGTGCTGGACGCCGCGTGGGACAGCGGTGTTCGACACTTCGACGTCGCGCGCTCCTACGGGTTGGCCGAGCGCTTTCTCGGTAGTTGGTTGTCTCGACACCCGAATCGTCGCGAGAACCTGGTGCTCGGTTCCAAGTGGGGATACGCCTACGTCGCCGATTTTCAGCGCGGAGCTGCAGTTCACGAGGTCAAAGAGCATTCTGTTGCGCGGCTGGCCGAACAGTGGCCGCAGACCTTGCACGACCTGCGCGGCGCACCCGACCACTACCTGATCCACAGCGTTACCCCGGACAGTCCCGCCCTCGACAACGCTGCGCTGCTCGACGACCTTCGAGCAATTGCCGACAGTGGTACCCGAATCGGCATCAGCACCAGCGGACCGCACCAAACCGATGTAGTGGATGCAGCGCTGGAGATCGGGGTGTTCAGCTCGGTGCAATCGACGTGGAATCCCCTCGAACCGTCCGTCGGCCCCGCCCTGGCACGCGCTCACGAGGCCGGCTGGTTCGTGGTCGTCAAAGAGGCGATGGCCAACGGTCGCCTCGTGGCCGAAGATTCGGAAATCGCCCGGGTCGCGGACTCGAACGGAGTCGGCCGCGACGCGCTCGCCCTGGCAATTGCACTCGCGCAGCCGTGGGCCGATGTCGTGCTCTCCGGCGCGGCCACCGCGACACAACTCGAACAGAATGTCGCTGCACTCGCGGTCGATCCCGAACTGATCGAGGCGGCTGACGTGGGTGTCGCCGAATTGCCGGCTGACTACTGGGACAAGCGCTCCCGGTTGGCCTGGACCTGACCGCGTGTCGAAATGACGGTGCCGGCTCGAATCCACGGCCCTCGTCGTAATCCGCACCCCGCACACCGGGCGTGAATTCCCGCTAGGGGCGTCGATTCGGCCGCCGGACTCCAATGGACTCCCGCGTTTCGGATACCCGACTCCGATCGGCGTCGGGTATCCGAAAACGAGGAGCTGATCCGATGGAACTCGGATCCCGAAGCCTGGATCGGAGTGGTCGGAGCCTCCTAACGGGATTGAACCGTTGACCGCTCGCTTACAAGCATGTTGCGAGACAACCAGATACGTCCGCATGGAACCACCACAGCCGCCCTGACCAGGGTCAATTGTCCAGGCGGTGCCACCAGAGTCCACGTCTGTTCGGACCGACATGTGACACGCTCGTGACACCGAGACGCAGCCCGCATCCAAATCCGGTACTTGTAACCCCATTCTGTACAACACATCGACACCTCGTCTCTCTGGTTCGGGCGGACATCAGAGTTCCGTGGACCAACAATCCCCCGGTCGTTCGCGCAGCCCCGTCGTGGTTGGTTTCGGTCTGCCTGACGTGAGGGCGAACGCGCGCCTCGCCGCCCCGACGGGCAAGCCGGCGCACTGTAGATTTGCCGGTAGAACCGGTGTTCGCAGTTAGGTGGGTCGTGTCAAAGCTCAGGGAATCTCGATACCGGTCAGAACGAGCACCTTCTCCTGCGTCAGGTCCTCCATTGCCGAATGCACCCCTTCTTTGCCTGTCCCAGAATCTTTGACTCCGCCGTACGGCATCTGATCGGCGCGGAAGCTCGGCACGTCACCGACGATGACTCCGCCGACGTCCAGGACGCGTGACGCCGTGAACGCTGTCTGCAGGTTCGACGTGAAGATGCCCGCCTGCAATCCGAATCGGGATCGGTTGACCTGTTCGAGTGCCTCCGCATCCGAGGCGACTTTGCAGAGCACGACAACCGGCCCGAAGACCTCGTCGTCGACAACCTTGGCCCCCGGCGGTGCTTCCTCGATGACCGTCGGCTCGAAGACTGCGCCCGTGCGTCCACCGCCGGCCAGAACGGTGGCTCCCCCCGCGACGGCTTCCTCGATCCACTCCTCCACGCGTACGGCTGCGCGGTCGTCGATCAGGGGGCCGACGTCGGTCTCGTCGTCATCGGGTGAACCGGTCGACAGCGACGCGACGTGAGCCAGAATGCGGCGGCGCATGGCGTCGTAGAGGCTGTCGTGGACGAAGACCCGCTGCACCGCGATGCACGACTGACCCGCTTGGTACATCGAGAACCGTGCGATCCTCTCGGCTGCGTACTCCTGTTTCGCCTCGTCGACCCAGTCCGCGCAGACCACCACCGCGGCGTTACCTCCGAGTTCGAGCGTGACGTGCTTGCGCGGAACGAGTTCTCGGATCGACCAACCCACCGGGACCGATCCGGTGAACGAGACAACCGGTAGCCGAGGATCCACGACCATGTCCGATGCCTTGTCGTTGGAGACGGTCAGCACTGACCACGCACCCGCCGGAAGCGATGTCTCGGCGAGTATTTCGCCGAGCACCAAGCTCGACAGCGGGGTGGCCGGCGCAGGTTTGACGATGATCGGCGCGCCGACCGCCAGGGCCGGTGCCACCTTGTGTGCCACCAGATTGAGCGGAAAGTTGAACGGTGCAATTCCGAGGATGGGACCGCGTGGGACGCGCTGAATCAGCGCCAAGCGGCCGTCCGATCCAGCGTCGGTGTCGAGTCGCTGAAGATGCCCGCTCCATCGTCGTGCTTCCTCGGCCGCCCACCGAAATGTCGACACCGCGCGAGCGACTTCGACTCGCGCCCACTTGATCGGTTTGCCGGATTCGGCAGAGATGAGCCGAGCGATTTCCTCCCGACGCTCGTGCAGACGCGTCGAGACATGTACGAGCGCATCCGACCGAACGTGGGCCGGCGTTCCCGCGAACTCGTCCGCCACCGCGGCGGACGCCTCGATCGCGGCGTCGACGTGTTCTGACGCCGCTTCGAACACCGTCCCCACGATGCGACCGTCGAACGGATTGCGGATCTCGGTAGCGACACCGCTGATAGTCGCTTCGCCGGCAACCCAGTACGGAAAGTGTTTGGCAGACATCGGGATCTCCCTTTCGAGGGCCGAAAAGAATGCTCGCCGGCCCCGTGTCGGAGGCCGGCGAGCATGCGGGTGTGCACAGGGTCAGGTCAGACGGAGACCGAGGTGGACGCGGATTTCTGCAAGACCTCGAGCGCCTCGATAAGGTACGTCCGGAACACCGGGTGGTTCTCGCTCATCGGGAAGTGCCCGATGTCCTTCATCTCGATGAACTTCGCATTCTTGATCTGCGCAGCTGTGCGGGCACTGTCCTCAGGGGTGGTGAGGTAGTCGTAGTCGCCGGTCAGCATGACGACCGGGCAACGGTCGCCGTCGATCTGGTCGAGCTTGTCGCGCAGGTCGTGGTCCACGGAGTAGAAGTGCAAGTCGCCCTTGAACGCCTCGGATCCCTGCGTGTAGTAGAACCAGGTCTTCCAGCGGTCGGCTTCGGGCGACTGTGGTGCCATGAGATCCCATGTGCCACTTGCGCACACCTGCGCAGCGTTCGCGTGGGGGTGCTGCCACCAGTCGAGGTAGAAGCCCGGTGAGTAGTCGGCTCCCTCGACCGGGATGACTCCGGCGAAGCGTTCCGGATGGCGAAGCGCCAGCTGCAAGGCGATGTTGCCACCGAACGACGAACCCATGAAGATCGGATTCTCCAGTTCGAGTGCATCGACCAGGGCCACGATGAAGTTGGCGTAATGGTCGGCCGAGAGCTTGTACTCCTCTTTCCACCACTCTGTGTTCTCCGGCGGATCGGACTTGCCGTGGCGGGGCAGGTCGTACGCGATCACGCGGTAATTCTGCGTGATGTCCTCGTCTTCGAGCAGTCCACGCCACTGGTGGTTGTGGCACCCGGCGGTGTGCTGGCATACCAACGGTTGGCCGGTGCCGTTCTCTAGGAAGAAGACCTTGTACAGAAGACCGTCGACGTCGACATCGACGTAATGGCCGGTCACAGGTGAAATCTTGCTCATGTTCTGTTCCTTCGGTGAGTCGTGTGTGAGTCGGGGACTAGACCGGAACGCCGACGGCGCGCAGCAATTCGATCTGGCGGGTAACGCAGCGCAGGTTCTGCATCAGGACGAGGACATCTCCCTCGAGCTTCATGTCGCGCTGGAACGACGCCGCCCAGATGCCGTGAAACATCGGTGCCGGAACGGGAACTCCAAAGCCCTGCCACGTCTCGACGCCGGCGCGGATGGCGAACTGATAGGGCCGGTCGAGCGGGCCTGGGTCGACGGCAATTGCGTGGACTTTGCCGTTCGACATCTCGATGACGAAGGAGTGGGTGTCCATGTCGAGGAGGTACGAGCAAGTGAAGTACGTGCCGTGCGCGGAGATCTCGGCGTCTGCGTCGGATGCTTGGGTGAACGCGTCGGCCCACTGTTCCGGGGTCTGGGTGGTGGTGTCGGTTGCTGTTGTCATGTGACCCATCACACGCTGGACCTGCGGGTTCGTCCAATACCAATCGGTCGCCCGATCGATAGGAAACAACTACTGGTGCTGGTCTAGCTGCGGGAATAGCATCGGGGACGTGAATCTTCCGTTGGAGCTCAGGCCGTTGTCGTATTTCGTGGCCGTCGCGGAAGAGCTTCATTTCGGCAAGGCAGCAGCGCGGCTGCATATCGCACAGCCCTCGCTCAGCGTGCAGATTCGCAAACTCGAACACTCCTTGGGAACCGCACTGTTCATCCGCGATTCCCGTCATGTCTCGTTGACCCCTGCCGGGAACAAGCTCCTCGAAGGGAGCAGGCAGCTTCTCGCCGATGCCGAGCGTGTCGCGTCGTTGACACGTCAGGTGGGCCGCAGCGGGCGCAGCAACCTAATCGTCGGATTCCAGGCGAACGCTGCCGCGGAGCTGACGCCGGACATCTTGTCGGCTTTCCGTGCTCTCCACCCCGACGTCGCGGTCGAGATGCAGTCGTTCGACTTCACCGACCCCTACGTCGGACTCGGCGACGGGTCGGTCGACGTCGCGTTCGTCAGGCCGCCGGTCGTCGTGCAGGACTGGCTTGCGCTCGAGACACTGTTCGTGGAGCCGAGAGTGCTTGTCGTAGCATCCACTTCGCCTCTGGCGCAGCAAGATTCGACCAGTGTCGAAGAAGTGGCGGGGCAACCGTTCGTCGCGAGGCGCAGCCCGGAATCATGGAGGGACTTCTGGCTCGCCGTCAGCTCGAGGGATGGTGAGACCGTTCGTCTCGGTGCCGAAGTCTCCACTGTCGACGAGTGCTTCGAAGCCATCCTCTCCAGCAAGGGCGTGGCGTTCTCGCAAGCGTCAACTCAAAGATTCTATGCGAGGCCAGGTTTGGCATTCGTTCCGATGACTGGCATACCCCCACACCGTTGTCCATCGGGTGGCGTTCGGACGTCGACTCGCCTCTGACCCGCGACTTCGTGGCTGCGGCCCGCCGTGTCGCCGTCGATTGTCCGGTTCCGAACTCGTGGGCACCCCCGACCGCCGGCGTCCCGTCGCTCCTCGATCGCTACCAAGCCAAGCTCACGTCCTGAGACCCTCCCACAGGGTCGAGACTCAAAGCTTTCCTTGTCCCGTCCGGACTTCCCCCTTCGGAACACCTCGACACCCATAGTTGATATTTCAACAGTGCGTGTTTACCGTCAAGGTGTCGATGAACGACATCGACACCGGCACGGACGACCGCGGGCATATCCCCGCACAGGAGCGAGTTCGAACCACTCCCAGGTGAACACAATCCGCGGGGTACCACCGGTGATACCGAAAGCGGCGGGGAGACAACCACTCCCGTCGAAGGTTTCACCGTCGCAGCCGGGGAGGGCGAGCGGGTGTGGTTCGTCGCCGACACCATGATCTACAAGGCAACGCCGAGAACACGGGTGGAAGCTTCGCAGTCATCGAATGCATCACCACCCCCGGCGGTGGCCCGCCCCCGCACATCCACACCAACGAGGACGAGTTCTGGACCGTTCTCGACGGGACGTTCGAAATCACCATCGGTGGCGCGACCCACGCCGCCGGGCCGGGTGACTTCGCGTTCGGTCCTCGAGGAATTGCCCACAGTTTCCGCAACACAGCAGATACACCGAGCCGAATCCTGCTGGGCTTCACCCCCGGCGGGATCGAAGGCTTCTTCCGCGAGTCCGGCCAACCTGCCACCAACAACGGCCCCGCCCCAGCCATCGACGACGCAGAGATCGCACGCATGATGCTCGCCGCACCCAAATACGGGATCGTCCTGATCGGACCAGACGCGTAAGAACACAACGCAGCGCTGCACGTAGCAGTGCACCTTCGATACTTCAGGCAGAGCTCCCGCACCCTGGCGTCACCGCCGGCGAAGCGCGGCCTACGCGATGTCCACCGAGGTCGATGAACGTGCCCGTCGAACTCGAAAACTACACTCGGGCGATGACGAGCGACCCCCAATGGCTGACCCGGGAGGAGATCCGGGCGTGCCTGACGCTCGCGGGTCTGGTCGAGTCGCTGCCGACAGTCCTGAGTGCCCAGCTCAAGCAAGACGCGGGAATCAACAACTTCGACTACATGGTCCTTTCATGTATATCGGACACGCCCCATCAGACGGTCCACATGAGTGACCTCGCCGCATTCGTCGGTGGCTCTATCTCTCGCCTGTCACACACTCTGACCAAGATGGAGAATCGCGGCTGGGTGCGTCGCCGACCGGATACCGACAACGGTCGCTTCACAGAGGTGGCTCTGACGCAGGAGGGTAAGGACGTGGTCGCCCAGGCCGCCCCCGGGCACGTCCGCGAAGTCAGGCGCGTCATGATCGACGTCCTAGGACACTAGCAGACGCTGCAACTCGGCACGCTCCTCGATCAGGTTCTCGCTGCGGTCAACCCCGATGTCCAACGCGTCTTCGATGAGCGCTTCCCCGATGTCGACCTCCACGCTTCCGACGGCTGATCGACCACCCAGCTCGCAAGATACGGGTCCGGACGCGCAAAAGCTCGCTCTCCCTATCGGATTCGGTCGGAGCATCCGCGAACTGCAATTCACCAGGCAACTTGTTCGTGGGCCCGAACCTCCGATACAAATCGGCCACTTCCGGTTCGAATGCGCCAATGCAATTGAGTGCCCACAGGTCCCACAGATCACGCGACGCCCGCCGCTCACACCAGGTCACCGTCTTACCCGCAACGAACGCGGGCTGCGTGGGCACCGTCAACTCAGCTCCCGGTGCATCCTCAAACCGTTGTTCGAGCCGCCGGTTTTCCAGCGGCCATGCTGGGCGACCCTCCGCCGACAGCAACTGCACCTTGACAGCCAGACCGGACTGCGACCTCACCACTGCACCGAGGCGCTCGGGCACCTCGCTGATCGCCGAGTCCCACACCAATCGCCCGTGGCTGCGCATCACCGCGCGTGGGAGAGCGCGGACGAGATCACGAGCGACCTCCGATCTGGAACCGACCGCAATCAGGTCGATGTCCTCACTGAGACGACCATCGACCAAATGGGTTCGAGCCAAGGCTGTTCCGCCGATGAATACATTCCGATCCGCGAAGTGCGCACTCAGATAGCCGAGCAGGTGCGAGATCAGGTGATCCCGTTCGACTTGAGCGCTCGCGACACCGAATTGCGTTGCCACCGTCTCCAGCTCGTCGGGATTCACTACTTCTCCCCCAACCGATCCTGCAGACGCGTCAGCGTCGTTCGCATCTTCTGAGCCCCAGCGATCTCGGCTAACACTTCTGGACTGCACCGTCGATACAACTGCTCCACCGCCGGCCACACCTCACACTCGGCGTCACCGAGCCCGGACGCTTCACCAAATCCAACTCGGGCACGACGCGCTCCGCATCCAGACGTGCCGTGTCGCGCACAACTAACCGAACCAGCGCCTGACGATCCGCCAACCGAATCGGATCGTGCCGCTTCGGCACAGTCACCACAGCCGTCGCCAACGCTCGTGGGATTACCCTGTGCAGCCGGGCCGCGCTGACACCCATTACGACGGCATCGTCGGCGGTTTAGACCGCAATCGCGATACCTGCCGCCACAGCCTTCATACCCGGCATCCACCCGGTCCCGACCCGATCGTCGGGCACCTCCACCTAGAAGCCTTTTGCCACCAGATGCAGCAGACCCAAGTCCGTCAGCCGCGCAAGCTCGGCGCGCGGGTGCGCGTCTACATCAGCCGCCGTCGCGGCCCGCACCATCCGCATCGGAAGCCCCGCGAACTCCGAAGGTAGACCGGCCTGACGGCGTCGAACATCGCTTGTCGTCACAGACACCTCGATGCAATCCGGTCCGGCAACCTTCCGCCCAGTCCGTACGCGTCCACCTACATTCACGCGAACGCTCACCGATGAGTTGGCAACGAGTTGTGACGTTCTGTGACACCGAACGCCGAATGGAGCCGCCGAACCAGCAAAACCCCAGGTCACAGTCGACACATAAACCCAGGTGGACGAACCGGGCTCGCGCAAGAAACGAGCGGCCAAGATAGGCCAAAAAGAGACGGCCCCAACCGTTTTCGCTGGTCAGAGCCGTCTCGTGGAGCCTCCTAACGGGATTGAACCGTTGACCGCTCGCTTACAAGGCGAGTGCTCTACCGCTGAGCTAAGGAGGCAGTGAAGCGAGACAATCATATCCGTTCATCGGACGCTCAGTGCCAACAGGTACCTTGTCGGTGGATCACCCCAGCAACGTGTAAAGACGGACATGACTTTCCTGCAAGACCTGACGACTTCGCTGAGCCGTCTCACCGGTGAGCGTCGGGCCACCATCGATACGCCGACCGCTGCGCCGTCACCCCTTCGTCCGATCGATCTGACCGACGATGCGTCGGTCGCGGAGGTACTGGACCTCGCGGTTCGTGTCGGCGAGGTGCTGCTGGCCTCGGGCACATCTGCAGTGGACACCGCCACCCAGGTGCAGTTCATGGCCGCGACCTACGGCCTGGCGCGCTGCGACGTCGACGTCACGTACAACTCGATCACCCTCAGTGCCCACCGCGGCCCGACGCGTCCGCCGGCGTCGACGATGCGCATCGTGCATTACCGATCGATGGACTTCACGCGTCTGGCCGAGGTCGACCGTCTGATCCGCGCGGTGCGCGTCAAGATGGTGCCGCCGAGCGCTGCGCTGGAGCGACTCGACGAGATCACCAAGGCCCCGCACCCCTACAACCGGTGGATCGCGACTCTGGCGTGGTCCGGCATGGCTGCGGCCATCAGTGTGTTGCTCGGCGGTGGCGCATTGGTCGCTGCGGTCAGCTTCCTGACGACGATGGTGATCGACCGCATCGGACGCGTCCTCAATCGCGCCGGTCTGCCGTTCTTCTTCCAGCAGGTCGTCGGCGGATTCGTGGCGGCAACGCCTGCGATCACGCTCTACAACTTCCAGGATCAGCTGAACATCGACATTTCGCCGTCGCAGATCATCGCGGCCGGTGTGGTCGTGCTGCTGTCGGGCCTCTCGCTCGTCGGCTCGGTGCAGGACGCGATCACCGGTGCCCCGATCACCGCGTCGGCCAGATTCTTCGAGGTGTTGATGATGACCGGCGGCATCATCGCCGGTGTTGCGACGTCTCTGCGGATTGCGGCGTTGATCGGCAGCGATCTACCCCAGATCAGCAATTTGGCACCGCCGGACATTCTGCAGGTCCCCACGAAGGTGCTGGCCGGCGCTGCAGCGTCACTGTTCTACGCCCTGGCCTGCTACGCCGAACGACGCGCGTTGACCGCTGCCTTCATCGGCGGATTCGCGGGATCCCTCGTCTACTTGCTGTCGCAGACGCTGAGCGTAGGCCCGATCATCGCCTCCGCCATCGCGGCCGTCGTCGTCGGATTCGCGGGTGGTCTGCTGGCGCGTCGCGCGCTGATTCCGCCGCTGATCGTCGCCGTTGCCGGCATCACGCCGTTGTTGCCGGGCCTATCGCTGTACCGCGGTCTGTACGCGATCCTCAACGATCAGCTACTGCTCGGGATCAGCTCGCTTTTCGCGGCGTTCGGCGTGGGCTGCGGCCTGGCGGCCGGCGTCACCCTCGGTGAATGGGGTGCCCGCACACTGCGTCGGCCCCGCATCATCGCGCGAACCGAGGAACTGCTGCGTCCGACGCTTCGGCGCATAGAAGTACCGCGCCGACCGACAGTTCGTCGGCGGCGCGGCACGGGCACTTCTTAGTGTGAAGCTCAGGCCTCGGTGCTGGGGGTTCCCTCGGCAGAGGCACGCGCAGCAGCGTCGGCCTCCATGGCCTCACGCAGGCTGCGCGGACGCATGTCGGTCCAGTTCTTCTCCACGTACTCCAGGCAGGCGGCGCGGGTGTCTTCACCGAAGACGACACGCCATCCCTGAGGGACCTCGGAGAACGTCGGCCACAGCGAATGCTGATCTTCGTCGTTGACCAGCACGAAGAAGCGTCCGTCTTCGTCATCGAACGGGTTGGTACTCATCTCGCCTCACTCGTCGCGAACGTTTGATTGGTAAGTCTGCACCGTGAGGTGCCACACGACCCTAGCAACGCAGGTCGTGCTCGGGTGCCGTCAGGCCTTGAAGAAGTGGAGCAATTCCGCATTGACGGCCTCGGGACGCTCCAGATACCCGTAGTGCCCGGCGTCGGGAATCTCGACGTATCGAGCCCCGGGGATGGCGTCGGCCAGCTCCTTGCCCAGGTATGCGGGGATCATGCGGTCGTCCGCGAACCCGACCGACAAGCAGGGCACCGACACAGCGCCGTACGCCGACGTTCGATCGAAGTCGTCGTCCATCCCGAGTTGAGCGCGCACTCCCGCCGAGGGCGAGGAGGCCGAGAACTCGAACAGATCCAGCCAATCGCGAGCACTGCGCCCATCACGCAACGTGGCAGGCGACAGGTTCATCACTGCCGTGACCGCCGCCGAGTACGTGCCGGGGAGCTCGACGCGCTTGTCGTACAGCGCTCGCTCGCCTTGGCCCAGGGTCTTCTGGAATTCGTCGACCCGGGCATGCCCCGCGAGGAACACGGCCTTGCGCACCAGATCGGGCCGAGCCAGGGCCAATTCCTGCGCGACGCGTGAGCCCATGGACGTACCGACCACGAACGCCTTCTCGTCGCCGTTGCGGACGAGTTCGATCAGGCCGGCAGTATCGGCGACCATCGCCTCCATGGTGATGCCATGAGCGCTCTCCGACGACGGCGCGATGCCGCGATTGTCGAATGTGCACACCCGGTATCCCGCCGCTGTGAGAGCGGGCACCTGATGCAGCTCCCACACGCGGCCGGGGCTACCGGTGCCCATAACGAGAACGACCAGGTCTCCACTGCCCTTGACCTGGTAATTGATGTCGATGCCGTTGATCTTGGCGATAGGCATAGGTCTCCTCACTGCTGATACGTCCGTCGGCGATCGTATCGTTCGGTGCCGCCGCGGGGTTACTCGTAGACCCAGTGGGGTACCTGCAATTACATGACTGACGAGAACGTATCGGGCGAAGCACGCAAGGGATTGCTCGACGGAATCAAGGGCAAAGCCAAAGAGGTCGTGGGCGCGGTGACCGGCAACGACTCGTTGACCGCCGAGGGGCAGTTGCAGGCTGCCCAAGCGCGCGAACGCAAGGAGGCGCAGGCCACCGAGCGGGTAGCGGAGGCGCAGGCCACCGAAGCCGGCGAGGACTTGGCCGACGTGCGCACGGCTGCCGAAAGCCGTCGTAACGCCGCCGAGAAGAACGCAGAGGTGACGGAGGCCAACGCGGATCGAGTGCGGCAGACGCAGGTAGCTGCAGCCGAGCAGAACAAGCGCGAGACCGTGGCGCAGGAACGCGCAGCCGCAGAGGTCGATGCGACAGCCGAGCAGATCGAAGCCCAAGAGGAACGACGCATCGAGCAGGCCTCCGCGGACTCCGACGAGATGGTGGCCGCGCAGAAGCACCAGGAGGCGCTTCGTCAGGCCGAAGCCGATCGCAAGAAGGCCGAAGAGCTCCGCAACCAAGCCTGACCCACTACCCACATCAGGAGTTTCACCACATGAGCGTTCTAGCCATACCACTGACCATCCTTCGTATTCAGTACAAGGTCGCCCGAATTCCGCTGCAACTCATCGAAACCAACGTCGTCGAAAAGATGCACGCGGAATCACCCGCGCGCCTGGTGTACGAGCACACACTCGGATCGCTGGACCGCGCCGTCGGAAACCTGCTGGGTGACAGAAGCCTCGCCGATCGCGGCGAAACATTGGTCGACAGCACCGAAAACCGTGCCGAGGCAGCTCGATTGGACGCCGAGGCCCGTGCCAAGAAGGTTGCGGCAGACGACGAGTTGAAGGCGGCTCGTGAGACCGCCGAGAAGGATCGCCGTGCAGCCGACGCTGCTGCCCAGGAAGCGGCACGTGATGCCCGCCAGGAAGCGGAGCAGCGCAAGCGGGAAGCTGCCCAGGAAGCCGAGCGCGAAGCCGCTGCCAAGAAGAAGAAAGCCGACGAGCAGGCCGCTGCAGCGACAAAGGCGGCCGAGGATCGCAAGAAGACTCAGCAGGCTCAGGTCGACAAGCAGGAAAAGCTGGCCGCAGCGCCATCCGAGGCCGAATTGGCCGAAGCCGCAGAGCGTTCCGAGGAAGCCGACGCCAAGAAGGACGAGGCAGAGCGCATCGAAAAGCTGTTCATCGCGGAGAAGAACAAGGACTGAACGTTCTCTACCTGAGATGACCTGATGGTCAACCTCTTCCAGCCCCGCACCGTGTTCTCGGTGCGGGGCTGGAGTGTTTTTGCCAGAGCTCAGGCGATGTGGGGGCCTGCTCGGGCGTGTGATCGTCTCGGTTGTCGGGTGGGGTCGACGGCGGCAGGTGGTACGAACCACGGGTGCTGATCGGCGGCAATGAATACTTCCCAGTCACTGTGGTGGATGAGTCGGTGGTGGAATCCGCAGAGCAGGACGAGGTTGTTCATGTCGGTGGGGCCGCCGTCGGTCCAGTGCCAGATGTGGTGGCCTTCGGTCCAGGCGGCGGGTTTGCCGCAACCGGGGAACGCGCAGCCGTGATCGCGGGCGGTCAACGCGCGTTTCTGTTTCGCGGTGACGGTGCGGGCGGTGCGGGCGAGGTTGATCGGCGAACCGTTCTCGTCCATGACGATCGCGGTGAGAAGGCAGTCGCAGGCCAGTTGGCGGGAGGTGTTGCGGGAGAGCGGTCCCATCCAGGGCAGCCACCCGACGTTGGAGCCGTCACCGAACAAATCTCGATACGCGCCACGGTCGCTGCGGGGGTCATTGTCGGATTCTGTTGCTGTGAGGGTGGTTTCGTCGTCGGTGATGTCGCTACTGTTCAGACCGCCCGGGCTCTGAAGGTCGCGCAGGTTGATGTGCAGGTTGACATGCGGCTTCTCCCCGCCTTCGGTAGGGCGGTTACTGGAGGCGAGGTAGCGGTCGAGGATGTGCCCGAAGGCGTCAGCTCGTCGTCTGGCGGGGCTGCGTTCATCTTGGGTGCCGTCGACTGCGGGTCGAGGTTCGGTCAACGGCGAGAGGGCCGTGAGGAGTTTTTCGCCGGTGATGGCGTCGAAGTCCCCTTTGAGGACCATGCGCCCGTTCAACGTTGTGGAGGCGAAGAGTTCGTTGCGGTCGGTGTCTTCGGGCGGCGGGGTCTTTCCGCCGAAGCTGTCGTGGAGGCGGGTGATCGCTGCGCGCAGTGGTCCGGTTCTGGCGTCGGGTCCGGTCGCGGATGTGAGCAGCGCCGCTCTCGCGTCGTCCTGGTCTTCCTGCACAAGACCCTTCGGTGGTGTTTCGGCGAAGTCGAGGATCAGGGCGGCGTGGTCGATGGAGATACTGCCGGTGTTCACGGCGTCGGCGATGTCGGGGAAGTTCTTCAGTCCGCGAGCGAGGGCTACGATCTTGTTCGCTTTGCCGGGGGTGAGCAGGGTGGTGGAGGTGAGCCAGCCGGCGGGTCCTGGAAAGCCGAGTTTCTCGCGCGAGACGCGGGTATCGATTTCCGCGACCAAAGCGATCCGCCGCGCTTCGAGCAACTGAATCTGGTGGGAGACCGCGGCAGCGTCGGCGAGCAGTACTGCTTCGCTCAGTTGCCAGATCTCCGTCGTCATGGAGCAAGCGTATCGAACAGACGTTCGATACACAATGATAGTCGAATCGAAAACTATTGCTGTGCATAAGGATTCGCGAAGTGAAATCTGTCGGTGGCCTGTAGTATTAGCGCCGACACCAACGCACCAGCTCTGCAAGTCGCTCGATACCGACTTCGTCCAGGAACCAGTAGGACGCGCTCGAAGGCGCAAACTCGTCCATCGCGCCTGGTCCTCGACAACAGAATTACCGTAGGTTCGAGAACATGGTCGATCACGACGTCCCACGCCCTGGACGGACAGGAAACATCGTGCCTCGCTCCCGCAAGACGCATCGCAGACTTTCACCGCTCTTCGCCACTCTGGTGATTGTGGGCGTTCGGGCCGTCCCGAGTCTGAATCTCCCCGGGGCCGGCATTGCGGGCTGGGGACTAGCAATCGTCGCGGCAACGGCGTGGCTTTTCACAGCATTGAGGCTGCAACGATCCAACCGTCAGGGGTAGGGACCCAACGGGTCGTGCAGCGACGACGTGGTCAGGCGAGAATACGAGCGAGGAACGCTCCGATGTTGTCTTCGACTGCCGCGGTGCGTGTCTCGACATCGAAGTCTTCCTTGAATTGCCTGCCCAGTGCCGGGGTCTTCTTCTTTCGCGCGTAGAGCGAGCACGCAAGGTCCGAGCAAATGTAGGTGCCCACCGTATTTCCACGCCTGCCGGATTCTCCGGCCTTGGCAGCAGCCATCAACGAGACTCCGCCGTTGGCGTGCGTGGTGAGGCAGATGCTGCACATCTGCGCCTTGCGTGGGCCTCCGGGCTTGTAGCGCAACGCGATTCCACGCGGACCCTCGTCCGAGGGGACGATGATGTAGCTTCTGCCGGCGAGTTTCGGGTCCACCCAACCGAAGAAGTCGAGATCATCCCACGGCACCGCATCGAAAGCCTCGGGAAGGGTGACGCGCTTGGCGTCGCCCTTGGAAGAATTGACGAACGACAACCTGATGTCGCGTTCGGAGATCGGTTCCATTGTCACTGCCTCCATTGCTTCAAGAGAGCATCGATTCCGTCGAGAATGCGAACCCAGGACTCCTGCGAATCGGGTGCACTGTGACCGAACGAGCCCGCAGCATCGAGTGCTGCGTATCCGTGAAAAACACTGCCCAACAGTCGAACAGCATGAACTTGATCCGTCTCGCTGAGGTGATATCCCCGCAGGATGGCCTTCATCATCGCCGAGTGACGCACTCCCGCACTCGCAAGAGCGGTCTCGTGATCGAGCGGGAACTGTGTTGCCGTGTAGCGGCCCGGGTGCTCGCGTGAATAGTCGAGATACGCGTTCGCAACGGCCACCAACGCGTCCTTGCCCGCTCGGCCCGCGAGAGCCTCCGACACCCTGTCTGCCAGTTCCTCCAGCGCCAGCAGCGCGATGCCGACGTTTAACTCGTGCGAGCTCTTGAGATGCGAATACAGGCTTGCCACTTTGACATCGAATCGCCTGGCGATCTCGCTGGCGGTGACCCGCTCGAAGCCGACCTCATCGGCCAGCTCGGCTCCCGCACGCACGATGCGCTGCGCATTCAGTCCGGCGCGTCCCATCGCGGCCTCCTCTGTTCGAAAAGACCGTAACCGAAACTAATCCCTATAGGCAAATGGCTAACTCGATCGGGTTGCGCTCGACGGATCCAGCCCGAAGCTTCGTCGTACCCATCCAGGGGTTCGGTGTCAGACTCGAACCATAGGTCGGCGTGAGACTTCACGGTTCCGTCGCTTGTTTGCAGCCCACAACGAAATTGGAGCACCGCCACCCGTCGCCTTGTCGACAATCATCCGGGCTCGCTCGCGATACTCCCCTGCCAGACGATCGAGTCGCATCGCGCGCCGTTCGACCAGGTAACCGATCGACACGATGCCGAGCAAGGCCATAGGGACCGCGACGGCAGCAGGGGAACGACCTGGATCAGCCATCCAGACGAACGACGTCGCAATGAAACCGACAATCGGAAGAGGGATCCAACGCCCAACAATGGACAAGGATCCAGATCGATCGTCGGCTGCGTCAGCGAAACGGATGGCAGCGTCCGATCGCACGATGGACTGCGGATTGACCCAATCCGGCCCGACCTTCTTCCACATGGAACTGTCTGTGGAGCTGTCGAGCCGTCCGGAGTGGATTCCGTCGACGAACAGGGGCGGTTGGATCCTCGCTCTCTTGTGTGTTTGTGACAACCCGCGAGTGCTTCGACACCCACTCCACAGGCCAGCAACGGTTGAAACTGCCAAAACTGCGATGCCAGCGAACGAGAAGGACTGCGTCCCCACATACTTCGCACCGACAGCGCACACGAACAGCGATACCAACCATCCCAATGTCGAGCAACCCCAACGCGATCGGAGAGCTTCCGATGGAATTGTGGTCACGCCGACGCGCGACAACTTGGTCACCTCCACGCTCTGCAGATGCAGAAGCCATGCCAGTGTAACCACGAGCACCGCGGACAACATAGGCAGGAGAAGACCGAAATCGAGTACTTTCTGAGCACCGTTGCTGCTTCCGACCGCGAAAATCAGAAGCGAGGCTCCAACCACGACAGCGGATCCCAAGGTTCCCACCCATCCGATCAGAGTCACGAGCCACAAAGTGATGAAAGTCGACGCAGGCAAAGACAGTCTGGTCCCCGACCTTGTTCGGTACATGCGCTCCCCGCCTGTTCTGGCTCCCCGACGTTCGAGGAACTCGATCTCACGAAGACATGATGCGTTGCACCACCGACAAGTGCGGCGGCGTCGGCTCAGCGGCCTTGCCATGCCTCCCACAGCTGCGCGTAGCGACCATCGGCAGCGACCAACTCGTTGTGCGGGCCCTGTTCCACGATTTTCCCGTGCTCGAGCACCACGACGCGGTCGGCGGCAGCGGCCTGGGTGAGGCGATGCGCCACGATCAACGTGCTGCGCCCCTTCGTCGCGGCCTCCGCGGCCAGTTCGAGTTCACGGGCTCCAGAGCTGCCGGCTTCGGCAGTGGCCTCGTCCAGCACGGCGACGGCCGGGTCGGCGAGAACCAAACGCGCCAAGGCCAATTGCTGTGATTGCGCCGCAGTCAGTTGATGTCCGCCCTCGCCCACGGCGGTGTCGAGTCCGTCTTCGAGTGCCTCGACCCAGCCCCAAGCCCCGACGGTCCGCAACGCCGCTTCGACGTCGGCACGGTCAGCGTCCGGCGCGGCCAGAAGCACGTCGTCGATCAGCCGACCGGCGAACACATGCACTTCCTGGCTCACGATCGCGACATGACGCCGCAAACCTTGATGGCCCAGCGCATCCAGGGACGCACCCCCGACACGAACCGTCCCGGAGGTCGACGCCATCGACCCGGCCGCGATGGCCGCGATGGTCGACTTTCCGGCACCGGTGGATCCGACGAGGGCCACCGTCTCGCCGGCATCGACACGCAGATTCACTCCGTGCAGTACTTCGTGCCCCTCGTCGTACGAATGCCGCAGATCGACGACGTCGAGAGTGGCGTCCGCGGGCACGGAACCGTCGCCCACCGGCCGTTCGTCGGGGATGTCGACCACACCGACCAATCGAGCCAACGACGCACCGGCGGACTGGATGTCGTCGAACGTGAACAGCAACGTGCCGATCGGATTGAACAGGCGATGGAACAACAGCGCGGCTGCCGTCGTCTCGCCGACGGTGATGTAATCGCCTCGTACGAGCAGAAATCCGGCCAGCAGGATCACCGACAGGCCGACGCACTCGGCACGGTTGCTGCGTGAGCCGAACCGCGTGAAGAGCCGGAAGACATCGACGCCGATGTCGCGGGCTTTGACCGACGCTCGATCGACCTCACCGAGATGTTGCGCTTCGAGTCCGTAGGCGCGCACCGTCTTTGCGCCCTGCATGCTACTGACGAACGACTGCGCTCGCTCTCCCATCGCCACACGTTCGGCGGCGTACAGCGGAGCCGATCGCGGCAGGTACCAGCGCAAGGCCAGGACGTACATCGGCAATGCGACCAGACCAGCGAGCCCCAGACGCCAGTCGATTCCGAGCATCGTGATCATGCTCAGGCACACGAGCAAGAATGCTCCGACGAGCTGCGGAATTACTTCGCCGATGGACTTCGCCATCACCGCAACGTCGTCGCCCACACGAGAGAGCAAGTCTCCCTTGCCCACTCGCTCCAGCGTCGCCACCGGTAGGTGTAGCGCCCGGCGAACGACGGCTTCGCGCAGCGAGGCCAGAATCCCCTCTCCGAGGGTGCTGATCAGATAGCCACTGAAGCCGGTGAAGACGCCACCGATCACCGCTGCCGCCGCGATCACGACGATCACTCCGACGATGGTCGACGAGTCGGCCCCGTCCCGGACACGGTCGACCAGCACGCCGAGCACGTAGACCGGTATCAGCGACATCGCCGCGGCGACGGCACCGAGCACCAGCGTCAGTGCCGTGCGGAGCTTGCGTCGGCGCAACTGTTCGAGCAGCCACCGACCCGACCGGGCACCGGTGGCGATGGGGAGAAGTTCGGGTTCGGTCATCGCAGCACCGTCTCCTCGTAGCGGGTATCGGCGGACACGAGATCGTGGTGAGTTCCTTCGGCGACGACGCGGCCGTCGTCGACGACGAGCACCCGGTGGGTAACCGACAGCAACGCGGGGCTGGTGGTGATCAGGATCGTCGTCTGCGCCGCGCTGCCGGTGTGTCGCAACTCGGCGATGCCGCGGGCGATGGTGTGCTCGGTGACGGCGTCGACCGCAGTGGTGGGGTCGTGCAGCACCAGCACCGGGGCGTCGACCGACAATGCGCGCGCCAACGCAACTCGCTGACGTTGGCCACCGGAGAGACTGGCTCCGCGGTCGGTGACGGCGTGATCCAGGCCGGCTTCGTGCAGTTCGACGACGTCGGTGGCCGCCGACGCTTCCAGCACGCGGTCGAGTCGGTCGTCGGGCTGGACGCGGCCTGCGGTGACGTTGCTGCGGACGGTACCGGCGAACAGGTCGGTGATGTGCGGCTCGACGAGGACGGTCTCGCGGGCGCGTCGGAGATCGATTTCTGCTGTTCGTGCGCCACCGATTCGCACCGCCCCGGTGTAATCGGATTCGGAGATCTGACCCGAGAGCACCAGCGCGAGCGCTTCGCCGTCCTGCGGCCGATAGGCGACGATCCCGAGCAGCTCGCCGGGTGCGGCCGAGAAGGTGAGACCGTCGAGCGAGCGGTATCGAATGTCGTCGACTGCGAGGTCGGTGCCCGCCGGCTCCGCCGAGTCCGATTGCGGCAGAACGTGCTCGGCACCGAGTACCAGGGCGAGCCGATCGGCCGACCCTCGCACCATCGCCACTACGCCGGGGATCCTGGACAGCCCGGTGAGTGGTTCGATCACGAACTGCGACAGCCCGATGACGGTGATCAGCTCACCAACCGAGATGCGACCCTGTAGTGCGAACCACCCTGCGGTGCCGGCGATTCCGACGGCGAGCAAGGCGTTGATCGCCGTCGCCAATCCCTGATAGACGTTGTTGGCGCGTGCCATCCTCAAGGTGGCCGACAGCGCGGTGCGGCTCGACGTCACGAACCGCTGGGTTGCCGCATCCTCTGCCCCGATCCCGCGCAGGGGCCGCACTCCGCTCACCAGGTCGGTGGCCATCCCCGACACTGCGGCGATCTCGGACTGCTGCTCGGTGGCGGCGCGGGTGAGCAGTGGTGCCAGGCGTTGCAGCGCGATCAGGATCACCGGAGTCCCGATGACGACGGCCAAGCCGAGCGGGACGTCGATGACGAGCAAGGCCACCGCCGATGCCACCACTGCGACGCTCGAGGCGAAGACTCGCGCAACGAGATCGAGAATCCACGATTCCTTCTCGGCGTCGGACGTCGACACCGTCAACAATTCTCCCGCCGACAGATCGGTGCGCAGTCCGCGGGGATCGAGGACCCGGCCGGCGACCTCCACTCGCACATCGTGGGCCTCTCGCTCGATGGCGATGACGATGATGCGGGCACCGATGCGCCAGGCGTAGGAGAGCGTGACGAACAGGGCCGCGAGACCGATCAGCGAGACGATCATCGCCGTCACGTCGCCGGTATCGATCGCGCGCGAGACGATCAGACCGATCGCCACCGGCACCATCGTTTCGCACAGTTGATGCACTCCGAAGAGCAAGGAGGAGACGATGAGGCGGGCGCGACGGCGTCGGACGGTGCGACGCAGGATCGCGCCGCCGGTGGCCGGGGACGGTGCCTCCACCACGTTTCGAGCATGGTGGAGCGATACAGAATCGGTCATTTGTTGCAGCCTATGGCATCGGGAAGTGGCGATGGGGTGCCACATTTACATAGAGTCGGGTTCAGCGAACACCGAACAAGTCCAGCAGAGAGTACGGAGAACACCATGCCCGCCAAGACATCGACCGACAACGACATCGCCGACGAAGACATCGTCCCACTCGAGTACGAGACGGCCAGCCAGGCTCAGCGCGTCGTCGCTGCCTACGCGACCGATGCCGACGAGTGCCGCATGTTGTTGTCGATGCTGGGTATAGATCCTGTAGCGAAGACCGACTGATCGGTCGGAGCAGGACCTTCTCAGGATCTACAAGCGGATTGGACAGTTGTGGCTGACGCCTCGCAGGGTTCGGATTTCGTCGTCGTAGCCAACAGGTTGCCGGTCGATCTGGAAAAGCTCCCCGACGGGAGCACGCGATGGAAGCGAAGCCCCGGTGGTCTGGTCACGGCCCTCGAGCCGATCCTGCGTGCCAACAAGGGCGCGTGGGTGGGGTGGGTCGGCGTCTCGGACGTCGACGTCGAGCCCTTCGTCGAGGACGACCTGCAACTGCGACCGGTACCGATCAGCGAGAAGGAGTACACCCAGTACTACGAGGGGTTCTCCAACGCCACCCTGTGGCCGCTCTACCACGACGTCATCGTCAAACCGGAATACGACCGCGCCTGGTGGAACGCGTACGTCGAGGTCAATCGCCGATTCGCCGAGAAGACGTCCGAGGCGGCAGCCCAGGGCGCGACGGTCTGGATTCAGGACTACCAGCTCCAACTGGTCCCGAAGATGCTGCGGATGCTGCGCCCCGACCTGACCATCGGGTTCTTCCTGCACATCCCGTTTCCGCCGATCGAGCTGTTCATGCAGATGCCGTGGCGCACCGAGATCGTCGAGGGACTGCTCGGTGCCGACCTGATCGGCTTCCATCTGTCCGGCGGTGCGCAGAACTTCCTCTACCTTGCCCGACGCCTCGCCGGGGGAACCACCTCACGCGGAACCGTCGGTGTGCGGTCCAAGCTCGGCGTCGTCCAGGTGGGGTTCCGAACCGTACGCGTCGGGGCGTTCCCCATCTCCATCGATTCCGGAGATCTCGACACAAGGTCACGCTCGAAGTCCGTCCGAGACCGCGCCAAGCAGTTGCGCAAGGATCTGGGTAACCCGAAGCGAATCATGTTGGGCGTCGATCGACTCGACTACACCAAGGGAATCGACGTCCGGCTCAACGCTTTTCGAGAGTTGCTCGAAGAGGGTCGAGTGGATCCGGCCGAGAACGTCATCGTCCAGTTGGCGACGCCGAGCCGCGAACGCGTCGAGAGTTACGTCGCCATGCGCGGTGAGATCGAGCAACAGGTGGGGCGCATCAACGGCGAGTACGGCCAAGTGGGCCACCCGGTGGTGCATTACCTGCACCGGCCGATCCCTCGCGAGGACCTGCTCGCCTACTTCGTCGCCGCCGACGTCATGCTCGTCACTCCCCTGCGCGACGGCATGAATCTGGTCGCCAAGGAGTACGTCGCGTGCCGCAGCGATCTCGGCGGCGCTCTGGTTCTCAGCGAATTCACCGGCGCTGCCGCAGAACTGCGTCAGGCGTACCTGTGCAATCCCCACGACCTGGACAGCGTGAAGGACGCGATCATCGGCGCACTCGAGCAGGATTCGGAGGCGGGCAAGCGCCACATGCGCGCCATGCGTCGGCAGGTGCTGGCGCACGACGTCGACCGCTGGGCACGATCCTTCCTGTCCGCGCTGGCACAACCGGCCGAGGGCACCGACCTCAGCAGATAAATCGCTTTACTCGGACCGTCGACGGCTGTTAATTTGCCGTCGACGGTTCTTTTGCATTCGAGAAGTGAGGAGGTGGGCATCGTGGCCACCTGGACGAGAACGCCCCCGCGCCCTCACACCTCCTCATCGAAGGACTTCTCGCATGTCTTCACTACTCGATTACGGACTCGACCAACATTGGCGTGACCGATTCCAACAGCTCTCCTACACTTCGGTTCTCGCCCGCGTAGTACGCGTCGACCGCGGTGAATTCGACGCCGTCACCGACGACGGCATCGTCCGCTGCACCGGCAGTGATCTGTGCACCGGCGACTGGGTCACCCTGGATGCGACATCGTTCCGGCTGATCGACATCCTTCCCCGCCGGACGGCCATCGAACGCGCCTCGGCCGGATCCACCTCCGACACACAGGTTCTCGGGGCCAACGTCGATACCGTCGTGGTCACCGTCGCGTCGGACACTGCCCTCGACCTCGGTCGCGTCGAGCGCTACATCACCCTCGCCTGGGGCAGCGGCGGCGTCCCCGTCATCGCGATCACCAAGACGGACAGTGGACGCGTCGACGAAGAGTCCGTGCATTCTGCAGCGCCGGGTGTCACCGTCTGCAGCACCAGCGCGGAGTCGGGTGCCGGAATGGACTCGCTGACAGCAGTTCTGCGCGGAACAGTTGCACTGATCGGGCCGTCGGGTTCCGGGAAATCGACTCTCGGTAATGCTCTGCTCGGCGGCCCGACATTTGCCACGGGTGCCACCCGAGTGGCCGACAGCAAAGGCAGGCACACGACGGTCCATCGAGAATTGGTGCCGATTCCTTCCGCAGGCCTCGTTCTGCTGGATACACCGGGCCTGCGGTCGGTGGGCGTCCAGGGATCGGAAGACGCTGTGGCGAGCACCTTTTCCGACATCGATGAACTGGCCGCACTGTGCCGGTTCGGGGACTGCGCGCACGAACACGAGCCTGGATGCGCGGTGCTTGCCGCCGTCGATGCGGGAGACCTCACCGAACGCAGACTCGGCAACTACCGAAAGCTACTGCGCGAGAACGCCTGGGCGAGTTCGAGACACGACGCCCGAGCTCGCAGCGAGAAGCTACGAGAGTACAAGCAGATCTCGAAGTCGCTGCGCCAGAAGTACGCAGCCGAACGCACCGCGAGGTAGGTCAGCTCTCGTCGAACAGTGAGGGGCTCTCGCCCTCTGCCTCGGCCTGAGGGCTCGAACCCCCGCTGTTCGACGCCTTGCGCACCACCTCGACCGTGGTGGTGCGGACCGACAGCCGATGCCCGTCGTGGTGCTCGAGCAACGCCAAGCCCTGACGAATCTCGAGCACCTTCCACGGGCCGGCATGCCCGGACGCCTGAACCAGGTCGCCTGGTGCGATCTCGGAAGCCACTGTTGTTCTCCATTCAGCGAGCGAGCGGGTTCGAGCAAGTCTGTGACACACACCCTATCGGGCACGGCCCGACGTGCTGTCACTTGCTCGTCGAACAAGTTAGGAGTAGTCATGTAACAGTTGTAGATATACAAGCAATAGTGCGGAGGGGTCCATGACCGAGCTGACTCGGCGACACCGGTATCTCGTTCTCGGCATCTGCTGTCTGAGTCTGTTTCTGGTCAGTACCGACAACACGATCGTCAACGTGGCGCTGCCGTCGATGCGCACCGACCTGAACGCGTCGGTATCAGGTCTGCAGTGGATCATCGACGCATACACGCTGGTCGTGGCATCTCTGCTGATGCTCGGCGGCTCGATGGCCGACAAGTACGGCCGCAAACGGTTCTTCCTCATCGGCACCGGAACCTTTGTGCTCGGGTCCCTGTTGTGCAGCCTCGCACCGTCGCTGGGCTGGCTCGTCGCGTTCCGCATGCTGCAGGCCGTCGGCGGCTCGATGATGAACCCCGTCGCCATGTCGATCATCACCAACACCTTCACCGACCCGAAAGAACGTGCCGGAGCCATCGGCATGTGGGGTGCCGTCGTCGGAATTTCGATGTCGGCAGGCCCTGCCCTCGGCGGCGTTCTCGTCACCGGTGCCGGGTGGCAATCCATCTTCTGGATCAACGTCCCGGTAGGGGTCTTCGCCTTGGCGATGACGCTGAAGTTCGTTCCCGAATCCAAAGCCGAACATGCGAGAAAGTTCGATCCGGCCGGTCAATTCCTCATCTTCGCGTTCCTCGCGTCGCTGGTGTTCACCATCATCGAAGGTCCCGCGAAGGGATGGGGATCGCCGCTGATCGTCCTCACCGGTGCCGTGGCATTCGGTTCCCTCGTCGGCCTGCTGGTGGTCGAATCGCGCATCGAGGAACCGTTGATCCAGCTGAAGTTCTTCCGCAGCGCACCGTTCAGCGGAGCCACGGTGATCGCCGTGTGCGCCTTCGCTTCCCTCGGCGGCTTCCTGTTCCTCAACACCCTCTACCTGCAGGATGTGCGGGGCTACTCACCGCTACATGCCGGTCTCTACACTCTGCCGATGGCCCTGATGACGCTGATCTTCGCGCCGGTCTCCGGGCGGCTCGTCGGCACCCTGGGTGCGCGCATTCCGCTGCTCGTCGCGGGAATCGGGTTCGTGACCTCGGCGCTGATGCTCACCCGCCTGACTCCGACGACGTCGTTCGCGTGGCTGGCAGCCGCGTACGTGATCTTCGGAATCTCCTTCGGCATGGTGAACGCCCCGATCACCAATACTGCAGTATCCGGAATGCCGCGCAGCCAAGCCGGAGTAGCGTCCGCCATCGCGTCGACCAGCAGGCAGGTGGGTCAATCGCTCGGTGTGGCCGTCGTCGGGTCGATCGTCACCGCGAGCATCGTCGGTGAGATCTCCGACGGCTTCACCGCTGCCGCAGTGCCCGCGTGGTTCGTCATCGCGGGCGCAGGCGTGGTGGTCACCGTTCTTGCTGTGGTCACCACCGGCCGGTGGGCTCGGGCGACCGCCGATCGAATCGACCAGCCGGTGCTCGTATGACCGCCTCGGAGGCGGCGCTCGTCTGGCGCGAGATGCGCACGCTGATGCTCGAGAAGCACGACACCCGACGGGCCGTCGCCGATGCCACCGGCATGAGCTTCCTGCGGGCGAAGCTGCTCACCAAGCTCCTCGCGGGTGACCGAACAGTGACCGAACTGGCCGACATCCTCGCGTCCGATGCGCCGTACGTGTCGCTCAACGTGCGCGAGCTCGAGAAACGCGAATTGGTGATCCGCACCGAAGACCCCGACGATCGCCGACGCCGCATCATCGGACTCACCGACGCCGGTCGCACGCTCGCCGAGAAAGCCAGGACCATCGCCGACGCCCCGCCGCCGGAATTCACGGCGATCCCTGCGGAGGATCTCGCGCATCTGCGACGGATTCTGCAGCTTCCCTGATCGTTCGACAACGCGCCTCAGCGGCGGATGTCCTCGGGTGGGGTACCGGTCTCGACGAGTGCGCGCACGGTCGCCGCTTCCATACCCGGGGATCCGCACACCAGGATCTGGCGATCCGGGAAGGGCCCCTGGGTGGCGACGACGTCGGCCACACTGCCTTCCCAGCAGTGCTCGGGCTCGAAGAAGGCTGTGGTCGAACCGATTTCGGCGTGTATGCGATCGTTCCATCGATCCGACGCCCACGGCTCGTGCAATTGATCGACGACGGGAACAACGGTCAACCACGGCAGTTCCGAGGCCATCAACCACAGCATGTCCCCGGCATACAGATCACGAGGCGACTTACCGCCGTAGAACAGCGTCACGTTCGGCGGCTGCTCCCAGCGCGTGAGATCCAACAGAATCGCCCGTAGCGGTGCCAAACCGGTGCCGCCCGCGATCATCACGACATCGCGACCGGAATCGTCGACATGCAGACCGCCCTGCGGATCGCTGATCTGCCAGACATCCCCTGGCCGAGTTTCGTTGACTATCCCCCCGCTGACCCAGCCCGCCGGCACCGCGCGAACATGGAATTCGAGCTTGCCATCGAGCGAGGGTGGCAGTGCGGGCGAGTAGCGCCGCGTCAGTGCAGCGTTCTGGGGAACCGTGACCGACACCGACTGCCCGGCCCGGAACGGAATCGCGGCGCCCTCGAGCCGAACCACCGCGAGGTCGTTCCGAAGGCGATGGTACTGAACGACTGTCGATTTCCACCCCTGCATGGCGACCAGGATAGGCGTCGGTACGGGGTGTCTCGCAAACGCGCGCGGTTCGCCGATGCCGGTACCGGTGCGCAAACGCGCGCGCCTTTGCTGAACGCTCGCGAAATAGTGAACGAATCCGCGCGCGCCTTTGCTGAACGCTCGCGAAATAGTGAACGAATCCGCGCGCACCTGACAAATGCGCGCGCGTTTGCGAGAAAGTGAGCGGATGACGCGGAGAACGAACCTAGCGCTGGTGCTTCGGCTTCCAGACGACGAGGGCATTGCGCTGAATCGGCACCAGGTCGCGTCGGTAGCTCGCGTGCACGGTAGCCAACTCCTGAGCCATTTCGCTGATGCGAGACTGCAGGGCCTCGACCTGATTCGTGAGCTCGATGATGCGCTTGATTCCGGCGAGGTTGACGCCCTCGTCCTGCGAGAGTCGCTGCACTTCACGAAGCAGAGCGACGTCCCGCGGAGAGTAGCGTCGCCCACCGCCGGTGGTGCGGTGCGGAATGACCAGGCCCAGTCGGTCGTATGTGCGCAGCGTCTGCGCGTGCATACCGGCGAGCTGAGCCGCCACCGAGATCACGAAGATCTGGGCGTCGGGATCAGCTTGTCCGCCTGCCGCTTTCGCAGAGCCGCCCTCGGGAGGCACCGACATCACACACCAGCCCACCCGGCCCGCGGGTCGAATCCGCTGGCCTTCTCGACTTCCAAATAGGTTTTCAGAGCGTCGGTAGCAGCATCGTCGAGTTTCTGAGGGACGGCAACCTTGACGGTCACCATCAGGTCGCCGGGTCCGGACTTCTTCGGAATGCCGCGTCCGCGTACCCGCAGCACCCGGCCGTCGACGGTTCCCGGTGGCACCTTGACGCCGACGCGACCGTCGAGAGTGGGCACCGACAGTGTGGTGCCGAGCACCAGCTCGCCGTAGCTCACCGGAACGGTCACGGTCAGATCGTCGTTGTTGCGACCGAACACCTTGTCGGGCTTGACCCGCACGGTGACGAACAGATCTCCGGACGGTGCTCCGCGTAGCCCGGCCTCGCCTTGACCTGCGAGCCGTACTTTCTGACCGTCGCTGATGCCGGCCGGCACTCGCACGGTGATGGTGCGGGTGCGGTTCTGTACTCCGGTACCACGGCAGTCGACGCACGGGTCGTCGATGATGGATCCGGTGCCGCGGCAGTCGTCGCACGGCTCACTGAAGCCGAACGCACCCTGGTTCCGGTTCACCACACCCTGCCCGTTGCACTTGGGGCACACGCGAGGACTGGTTCCGGGCTTGGCACCGCTGCCGTGACACGTGGTGCACGACGACGGGCTGGTCAAAGGCAGAGGAATCGTGACACCCTGCGCCGCCTCACGGAACTGCAGCGAGGTTTCGGTCTCGACATCTCTGCCGCGTCGGGGACGATTGCTCTGCGTGCGCTGCTGCGCGCCACCGCGGTTGAACAAGCCACCGAACAGGTCGCCGATTCCGCCGTCGCCGCCGCCTTGGCCGAAGATGTCGCCCACATCGAAGGTCTGACCGCCGCCGCCGAATCCGCCTGCGCCGGGCGAGAATCCACCGCCGCCGCGGCTTCCGAACCCACCCGAGGCGAACAGCCGTCGGGCCTCGTCGTACTCCTTGCGCTTGGCTGGGTCGGCCAGAACGGCGTGGGCCTCACTGACCGCCTTGAACCGGTTCTCGGCCGCGGCGTTACCGGGATTGGCATCGGGATGGTTGTCCCGCGCCAACTTTCGATACGCCTTCTTGATTTCTTCTGCAGATGCGCTGGAAGAAACGCCCAGCTCCTTGTAGAAGTCCTTCTCGATCCACTCCCGCTGGCTCACCGGGCGTTTCCTCCTCTCGCGCTATCTCTGTTTACTGCTCGTCGGACGCAGGTGCGTCCGATTTCTGTGTTGCCGTGTTCTCGCCAGCACTGTCGACCACGCCGACCATCGCGGTACGCAGCACACGCTCGCCGAGCTTGTAGCCCGGACGCATCAGCGTGCCGACGACCGGATTGCTGCCGTCGCCCTCATGGGAGACGGCCTCGTGAATGGCCGGGTCGAAGGCGTCGCCCTCGGCTCCGAAGGTGCTCAGACCGATGTTCGAGAACACCCCCGCCAGCTTGTCGGCCACGGACTTGAGCGGTCCGGTTTCGAGATCGCCGTGCTGGCGAGCCCGCTCCAGATCGTCCAGGACGGGGAGCAGCTGGGAGACGACGGACGCCTTCGCATTCTCCGCTCCCGTCTGCTTTTCCCGATCCGTGCGGCGACGGTAGTTGGCGTACTCCGCCGACACGCGCTGCAGATCTGCGGTGAGTTCTGCAACCTGCGTGTCGCGCGGATCTTCCACTACCTCGGCATCGACGGTCCCTTCGTCCACCGAGCCGGGCTGGGGCGCAGTGCCGGTGCCCGCGAGGGGCTCCGGAACTGCGTCACCTTCCCGTACTTCACCGGTCTCGGGATCGATCTTTCGCTTGTCCACGAAAGTGACCGGTTCCTGCTCGGTGTTCTCCGACGTCACTTCTTGTCCGTGTCGTCGGCGGGCTCGTCGACAACCTCTGCGTCGACAACACCGTCGTCAGCGGCCTGCGCGCCACCCTCTGCGCCGCCCTGCTCCTTGGCCTGAGCCTCGTAGATGGCGGTGCCGAGAGCCTGCGACTCGGTCGAGAGCTTCTCCACGGCGGTCTTGACTGCCGAGATGTCGCTGCCCGCGAGAGCCGTCTTGGCGTCGGCGATGGCGGTTTCGACGCGTCCCTTGAGCTCGGCGTCGACCTTGTCCTCGTTGTCCTTGACGAACTTCTCCGTCTGGTGCACGAGGGACTCGGCCTGGTTGCGGACCTCGGCCTCTTCGCGACGAGCCTTGTCCTCGTCTGCGTGAGCTTCCGCGTCGGCGACCATGCGGTCGATCTCTTCCTTGGACAAGCCGGAGCCGTCCTGGATCTTGATCGTGTTTTCCTTGCCGGTGCCCTTGTCCTTGGCCGTGACGTGCACGATGCCGTTGGCGTCGATGTCGAAGGTGACCTCGATCTGCGGGACGCCGCGAGGGGCCGGGGGCAGCTCGGTCAGCTCGAACGAACCGAGGAGCTTGTTGTGCGAGGCGATCTCGCGCTCACCCTGGAAGACCTGGATCTGCACCGAGGGCTGATTGTCGTCAGCGGTGGTGAAGGTCTCGGAACGCTTCGTCGGGATGGTGGTGTTGCGCTCGATGAGCTTGGTCATGACGCCACCCTTGGTCTCGATACCGAGGGACAGCGGCGTGACGTCGAGGAGCAGAACGTCCTTGACCTCACCCTTGAGCACACCGGCCTGCAGTGCAGCACCGACGGCCACGACCTCGTCCGGGTTGACGCCCTTGTTGGGCTCGCGTCCACCGGAGAGCTCCTTGACCAGCTCGGAGACTGCGGGCATACGGGTCGATCCACCGACGAGCACGACGTGGTCGATGTCCTTGACGGCGATGCCGGAGTCCTTGACCACTGCCTGGAACGGCGCACGGGTGCGGTCGAGCAGGTCGGAGGTGATCTTCTGGAACTCCGAGCGGCTGAGCTGCTCGTCGAGGAAGAGCGGGTTCTTGTCCGCGTCGACCGTGATGTACGGGAGGTTGATCGAGGTGCTCTGCCCGGAGGAGAGCTCGATCTTCGCCTTCTCGGCGGCCTCGCGCAGACGCTGCAGCGCCATCTTGTCCTTGGTCAGATCGATGCCGTTCTGAGCCTTGAACTTGTCGACGAGCCAGGTCACGATGCGCTCGTCCCAGTCGTCGCCGCCGAGGTGGTTGTCGCCGGACGTCGCACGAACCTCGACGACGCCGTCGCCGATTTCCAGCAGCGAGACGTCGAACGTGCCGCCACCGAGGTCGAACACGAGAATGGTCTGCTCGCTGTCGCCCTTGTCCAGGCCGTATGCGAGAGCTGCCGCGGTGGGCTCGTTGACGATGCGCAGCACGTTGAGGCCGGCGATCTGGCCGGCTTCCTTCGTGGCCTGACGCTGTGCGTCCTCGAAGTACGCGGGAACGGTGATGACCGCGTCGGTGATTTCCTCACCCAGGTAGGCCTCGGCGTCGCGCTTGAGCTTCTGCAGCGTGCGCGCGGAGATTTCCTGAGGGGTGTACTTCTTGTCGTCGATCTCGACGGTCCAGTCCGTGCCGACGTGGCGCTTCACGGAACGAATCGTGCGATCGACGTTGGTGACCGCCTGGTTCTTCGCGGGCTGGCCGACCAGCACTTCACCGTTCTTGGCGAAAGCGACGATCGACGGGGTGGTGCGTGATCCCTCGGAGTTGGCGACGACAACCGGTTCGCCGCCCTCGAGGACGGACACGACCGAGTTGGTGGTCCCGAGGTCGATACCGACCGCACGAGCCATAATGTTTCCTCCTGTTATTGCGTGGATTCAGTCCCTGGGTGAGCGAACTCCGCTCAAGTTTGCACAACGGGATCTTCTCCGTCAACTTCCAACTTGAGCCTCATCCACTCAAGGCTGCTGACCTGCACAACGGAGGGTGTGGCTGATTTGTTCCCGGGAGCGACTGCGCCCCCCCTTCACAGCAGTACGCCGCGACGATCACGGGGATCGTCGCGGCGCAGCGGGAGGGAAGTCGAGACCCGGAACTACTTTGCAGGCTCCTCATCAGGCTCGGGGATGCAGTTCACGCTGAGCAGTCCGGCGGTGATGTTGTTCATGAAGTCGGCGTCGAGCGCGCTGGCGAAGGCCGCGGCACCGGCGGGACGAGCGACCCATTCCCGGTCGGCGGACGGCACGGTGTACGTCGCCGCATCGCCTGCCTTGATGGTCTTCTCGTTGTTCTGGCCCTGGACGCCCGGCAGTGCGCCGTAGTTGACGTTGACGTTCGACGCGTCGTCCTTGCCCTTGTTCGTGACCTTGACCTCCAGCGCGGCGAAGCCGCCATCGGGTGCCTTGTCGGCCTTGGTGTCGCAGACAGCGGCCATGGAGACCACCAGGTCGGGGCTTTCGAGGACTGCGGAGCCCAGAGGCATCGCGGGCGCGGGCTCGGTCGCGGGCTCCTCGGCCGAGGCCATGGGTACGAGGACGACCGCACCGATGCCGGCGGCCAGGGCGGCCGTCGAGGCCAGGATCGATGTGCGGGCAAGACGTCGCATGGACAACTCCTGTAGCTGAGGGGGAATGTGACCCATGGGTCTGATGTGACTCATGGGGCAGTTGGTACTCAACTCACTATGGCCTATCCGAATCAGACATTCCACACCAGGCGGTCTCGATTCGATGACGTTCGCATATCGAAGGAAAACGGCCCGATGAATGACATCGATGTAGTTCGGCGTAGGTTTCACCGGTCCGCGGGGAAGGTTTCACCGTTCGGCGAACAGGGGAACCACAACCCTGCGGATCGGCCGCGCCCTACGTAGGGTTGAGGAAAAGCGAGGCTACGGAGGCACATGGATCCCGAAGTGCAACACGAACCGAGCGAGATCACCTACGACGAGAAGTTCTACCCGGCTCGGCCGAAACCACTTCGTCCCTCGGTGCGCCGCGCCAACCGCAGCAACAGCCCCACTCCCGACAGCGAACCGGTTGCCTCGAACCCGGAATACGTGGACTGGCTCACCGAGCAGTCCATGTTGCGCGACGCCAAGCTGATCGCCGAGCAACTCTCGGGCAAGGGCAGCATGTGGCAGAACCCCTATGCCGATCCAGATCCCCGCGCCGCCGTCGAGCGCGCACCGGTGTGGTTCACCGCGTATCCCATCTCGGTCATCAACGCTCCACAGACGAGCTTCCTGAGCACCCTCGGCGACGAAAAGCTGTGGCAAGCGTTCTCCGAAATCGGCGTCACCGCAGTGCATACCGGACCGGTGAAGGTGGCAGGCGGTATCCACGGTTGGCGGCCGACCCCGTCGGTCGACGGCCACTTCGACCGCATCGGTATGCAGATCGATCCCGCGTTCGGCTCGGAAGAAGAGTTCCGACGGCTCTGCGTGGTGGCCTCGGCGTACGACGGCATCGTCATCGACGACATCGTCCCGGGCCACACCGGCAAGGGTGCCGACTTCCGCCTGGCCGAAATGGCCGTGGCCGACTACCCCGGCATCTATCACATGGTCGAGATCGAACCTCAGGATTGGCATCTGCTGCCGCGAGTGCGCGCAGGTGCCGATTCGCAGAACATCGACGCCGAGGCCGAGGCCAATCTCGCCCGCGCCGGCTACATCATCGGTCAGCTGCAGCGAGTGATCTTCTATGAGCTCGGCGTGAAGGAAACCAACTGGAGCGCAACACCTCCCGTCGTCGGCATCGACGGCGTCGAACGCCGTTGGGTGTACCTGCACTACTTCAAGTCCGGGCAGCCGTCGATCAACTGGCTCGACCCATCCTTCGCCGGCATGCGATTGGTGATCGGCGACGCGTGTCACTCGATCGCGGATCTGGGTGCGGGCGCACTGCGCCTGGACGCCAACGGTTTTCTCGGCGTCGAACGCCGGGTGGAGGGACCGGGTTGGTCCGAGGGTCATCCACTGTCCGAGGCCGCGAACCACCTGATCGCCAGCGTGGTGCGCAAGATGGGCGGGTTCACCTTCCAGGAGTTGAACCTGACGATCGACGACATCAAGGCCATGGGTACCAACGGTGCCGACCTGTCCTACGACTTCATCAATCGCCCGGCCTACCAACACGCCCTCGTCATGGGGAACACCGAATTCCTCAGGCTCACCATGACTCTGGCCCGTGATCACGGAGTGGATACGGCATCGCTGGTGCACGCGTTGCAGAACCACGACGAGATGACGTTCGAGCTCATTCACTTCGCCACCCTGCATGCGGAGGACGAGTTCACCTACGGCGGCGAGACGGTCAAGGGCTGCGACCTGGGCGATCGCATTCGCGGGGAGCTGACCGATCGCCTCACCGGGCGCTGGGCACCGTACAACAGAACGTTCACCACCAACGGAATTGCCTGCACAACAGCAAGTGTCATCACCGCATCCCTCGGCATTCGCGATCTCGACCGAATGGACGAGGCGGACATCGAGACGGTCAAGCGGGCCCACCTGCTGTTGGCGATGTACAACGCGTGGCAGCCGGGTGTGTTCGCCCTGTCCGGCTGGGATCTGCTGGGCATCTTGCCCATCGACGCCGCTGAGGTAGACGACCTCATCCGCGAAGGTGACACCCGGTGGATCAACCGTGGCGCTCACGATCTGATGGGGTACTTCCCCGAAGCAGTCCGCTCCGAGTCCGGTATCCCCCGCGGACGCAGCCTGTACGGATCGCTTCCCGAGCAGCTGGCCGACCCACAGTCGTTCGCACGCCAACTGGCGCGAATCATCGAGCTGCGCAAGCGGTTCGGTATCGCCACGGCGCAGCAGATCGACATTCCGACGGTCTCGCACAAGGGACTGCTCGTCATGGTGCACGAGCTGAGCCAGGGAATCATCCAGGCCACGGTGCTCAACTTCTCGTCCGACGAGATCAGCGCAACCATTCAGTCCAAGCACCTGGTGCCGGGCACATGCGCCATCGATGTGTACGACGACAACGAGATCGCGACCGTGGACGAGCTGAACAGCTTCCCGATGACGCTGCGACCGTACGAGGGCGTGGCGGTGGTGCTGCGCTGAGTCGGCGACCCGTCACCTCGGCCGGATAGACTGCAGCACCGTGGCCGAAGAACCGAACGATCCGACACCCAACAGACCTCGGCCGACACGTCCGCAGCCTCCGAGGCCGGATGTGTCCGTCGAGCCTCTTCGGCCGCGGCACGAGCCCATGCCGTCGATTCTTCCGAGGCTGGCGACCGCACTGTGGACGTCGACAGCAGTACTGGTTCTCGCACTGGCGGCAGTCATCGCGCTGAATTGGGAGTCCGTACTTGCCGGCGTGGAAAGCGCAGTCTCACAGCAGGATTCGACAGCGTCGGCGACGGACGTCCGTAACACCGCCTCGGCGACACTGCTGTCCAGCGGTGCCGCGTCGGCGATACTGGTGCTCCTCGGATTCGTAGCCCTGAATCTGCTGCGCGGCGCGGCGACGTCATCCAAGGTCCTGATGGGTGCAGTCGGGATCTTGACCATCGGTGCGGCCGTCACGTTCTCGAGCTTCGTATCCGACGCTCCCGCGCTGGTCGGCGGGGCGCTGCAGTGGGGACCGTTCGTCATTGCAGCAGTGGCAGCCGCTGCGACCGTCGTCGCCCTGCTCCCAAGGCGAGCGGCTCGATAGAACTCAAGCCAGGGAGGCGAGTATCCCCTCGGCGCTGCGGGCAGCGAGGGCACACGAGCCGGAGGTGAACTGATCCAGCAGTGGGTGCTCGGACAACCCCCGCCACTTGTGCACGGCCGCCAACGCGACCTCGCGTTGTTGCGCGGGGCCGGCATCGGGTGGCAGGTTCAGCCGTTCGGTGGCGGAAATACCGAACCCGCCGATGATGCGCTGCAGATCCAGCAGGCCACCCTCGGGGAGCTTCGGAGTAGTGGAACGCAATCGGCCCAGCAGGCGCAGTTCCGCGAAGCCGTGCACGTCCGCCAGCATCCGCCCGGCCTCGGTGCGCAGAGCATGCGATTCCGGCCGGAACTCCAGAATTCGTTGCAGTGCAACCAGAGCCGAATGCAGTTTCAGTTGGTCTGCACGTTGACCGAACTGTACGTCGATCACCGACCGCAGTTCGGTCAAGCCGCTACGCTCGACCAGATCAGCAGCGAGCGTGGGTGAGTCGCGCACGCCCAGCCGAATGAGCGTGACTGCCATACGAGTTCCGAACAGGCCGAAGCGATCGACGATGCTGGCCCTCAGGGCGGCATCGACGGGTAGCGTACTTTCGGGTCGTACGAAGCGGTCGGCCGAGAGCATCGCCAGCTGCAGATCCTCGGTCGGTACGGTCGCCAGCATCTCGAAGGCAGCGAACTCGTTCTGCCGCAACGTTTCTGCACCGAGGGCGAGCAGACCCGCAACCGGGACCACAGCCTGGCACAGCCCGGTTGCTTCGAGTTCGGATGCAAACCTCGCCGCGACCTCCTTGGCCGACATCATCGCGTCCATCCGCCCCGAGCCGACCTCGTCTGCTCGCGAGACCACACCGATGACACCGAGGGGACCCGAATCGCCGCCCACGTGCGCACCGATCTGCCCGAGAAACGACACGTCGGACGCATTCAAAGTGCGCAGGAGATACACCACGGCATCTGCTCCGGAGGACGAATTCTCGGGAGTGAGCATGGCCAGGGTGCGCGCCGAGACATCGCGGGAGAGAGAGGACGTACCCGGGGTGTCGATGATCGTCGTCTGCGCCAATGTGCTGGCCGGCCATTCGACGTCCAGGCGATCGACCTGCGCCGCTGTCAGCGATCCCAGATCGAAGGTCAGCCGGCCGTCGCGCCGCTGCACCGGCACGTTCGCCGCACGGTCGCCGTCGTACCAAGCCGTCACCGCAGGCGTGACGCCGTTGCGGTACCACGTGACGACCTTGGTGCATTCCGTGGCATCGGTCGGGGCAATGTCTTGCCCAACAAGCGAATTGAGCAACGTCGACTTACCGGCCTTGAGCGATCCTGCCAGCGCGACCCGAAGCGGCTCGTCGAGGCGGTAGAGGCATTCTTCGAGCATCCACGAGGCCTCGGCGTCCCCCGCGTACGTCGATCGAGCGGCCGAGATCAAGGTGCGAGCCCGACTCAGAGCGGTCGCGCTCATACCGCCTCGTTCTCGACCAGAGCCACTGCGCGAGCATTCAATTCGGCCGTCGCCCGCATGTCTTTCTCCAGCTGCGCTATTCGAGCAGCACGGTCGGTGTTGTCGGCAGCGGCAGCTTCCTGGGCCGAGCGTAGCGATTCGTTCAGCGACCGCAGCGTCTGCTCGGCGATCGAGGTGAAATGATCTCGCAGTACTCGCTGGATCTGCCGCAGGCGGTCTTTGGACTCCTTGCCCACTTGAAAACTCACGTCGTCGGTGAAGCGTCGAATCGCCATCTTGGCCTCGGAGCGACGCGCCTTGACACGGTTCTCCTTGTCTTCCTTGTAGGCCTTGGTGCCCAGCAGTACGCCCGCGCCGATCGAGATCGGGTTGAGCAGACTCAGCCCGACGAAGGTGGTGATCAGACCGAACATCAGTACACCGCCGTAGGAGCCGCGCATTCCCACGAGCACCTTCTGGGTGATCCCCACCCGACCGGATTCCAGCTCGGCCAACGACGAGACCGGCTCGAGAACATTGTCCAGATCACCGAGGTCGAGATCGGGCAACGCTGCTGCTCCGGAGGAAGCGAAATGTTCGGCCACCAACTCCGAGAGCCACAGTGCCCTCTCGTGCGCCCACACGAAGTTGTCGCCCACCGACGCAGCGATCTGATCCTCGAGCCACTCGCCGAGTTGCGGCCAGTCCTTACCCGGATCCCCCTCGTCGACAGTCTCTTCCGCCTCCCGAGTGACACGACGCAACCGATCGCGTAGATCGTGATCGATGTCGGACGCGAGATCGGCAATCCCGTCGCCGAGCGTCTGCTGCCACTGCGAGGAGCGCTTGTGCAGCTCTTCGGCAGCGGACTTGGCGCGCTGCAGACCGGCGACGGCCGCGGCCGCCCGCTCCGGATCCTTCAGCGCTGCAAGCTCACTGCCGAACGACAACGACAGGTGCTCGGTGACCGAGCGAACGTCGAGTGAGACCGACGCGCGGGCCAGCACCTCTGCGCGGGCCACCACCTCGTCGCGGAGAAACGCATAGAGCTGCAAGAAACCGGACTCGGCGTTGAGCTCCTCGTCGTTCAAACGCAATGCGTGAGACCGCAAGAGCGACGACACCGGAAGCATCTGCACGTCGAGGCCCGCGCGATCGAGGTGTCCGCGGTTGGCCTCGACGATCTGCCGCCAGTGCGGATACAGGTCGATCTTGGTGATGAGTACGGCGACGGCTGGGCAGAGTCCTTGCACCTGCCGGAGGAAAGCCAGCTCGGGCTCGGTGAATTCGCGGGAGGCGTCGGACACCACGAATACTGCGTCGGCCGACGGAATGAGGCCCAATGTGCCTGCAGCGTGCGGATTTCCGTGTCCACCTACACCCGGCGTATCGACCAGAACCAGCCCGTCGGCAAGCAGCGGACTCGGCACCCCGATGTCCAGACGCAATACTTCGCGGCCCTGAGCTCGCGGGCTCGCCGGAGTCACGGTCGTGACCTCTTCGAGCGGAACGTCCACGCGGATGGGCTCACTACCCGGATCTGCGAGTACGAGCTGCGCGGAGAAGCTTTCGGCGTTGGAGACCACCGTCGGGATCGCGGTGGTCTCGTCGTCGCCGACCGAGCACACCGTCAGATTGAGCAGCGAATTCACGAACTGGCTCTTGCCCTGCTTGAGCGGACCGACCACGATGATGCGTCGGCGTGGGTCCAGGACCCGCGTGCGCGCCGCCTCGACTCGATCGACCAGGTCCGATCTTCCCGCCGATGTCGCCACCGCCGCTGTGCGACTCAGTAGCTCGGCCAGCTCCGTCGTGTGCCCGTCCATACTCTCGCTTCACAACCCGTTCTCGTAGACACCCGCAGGCTCCGCTCCCGCAAGCACAAACTCTAGCGACGACTCGGCCCCGAGTGTGGCGAACACACTCGGGGCCGTGCACAACCGCTACTGCAGTGGATCAGTGGTGCATCGGGTCGATGTCGTGGTCGACGGTGACATGTCCGAGCGAGTCCGCTGCCGAGTCCGTCGCCCCGTGCAGGCTGCCTTCGCCGAACAGGCTCGAATCGCTTTCGGCCTGTCCGAAGACGTTGGAGTCGACGCTCGACCAGCCCGTGCCGGAGCCGGTTGCACTGCCGTCGAACGAGCTGGAGTGCTCGAACGATCCCGACGCCGCACCGTTCGCGGCGGAGGACAGGCTGCCGCCTGCATTCGCCAGTCCTTCCGCACCGGTTTCCAGTCCGCCGGTGACGCTGCCCGCTGCCTGGCCACCGATGTCGGCTGCGGACTCAAACCCGCCGCCCACGGACCCCGCAGCATCGGCACCAGCGTCCAAACCCGCACCCACTCCTCCGCCCACGGTGGAGGTGATCTGTCCGCCGAGCGATGCGCCGGTAGCGAGTCCGCCGCCGACGTTCGACGCGATCTCGCCGCCCACCGAGGTGCCTGCGTCGATCGTTCCGTCTACGGCTCCTTCGAGGCCCGCGCCCGCCGAAGCGGCCGTGTCCAGTCCGGTGTCGATCACGCCGCCCACAGTTCCCTGCAGTCCCGCACCGGCCTGACCCGCAGCGTCGGCTCCGGCGTTGATGCCGCCGGACACGGCTCCCTGCAGTCCCGCTCCGGCCTGAGCCGCAGCGTCGGCTCCGGCGTTGATGCCGCCGGACACAGTTCCCTGCAGTGCTGCTCCAGCTTGAGCTGCAGCGTCGGCTCCGGCGTTGATGCCGCCGCCCACGGCTCCCTGCAGTCCCGCACCGGCCTGAGCTGCAGCGTCGGCTCCAGCACTGATGCCACCGGTTACTCCGCCTGCAACTCCACCTGCGATGCCGCCACCGAGGCTGCCGAGACCGGCGAGCCCTCCGGTGAGTCCTGCTCCGGCGTCGGCCAGTCCCGTGAGACCGCCGGTGACGCCGGCACCGGCGTCGGCGACTGCTGCCAGCCCGCCGGTGACGTCTACTCCCGTATTTCCGACGGCAGCGAGTCCGCCCGTCACGCCTGCTGCAGCGCCACCGATGCCGGCAAGACCGCCGGTCACGCCGCCGCCCAGCCCACCGAGTCCGGCCAGACCGCCGGTCACGCCGCCGCCCAGCCCACCGAGCCCGGCCAGACCGCCCGCCACGCCGCCACTGAGGCCGCCGAGTCCCGCCAGACCACCGGAGAGGGCGGTGCCGATTCCGCCGACTCCGCCGAGGGCGGCTTCCACCGTTCCCGTGAGATCGGCTCCTGCTGCCACCGCGGTGTCGACTGCTCCGGCCAGTTGCGCGCTCAGGTCCGCTCCGGCACCGAGGGCAGTTCCCAGGTCGAGTGAAGCGCCGGTGCCCAGCACCGATTCGATTGCAGTTCCGAGCTGCGCGCCGGCTCCGCCGCCGATTCCGAATGCCGTGCCGAGGAGACCTTCGAGGCCTCCCCCGACGCCGCCCGCCACACCGCCGGCGAGGCCGCCACCGATACCTGCACCTGCTCCGAGAGTTCCTTCGATTGCGGTGTCGATGGCCGTGGCCAGGTTGCCCACTGCACCGGCGTCGAGATCGAGGACACCGCCGAGAGCGCCGCCCACGATGGTGCCGACATTTCCTCCGGCAGCCAGCAGTGCGTCGACGTCGAGGTCTGCGAGCGCACCGGCGTCCAGCACAGCTCCGAGTGCGCCACCGATGGAGCTCGCGATGGCTCCGTCTGCAGCGAACAGTCCGCCGAGGCTTCCGCCGACGCCACCGGCGATGTCGCCGATCAAGGCGCCACCGGCACCGAATGCGCCGTTCAGGGCTGCACCGACATCTGCCGTGAGATCTGCACCGACGCTGCCGAGGCCCGCGAGTGCGCCGCCGACTCCGGCGGTGAGAGCAGCACCCAGGTCACCGGCGATGTCGAGGCCGGCTCCGGCTCCGAGGACGGCGTCGAACACCCCGCCCACCGCGGTGCCCAGCTCGGCACCGATGGTTCCACCGACTCCGAAGATTGCGCCCAACGCGCCGCTCAGTCCGCCCTGGATGTCGGCCAGTGCGCCGAGGTCGACGGCACCGGTAGCCCCGATGGCTGCGTCGAGGGCGGCCTGCAGCTGCGCGGTGATGTCGCCGCCGATTGCTCCGCCGATGTTCGCGCCCGCTCCGAGGAGACCGGTCAGCGCGGCACCGAGACCGACGGTTCCGCCGAGCAGCCCGTCGAGGTCCAAATCCAGATCGCCGCCGCCGCCGATGCCTGCACCTGCGCCGATCAAGGCGTCGATGGCACCACCGAATGCCGCACCGAGCTCGACGCCGATCTGCCCGCCGACGGCCAGCGCTGCGGCGAGTGCTGCCTGCAGTGATGCGGCGATCTCACCCGTCACGTCGATTCCGCCGGTCAGGCTGCCGCCTGCTGCGAGTCCGCCGCCGGCGACTGCGCCTGCAGCCACTCCGAGTCCGGCCGATACTCCGCCGCCCAGGCTCGCCCCTCCGGCGAGTGCGCCGCCGATGTCGGCCGATCCACCGGCACCCAGGATGGCCGACAGCTGGCTGCCCGCTCCGGCGAACAGACCCGATTCGGCGACCAGAGGTGCCACGGCGACGATGTCCGCATGGGTGACGTCGCCGAGACCGGCAGCGGCCAGCGTCGTCTCGGGGTTGGCACAGTAAGCCGCTGCAGCCTGGTCGTCGCGCAACAGGCTGAGGATGAAATCGAGTACGGCGTTGGTAGCCATCTGGGTCTCCTTGACGAGTGGTACTTCGTGGTTGATCACAAAGCTATGCACCGGAGAGCCCCCGCCCAACGGGGCGGATCCCCCTACTCCCCCGGGGGTCGCCAGGGGGCTTTCGTTAGGGGATCTGAGCGCTTTAGGGGATTTCACTCGTTTCGCGCTCTAACCTGCTGTGAGACGTAACGAACAACGGATACGGTCCGACAGTGCGAGTGACGGCAGTACTACTGACGGCTGGGGCGAGATGAAGGCGGCGACACCACTATGAATGCAGGGCTCGGCATACGTATCGGTTCGGTGACAGCGGCTGCTGCACTCGACACCGACCCCGTGACCTCGGTGGTCAAGCGTTCGGCACTCGACCTTCGTCCCGGTGCCGCCCCGAGCTTGGCCGAGCTGTGGGATCGATCCACCCGCCATCCGATCAGCGGCTTCGCCGACCGTGTGGGCGACCCGGTGGAACTGATCGACGACGACGGCCGCAGCCACCGTGCCGAAGATCTGTACGCCACCGCCGCCCGCGCACTCGTGGCCGAGGTGTCCGCCGGAGCCGATTCCGCGCCCACCGTCGTCGTCACCCACCCCACCCGCTGGACCGCGTACACCGCCGAGGTCCTCGGCGAAGCATTGGATCGCGCCGGCCTGGCCGACGCCACGCTGGTCCCCGAATCCGTGGCCACGATGCGCTGGCTCGAGGTGACTCGCGGAGCACAGTCCGACGGCCTCGCCGTGATCTACGACCTGGGTGCCACCGCGCTCGACGTGACTCTGATGCGGACCGGAACCGACGCAGGCGTCGTCGGCAACGGCGTCCACTCGCAGGAATTCGGCGGCGCACAGTTCGATCACGCGATCATGCAGTACGTCCTCGATACGGTCTCGGGAAGTCAGTCGTTCGAGTTCGATCCGTTCGACCCGGACACCGTGGGCGCACTCGTGGAACTGCGAGCCCGGTGTGGTCAGGCCAAGGAGCAACTCTCCTACGACACGTCCACCTCGCTCACCGTCGACCTGCCCGGTCTGCACACCGAGGTTCGCCTGGTGCGCTCCGAGATCGAAGAGCTGGTCCGCGCATCGCTGCTGGCGTCCGTCGGGGTCGTTCGAGACGCCGTGAACGCAGCCGGGCTCGAGGTCACCGACATCGATCAGGTCGTACTCGTCGGCGGCTGCTCGGCCATTCCGCTCGTCGCCGAGCTCATTTCGTCCGAGCTTCGCGCGCCCGTGGTGGCCGGCCCACGTCCGGAACTGACCGTCGCGATCGGAGCCGCGATACTCGGAAGCGACATCGCCGACGCCACCGCCGCCGACGACGCAGCGTCTCTGGCCGCGGTCCCCACGACCCCCGTGGCCTCGGCCGCGCCAATGCCGCGTCCCACCCCCCGACCGGCCCCGACGCCCACTGCGGTGGAATTCGACACCGGAATGTCCGGCCGCAAGAAGGCCGGCATCATCGCCGGATCCGTTGTGGTCCTTGCGCTTCTCGCAGGCGGAGGGCTGTCGGTGGGTACCGCGTTGACCTCCGACAACACCACTCCGGCCGAGTCCAACGCCGAGGTCTCGAGCACCGAAACACCGGGAACCACGTCCGCAGTTGCCGAGGCCCAGCCCACGTCGGCCGCTCCCGGCGCGAGCGACGCAGCCGCAGTCGGATCCGAAGGTGCCCCCACCACGGTCGTCAATGCCGACGGCACGGTGACGCAGATCGATCCGGCCACCGGCGCACCGGTCGCCGGATCCCCTGCCCCCGCCGCGGCCCCGGCCGACAAAGGCGCAGCAACCGTGCCGACCATCCCCTCGGTCTCGGCCCCGACGATCCCGAGTAATTCATCACCTGTTGTGCAAGCTCCGAACGTGCAGGTGCCCCCTTACCAGCCACCGACGTACCAGGGCCCCACTGTCGGAGATGTCGGCCAGGGTGTGGGTCAAGGCCTCGGCGGAGTGGTCGGGGGAGTCGGTAACGGCCTGGGCGGCGCGCTCGGCGGTGTCGGGGACGGTCTCGGCGGAGTCGTCGGCGGCCTGACCGGCCGATAGGTCGACGGTGACCACCATCCACCCCTCTCTCGTCGGCGTCGAACGCGCCGATCGTTTCGTTCGTGATGCCCTCGACGCCACAGGCTTTCGTGTCGTCGTCGGCGTGAACGGGTCCGGTCGCTCTGCCGTGCTCGGCGCAATCGCGGCGTCGGTCGATCCCTACCAGGGCAGTCTCGCCGAGGCACCGTCCGGCTCCACCGTTCTCGTCGACGACGCGCATCTGCTGTCGGAGCGCCGATTGGACGAGATCGCGGCGGCAGCAACACGATCGGATATCACCCTGATCGTAGCCACTGCGGCGCGCGAATTCGATTCTCGTATCGAGAAGTTGATCGCGTCCGCCGCTACCCGTCTGACATTGGTTCCGCTGGACAGAACATCGATTGCCGCCCGAGCAGCGGTCATCGCACGGCCCATCTCCGCGGCACTGGCCACCGCTATCGCGAGGTCCACCGGGGGAATCCTGGCCGCCGTCGACGCGGCTCTGGTTGCGCTCGGTGCGGAGCTCTCGGACCCGTCGCCCCTACGGGTGGTCTCCGAAGCCGTTGCGACGCAGCATCGTCGGATGCTGCTCGACACCACCGACGACACCCGAGCACTGCTTCTCGCAGCTCGGTTCGGTATCGCTCCCGGACCCGCAACGGCGGCGCAGCTCGTCGCGCGCTCGAACGAGGTGGAGTCCGTGGTCGATCTCGCCTCCAGTTCCGGCCTGATCGACGCCACCGGCGCGTTGATTGCGGCTGCCGAAGCACCGTTGACCGAGCTGATCGGCGACCGGCGATGCCGCGTCCTGCTCGATTCCGTCACCGACGTCGCTACCCGATCCCGCCTGCTCGACGCCACCGCCGCGCGAGCGTTGGCGCAGCGCGGCGTCGTCCATGCCGGCTTGGCGGCTTTTGTTGTAGAGCAAGCAGATTCGGCGTCGATCGATACTGCCGGGGCGCTGTACGACGCAGCCGTCGATGCGGGCTTCGATCCGGCGGTGCTCGCTGCTCGGCGGTCCGAGGTTGCGGCCGCCACCGGCGACCTGGATGCGGCGGGGCGCTACGCCGATGTGGTGATCGACAATGCCGCCGTCTGCGATTCCGCGGATCTTCGTGCGGCGGTGCGGGTCTCGGCCGCAATCGCTGCGCAGCGCGGAATGCTGTCGCGCAGTGCGCAATTGTTCGCCTGGCTCGGTGAAGATCGACTCGGGCCCGATGCGGTGTGGGCGGCGCTGTCCGCTGCCGCAGCAGGAGATCGCAGTGCCGCAGACCGGTCGATGATCGCCGTGGCCGCGCTCGCGCCGACGTCGAGTATTGCGTCGGGCACGTTGCTGGTGACCGGGGTTCTCGGGTCCATCGATTCCCGCAGTGCTGCCGCTTCCAGCGCTGCTGCACATTCGTTGATGCGCGCAACGACGATGATCGGCAACGTTTCCGATCGTTCGTGCACCACCGACACCGCGGCGGCCGTGGCGGCGCTGCATGCGGTGCACTGCGGCGACCTGGCCCGCGTCGATTCGATACTGGCGCGGGCGCTGCCCGAACAGCGTCCGGGATCCGAGGCGCACACGCGGCTCGTTCTCGTCGGAGCCTGGGCATCCATGCTGCGGGGGGATTCGGTCGAGGCGAGCTCTGCGCTCGACACTCTTCGGGTACCGCTGTCGCACATGCGCAATCAGCTTTTCCTGCACGCGATACGGGTGGGTCTGGCCCGCAGATCGGGTGACGCAGGATCGCTTCTGACGGCATGGACCGGTGCACAGAACGTCATTGCCGAATACTCCGCAGATCTCTTCGCACTGTTACCCCTGGGCGAATTGCTTTTGGCCGCAACCCGACTCGGCCAGGTCGACCGCGTCGAACATCTCGTGGCCCAGGCCACCGAGCTGCTGGCCGCGCTGGGAGATCCGCCCGTCTGGGCGTCGGCGCTGCACTGGTACCAGGTCCAGGCGGCCATCGTGGCCCAGACACCCGACGCCCTCGTACCGCATGCCAGGTCTCTCGCGGCAGCTGCTCCCACCCACCCCTACAGCGCTGCGCTCGCCGCGGCCGGTCGCGCCTGGCTCGGGGTGTTGCAGGGTAGGCCTGACGCGACCGATGTAGAGAATTCGGCGCGCACACTGACCGCATTCGGACTGCCCTGGGACGGGGCCCGATTGGCGAGCGAGGCGGCGCTGACCGTCACCGATACCGCGACCGCCACCGCATTGCTGCACATCGCCCGGTCGCTACGTCAGACCGGCTCGCAGCCGGCCGGTTCGCAGCGGCGCGACAGCTCCGCGATCACGCCAACTCCGACGGGATCTCTCAGTGACCGCGAAGCCGAAGTAGCCGAGCTACTGGTCCTGGGAGTGACGTATCGGGAGGTGGGTAGCCGCCTCTACATATCTCCGAAGACCGTCGAACATCATGTGGCTCGCATTCGACGAAGGCTGGGAGCCGAGTCTCGTTCGGAGCTGATCTCGATGCTGCGCGCCATGGGATACGGAGGCTCTACCAGCGCAACCGTCGACACTGTAACTGTGTGAGGGCCCGAAGCGACATAACGACAGACCACCGGTAACCGAGCACAGAACAGGTAGCACTCCGATGACCGAGCAGCCCGGCAGTGTGACGATCGGCACGCCGGACGTCGGGCTCTATGTGGACGACGAACGCGCCGTGGCCGCGGTGTCGCATCCCATTGCGCCCGGTCCGTCGCTGCACCTGGCGTCTCTGCACTCGACCGTGCTCAACACTCACCCTGACGGCACCGTCTCGCTCGGGGACGCGACCGACGACACGTCGGAGGCGTACACGCACTTCCTCGATTCTCTCGCCGACGGCGTGGGCGTCACCGGCAGCAAGGGCACCGTCTTTCCGGCCGAGCAGCTGACGTCGATGGCCCTGTTGTGCCTGCTCACCGAGGTGGCGTCGTCGATCGATCTGCAACCGGGGGATCTCGCTGCGGCCGCCACGTACCCCGCCCGCTGGACGGCCGAGCAGGTCTTCGCGCTGCGGTCGGCGATGAATGCGCACGGCCTGGCGCACGTGTCACTGGTGGCCGAAGCGGAGGCGCTCGCCGCATGGAACGCGTCGGTACGAGCGACCCTGGAAAGCAAGGACACCGCCGTCGCAGCGGCGCGCGGTGCTGCGCTGCTTGCTGCAGAATTCCCGGTCGACGCCGTCACCGAGCGGTTTGCGGTGCTTGCCCCCAGGCGATCCGACCGTCGCCCACTGTTCGCTGCTGCGGCATTCGCGGCCGCGGTGACCGTCGGTGCCGCCTTGGTCGCGCTGCAACTGGGCACGTCCCCCGATACCACCGTGCCCACCATCGGCAACGCCCAGGTGATACCACCGACCACGTCGTCCGGGGGCGTATCCGATGGCCCGATCGATTTCCCCACCGTCGTCGTCGAGCCGGCCGTCGCCGAAATCGCACCCGTCACCCCTGACACGGTGGCTCCGCAGGCAACGGCCGAAGAGACGAGCACCCCCGAAACCACCGACAAGCCGCGACGAGAACGGGACGCGACGGAGATCGACACGCGCCCGGCAGCCGAGACACCCGAGAGCACCGACCGCGAAGAACCCAGCGAGACGGTCGATCCGGTCGAATCCGAAGGCCCAGTCGAGGATGAGGACGACACCGACGCCGATACCGGCGAGTCGACCGACACCGAAGCGACCGAACCGCAGCGGAAGATCGAGCAGGCAAGCGACGCGACGACAGGTGGAAATCCATGAGCGGTGCGGGGCATCTCGGAATCACCGTCGGCAACACCAGATCGGTTGCGGTTCACCGTGTTCGCACCGAAGACGAGCCGACGATCGTCGTGGTACCGACGACTCTGAGATTCGACGAGGACGGCCGCGCACATCTCGGCGAGCCCGCCGACACAGCACCTTTCACTCGATTCGTGGACCTGGTCGGGCAACAGGAGAACCTCGAACCCGACGCCGACGCCTACCGCGCCGAGGATCTGATGGCCAACGCGGCCAATTGCCTGGTCACCATGATGTCCGCGGCGGCCGAGTCCGACGACACACCCGTCACGACGATGACGTACCCGGCGCGATGGCCGCGCGAAAGCGTCGCTCTGCTGCGTGATGCGCTCGACCACACCGGCCTCGACTCGGTCGCTCTGGTGCCCGACGCGAAAGCCGCCAGTACTTTCGCGCAGCGCAACCTCGGCACGGCAGCCACGGTGATCGACATCGGTGCCACCGGCACCGACATCTCGACGTATCCCGGAGGCGGAACGATCCGCACCACCGCCGTCAGCGGAGACGTGTTCACCGACGCCCTGTTCGATCACGTGGTGACCGATCGAGAGCACATCGATCTGTCCGACGCCGCGGTGCTGGCCGCCCTCACCGGCGTCGTCGCCTCCTGTGAAGCAGCCAAGCAGGCACTGAGCACGGAGGAAACCGCCACCGTCGCAGTCGATCTGCCGGGCAGCTCGCACACCACGACGGTGACGCGGGCCGAGTTCGCCGATCTGGTCGCGCCCACGGTGCGTACTCTCGACGTGCCGCAGACCGGCACCGTGGTCCTCACCGGTGGCAGCGCCGCACTCGAGCCGGTGGTCGCCGCCATCACCGAACGGTCGTCGGGCCCACTGGTCGTCGAGCCGCTCGCCGCACCCAAGGGCGCACTGCTGCTCGCCGAGATCGACGATGTCGACGGCAATTCCCTGGTCACCGGGGCCGCGCCGATCGTCACCCGCAACGACGGCAACGATTCCCTCGATACCGACGCCATTCCTGTTGTCCCGCTGGAGAAGTCCCTCGCCTTCTCCGAGGCGATGCCTGCCGTGGTGCCGGTGTTCTCGCCCTCGGAATTCCGCTCCGAACCGGTCGAACCGGCGCAGGAGAATGCGCCGCACACCGGTGCCGCGGCGGCCGTTGTCGCCCCGGATGTCGCGAGAACCGAGTCGACCGACGAACGAAGCGAACGCTCACGCACCATCACCACCGTCATTGCCGGTGCCGCGGCGGGCGTGGTCATCGTGCTCGCGATCGCGGCGGTCAGTGGCGTGTTCAGCAGTTCACCGGCTCCGACGCCCCCGGCCGTCACCGACGCAGGCTCGCCGGTCGTCACCTCGACGCGCACACCGTCGACCACCACAGTTGTTCCTGCTCCGGCCGTGGTCGCGCCGGAGGTGGTCGACGAACCGACCTACGAGCCGTACATCCCGCCTCAACCAGCGCCGCTTCCTGCGCCGCCCCCCGCACCGATTCCAGCGCCACCGCCGGTGGTGACCACCACGGAACCGGTGCCCACCACAACCGCGGTGACGACCACCCCGGCTGCGACCACAACGACCACAGCCACGACTACCACCACGACGACGACCACATCGACAGCGCCCCCTCAGCCCTGACCTGCGCAAACATTGGTCCAGCGACTCATGCCCTAGGGTGGGGCGCTGATACCAAGCACCCGATGAAGGGATTTCATGCGTAACACCGGGGCTCTGCGTGCTGCAGTGCTGTGCTCGACGGCTTTTGTTCTCCTCGCTTCGTTCTCCGGAACAGCGGCCGCGGAGCCCGTCGTCCAATCTCCCGCCGATCGGCTTCCTGCAGAGCTCGTCGAGGCCGTGCAGCGCGATCTGAAGATCTCCCCGCAGGAGTATCTCGATCGAGCCGCTCGTGCTCAGGAGCTGTCCGCCTACGCATCGGACTTCCGTGCCAGCCGCCCCGCAGATTTCGCCGGCGCATGGATCGGGCCCGACGGCAACGCCGTCGTCGCCGTCACCTCCCCCGCCGCAGCACAGGCAGTGGCCAAGGACGGATACGCCACAGCTCAGTCACCGGTTTCGGCGGACGGGTTGGAGAAATCTCTGGCAGATCTCAATCAGTGGATTTCCGGACTGCCCCGTGAGATCTCCCAGCAGATCAACGGAACGGCCATCGACTTCATCGACAACCAGGTCGTCATCGACCTGGTGAACAGTCCGATCGGTAATGCGCTCAACCTGCCGACGTTGCTGGCTAACATCAAGGTCATCCTGTCCCCGGGCGGAAACAAGCCGGTCGACCCGACTCCGATGGGCGGCGACACGTACGTCACGAGCACCGGGCCCATCGCCGACGCGCCGAAAACCGACATCAGCATCTGCTCGTTCGGATTCAACGCCGTCGACCAGTCCGGCGATGCCGTCAATCTGACTGCCGGACACTGCAATCCGAACAAGGCCACCGGATCCGGCGGTGCCCCGGTCTACCTGCCCGATCCCTCGGACATCGCCCGCAGCACCCAGATCGGATCGTTCGAGCGATCGAGCCTGGGCGCACAGGACGGCCTCGACTGGTCGGTCATCGCCCTGAACGACAAAGGTGTCGCGTCCGGCCTGGACCGTCCCACCGTCCGCGGAGCGAACGGCAGCACCGTCACGATCACCGGAACCGCAGCACCGGTGATCGGAGCGCCGGTCTGCAAGTCCGGACAGTCGTCGTCGTTCACATGCGGCCTGGTTGCAGCCGACCGCGTCGAGACACAGCTCTACATGGAGGACGGCACGTCCCGCACGGTTCGTGGATTTGCCAGCACTGCGTGCACTCTGGCCGGCGACAGCGGCGGTGCCATCGTGACGGGAACCCTCGCACTCGGAATCACCAGCGGATCCAACAGCGGTGGCGCACCCGATTGCACCGAGGCAAATCTGACGTTGGCGCAGTACGGCGGCACCGCCAGCCTCGGCATTCCGGTGGATCAGGTGCTCGCTGCAACCGGCTCCTCCCTGCGAACCGAGTAGGCCGGTAGGTCGGCGGCCCCGCACCCCCTATAGTCGTACCGGGAGTGAACGGCATCACATCGCGGATGCCTCGGGGGAGGGGTTTTCATGCGTCGCCGTGCGCTGGGGTTGTCGATTGCTGCTGTGTCGTGCCTGATCACGATGGCGGTGTGTAGTCCTGTCGCCACTGCTGCGCCCGCAGTGGGCGCAGTTCCGGTGCTGCCGCCCGAGTTGGCCGACGCCGTCGCCCGCGATCTCGGACTCGATCCGCAACAGTTTCTCGACCGAGCCGACGCGGCTCGCCGGCTGGCGGAGTTCGCTGCCGCAATGGGTTCCGAAATTGTCACCGATACCTGGCTCGATACCGATGGCCGACCCGTCGTCGCGATAGCGGACGGTCCCACCTATTCCGCGGTGACCGACGCCGCGACTGCCAACGGGTTCGCCGCCGTCGCCTCCGGTATCGAAGTTCCGGAGACCGTGCGCAGCGCCATCGACCCGCTGCTGGACCTACTCCCCTTCGATCTCGCGCCCACTGCCGGCCCGGTTCGTGCCAGTTCCTATCTCGGCGGAGACAGCTTCCTCGCAGGCACCCCGGCCGGTCTCGGTCTGCGTTGCTCGCTCGGATTCAACGCAACCGACCCGACGCACGGTTCGGTCAACATCACTGCAGGACATTGCGATCCGGCCGTCACCGGTTCCGCGGCGACGACCGGCGCTTACCCGATGTACGGAAGTCTCGTCGGGTCGAAGTTCGGCTCGTTCTACCGAACCAGTCAGTCGCACAACGATTACGCCTTGATCGATATCGACGACCCCAACGTCGGAGAATTCGAGAGCAATGCAGTGCGAGTGCCCGGCGCGGGACCGCTGCACGTCACCGGAACAGTGGATCCCATCGTGGGCGCTCCCGTCTGCAAGTCCGGTTCTCGAACCGGATTCAGCTGCGGCACAATCCTGTCCACCGGGCAGAACGTCGCCATGGGCGAAGCCGTCATGGACCGTAGCTTCTCCACGTCCATCTGTGCCCTGCGCGGCGACAGTGGCGGTCCGATCGTCAGCGGCACCCTCGCCGTCGGCATCTCCAGCGCCTCGAATGTGGGCGATCAACCGTCCTGCGAAATCGCGACGGTGTTCAGCATGCTGCAGGGCCAGCGACCCGAACTGTTCGCCACACCCATCAACGACGTGTTGGCCGATAACCCCGGACTGACTATTCGTACGTTCTAGAAACTTGAGACATTCGAACGACGCAGGGCCCGCACTCTCGACGAGTGCGGGCCCTGCGTGATGCTGCTGGAGGTTACTTGGCCCAGACCGAGGTGCCCGGTGCCGCGTTCAACGTGTTGAGCAGGTCGATGCCGGCCACCACTAGGGTCGGGCCACCGGCGACAATGGTGCCGATAATTCCGCCTGCGCCCGCACCGGTCACCAAGCCGGGGATGCATCCTGCAGGGAGAGTTACGATGCAGCCGATCACCGCACCGATGGCGGACCCGGTCAGGGTTCCAATCGCAGTCGCGATACCGAGCTGTGAGGTGAAGTTCTGCTGCGCCTTGTAGTTCTCCTCGGGCGAGGCAACAGTCGTTGCTCCGATGCTGCGCGAGTTGGCCGATGCCTTGGTGAAGTCGAGGTTCGGGATCAGCCGCAGGGTCTTGCCATTGTCGTCGACGTTCTGCTCGTACGGGAAGTTCAGTCCGCCGAGGTTGAACGAGAGCGGGAGGGTCACGAGGGTCTTGTCGGCGGCGTCGAGGACGTCGACCGTCTTACCGTCGTCGGCAACCTTGAAGACGCCTGCATCGATCGTGGTGACGATCGTGCGGTCTTCGAGGTCGACGGTGTAGTTGGTGTTGCCGGGTGCCTGCTCAGTGGGGGCCTGTGCATAAGCGGTTCCGCTGGCCAGGCCCATCGCAGCTGCGACGAGGGCCGAGGTGACGACCAGTTTGCTGAGTTTCATGTGGAGTTCTGTTCCGTTTCTGTGATGTGCAGGCTCGGCAGGACCAGGTCCTTCCGAGCTAAAAGTCACCCCGATGACCCTTTTGCGACGTTCGATGCGGTCGAAGTGTAGCGCACGAACCGTACCGTTCGTTGTCCTTCTGCAACTACTCCGACACCTATCGGTTATCAACTGTCACAAACATTTTGGATTTATGCAGCTTACGAGGCCGCGAAGCCGCACTATGCCGCGAAAATGTCATTCGATCGGCCGAAAACGGTCCGCACTGCGGGGTCGAACTCCAAAGAGAAAAGGACAGGTAAGGACTGCCTTCTCGACAGCCCTCCAGGTGCCTACGCCTAACGTGATGCGGGCGACAACCTACTGACGAGTTCAGCCCACCCGTCGGACGGCCTCGTGCACGCAACCACCAGCGTCGCCACCGGTGATCCTGGACTAAGTTACCCGTCAGTAGATTTACTGATCTACTGGCAGGTAACATCGCTGTATCCCTCTCGACGGGCTGGACCCGCGGTAGCTGCTCCAGCTGCCACTGAACGAAAGGCCGCGACATGAACGCCCTGACGATCACGTTGGGCACAGTCGGTGCTCTGCTCAGCCTCGTGTGTTGGTTCGCCTTCATTCGCGGGGCTCTGCGCATGTTCAACATCGTGCGGCTGGGTCAGCCGGCACCCGATCGTTGGCGACCGATCGTCCCCCGCTTCAAGCAGATGGTGATCGAGTTCGCGGCCCACACCAAGATGGTCAAGTTCCGCACCGTCGGCTGGGCGCACTGGCTGGTGATGATCGGGTTCATGGTCGGGTCCGTGTTCTGGTTCGAGGCCTACGGTCAGACGTTCAATCCCGAGTTCCACTGGCCCATCGTCGGCGACACCGCCGTCTACCACCTGATGGACGAGATTCTCGGGCTCGGCACCGTCATCGGCATCACCACGCTGATCATCATTCGTCAGCTCAACCACCCCCGTAAGCCGGAGCGCCAGTCGCGCTTCGCCGGCTCCGGGTTCAAGGCCGCCTACTTCGTCGAGGCTGTCGTGCTCATCGAGGGCCTGGGCATGGTCTTCGTCAAGGCGGGCAAAATCGCCACCTACGGAGACGCCAACCCGTACACCGACTTCTTCACGATGCGTCTCGCCGAGCTGCTGCCGGCCAACTCCAACATGGTCTCGATCTTCGCGCTCATCAAGCTGATGTCCGGCATGATCTGGCTCTACATCGTGGGCACCCGCATCAACTGGGGCGTCGCGTGGCACCGCTTCACCGCGTTTCCGAACATCTACTTCAAGCGCATGGACGACGGCACCGTCGCTCTCGGTGCAGCCAAGCCGATGATGTCCGGCGGCAAGGTCCTCGAGATGGAAGAGGCCGATCCCGACGTCGACGCGTTCGGCGCAGGCAAAATCGAAGACTTCAGCTGGAAGGGCTGGCTGGACTTCACCACGTGCACCGAATGCGGTCGCTGCCAGTCGCAGTGCCCCGCGTGGAACACCGGTAAGCCCCTTTCCCCCAAGCTGCTGATCATGTCGCTGCGCGACCACAGCCACGCCAAGGCCCCGTACCTGCTGGCCGGAGGCAAGAAGGACATGGCCGGTGACGAGGTCGGCCTCGTCGATGCCGAGGGCAACGTCGACCAGAAGGCGCTCGACGCCATTCCGCAGAATGCTCGCGACGAAGCCGATCGCAAGCTCGTCGCCGACGCCATCGACGGCGGCATCATCGATCCCGAGGTGCTGTGGAGCTGCACCACCTGCGGTGCCTGCGTCGAGCAGTGCCCGGTGGACATCGAGCACGTCGACCACATCATCGACATGCGCCGCTACCAGGTGTTGATCGAATCGGAGTTCCCGTCCGAGCTCGCCGGCTTGTTCAAGAACCTCGAGAACAAGGGCAACCCCTGGGGCCAGAACTCCAAGGATCGTCTCAACTGGATCAACGAGATGGACTTCGACATCCCGGTCTTCGGCAAGGACGCCGATTCGTTCCAGGACTACGAGTACCTCTTCTGGGTCGGCTGTGCCGGTGCCTACGAGGATCGCGCGAAGAAGACCACCAAGGCCGTCGCCGAGCTGCTCGCCACCGCAGGCGTGAAGTTCATGGTGCTCGGTGCGGACGAGACCTGCACCGGCGACTCCGCTCGCCGCGCGGGCAACGAGTTCCTCTTCCAGCAGCTCGCGATGCAGAACATCGAGACACTGAACAACGTGTTCGACGGCGTCGAGCAGAACAAGCGCAAGATCGTCGTCACCTGCGCCCACTGCTTCAACGCCCTCGGCAACGAGTACCCGCAGGTCGGCGGTGACTACGAGGTGGTGCACCACACGCAGCTGCTCAACCGCCTCGTGCGGCAGAAGAAGCTGATTCCGGTCGCCTCCGTCAGCCAGGACATCACCTACCATGATCCCTGCTACCTCGGACGTCACAACAAGGTCTACGACGCACCGCGTGAGCTCATGGCCGCGTCGGGCTCCAACCTCAAGGAGATGCCGCGTCACGGTGAGCGGTCCATGTGCTGTGGTGCCGGTGGCGCTCGTATGTGGATGGAAGAGAACATCGGCAAGCGCATCAACATCGACCGGGTCGACGAGGCACTTGCGACCAACCCCAAGAAGATCGCTACCGGTTGCCCGTTCTGCCGCGTGATGCTCACCGACGGTGTCACAGCACGTCAGGAAGGCGGCGCACACGAGGGCGTCGAGGTCGTCGACGTCGCGCAGCTGATGCTCGAGTCGATCACCCGCGTCGAGTCCTCGGTGTTGGCCGAGAACATCAAGGTCATCCCCCGTGAGCGCACTCCCGAGGAAAAGCTCGAGACCGAAAAGGCGATGGAGGTCGAAGAGGCCGAGCGCATCGCACCGGTCGAGGAGCCGGCCGAGGCGAAGTCCGCTCCGGCAGCACCCGCTCCGAAGGCGAGCGGCGGACTGAAGATGAAGGGTCTGGCCAAGGCACCGGGAGCGAAGACACCGGGTTCGGCTGGAGCCACCGACAAGGCCGACACTGCCACTGCCGAGACAGCTCCGAAGCCCAAGGGACTCGGAATGGCCGGCGGCAAGGCACCCGGTGGCAAGGGTCTGCAGATGAAGGGCAAGGCACCAGGTGCGAAGGCTGCCGCGCCTGCCGAAGCTGAGGCAACGGCCGAAACACCGGCTGCAGCAGAAGCCTCGGAGTCGACTCCGTCGGTGAAGCCCAAGGGCCTCGCTGTGAAGTCGGGATTCAAGAAGCCCGGCGCGAAGGCACCCGGCAAGCCCGCGGAATCCGAGGCAACGGCGGCACCCGCTCCCGAGACCTCAGGTGAGCCTGCGGAATCGAGCACTGCTGCAAGCGAATCCAAGCCGACCGTCCAGCCCAAGGGCTTGGCTGTGAAGTCCGGATTCAAGAAGCCGGGAGCCAAGGCACCGGGTAAGCCTGCTGCCGAAGCCCCTGTTGCCGAAGCTCCCAAGGCAGAGGCACCTGCTGCCGAAGCTCCCAAGGCAGAGGCACCTGCTGCGGAGGCTCCGGCCACCGAAGCGCCCGCTGCTGCCGAGCCTGCAGCGGCAGAAGAGTCCAAGCCGACCGTCCAGCCCAAGGGTCTGGCCGTGAAGTCGGGATTCAAGAAGCCGGGCGCGCGTACACCGAGTGCGGCCGCCTCTGCACCTGCTGAGTCGAAGAACGCAGAGCCCGAAAAGGCCGAGCCGACTCCGGAAGCCGAGACACCGGCAGCCGAGGCCACCTCAACCGAGGCACCGACTGCGGAAGCAGAGGCACCGAAGGCCGAGGCGTCGGACATTGCTGGTGAGGCCGCGTCCAACGGTTCGGATGATCGCACTCCGCCCAAGCCGAAGGCCGGCGGACTCGGATTCGCTCCGGGGGCAAAGGTTCCGGGTCGCCGAAAGTAACCTCACACCCTTTTTACCGACTGCGCGTCCCCGCTCACCTCAGAGCAGGGGCGCGCACTCGTCAATAGAGGTGTGAGGTCCCCCGCCCCCGGTTCCACCCGACGCGCACACCTCCACGCCGACGGAACCAACCTCACACCCTTTCTCCCGACCGCGCGCCCCCGCTCACCTCAGAGCAGGGGCGCGCACTCGTCAATAGCGGTGTGAGGTTCGAGGGCCCGGGTTATCCACAGGCAACGAGTTATCCACAATTCGGAACATGGGCCTTGTCGAAAGCGATTGCGCGCTAGAGCATTTCTGGCATGACCCGCATTGTCTCGCGATCCGACGCGCTCGCCCGTGGAACTTCCGATGCCGAGTTGCAGCGCTACTGCCGAACGCGAGCCTGGCGTCGACTCCGACCCGGAAGGTTCGTCAGCAGGTCTCAGTTCGACTCGCTCACAGCGGAGGAGAAGCACCGCGTCATCGCAGAGGCAGTACTCGGCGCGGCCACGGCACCCGACGCAGTCGTCAGTCATGTGAGCGCGGCCGTCTTCCACGGTCTCGATGTGTGGAATGCGGATCTGAGCCGAGTGCACATCACGCGCAATCGTGCCCGTGGCGGTGGGCGCAGCAGCTCGATCAGAAGGCTGCACACCTCTCCCTACACCGACGAGGAAGTCGCCGACATCGACGGCGTGCGAGTCACGGCATTGGCTCGAACCGTCGCCGATTGCGCTCGCACACTTCCCTTCGAGACAGCCGTCTGCATTGCTGACGTCGCCGCGCGGGCCCGAGGCTTGACCGTCGAACAGATTGTTGCAGCACTGAATTCGTGCCCGAATCACCCGGGAAATCGAAAGGCCCACACCGTCGCCAAATTCATGGACGGCAGGTCCGAGAGCGTCGGAGAATCGCGCACCCGGGTGTTGCTGCACAACCTGGGCTACACCCCACAGCTGCAGGTGACGATCACGGATTCTCGCGGATTCGTCGGTCGCGTGGATTTCGACCTCGACGAGATCGACACCGTCATCGAATTCGACGGCAAGGTGAAATACGGGCGATTCGTACCCGAGGGGAAGAGTGCGGCGGACGTGTTGTGGGAGGAGAAGCGTCGAGAGGATCGCATTCGTGGAACCGGACGCCACGTGGTGCGCATCGCCTGGGAAGATCTCGACCATCCCGAACTGGTGGATCGGATGATCCGCGAGGCTGCCGAGCGCGCTCGACACCGCGAGTGAGCGCCCCTTCTCCCGACTGCGCGCCCCCGCTCGCGTCCGAGCACAGGCGCTCACCCGGCAAAAACGGTGTGAGGTTCCCACCCGTCCCCGGAACCCCGGCCAGGCCACGGACCGCGCCCAACACCGCAAGTGAGCGCCCCTTCTCCCGACTGCGCGCCCCCGCTCACGTCCGAGCACAGGCGCTCACCCGGCAAAACCGGTGTGAGGTTCCCACCCGCCCGTCCCACCCGGACCCCGCGACGGTGGACGAATCGGACATCGTGAGTATGGTCGGAACCGAACTGCAACCCGAAGAAGTAGGAGCAGGCATGACCGACGACGCGGACAGGCTGTTTCGCCGCTACGACGAGTGGTGGACGGCTCTGTCGCCCGACGACCGAGCGCACGTCGAGAAGTGTTGCGAATCGGGCCGCACCGACGAGCGACTCTGCGCATTGATCCTCGAGAACGACGGCCCGTCGAAGGCAGCGTTCGAGGCAGGCAGCAAATTGTCCGAAAACAACAGCAAGTATTGCGCCATCCCCAGCGCGCTGCTCGAGTTTCTCGAGGCGAAGCGCGCGCACCCCCCACTCAGCTAGAGGGCCGCCACAGCTGTAGCTCAGGGATTCCGGGCGGCGTGAATCCCATGACCTGGCCGTAGAAGGACAGTTCGGATTCTCGCGCGTTGACCTGGGTTTCGAGTTTGCGGAAGCCGTGCGATTCGCCCGCATACGCCAGGTAGGCGTGCGGAATCCCTTTCTTCACCATGGCATCTCGGAACCGCTCGGCCTGCGACGGCGGCACGATCGGATCGTCCAGCCCCTGCAGCAACAGCACCGGGCACGAGAGTCCGTCGACGTTGTTGACCGGCGCGCGGGTTCGGTACAGGTCGATGGCCTCGGGCAACGGCCCGATGAGGCCGTCGATGTAGCGCGATTCGAAGTCGTGGGTCTCGGCGACGAACAGTTCCAGTTCGGCGACGCCGAAGTACGATGCGCCGCAGGCGAACACGTCCGACGATGTCAGCGCTGCCAACACCGTCCAGCCACCTGCAGATCCGCCTTCGATGGCCAACCGGCTGGGGTCGGCGAGGCCGCTGTCGGCCAGTCCCTGTACCGCGGCAATGGTGTCTTCGACATCGACGACGCCCCACTGTCCGCGCAGGCGATTGCGGTACTCGCGGCCGTATCCACTCGACCCGCCGTAGTTCACATCGACGACACCGATGCCGCGACTGGTGAAGTACGCGAACAACGGGTTGAGCGCGGGAGCCACGTGCGCCGTCGGGCCGCCGTGAACGAACGCAACGTACGGCGGGAGTTCGCCGTCGAGCCCTTCGTACGACGGATTTCGCGGCGCATAGGCGATGGCGTGAACTTCACGATCCGGACCGCGGAACGTCACCTGACGCCCCTCGGGCAAGTACGCGACGTCCGGTATGGACTCGAAACTCGAACGGACACTGCGCAGTTCCCGCGTCTCGAGATCCAGTGCAAACAATCCGGCGGCAACCTGCGCACCGCCGCCCTTGAGCAGAACCGTCGGTCCGAGTCGTCCTCCGAGGCCCACCGACGTCACTCCGTCGAGCTCGATATCGTCGAGACTGCCGGTGGCGGGGTCGAGAACGGCGAGAGTATCCGTGCCGACGGTGTGGACGGTCAGCAGCGCACCGTCATCGAGGACGGAATACCAGCGGGCTCCGAGTTGCCAGAGCGGGGCACCGAAGTCTGCATCGAGGGTCAGCAGTGGTGCGAGAGCTCCGTCCAGCGTCACCGAATACAGGTTCCACCAACCACTTCGGTCACTGACAACGTACAACGACTCGTCATCGATCCACTCCGGCTGCATCACCGACTCTTCGGTGGAACCGAGCAGCACCGTCCAGGACGACGGGTCGGCGAGCGAAGCCACGCGCAATTCCGTGCCGTCCCATGGCATTTGCGGATGATTCCACGCTATCCAGGCGATACGGGTGCCATCGGGTGACAGCCGCGGGTACGCGAGAAAGTCCGAGCCCGAAACCAACGAGCGCACTCCGCCGCCGCTCAGGTCGATCGCCACGATATCTCTCGATACCGCTCCGGCGTCGTGCATCTCACGGACTGCGATGACGTCGTTACCGACCACCGACAGTTCCGCGTACCGGATGCTCGACGCCACAGCAGGTTTCGGAGTCAGTGCCACGGGTGCCGCGCCGGGGGTGAGCCGATAGACACGTTGATCGGAGAACTCGGCGAACACCAGATCGCCGTCCGCCGTTGCAGTCCATGCCCCGCCGCCGTATTCGTGGACTCGGGTGCGGGCGTTGAACGGTGCGGGCAGAATCGGCTGCGCCGTTCCGTCGACGTACCGGCAGATTGCCGTCCGCCCCTTCTCGGCAGGTCGCAATTCCGACCACCAGATCTCGCCTCCGACATAGCGACCACCCTCGACGGGGTGGCCCGCCGACGACAGGTCTGCTGCAGAGATGGGCGAGGGCCAGGATCCGAAGGCGAGAGCGGTCACGAACTCCACCCTAGTGAACTGACGTATACGTAACGCGGTGTTCACCGGCCCTTCAACACAGACCCGGATGATGGAGCACAAGGAACAGTAGGGGGAACACCATGCGCCGGACCACTACCCAATCGGTGGACTACGAGATTTTGACCTTCGGTCGCACCTGGCAGGGCTACGGCGGTGGCAGCGACGAGGACATCTACGTGGCCTTCGGTGTCGACGGACGTACCTACTTCCAGCGCTTGCGTCGCATTCTCGATTCGCCGGTGGCCGCCGAGGTGTCCCCGGACGAGCGGTCGGCGATTCTCGACATCTGCCGCACGAGGCTCACCTGAGCACTTACACGGGCGTCAACAGCTCCGGGCTGTTGTTCTTCACGCTGTTCACCGCGGTGCTCACCTCGTAGGGCTCGAGCCGAGGTTCGGGAATTGCCGCCAGCATCTCCTGCACAGCGCCGAGATCGGTGACGGTCGGATCGAGCCAACTCGCGCGCAGATCCGGTGGCAGCACGACCGGTGAACGATCGTGGATATGACCGAGCGCGTCGGCTGCCGGCGAGGTGAGCACCGTAACCGACCAGACCCACCTGTCCTCGTCGTCGTCGGCCTTGGTGGGGTCTCGCCACAGCTCGTACAGGCCGGCCATGGCCAGCACACCCTCCTCGTGCAGGAAGTACGGCACCTTCGCGCCGTCGCGCTTCTCCCATTCGTAGTACCCATCGGCCGGTACGATGCAGCGCCGACGGCTCGCGGCCTTCTTGAAGGAAGGCTTCTCGGTGATGGTCTCGGACCTGGCGTTGATCAGTCGAGACCCGATCTTCGCGTCCTTCGCCCAGGAGGGGATCAGACCCCAGCGCACCGACCGCAGCTGCCGCACGGCGTCGGACTCGGGTTCGTCCTTGGGCGCGCGTTCGAGAACGGTTCGCACCGTCTGCGTCGGGGCGACGTTGTACGACGGCGGCACCTCCGCCCCCACTGTTTCGGCGATGTCGAACACCGCCTGCAGGTCGCTGTCACTCCGGGTACTGGCATACCGTCCGCACATGGCTCGATTGTTCCACTCGCCACCGACAACGCTGCGGAAACAACTTCTCGCGAAACAACCTTGTGGAAACCGAGAGCGCTCGCCTGGCACGATGTGACGGGTGACCACTCCGCAGATCAACTCCCAGCCGCGTTATCGCACGTTGCAGCAGTCGACCAAGCTGCAGAACGTGCTGTACGAGATCCGCGGACCGGTACACGCCCACGCCGCCCGGCTCGAGGCCGAGGGGCACCGAATCCTCAAGCTCAACATCGGCAACCCGGCTCCGTTCGGATTCGAGGCCCCCGATGTGATCGTGCGAGACATGATCGCGGCTCTACCCGTCGCCCAGGGTTATTCGGAGTCGAAGGGCATTCTGTCGGCGCGACGGGCCATCGTCACGCGCTACGAGCTGGAACCGGGCTTCCCAGTGCTCGACGTCGACGACATCTACCTCGGTAACGGGGTGTCCGAGCTCATCACGATGACGATGCAGGCCCTGCTCGACGACGGTGACGAGGTGCTGATCCCGGCCCCCGATTACCCGCTGTGGACGGCCATGACGACGCTGTCGGGCGGCAAGGCCGTGCACTACGTCTGCGACGAGGAGAACGGGTGGAATCCCGATCTCGCCGACATCGAGTCGAAGATCACGCCGAAGACCGTCGCGCTATTGGTGATCAATCCGAACAATCCGACCGGCGCGGTGTACTCGAAGGAAGTTCTGCAGGGAATCGTCGATCTGGCGCGTAAGCATCAGCTACTGCTGCTCGCGGACGAGATCTACGACCGGATCCTCTACGACGACGCACAGCACACCTCGCTGGCGAGTCTGGCACCCGATCTGCTGTGCCTGACGTACAACGGTTTGTCCAAGGCGTATCGCGTGGCGGGTTACCGCGCCGGATGGCTCGCGATCACCGGGCCGAAGAAGCACGCCGCAGGATTCATCGAGGGTATCGACCTTCTGGCGTCGACGCGGCTGTGCCCCAATGTTCCTGCGCAGCATGCCATTCAAGTCGCACTGGGCGGCTACCAGAGCATCGAGGATCTGATCCTTCCCGGCGGACGACTGCTCGAACAGCGTGATGTCGCATGGGAGAAACTCAACTCGATTCATGGCGTCTCCTGCGTCAAGCCGCGGGGTGCGCTGTACGCGTTTCCTCGACTCGACCCCGAAGTGCACGAGATCTACGACGACGAGAAGCTGGTGCAGGACCTACTGCTTCAGGAGAAGATCCTCGTGGTCCAGGGCACCGGCTTCAACTGGCCCGGGCACGATCACATCCGCATCGTGACTCTCCCGTGGGCGCGAGATCTGGCCGTGGCGATCGACAGGTTCGGCAACTTCCTCTCCTCCTACAAGCAGTGACGTAGGAAAGTTACTCGGAAGTAGTTGAAAGTGATGCAAAAAACTTCGATGTGATCGCGCCCCGAGACCGAAAGATCTGTAGATTGGCGGACGGCACTTCGGTGTCCGCGAGCCCTGGTCGTCCCCTCCCCCCCGGGTCGGTCAGGTGGTGGCGGGGGACGCCCCCCCTGCTCCCCGCCACCGAGCTCCTCGCAACTTCCGCAGTCCTGGCTCCGTACTAGCCTTGCACCGTGCAACCACGCGGCGATCATCCCGACGGCCTCGAGCCGGGTCTCGACTCTCATGTGGGCCACGGTCACGGTCACGGTCACGGACACAGCGACGGTCCTGTGCCGCTGGGCCCGGTAGCCGCCAAGGTCGTCGTCGGACTGCTCGTCGCCATAGCCATCGCCGTCATCGCCGGGGCTGTTGCGCTGTGGCCCGGCAAACAGAGCATCGACATCCCGTTGCCGTTCCAGACCTCCGGCGGGGGTGCGGTGTCCACCGAGGCGGGCACCATCACCTCTCAGAGCATCGGGCCCTGCGGAAGTCCCGACGCGGGCAGGGCGTTCACCGGCAACCCGACCCCTGCGGTCAACGACTCGTACGAGTGTCAGCGCAGCATCGTCGACATCACCACGGGCCAGGACGCGGGCAAACGGACGGTGCTCGAGATCGCGCCGGGCCCCGGCCAACCGACCCTGAGCGCCGGCGAGGACATCCGGCTGGTTCTGCAATCCGACCCCTCCGGTGGAGTCCGATACTCCTTCAACGACTATTCGCGCGGGCTACCACTGGGGTTGATCGTCGGAGTGTTCGCCGTGGTCATCTGCGTGGTTGCCCGCTGGCGGGGATTCCGCGCGCTGGTCGGCCTGCTCATCGCGTTCGCCGTGCTGGTGGTGTTCATGTTGCCCGCCCTGCTCGACGGCGCACCCGCCATTCCGGTTGCCCTCGTCGCCGGCGCGGTGATCCTCTACGCCGTGCTGTATCTGGCACACGGGGTGAACCTGCGTACCAGCTCGGCGCTACTGGGCACCCTGACCTCGATGGGCTTGGCTGCAGTCCTGTCCTACGTCGCGATCCGGATGACACACCTGACCGGGTTGTCCGAGGAACAGAACACCGCCGTGCAGACGTATATCGGCAATGTCAGCGTCACCGGTCTCCTGCTGGCCGGCTTCATCATCGGCTCGCTCGGCGTGCTCAACGACGTGACGATCACTCAGGCATCGGCCGCGTTCGAGTTGGCATCGGTGGATCAGACCGCGACGCGGCGCGAAATCTTCACCGCCGCGATGCGAGTGGGACGCGACCACATCGCCAGTACCGTCTACACCCTCGTCCTCGCCTACGCGGGTGGAGCATTGCCGCTGCTGCTGCTCTTCAGCGTCGCCGATCGGTCGATCCAGGACGTGCTGACCGGCGACGCCGTATCGATCGAGATCGTCAGATCCTCGGTGGGCGGCGTCGCCCTCGCGTTGTCGGTACCTCTCACCACTGCGATCGCTGTGCTGCTGGCGCGGCCGATCACCTCGTCCCGGGCGAACTCGTCGTCCAGCACAAGCACGCCGTCCAAGGCACCCAAGCCCACGCGGTCACGGGGCTCGGGTCGCCACAGCGCGTAGAGCGCCGCAGTCTCTCCTCAGGCGAAAGCAGCGGCGACGGTGGCAGAGAGCAATTCACCCTCGTGAGTGCTCAGTCCGGCCTTCAGGCCCGGGTCTGCGGCGCAGGCCGCTTCCCAGCCCTTGTCTGCGAGTGCGACGACGTACGGCAGGGTGGCGTTGGTGAGGGCATAGGTGGACGTGCGCGGAACGGCACCGGGCATGTTGGCGACGCAGTAGAACACCGACTCGTGCACCTTGTACGTGGGATCGGCGTGGGTGGTGGCCACCGAATCCTCGAAGCAGCCACCCTGGTCGATGGCGATGTCGACCAGAACCGAGCCTGGCTTCATGCGCTGAACGAGGCTGTTGGACACCAGCTTCGGAGCCTTGGCTCCAGGCACCAGCACTGCGCCGATGACGAGATCCGCTGCCAGCACGGCCTGTTCGAGTTCGTACGCATTGGACACCAGAGTCTTGACGGCTCCGCGGTACTGATCGTCGATGGCCCGCAACGCCTTCACATCGAGGTCGAGTACGGTGACGTCGGCGTGCATGCCGAAAGCGATTGCGGTGGCATTCTTTCCGGATACTCCGGCTCCGATGACGACGACATTGGCGGGACGCACTCCCGGCACGCCGCCCATGAGAACTCCGCGCCCGCCTTCACTCGACATCAGGTGGTAAGCACCGGCCTGTGGTGCGAGGCGTCCGGCAACTTCGCTCATCGGCGCGAGCAACGGGAGTGAACCGTCTGCGGCGGTGACCGTTTCGTAGGCAATGGCGGTGGTACCCGATTCCAGCAGTGCGTCGGTGCAGGCCCTCGACGCTGCGAGATGCAGGTAGGTGAACAGCACCTGCCCCTTGCGTAGGCGCGAATACTCCTCGGCGATGGGCTCTTTGACCTTGAGCAGCAGATCGGCCGCTTCCCAGACCTCCGCGGCGTCGGTGAAAATCTGCGCACCGGCGGCCTTGTAGTCGGTGTCGGTGAACGACGATCCGGCTCCCGCCTCGGTTTCGATGATCACTTCGTGTCCTCGCGAGACCAGTTCGTGCACGCCCGCCGGAGTGATGGCCACCCGGTATTCGTGGTTCTTGATCTCGCGTGGAATTCCGATCTTCATGGCGACCTCCTCGGTGGTGGGTGAGGTGAAGCCGTAGCTCCATCCGTGTAGGCCAACTATGAATTATCTACGAAATACCTGCAACGGAAGTGAATATAATTCTATAAACTGCAGCGATGGTGAGTAATAGTTCGTTCGAGACCGGCATCACAGGGGCTGCGCCGAACGATGTTCGGCCCGTACCGCTGGATCGAATCGACCACATTCTGCTCGACGAACTCCGCCGTGACGCCCGTATGCCCAACAACGCGCTCGCTGCCGCAGCCGGTGTCGCGCCGTCCACCGCACTGGCCCGGGTCCGCGCCCTCGTCGAACGTGGCGTCATCCGCGGCTTTCACGCCGACATCGACCCCGAGGCCCTCGGCCAGGGCATCCAGGCCATGATTTCGGTGAGACTCCAAGCGGATGCTCGACGACGGATCAGCGAATTCGGATCGAAGATCGCCTCACGAAAAGAAACGCTGAACATCTACTTCATTGCCGGTTCCGACGACTTCCTCGTACACGTGGCCACCGTCGACACCGCCACACTCCGCGATTTCGTCGTCGAGAATCTCAGTGCCGACCCTGCCGTCGCCGCGACCGAGACAATCCTGATCTTCGAACACATCAGGCCGCGAAACACCCACGGCGAGAAGTGAACCGGATCAGGGAGCGGGCGGCGCGATCGGCGGGAACCCGGGCAACGTGAAGTCCGGGAATCCAGGTATCAGCGGCGGTGGCTGCTGCGTGGTCGTCGGCGGAACGGACTCGACGGGTGGGAGCGGTGCGGGCTCGGCCGTGGTGGTCGTCGGCTCCGGCGTCCACGGTTCCTGGTAGACCTCGGTCTCCGTCGGCTCCGGGGTCGGTTCGACGGTGGTCTCCGGTGCGGGAGGCGGCAACACCGGAGCAGGTATCACCGACGTGGGCGCAACCGTTGTCGCTGCTGGGGCCTGGGTCTGAGTGCGACTGACCGAGGTGTCCACCACCTGCGGCGTGTTCTGGTGAGTGAGCATGAACCCGGAGACGCCCACCACTGCAGCGAGGCACAGCGCGAGCACACCACCGGTGCGGAGCTTGCGCCGAGCACGGGTTCGATCGTCCTCACCGTCATCGTCGTCGTAGTCCGCATCGAGCCAGTAGATGTTCTTCAGCTGGAACGGAACAGGCTTGCCGTCGGCGTAGTCGTCCGCCGCGTTCTCGGCATCCACGCGCTCTTCGGGTGCCTGCGTAACGCTGTGCACTACAAGCGTTTCGGCTACACCGGACGCGTCGGCCGACCCCTCACCGGCATGCGTGCTCAGCGCGCCGAACTTGTCGTCGACCCGCTCCGCTTGCACGTGGTCGTCGCGAACATCATCCGCTACGACCGACGACGATTCCGGCTGAGTAGCAACAGAACTGGAAGAATCGACAGCAGTATCGGCGAATTTCGAGGACTCGAAACCACCGGCCGCAGGCGGGGTATCGACTGCAGCATCGGCGGTCGCGGTACCGAGCAGCGCGGTATCAGCGGTAGAAGTATCAGCGCTGGATGTATCGGCAAACGCAGTGCCATCGGTCGCGGTACCAGCGGTCGTCGTATCTGCCACAGCAGTGTCAGCGGTCGTCGTATCAACCAACGCGGTGTCTGCGGTCGCGGCATCGGCGAACGCAGGGTCAGCGGTCGCGGTATCGGCGAACGCAGGGTCAGCGGTCGCGGTATCAGCGAACGCAGGATCAGCGGTAGCGGCATCGGCGAACGCAGGATCAGCGGTGGCGGCATCAGCGAACGCAGGATCAGCGGTTGCGGTATCGGCAACCTCGGCGACGGCCGGAGCCGATGCGACCCAGGGACGGGCGGGGACCGGACGAGTTACGGAGGGCACCGGAGCAGACACCGACGGTGCTGAGTGCAGGGATTCGGTGCGCGCCGGAGTCGGCCGCACGGGCGCTGCCGTCGGTACAGGTGGCTGCGGGGGTTTCGGCGGCCGTGGGTTCGCTACCCGCGATTGCGGCAGACGCGGCGGCGCGGGTCGGCGCTGCGGAGCCGGAGCAGATGCCGTTGCCGCGTCCATGTGAGCTGCGGGATCGATGCGTGGGGAGTTCGGTTGCCCTCCCCCGAGCCTGTGTGCGTCCGACGTTCGTCGCGGCGCAGTTCGAGCACGCGAGTGCGGTCGGGCGGCCAGAGCAGCTCCACGCGCAGCGACGGTCTCGGGTTCGGTCGGCACAATCGACGGCAGTTCCAACAATGGCCCGACGCGCTTCTGCACGATCGGCATGCGTGCGCCTCCGCCGATCAGAACGACGGCGTCGATCGGCACGTTCGCGCCGATCAGCACTCCGCGGGCGAATTCGATGGCCTCGTCCAGCAACTCGGTGATCAACATCTCGAAGTTCTCCCGCGAGAGCAGAATCATTCCGCTCGCATCGGGCAAGCACACCGCATCCTGAGTGGACAGACGTTCCTTGGCGATTCGGCAGCGCTTCTCGAACAGCGCGATGTCGGAGTCGGTCGTCTTCTTGCCGAGACGTTCGAGCTGGTTGTTGCGCACGTAGGCGTCGAGCAGATCACCGCTGTACTCGCCCGAGCGCTGCGAGGCGACCACCGTCCGCTGCACCAGGTCCACGACGCTGACCGTCAGCCCCGAACTGCCGAGATCGAACAGTGCAACCGACCGGTAGTCACGGGCCTCGCCGGTTGCCGCGAGGTACTCGACGACGGCTTCCACCTCGTGGACCAGGTGGTAGTTGTGCAGGTGCGCACCGGCGAGCGCCTCGTGCAGCGCGTCCGCCTGCCGAGGGTCGCGGTATGCGACACCGGTGGCGAGTTCGGGCTCGGTTTCGACAGCTGCATGGATCGACTCGGCGGCCAGATGCGGAAGGTCGCCGCCGACGCTGTCGATGAGCTCGTTACGAAAGAAAAGTGGCCGCTCGATGTCGGTGACCAGGCCGGAATCATCGGCGACGGGGCCCCCGAACTGCTCCGCTCGGGGCTGCGCCGTGCGCACAGCCCGGGTCCCCATGGACACCCCAAGCAGCACAGTCACGGTTGTCGGCCTCACTTCGATCGGCAATCACGGCGGACGCGGCACACCTCGTCCAGAGCGCCAGGCTACCGCCTCGACCGACACCGCGGGGCGTGCGCCCCAGACGAGTACGCCAAGAAGCGTCTCATCGACCGCTGAAACCACCGATTACCGTCGTGCGGTCTATTCGGTCGGGTCCAGGCCGGCATCCGGTTGGTACAGCTGACCGTCGTAGGTGAAGGTGCGCTCGTACAGATCCACGTCGGACAGGCGAGCCGGTCCCTGGACGGGCAACTCGGCCGGCCCCGGATCCGAACCCTCAGTCTGTGCAGCTGCCTCTGCGAGCCCGTCAGCGAACTCGGCATCGATCGGAATCTGTTCTTCGATGAGCGGAGTGGGTGCCGGAGTGTTGCCCCGGGTGAACACCAGACCCGCCACCGCGACGATCACCAAGGCCACCGCCGCCAGAACCGAGGCATCACGGACGGACCATCTACTCGTGCGCCGCACCGGCCGGCTGACGACACCGGGCTCGTCGACAGCAGGCTCGGCAACAACAGGCTTGGCGACGACGGGCTCGGCAACCGAAGGCTCGGCAACGGAGGCGTCGAATACGGTGGAGGTGACCGCCAGTTCCTCGGTGGCGAGCTGATCGACGGTAAGTCCGTCGACCATCCACTCGTCCACCGTGCCGAAAGCTGCGACCCCGGGCGTATCGACCAGCTCCGACGCGTCGTCCGGGACGGTGATGTTCCCCACATCGGGTGCCAGAACATCGGGTGCCAGAACCTCGGCCTCGAGCGCATCGGAGTTCATGAGACCCTCGACGGGCCGTTCGTCGAGCGCTGCACCCTTCGCGATGGCCATCGCAGGCGCGTCGGGCACATGGACCGGGACGCTCCACTTGTTCTCGATGATCGTGCGTACCGCGGGGATGCTCGCTCCGCCGCCGATCAGCAACACCGCATCGGGAGCCTGCTTGGACGCCCACTCCAGAGCGTCGCTCACCAACGGGGTGATCTCGCGCTCGAATTCCTTGCGGCTGAGCAACATCGGGCCGCGGTTGGGTGCCCGGACACCGGCCGAGGAGCTGACGAGTTCCTTGAGTTCGCGGAAGAACTCTTGATATTCACGGTCGCCGTCGGGTCCGGCCGGTGCCGGCAGGATGCCCTTGGCCATCACGATGCCGCGGACCACTTCGTCGAAGCGATCGCCGCTGATGTCGACCGTGCGTGCGGTCCACTCGACGTAGTCGTCTGCGACGTTCAGTGCGGTGGCGGACAACCCCTTCTTGCCCAGGTCCACCACCAGCACGTAGTCCTTGTCCGCCAGTTCGGGAACCGTGCGCGAGTAGGCCATCAGGGCCTGGGACTCCTCGACCATGCGGGCTTTCGGGACCGTTCGGTCACCCAGCGTGTCGAGAAGCGCCGTGACGGCTGCGGTGTCCCAGCCGGCGAGCACGATGTCCTCGAACGGTCCGTGGTCTACCAGCTTGCCGGGCAGCAGGTCGTGAGCGCCGGCTGCATCGATGGAGTCTTCGACGCGGTTCCCGTCCGTGATGTACGCGATGCGCACGGCACCTGTACCGACGGACACCCCGCAGACTCCACTCATCGACCAGTCAGTCCTTTGCGCTTTGCGGTTCGGCGCTCGATCCGGCGCCCTCACGAGCCCCCGCTCCACTCGAAGTGTACGGCGGTCTCGAGGACCGATGCGGGCATCGAACTAACGCTACTAAACAATCTACGATATTGTTTGGGAGGGTCTGGGGAGACTTAGGGTCGAGAAGGCGCGCTGCCTGCAGACCGCAAGTCGACCGCGAGGCCGTCCGGTCTCGTGGTTTACGTGATCGGTGGAGGTTTTCGATGCAAACGCTCAATGCTCACGACGTGGTTCGAGTGCGAACTGTTCTGGAGAAATTCGGAAAGCTGCCCGTTCCCGTGGAGGGCATCGACGAGGCAGCCGATCTCTACGACAGCGGCCTCACCTCGCACGCCAGTGTCAACGTGATGATCGCCCTCGAGGACGAGTTCGACGTCGAATTCCCCGACACCATGCTGCAGAAGTCGACGTTCGGCAGCATCAACGCGATCGCCGCGGCCATCGCAGCGCTGACGGACTGACACCATGACCACCGTCTACGAGAGCTCGATCGACCAGTCGCTGACCGACGTGCTGGCCGTTCTGCGTACCTATGCCGACGAAGTCGATCGCGATGCCCGCTTCCCCACCGAATCGGTGGATGCACTGCGCGACGCCGGACTGCTCGGTGTCGGAATTCCGCGTGAGTTCGGCGGCGGCGGGGCGACCCTGACCGATATCGCCCGTATCTCGCGTGCCCTCGGTTCCGAGTGTGCATCGACGGCGATGATCTTCGTGATGCATCAGTCGCAGGTGCTCAGCATCGTCCGCCACGGCAAGTCCGACGCCATGGCAGACCTGCAGCGGCGAATTGTGACCGATCGCATCCTGGTGGCCTCCGCCACTACCGAGATCAACATCGGCGGCGACGTCCGCTCGAGTAGTTGCGCGGTGGAGTACGACGGCGAGCGGATCACGCTGAGCAAGAACGCTCCGGTGATCTCCTACGGCGAGTACGCGCAGATCGTGCTGGCGACGGCGCGACGCAGCGTCGACAGCCCGCCGAGCGACCAGGTCCTCGTGGTGTGCGAGAAGCCCGACGTGACGCTGGAGAAGGTGGGCACCTGGGACACCCTCGGTTTCCGCGGCACCTGCAGTCCCGGCTTCATGCTCGCCGCTCGCACGACGACGTCGAACATCCTGGGCGACAACTACGGCGACATCTCCGCGCAGACCATGCTTCCGGTGGCGCACGTGCTGTGGGGATCGGCCTGGCTCGGTATCGCCGACGCCGCTGTGACCAAGGCGCGCAAGTGCGTTCAGAAGGCCGCACGCAAGACACCGGGAACGCCCCCGCCGAGCGCATTGCGCCTGGCGGAGTTGATGGTGGTCCACGAGCAGTTGGTGGACACGGTATTCGGTGCAGCCGCGAAGTTCGAGGCCGTTGCAGACAGTCCGGCCGAGCTCGGAGCCATCGGCTTTGCGCTCAAGATCAACAACGTCAAGGTCACTGCGTCGACGCTCGTCATCGACATCGTCGGCAAGGCACTTCAGATCTGTGGCATCTCCGGCTACCGGCAGGGTGGCGAGCTCAGCATCGGCCGTCACCTTCGGGATGCGCACGGGTCGGCAATCATGGTGAGCAACGAGCGGATCCTCGGCCACAACTCGCAGCTCTCCCTCGTCTACAAGGGAAAATGATGACCACCACACACTCCGCACCGCAGACCGAGGCCAGCGAACTCGACTCTGCCCGAGCAGCTTTCCGAAGCGAGCTCGTCGACGCAGGCCTGTTGGTACCCAGCTCGATTCCCGGATTGTACGGGCGCAGCGGTGAATTCGAGGACATCATCGAATTCATCGATTCCCGCGTCGTCGCGGCCGGGGCAGCCGAGCACGGCTACCAGGCCAAGCGGTTCCGATTCGCTCCGGTCTTCCCGCGGGAAGCCTTCGAGCGCACCGACTACATCGCGTCGTTCCCCAACCTCACCGGTGCCATCAACACCTTCGAGGGCGACAACAAGGAACACGCGGCGTTGCTGGCGGAGAGATCCGACGGCAAGGACTGGGATCACTTTCTGCAGTCCGCCGGAACCATGTTGGTCTCGGCCGCCTGCCACCCGTCGTACTCGATGCTCTCCGGAACGCTGCCGGCCGACGGTGCCCTGATGGACATCTACGGTTTCTGCTTCCGGCACGAGCCGGCAATCGATCCGGCTCGGATGCAAGCCTTTCGGATGCACGAGTTCGTCCGCGTCGGTACCCCCGACGAGGCGATCGAGCACCGTGAACGATGGGTTCCCCGCGGCTTGCAGGTACTGGCCGATCTGGGTCTCGAGGGCGAGGCAGTCATCGCCAACGATCCGTTCTTCGGCCGCGCCGGACGCATGCTCGCAGCCAACCAGCGCAACGAGAACCTCAAGACCGAACTGGTCGTCAAGCTCTACGGAGATCTGGACGACGGGACAGCGGTCGTCTCCTGCAACTGCCACCGCGATCACTTCGGTCACACCTTCGACATCGCCACCGTCGACGGCGAACCGGCTCACAGCGCATGCGTCGGATTCGGCATGGAACGCATCGCCTTGGCGATGCTCCGCACCCACGGGCTGGATCGCTCCGCATGGCCGGCTGCATTGCGCCCCTGATCGATTCGGCTTCACCTGCGTACGTAGAAGGACCAATTGAAGTGAACAGTTCCCGCACCGCCCCCCGGCGCATCGGCTCCGTTCCCGGCGAGTCCTCGCGTACCGCGGGCGGCAAGTATCCAACATGGTTCGGCCCGTCCGACGCGCCGTTGTTCGGTACCGTCCACGTACCGTCCGGCGGCCGCGCGCGCGGCGGCGTCGTCCTGTGCCCGCCGCTCGGCAAGGAGCAGGTGGACTCGTATCGGGGCATGACACTGCTCGCCCAGAAGCTCTGTGCGCAGGGACTTCTGGTGTTGCGCTTCGACTACGGCGGCACCGGCGACTCCTGGGGAGATCAGGATCGGCCCGACGCGATCACGCGCTGGCAGCGCAGCATCGTCGAGGCCGTCGAGTACGTTCGCGGCTGCGGGGTGAGCGAAGTAGCGCTGGTCGGCCTCCGCTTCGGTGCGCTCCTCGCCTGTTCCGTGGCATCCGAATGCGGGCCGCTGACCGCGCTGACGCTGTGGGATCCGGTCGTCAAGGGCCGGTCCTACCTGCACGAGCAGCGCGCGCTGTATTCGGTCAGCGTCACCACCGATTCCGACGCCGATCCGCGTGTGTCGATCATCGGGGCCGTGTTGCATCCCGATTCGGCCGCGGACTTCACCGCACTCGACGCTACGAAGACGAAAACCGATGCACCGGTGTTGGTTGCGACCCGCGCCGAGCGAGGCGATTCGAAGCCGGTACGCAGACTCGTCGACGCACTGTCGGCCGACGAGCACACGTTGTCCGGTCACGACGATTTTCTCGAGCCGAGTGACTTCGAGGTCATCATTCCGGCCGCCGACATCACTTCGCTCGCGACGTGGACGGCGTCGAAGTTCCCGACCGAAGCCGCACACGACGTCGAGGTGTGGCGTCGACCGAACCTCGAGGTCGACGGAATCCACGAGAGCATCGAATACCTGGGTGCGCAGCAGGTCTTCGCGATTCGCTCCTCCTCGGATCGATGCGTACCCGGCGGGCCGACCGTCGTGTTCTATCCCACCGCCAACGAACATCGAGTCGGTCCGGTGCGTATGTGGGTGGAACTGGCCCGGCTGCTCCCCCGGTTCGGAATCTCGACGGTGCGCTTCGACAGACGCGGCACCGGTGAGTCCGGTGTGGTGACCGACGGCGAGCTCACTCGCCTCTACAGCGCCGAAGGAAACGAGGACGCGCTCACCGCCGTCCAGCAGTCCGGCACCTCGCCCGATAACGTACTGGTTGCCGGAATGTGCTCGGGCTCCTGGTATTCGAGCTTGGCTGCCCGGGAACTGAGCGTGCGCGCGGCAGTACTTCTCAACACCCTGGACTGGACCACTCGTCGACTCGAATTCGTCAAGCGTTCCTCCATGCACACCGAGGAGACGGGACGGCGGGCGCGCGTCCTCGATCGATTGCACCACTGGGGTGTCCGAACCAAGACTGCTTTGCAGCCGCGCATTCCCTATGCGCTCTGGATCTGGCTGGGACGACGCGGACTCATTCAGGTTCCCGAGATCTCGTTGCGGCTGCTCAGCGATCGGAAGGTGCAAACGCGAGTACTGCTCTCCCCTACGGACGCAACCTGGTTCGAGACCAATCGAGGACCGGAAGGCATGCGTCGGTTGCGGCGTCGAGCCTCGGTTCCCACGGTCACGTCCTTCGAGTCGGGAGATCATTCGCTCTACGGCCGCGACCTTCGCGAGAACGTCAGAGCCGAATTGATCGCGGCCACCTCCGCCGCGTTCGACATGGAGATCACCGCGCCGTCGCCGCCTGTACCGGTAGGGCGGGTCCGGCTGTGAAGCACCGCGCACCCAAGATAGCGCCACCCAAACACGAACAGCTCGAACAACTTCGGTGGTATCCGGTCGAACCGGCTCGGTTCGACATGGGGCTGATGAGCAGTCCTACGATGCCGGTTCAGTCGGTGCCGCGGCACAATGCAGCAGTGCCGCGGCACAATCCGGTGCAGTCGACCGAGATGATGGCCGTCGACTTCATGCCGGGTCCCGACGCGACACCGGCACCGGAGACCGGACCGGGTTCGAAGGCGTCCGATCGCAACCTCGCGCTCAATTCGTTGGCCCTGATGCTCTCGACGGCCATCACCGGTGGGCTCGGATTGTTGTTCTGGGCTGCAGCCGGCCGCCTCTATCCCGTGGCGGAGGTGGGCAGTGCGTCTGCCGTCATCACGTCCGCAGTGATGCTCTCGACGCTGTCCAATCTGAGCCTCGGTTCGATGTACGAGCGGTTCCTTCCGATCTCGGGCCGCCTGGCGAGGTCGTTCATCGTGCGCGGTTATCTCACCGTCACGGCGTTCGCGTTCGTACTCGGCGGTGCCTTCCTCCTGGTTGCGCCCAAAGACGAGATGTTCACCAACACTGCGGAAATCGTGACGTTCCCGTTCTTCGTCGCCGTGCTGGCAGTGTTTGCACTCCAGGATCAGACGTCGTCCGGCCTCGGGGTTGCACGGTGGGCGGCAGGCAAGAACATCTTCCATGCCGTCGTCAAATTCGTTCTGCTGTTGGCGCTCTTCGCAACCGAGCGCAGCACCTCGATCATCTCGGCGTGGGCGGTCCCCGCGATCGTGGCATCGATCTTCGTGCTCCGCGCCATCTTGAAGAACGTGCGCACCGAACAGCGGTATGCGGGCAAGCCGGATCTGCCGCCCAGGCGTGAAATGTGGGCCTACTTCGGCTCGGCCTACGGCATCACCGCACTCGGCTCGCTCGCTCCGCTGCTCGTGCCGATGATCGTCGTCGCCACCCTGGGGGCGGAGGAGAACGCCTACTTCTCCCTCACCTGGTCGATCGTGAGCGCCCTCTACATTCTGATCGGCGTGTTGATCGGCCCGTACGTCGCAGAGGTCGCCGCCCATCCCGAACAGTTCCACCGCCTGACCAAACGGTTCATGACTCTGGTGTGCATCGTTGCCATCGGAGGGTCGATCTTCCTGGCCTTCGTTGCACCGTTCGGCCTCGGGTTGATCGGCCAGGGTTACCGCGACCAGGGCACCAGCATCGTGCAGCTCGCCGCGATCACCATCCCGCTCTCGGTCGTCGGTTCCCTGTACGACGGTTTGGCGCGCGTCCGCCGCCGCATGCGCCTGGCAGTGATCGTGCAGGTCGTGGCCACGTCGATCATCATCGGCGGATCGATCGGCCTGTCGTCGTCGATGGGCATCACGGCCGTGGGCCTGGCCTACCTGGCTGCCGAGGCCTTCGGCGCGATCGTGCTGATCGTGCCGCTGATTCGCTGGATTCGCGAGCTGTCTGCCGGCAGCAACGGCGACTCCGGCGACGATCCCGGTCCGTCCGACTCACCCGGCCCTCGCGGGCCGATCGACGACGACGCACGTTCACCGCGTCCGCGAAGGTCGGAATCTCAGCACGCCGAGCCACGTCGGTACGAACCGCGCGAAAGACCGCGCCGACACGACGAACCGTCATCGCCCCGTATTCCGGTCCACGCTCAACACAGGACGGCGCCATGACACAGACCTATCGAGCCAGCTCGTTGGACATGCTGCGGTCGGATTCCCGGATCGTCACCGTGCTGGGGCCCGCGGACTTCGGTGATCTCGCACGGGTGCAGAGCCGGGTACTCGCACTGGCGTCCGTGGGTCCGGAGGTTCGGCTCGGCCTGCGCGCCGAGCGCGACACCGCGGCGTGGGCTTTCGCACCGGATCGCGTCGTCGAGCACATCACCCAGGGACCGGCCGTCGACCACGACAACGTGGTGAAGGAGCTGACCGAGTTCGCGCATGCGTCCACGGCCGACATTCCGGTTCGCATTCGTCTGGCCGGTCGTTATCTTTTCCTCGATCTCAATCACGGCCTCGGCGACGCTCTGCTTCCGGTCGACCTGTGTGTCTACTTGGCCGACGCCACCCCGGATGCTCCGTTTCCGTCCTGGGCCGGTCAGCGGGCGGAGGCGCATCCACTTCGTAAGGCCTTGCTGCACTGGTCTTTTCGGAATCCGCGAAAGATCATGCACACGGCCTACAGCCGCGTGCGCCCCGCTCCACGTCCGGTGCTCGCCCCGGCGGACACCGAAGCCGACGCGGCCGTCAGACCATGGGAGCCGTCGCTGGCGGTCACCGTGGCCGTGACGCCTCCGGGTACCACCGGAGCGCTACGTCGATGGCGAGATTCGCATCTGCCGGGAGCGAGTACGAGTTCGGTTCTGTGTGCTGCCGTGGCGACGGCATTCGCGCGCAGCTCCTTCTTGCTCGATCGTTCTGCGACATTCCTGTTCGATTGTCGGCGTTATCTTCCTCGGTCGACCACGGTTCTCGGCAACTTCGCCGCCGGAATCTGGTTCTCGGACATCGATCCGACCTCGGCCCCGGAGGTGAATTCCGCCTTGTCCGGTGCGATCGGCAACGGCCGCCCCATTGCGTCCGCCGCGATCAGCACCGTCAAGTACAAACGCGCGCGAACCGCGTTCCACGGAGCGGTCGATGATCACGTCTCCGTGCAACCGAGGATGCGTCTCATATTCTCCGATCTCGGAAGGATTGCGCAGGCGGGGAGGATGTCCTGGCTTGCCGAACCTGCCGAGCGCGCGTCGTTCACCATCGCAGATCCCGGAGGTCCGGAGTCGGTGACGGTCACGGTGAAGACCATCGAGTCGGTCGTCTTCGTTTCGGCGTCGTTCCACGACAATGTGTACGACATTCATTCCGTGCAGGCTGCGCTCGATCTGGTCGCTGCCGATCCCCTCGCGTTGCTCGCCCTTCAGGAGAAGACTGCATGACCACCGAAGCGAAGCGCCCGCTCGACGCCGAAGCGAAGCGCCCGCTCGACGCCGAAGCGAAGCGCCCGCTCGACGCCGAAGCGAAGCGCCCGCTCGACGCCGAAGCGAAGCGCCCGAGCGACACCGAAGCGAAGCGCCCTGGCGACACTGAGGCGAAGCGCCCGAGCGCGGGTGCCTCGAATCCTGCTGTGCCGCTGCGATCGGGCTGGGTGGCGCATGTAGCGCGGTGGGCCGGGCTGTCGGTGGTGCAGTTCGTCCTCGTCGAGTACATCGTCTCGGCCACGTGGCGCGGTCTGTACAGCTACCGCAACAACTTCATCAGTGAACTCGGAATCTCGTTCTGCGGTCCGGTGGGCAACTGGCCGTGCAGCCGGCTCTACGTGCTGATGAATGCATCGATCGTGTTGACCGGCGTCGCTCTGATCGCCGCGGGCGCATCCTGGTTCGCCATCCGCCGGATCGACGCACGCGCTGCTGCGTTCTTCATCGTCGCCGGCTCGGGTGGGGTTGTCGCGGGGGCGGTCAATCAGGGCGTCAATTACCCGATCCATTCGTTCGGTGCCACTGCCCTGTTCCTGTTCGGCAGTTTCGCTCTCGTCATTGCCGGCGGTCACCACACTCTGCAGCGCCCGATCCAGGTGGTCGTCACAGCTCTGGGCTGCACCGGTCTGGCGGGGTACCTCTGCTACGTGAGCGGTCACGAATTCGGACTCGGCATCGGTTCCATCGAACGCATCACCACGTACACCCTCCTGGCGGGCGTTCTGGTTCTCTCGGTGTCGCACTTCAACGCGACGCGAGCACCGAAAACCATCGACGTGCCCGCGTGAGCCGCCATGCCGCCGCCGACCGCGAATCCGCAACCGTCGAGGTCGCTCGCCTGCCCGGATCGGGAATGCTTGCCGAGCACCCGCGACGACGTTGGCCGTCGGTGCTGACCTTTCTCGTCGTGCTGGGCTTGGTCGTCACCGGCACGGTGTACGGGCTGGGGCATCGCTCGAGCGGGCGCGATTCGGAGTCCGCGACCGGCAGCACCATAGATGCCCAGTCCACGACGTCGGGATCGAACACCGGCGCAACCAAGCCCGGTTACACCGTCTACGACGACTTCTCGGGAACGGCGGGCGATGCGCTGGCCGACGACCGATGGAGCCACGACGTCGGTCGGACAGGTTGGGGAAACAACGAAAAGCAGGACTACACCGACTCCACCGAGAATTCCTCCGTCGACGGTGAGGGCCACATGGTCATCAACGCCATGCGCAACGGTGACGGCTACACCTCGGCCCGCGTGACCACCAAGGACAAGTTCGATTTCACCTACGGCCGCGTCGAGGCTCGGATCGAGATGCCTGCCGGTGCCGGTCTGCACCCGGCGTTCTGGATGCTGGGTACCGATCTGGACTCCGTCGGCTGGCCGCTGTCCGGTGAAATCGACGTCATGGAGACCCTGAACCAGGCAGACCAGTACCACACCGGAATCCATGCGCCGCAACCGGATTCGCTGACCAGCCAGAAAGTGGACGCGGGGGGCACTCCGCCGCAGCCACTGTCGGAGGGTTTCCACACCTATTGGGTCGAACGCTCTCCGGGCCGCGTCAGCACCGGCATCGACGGCACCACCCTGGCTACCGTCACCCCGGCCGACCTCGTCGGCGGAGACGACTACTGGGTGTTCGACAAGCCGTTCTTCCTGCTGTTCAACGTCGCCGTTGCCGGCGATTGGCCGGGGCCCACCGACAACTCGACGCCGTTCCCGGCGACGATGGCCGTCGACTGGGTGCGGTATCGCACCGACTGACTGCTGCAGTACCTACTCTGAGAATGTGTCACCCGAAAGGACCCCCTCCCGTGTTACCTCCCGCGCTCCCCAGACTCCAGTCTCCCGAATGGGACGGTGCCGTGTGGATCGGTGACATCGATCTGGAGCAGGAACTCCCGTCGTCCCTCGCACTCGACGACTCCGACGGCTATCGCCGCGCCCGGTTGTTGATCCGACGCGGACTCGATCCGCTCGGCTTCGTCGAATTGGATGTGGTCGACGGCGCAGTGCCGGCGACGGCCGTCCGTGCAGCGGCGATGTCTCTGGCCCAGGTTCCGATGCCGGAGGCACTACCGGACCCAGAGCAGGAGTTGCCGCCGATCACGGTGGTGATCTGCACCCGGGATCGGGTCGATCATCTCAAGGGCGCACTCGCATCGGTGTCCGCTCTGGAGTACCCGGACTTCGAGGTGGTGGTGGTCGACAACGCCTCTCCCACAGACGCGACGCAACAGTACGTACGAGGGTTGAGCGACAAGCGCATTCGGGTGGTGTCCGAGCCGGCGGCAGGCCTGTCGAGAGCGCGCAACACAGGATTGCGCGCTGCACGGAACGCCATCGTCGCGTTCACCGACGACGATGTCGCAGTGGATGCGAAGTGGTTGCAGAGCATCGCGCGCGGTTTCGCACGGGCCGATCGGGTGACGTGCGTATCCGGGATCGTGCCGAGCGGGGAGATCAGAACCCAGGCGCAGGCGTACTTCGACCGCCGCGTCGGGTGGGCGAGTTCGGTGACGCCTCGGGTCTACGACCTGAAGAATCCGCCCGCGGACGTCCCGCTGTTTCCGTTCCAGGTCGGGATGTACGGAACCGGAGCGAATTTCGCCGTGAACCGTGCTCGGATGTTCGATCTGGGGGGATTCGACGAATCGCTGGGTGTCGGCTCGCCGACCAACGGCGGTGAAGACCTCGACATGTTCTTCCGAGTACTGATGGCGGGCGACAAGCTGGTGTACGAGCCCGCGGCCATCGTGTGGCACCGGCACCGCGCCGATTCCGAGGCACTTGCGGTCCAAGCCCGCGGCTACGGCCTCGGACTCGGCGCATGGCTGTACACCGTCGCCACCGACCGCAGATCTGCCACGCTCGCGGCGAGGGTGGCCGTGCGCCGACTCGGCAGCGCAATCAGGCTGTCGGCCAAGATGAGTAAGGTCGCATCGCCTCCGGACGATCTCGCTGCCGACCTGCCCGACGGCATCGGACGAATGGAGTTGCTGTCCATCGCCAAGGGCCCCGGAGCAATTCGGCGCAGCAGGCGCGAAGGTCGCGAACGCACACCACTGGCGGGGGTGAGTCGTGAACCGGTCACCGATTGAGTTCGCCCACCGTTCCCTCGGGGACCTGCGGCACAAGTTGTTCGTCCCATCGGACTGGACCCTCGAGTGGCCCGTCGGCTCGTCCGATTCCGCTGCCGGCACTCGGCGACGCGCGGGCAGTCGCCTGCGCTACGCCGACATCGCAGTTCTCGCAGCGGGGGCCGGTCTGGCCTCGATGATTGCGCTTCCGACGCTCGTACGCGTCGTGCTGCTCACGGTTCTGCTGTTCTTCGGGCCCGGAGCCGCGATTCTGTCGTGGGTTCGCATCCCTCGCACCGCAGTTCCTGCGGCTCTGCCGATCCTGAGCATCTCGGTGGTGACGCTGATGGTGTCCGCGGCGATGTGGGGTTACCACTGGTCGCCCCGGGTGTGGACGTTGTTGCTGTGTCTTGCTCTGATCGGCTCGTCGGTGCTGTGGTACCGCAAACACGGTCGTCCTGATGTGCCCGAGTGGGCAGCGCACATCCGCGCGGTCGTCTCCCCGTCGTCACGCGCCGCCGCGGTCGCGTCGACCAGGTTCGCACTGACCGACCGAGACACGTTGCGCCGCAACGTCGCAGCACTGATTCTTGCGCTGGCCTTCTTCCTGTGGTTGCCGATGCTGCCCGGCCTCGAACGGGCGACGTACTCGCAGTTCGGGTTGCTGACCGCCGGCACCGGCCCCGGTCTCGTGCTGTGCATGATGCTCATCGTCGCGGCGTTCCTCATCGCGCTGCGGCGACATCAGTTGCGCACCATGATCGTCGCGGTCGGTATGGCGATCGTGGTGCAACGGTTCACCGTCACGATGATCACCTCCGCGCCGATCTACGACTGGACCTACAAGCACGTCGCCGTCACCGAGTACATCCTGGACCTGCATCGGCTCGCCCCGAGTGGGGTGGACATCTACAGCGAGTGGCCCAGCTTCTTCCTCGTCTCGGCCTGGTTCCAGCACGTCACCGGCTACGACACCCTGTCGCTGGCGCACGTGTTCGCGCCGATGATCCACGTGGTGCTCGCCGCGTGCATCTACGGTCTCGCGCGAGTCATGAAGTTCACCAAGCGCGCCGCCGTCACTGCTGCCATGCTCGCCGAGGTCGTCAACTGGGTGGGCCAGGACTACTACTCCCCGCAGGCGTGGGCACTACTGCTCGCCGTGGGCTTTCTCGCGCTGCTGATGTCCTCACCGCTCACCAGGTCCGCGGCGTTGCTGTCGATAATCCCGTTCGCAGCGCTGGTGCCCACGCATCAGTTGACGCCGTACTGGTTGCTGGCCGTCACCGGTGTCCTGTTGGTGACCCGGCGCGCCAAACCGTGGTGGCTGATGGTTCCACTCGGAGTGCTGTTGCTCGGATATCTGTACCCCCGACTGCCGATCGTGGCACCGTACGGTCTCTTCCAGGGCTTCGACCCGGTTCAGAACGCCGCCAGCAACGTTCAGCAAGAGGGCGTGTTGGGCAAACAGATCACATCGCTGGTGTGCCGCGCACTGTCCGGCGGGGTGTTCGGTCTGGCGCTCGTCTCGGCGATCTACGCCTGGCGCACCAAGAAGACGTTCTGGGCCCCGATGGTGATGGCATTCGGTTCGGTCATGCTGCTTGCCGGACAGAGTTACGGCGGCGAAGCGATCTTCCGGGTGTACCTGTACGCCATCCCCGGATGCGTGCTGTTGATCACGCCGATGTTCCTGGCCTTGTTCGACCGGCAGCCGTCCCAGGACCCGTCGTCTCGGGCCCGCAGGCTCACCGCTACCACCTCGGTCGCGGTCGCCACAGCAGGCGCGATCGGTTCGGCCGTTCTCGGCCTGCAGGCGTACTTCGGACTGTGGCCGATCGTGCTCGAGCACCGCGACCAGATCGACGACGCGAGAGCAGTGGCCGCACAGGCGCCCAACGGCACCACCGTCACGACGCTCTACTCCTCGGGGTACCCGGCTCGCTCGACGTCCGATTACGGTCGTCTGACAGAGGCCAACCAGTACTGGGACGTTCATCTGTACGCCCTGGGCCCCGAGTACATGCAGGGATTCCCGACGCCGGAGAAGCTCGGCCAGATCGACTACAACGCGTCGATCAGCGATACCCCTACCTACATGGTGGTGACTCGACAGTCGCTCGAGGCGATGCAGTACTACGGGTTCGTTCCCGACGACGCGGTGAACCGTTTCCGGCAGTGGCTCGGTACCGATTCGTCGTGGTCCGTTCGGTACCACGACACCGACACGATCGTCTACCAGTACCGCTCTCGCTAGCCGGATCACAAACTATGACGATCGTCTCCAAACAATCTCCCAGTTGGTTTGTTTACGGCTTGACAAACTCGTCGCATCTTTTAAGCTTGCTATCAGTCTAAGGAAACAGGTTCTTACGCTTCACAACGAGCGATGAGAACACTGTCTGTGGATGCGGCGGGGGTCGTTTCACGGAGTTCGGAGACATACTGCCCATCGCACTCGACCCATGTGGAATGGATATGTTGAATCGTCAGAATCCCCGCGTCAGTGTCGTCATCCCGACGCTCAACGAGGCCGCGAACCTTCGCCATGTCCTCCCCCTGCTCTCGCACGACTACGAGCTCGTGCTCGTCGACGGTGGCTCGGTGGACGGCACCATCGACGCCGCTCGCGAGATCCGTGGAGACATTCGCATCATCAAGCAGACTCGCAAGGGCAAGGGCAATGCGCTCGCCTGTGGCTTCGAGGCTGCGACCGGCGACATCATCGTGATGTTCGACGCCGACGGTTCCGCCGACGCCGCCGAGATCCCGCGCTTCGTCGAGGCTCTGATCGCCGGAGCGGACTTCGCCAAGGGCAGCCGGTTCTGCGAAGGCGGCGGAAGCCACGACATCACGCCGCTTCGTCGCGCCGGAAACGGTGGCTTGCACCTCGTCGCCAACACACTGTTCGGAACTCGCTTCTCCGATCTCTGCTACGGCTACAACGCCTTCTGGCGCGACTTGGTGCCGGTCCTGGATCTGCCCGTCGTCGATCAGCCCGGAGCCGAGGGCATGATGCTCTGGGGCGACGGCTTCGAGATCGAGACCATCATCAACTGCCGTTTCGCCGAGGCGTCGGTTCGTATCGAAGAAGTGCCGAGCGTCGAGCTGGCCCGCATCTACGGCCAGAGCAACCTGCGTACCTTCTCCGACGGATTCCGGGTACTGCGCACCCTGATGACCGAGCGCATGCGGGCACGCCGCATCAAGCGCAAGGCCATCGCGCGTCCGCTGCGCGAGTCCATCGACGCCCGTACCGACATGGACCTCGAGTTCGAGGCCCTGGATTCCTACAACGAGGTTCTCGAACTCCGCGAGAGAACGGCGTGAGTCTGCCGACTTCCTCGGTCGTCATCTGCGCTTACACGTTGGCTCGGTGGTCCGAGCTTCGGGCCGCCGTGGTCGCTGTCCTCGATCAGGTCGTGCCGGCCGACGAGCTGATCGTCGTCATCGACCACAACGCACAGTTGGCCGAGCGCGCACGCGAGGAGTTCCTGCCGCTCCGCGACACCGTGAACGTGGTGGAGAACAACCACCCGCGCGGCTTGTCCGGGGCTCGGAACACCTCGTTGGATCTCGCTACCGGTGACATCGTCGTGTTCCTCGACGACGACGCGTCACCGCGCACCACAGGTTGGCTCGGAGCCATCCTGTCCCATTACTCGGACGATGCCGTGTACGCCGTTGGGGGCTCTGCATACCCGGTATGGCCGGACAAACGTCCGGCTTTCTTACCGGCCGAGGTAGTGGGTGAACCCGGCGAACTCGATTGGGTCGTCGGGTGCACCTACCGCGGGCAGCCCACGGAAACCGCTCAGGTCCGCAATCTCATGGGCGCGAACATGTCGTTCCGCCGCGATCCGGTCGTCGCACTCGGCGGATTCGTCTCCGGTATCGGTCGCATCGGGCGAGTTCCGCTCGGTTGTGAGGAAACGGAACTGTGCATTCGCCTGCGTCAGACGCATCCCGACGCACAGATCGTGTTCGATCCCTCGATCGTCGTCGACCACACGGTCAGCGCAGACCGCACTCGTCCGCGCTACCTGATCACTCGCAGCTACGCCGAGGGCGTATCCAAGGCTGCTATCGCCCGACTGATCGGGGCAGAGGACGCACTGTCCTCCGAGCGTGCCTACACCGCCAGGATCCTGCCCCGCGCAGTCGGTCGCGAGACCAGCGCCGCCGCCCGCGGCAACCCGGCGCGTGCCTGGGGTGCGATGGCCGTGGTGGCAAGCGTCGGCGCAGCCGGAATCGGCTATGCCAGAGGCAAACTGAGTGTGAGCCGCACGCGGCCGGTACACAGCACTTCGTAGCGCGTTACGAAGTGCTGCTCACGGCCTTCGGAGCCACCGAAGCGCGAGCCACGGAATTCAACGCTCGAATGTGTCCGCGCGGTGCGCTCGCTCCGCTACCGACGAGAGTTACCGTGCGAGATTCGTTCGGAGCCAGATGGAACCATGAGTCGGATGCCTGGAAATTGTCGATGTCGACGCAGACGTACTGCGCCGCCCACTCGGATCGGACCGTCAATTCCCAACTACCGGAGGGTGTCTCGGTCACTTCGGCGGTCAGTCCCACCGTGTTCTGACGGGCCTGCGGGCCGACGAGGGCAGTGCTTCGCGTCACCTCGACGCCGCTCTCGTCCAGGAACGCAGCGGTGACGGCGGAATAGGTTCGACGGCCGAACCGGTAGGCGTGGTTGGCGTCGGTGAACGTGCCGACTATGGAGTCGACCGTCACAGCGACCGATGAGTTCGCTCCCACCTTCACCGACTGCTCGAATTCCTGACCGTCCCGCGAGGTGTGCAACACCACTCGCAGTGTGCCGGTGCGTGCAGGGCCATCGTTGACCAGTTCTACGGAGTAGCCGTCGAGTCCGTTGTCCGACAGCAGTACTGCTGTGGGCGCGCTTGCTCGCGCCAGTGCGTAGAAGGGTGCCTTCGGCACACCGGCGGTATCGACCATCCCCCAGCCTGCACCGGGGACCGTATCTCGCAACGTCAGCACCAGAGCTCCGGCACACCCCGATGATGCCCGACGCCAATAGCCGAACCCTTCGGTGAACGCTTCGACCAATGCCGCCCGGCCGTAGTCGAGGTACAACTCGACATCGTCCCGGCGAATCAGATGTGGATCGACGCCGAAGATGCTGCGCACGTAGTGATCTCGTACATCCTCGAAGTCCCAGGACGAGCCGCGATCGCGTGGAACGGCGGCCTTCCAGTCCGGGTGGTGGCCCGCCACGGCGGCGGACCCGAAGAAGCGTTCCACCGATGCCCGCTCGGGGGGAACGGCGAAGGCCAGACATTCTGCCGCGAAACGTACCCCTGCAGTGCGGATGTCGGACAACGGACGCAGATACCCGCCGACCCCGAAGTAGTGGGCGATGCCGTCACCCACATGAGTGGGCAATTCGCCCTCCACACTGGAGGGACTCGACGTCACATATGCGACCGCCGGCAGGCGATCTGCCAGAAAGTCGGGAACAGTACCGTCCAGCAGCATCATTCGCTGATCGTCGGCGGCAAGACCCAGCATCGTCGGCTGCTGCTGCGTCTCGCTTCCGCCACTGACGACCATCAGGGCGGGGTTTGCCGACACGGTATCGGCGAACGCATCGAGCTCACGAGTGACCGACTCGACGAAGATGTCGTCGGTGGGCGGGTCGACGGTGCCGAACATGAGGTCCTGCCACACCATCATGCCCAATTCCGCACACAGGGACCAGAATTCGGGCTGCTCGTACACCAGCGTGCCGACCACCCGCACCATGTTCAGGCCCGCAGACCGGAGCTGTTCGAGCGCAATACGCAGGTCTGCCTCCGACGACCACAACCGCACCGGATTCAGCGGCGTCCACGTTCCACCCCGGCAGAACACGTTCTCTCCGTTGACCGTGAGTTGCGCTCCGCCGCCCGTGCGATCCAGCTCCACCGTGCGGAATCCGACTACCCCCATGAGATGAACGGTGCCGTCCAGCTCGAGCTCCACTCGGTAGGTGCGCGGTCGTCCGTGTGTGTGCGGCCACCACAGTTCGACGTTCGGCAGCGTCACAGTCGAGTCGATGTTCGCCACCGTGCCGAGCTCGACGGCGTGAACCGGAGACATGTTGTCGCCGACCAGGATTCGAGCAACAGCAGGGGAATCCAGCTCGGCGCGCAGAATCACCGACCCGTCCGTACCGGACACGGTCGTCGTCAATTCGAGGCGACGGACATCGGGGATCGGCGTCACCGACACCGGACGCCACGGTCCGACGGGAATCGGCAGCGGACCGTACACCGGTGCCCGGCCGAGCATCGTCGTCCGCTCGTGCCTGAGCCCCTGCGCGGCTATCAACGATGATCGCCAGCGACCTCGCGGACGGCGAGACTTCAGGTGCACTGCAAGCGATTCGACGTGAACGGCAATGCGGATCGTCGGCCCGCACTCAGTCACATCGATGATCTCGGGTACGAACATCGACGTCACGGTTCGGCGGTGACTACCGTCGATCCAGATCTGGGCGCGGGTGGCGACACCGCCGAACGTGACGCGCACCCGACGGTGGCCAGCGGTGGGGACGTCCGCGACGAACCACCAGTCGCGCTCGTCCGGGTTCACAGCGGGCAGTGACGCGCCGATGGCCGACGCCACGGTGCCGGGAACCTCCGCGTCGATCCAGTCGAGATCGGCGGTCAGGTCACCGGGATCGAGAACGGAACCGGCGTCACATCCGGCCAACTGCCACCGAACGCCGTCGAGCAGATCGATCACGTGCCTACGGCATCTGCCACGAGATCCATGGCTACCGCCCAGTTCCTGCTCATGTCGAGCAGCGGTTCGTCGAGCACGACGTCCCGACCTCGTGCGGCGCGTGCCATCCGGAATTGCACGGCTTTGGCACCGGAGGCGGCGTCGCGAAAATGTGGTGCTGCCGCAGCAGCACCCGTTGCGCCGCGACCGTCGAGATACTCCACGTAATTCGCCGCGAGTTCCGCCGTGGCTCCGAATTGGCGGAGCAGTCCGAAGGACCACAGATGGAAGGCGTCGGGTCCGGCGGTCTGCACGAGAGGAATGTCGGCGACGATGCGCCGGGCGAGTGCATCGACCGGGTTTCCCGGTGCCCGGCGGGCGAGGTGCGCGCGGGCCACATCGAGGTCTCGGTCACCGAACCCGGCGTCGAGCACGGCGGAGTCCACCCGAATCTGCTCGACGTAGGGCAGCAACACCTCCGCATGGGGTTCGGGGGCGAGGTTGAATATCCCGTCGAAGTCGGCACCGGTGAGATCGAAGTACCCGCGATTGTGGAAGTACCCCATCACCTTGTCCTCGCGGTTGACGAGGTTCGGCACGATGGTGGTCTTGGTGTGCTGGTTTCGGTAGCTGGTGCCGGCGGTGTCTGGCAGCCAGAAACCGTCGACTTCGACGGTGACGTGGATGCCGTCGTCCAGTCCCTCGACAACGTGCTCGAGCACGGGACGCCACACGTTCATCTCGGCAACGTCGATGCCGTACAGGGTGCGGAGGTCCTCGGGAACGATCTTGACGAAGTCCCATTGCCTGCCGTCGCATCCGGCGCTCAGCACGAACGCCAGAGCCGGAGTGGGATCCGCACCGAGGGAATGCAGCACCTCGATCCACAGATCGACGTAGCAGTTGGTTTCGGTCCAAATTCGATCGTGATTGTGAATCGGGTGCGGTCGGTACGTGATGGGGTCGAGCTCGAGGACTCGTAACCCGGTTCCGAGTCTGTCCAGCACTGCATCGTTCGACATGAAGCCTCTCCTACCGGATCGAATGTCGGACGGTCCCCGAGCCGCATTTGTCCGTATTGCCTGTATCCAGACCACTTATCTTAACGACTGGATTTATTATTCGCACAGGATCGGTCGGTAAGATTGTTTTCGCCGGACGAACTACTTCTTGGACCACCATCGCGACAGAAGCGGTATCGGACCCCGGAAACGTGGACATTCACACAGCGAACAGTCGGTTCCAGGCCGGTAATGTCGGTGCGCAGCTTGTTCGTGACGGCACTTGCATATGGGCTCTGAGCTGGGCACATGCCGAGTGTAGACAATGCAGGACACATTCACGCCCAACTCGGGCACGCAATAGGAGGCACCGCGTCGATGCGCCGTTTCATCAGCACCGCGGCGCAGGTCGTCGGCTGGGGTCTGCTCGTCGCGACCCTGGGGATGTTCATCGTCAGGCAAGTCGGCGTGACCGAGATCACGTTTGTCGCGCTGGTTGTCGGAACCCCATACCTGGGTGCGGCGTCGCTCGTCGCAGTGATTCTCTTCGCCGCTGCCCGCGCCCGCATCGGTGCGGCAGTCGCCGTCGTTCTCACCATTGCTGTCGTCGCAGTACAGGTGCCGATGTTCCTTGCCGACGGGCCGGACAACTCGGGCCCCGAGCTCTCCGTGTTGACCGTCAATGTCGCGCACGGGGACGCCGACGCGGCGTCCATCGTCGAAGCAGTGCGCAGCAACGACGTCGACGTTCTCGCGATTCAGGAACTGACGCCCGAGGAAGTGGTCGATCTGCAGGCAGCAGGTGTCGACGAGGTTCTCCCGTTCTCGTTCACCGCCGCCCTACCGGTGGCCGACGGCACCGGTCTGTGGAGCCGCACACCGCTGACCGAAGGCACCCGGCTCGACAACTTCGGCTTCGTGCCGGTGCAGGCACGAACCACGGTCGACGGGCGGGATCTGAACCTCGTCTCGTTCCATGCGATGTCGCCTGCGACGCCCCGGCACACCACCGAATGGGATGCCGACCTCGCCAGGATGCGGTCGATCATGGAGACCTACCAGGGCACGTCGATCATCGCCGGCGACTTCAACGCCACCGACGATCACCGGCAGTTCCGAACGTTGGCGTCGTCTCCGTTCTCCGACGCGGCCGACGGAGCGGGCGCGGGACTGTTCCGCACGTTCCCCTCGGAACGACCGCTGGCACGCCTGGATCATGTGGTGACGAGCGAGAACGTTCGCGCCCTGTCGGTCCGGCCACTGGCGATCCCGGACAGCGATCATCTGGCGGTTCTCGCCGAGTTGCAGCTCCCCTGAACCGGGCTACCGACGGCAGCAGCCTAGAAACGCGGCAACTGGAAGACCGGTGGCGGCGGCAGCTGGATCTGCGGTAGCTGAATCTGCGGAAGGCCAGGGATCAGCGGCGGCGGGGCGGGTGCGGGTGCCGCCGGCGGAACGTATTCCGGCTCGGAATAGGTGCGCGCCGGAGCCTGTGCGGCCTCGGTCGTGGGCGGCACGGTGGTGGTCGTGGGTGCGGCACTGGTGGGTGGGATCGTCGTTCTCGGTGTGGTGGGCACGGCCGTGATCGGAGCAGTGGATTCCGCCGGCGCGCTGGTCGGCTGCGGCGAACCACCGCCGTACCCGAGAGACAACCCGAGTGCGGCGACGGCAACGAGACCGCCGGCCACGAGTACCGCGCCGCGAACCTTGCGCTTGGAGTCGGCCGGCTTGTCGGCTGCAGGTTCGGGGCTCAACCAGTCCGGAGCTCCCGACAGGGACGCGGGCTCGGACGCGGACTGCCGCACGCCCGTGGGCGGGGCGGGTCGATGCGGTGCGTCGGCCACCGGCGTGGCGAGCAGAGCCGCGCCACGGGCAGCGACGGATTCCGGATCTGCCGGAGTGATGATCGGAAGCCCGATCCATGCACCGAGGATGGACTCCACCAGCGGAATACGGGCTCCGCCGCCGATGAGGACGAGCGCATCGACGTGCTTGGGTGACCTCGCGATGACATCGCGCACCAACCGCGCCGAGTACTCGATCGGCACGGTCACCAGCGACTCGAACGCCTCACGCGAAATCAGAATGACGCCGCCGTCGCCCGGAAGACATACCGCGCCGCTGGTGGAAAGCTGCTCTTTGGCCACCCGGCACCGCGCGGTGAAGTGGCTCAGTTCCTGATTGTCGGCAATGTCGACACCCTGCTTGGCGAGCTGATTGTCCGAGATGAGTCGATCGAAGTCGTCACCGCTGATGTCGATGGTGCGCTCGGCGAGCAGAACCTGGCCGGTGCCGCGGTCGATGACGCTGATCGTCAATCCGGAGCTGCCGAGATCGTAGAGACCGATCGTGCCGAAGTGTCCCAGTTCGCCCGAGGCCTCCAGGTACTGCAACGCCGCGCGCGCCTCGGGTACCAGGCGATAGTTGTAGAGCCGCTGGCTCGCCATCGCCTGCTGTATCTCACCGAACTGCTGCTGATCGCGGTACGCAACTCCGGTCGCCTGCACAGGGCCGCCGTCGCCCGGTTGCGAGAGCACCACCCCGATCGACTCGGCCGCCAACTCCTCGGCGCGATCCCAGTAGGCGTCGACGGTGTCGTGGTGGAACCCCAGACGACCCGTATTCTGCGGGCGCGCGTCGGGGCGAGCCATGCGCACCGCACTGGCCCCCACCGACACACCGAGAACTTCGGTCATTACCCGCCTTTTGTCGACTTCCCCGTGAACACACGCCGAGTCTCGATGTCACGAACGAGTCTCGATCCCCACCAATCGCACACTGTAGCGCGTTCCGCGACTGTGCCCCAGTGAACGCGGTCGAGACCCGGTGACCAGCCTCGCGGTGCGCCGGCGTCGCACGCCACGTCTGGAGTCGACGCCACCATTACAGTTGCCGCATGCGCGTCCTCTTCGTCTGCACCGGGAACATCTGCCGATCTCCGACGGCCGAGCGACTCGCTGCTGCCTTCGCCGACGAGGGCGGGTTCGACGTGACCGCGAGCAGCGCCGGAACCCAGGGACTGACCGGTCATGCCATGGACCCGACGGCCGCGCTGGTGCTCAGTCAGCTCGGCGGCGATCCCGACGGCTTCGTTGCCCGACGCCTCACACCGGCGATCGCCGCCGACGCAGACCTGGTGCTGGCGATGACGGCTGCCCATCGCGATGCCGTCCTGGCTCTTGCACCACGGCAGATGCGTCGTACGTTCACGCTCCTCGAAGCATCCGGTCTGGTCGCTGCGTCGGGCGCGCAGACGATCGCGTCTCTCGCCGATGCGCGGGCGGTTCATCGAATCGACACTCTGGACATCGGCGATCCTTACCGCCGCGAGGCCTCGGAGTACGAGCTGGCCGGCGAACTGATTGCCGAGGCGTTACCCGCCGTTCTGCGGTTGGCACCGCATTGAACGTCCATCCCTCCCCGCTTCGCGTGCTGAGGTAACGTTCTCGCATCATTGCCGACCATCCGGGTTCGGCCACGGCGTTAGGGTCTGTGCATGCGCGACAAGGTGATCGCGTTGGCAGCAGTGGCAAGCGCGGGACTGGCCATCGCCGTCGGATTGACCATCGGTGCTCTGGGCGGCGCGTTCGACGACACGAACCAGACGGTGCGTCCACCCGCGCTGAAGTCCGACGACCTCAGCTCGGCCGTGTTGTCGCCGAGTTCGACCATCGTCGTCGTACCTCCGTCGCCCACGTGGCAGGTTGCGGTGCCCACCACCGCTCGCCCCACCACGACCACTCCGGACAGGTCCGAGACGACGACGACGCGGAGCTCGCGCCGCACAACCGGCGCAGACCGAACGACCACCACGTCGGAGGACGAGGACGAGTCCACGGACGAGACCACCACCACGCAGTCGCGTTCCGGGCGTTAGCGACTCAACTCGGGGTCGGCAGCGCAGTGGTGTCACCGATTCGCAACGCTGCCACCAGTTCTCGATACAGCGAATCCGAGTTCATCAGTTCTTCGTGAGTTCCTCGGGCACGGACCACTCCGTCCTCCATCACGAGGATCGTGTCGGCGTCGAGCACGGTGGACAGCCGGTGGGCGATGGTGACGACGGCAGCTTCGGACGCGATGGCTCGGATCACCTCGTGAATGGCCGCCTCGGTGCGGCCGTCGACCTGCGCCGTCGCCTCGTCGAGCAGAAGAATTTCGGGTCGGCGAACGATCGCGCGCGCCAACGCAATTCGTTGACGCTGACCACCGGAGACGGTCGAGCCGATCAGATCGGTGTCCAACCCGTCGTCCAGCGCACGAATCGTCGCACCCAGATGCACCGACTCGAGTGCCGCCCAGATGTCGGCCTCACTGGCCTCCGGATGACTGAACAGAAGGTTGTCTCGGATGGAACCCGGAATCACCGGCGTCTCCTGTTCCACATAGGACAACCGTGACCGAACCTCGTCGATGGTCAGGTGGTCGTACGGTGTTCCACCGAGCCGGATCTCACCGCTTTCCGGCGTCAGGAAACGCAGGATCAACGAGAACACACTCGTCTTGCCTGCACCGGACGGTCCGACGATCGCCGTATGTCCACGCGCCGGCACGTCCAGATCGATACCGTGCACCGCGGGTTCTCGCCCGGGTGCGTATCGTGCCGTGACACTGCGAAATTCGAGAGCAGGTGCCACCGGGTCGATTCTCGTCGAATGCGCCGCACCTTCCACACCCACTTCGACGACCAGATCATCGATCTGGCGGATGCGGGCAGCCGCCGCCATGCCCGCCTGCAGTGCGGTGATGTTGGTGGCCAGGCTCTGAACCGGACCGAGCACTTGAAATGCGTACAGCAGGAACGCAATCAGACTCGATACTGCGAGCGCGCCGGTGCTCACTCGGTATCCGCCGAGACCGAGTATGCCGATGATGGCCAATTGGACACCACCGCCGGCGAAGGTCCATGCCAGGGCCGAGATCTTCACCGCTCGCACACTGTGTCGAGCAGACGTGCGTGCCTCGAAGATCACTCGCTCCGATTCGCGGGTCTCGGCCCTACTCGACTTCACCGTCCTGATGGCGCGCAAGGTGCCGTCCAGAATTCCACCCAATCGACCCACTGCTTCTTGAGACTGCCGCTGTGCCACGGCAATCGGTGGCATCAATCGCGCGAACAGAAGCGCGATGGCGATGATGGCCGTCGCGATGGCACCGAGCAGAACCAGGTCGAGAACCGCCATCAGAATCAGTGCGCCTACCAGCCCCACCGCACTGTTCACTATGCCTACCAACGCATTCGACGCAGCCTCGCGCAGCAGCACGGTGTCCGAGGTGACCCTGGTGACAAGCTCGCCGGTGGGCCGCGTGCCCAGACTGCCGACGGTGGCTCCGAAGTATTTACGGACGATCGACTTGCGGGCGTCGAGAACGATGCGTTCGGCGAGCACTCCCAGCACGATCCACTGCAGATACAGCACCACCGAACCGACGATGAGCAGGCCCACCAACAGCAGGACGGGTGGGATCAGGGAGGAATCGGTGCCGAGGCCGTCGAGCACGCCTTTGGCGACCATCGGTGTCGCCAGAGCGGCACCCGTTCCGATGAGACCGAGAAGCATTCCGAGCGCAAGAGTGCGGCGGTGCGGTCGAACGAACTGCCACAGAACCCGGAGGTTGGGCAGAGTTATCTTCTTCTTCTCCGCTGTCGCGATCTGCAGGTCCACCATGGCACCAGTGTGCCGGAGAAATCAGGTACTGCGGATCGCGTCCCAGATCATGTGTACCGTCGTGCCGTTCTGATCCGATGTGACTGCCGCACTGTCCGCCAGAGCCCGCATCAGCGGAACACCACGACCGCGATTGGGATCGGAGTTGTGCGACGCCCAATCACCGCGGTCGACCACCTTCACGTCGATACGTCCCTCTGCCGCACACAGCACCCTGATGTCTAGGGTTCCACGATCGGCGTGGTCTCGGTAGGCGTGCTCGACGCTGTTCGCTATTGCCTCGTAGGTCGCCAACACCACGTCGTAGGCCCGGTCCGGATCGACGCCCGCGCTGTCCAACCACTCACCCAGCTCACGCCGAATCGCCGACGCTCGATCAGCATCGGCAGGCTCGCCGGTGAACAGCAGTTCTTCCATTCGCGCGCCTGCCGTAGAGATCGAACTGTCGGAACGTGAGTCGTCACCTCCGGAGAGTGTCGCCATCATGAGTCCCGTCTACCCAAAAGTTCAAGATCTACCCGCATGAAGCGCAACGAATGCTTCGTCGACCGTTGCGTAGATACCGAACACCTCGTCGAGACCCACCAAAGTGAGCGGACGACCGGTGGCCGGACCCTCTGCGACCACGGCGAATCCGGACTCGCCACCCAATTGCTCATGCGTGGACGCCAGCAGAGACATTCCGGCGGATGCGAGGAATCCCACGTTGGTCAGATCGATCACCACCGCCCTCGGCGACTTCTCGAGCACCAGAGCAACCGACTCGGACAAGTCGGGAGCCGTCACCAGATCCAGTTCACCGGATACGGCCAGAACCACATCCTGATCACGCCATTCCACAATCACATCGAAGTGCTGGGGCCCGAGGCCGCCGATGTCGTCCGCAGTCACACGGCGACTTTACTACGGCGCACTCCGCCGACCCGCAACGCCGAAGTCCACCAAATGTGACATTGACGGTCGAAAAGGCCACCACATGTCACATCGACTCCCGGTCGAGCCCGGACGGGTGCGCCGACTTTGCTCGCTCGGCCGACTTGCTCGACTCCCATTAGGCTCGCTTCGGTGATCGAGGGACTGCAGGGAGCGGACCGTCGTCGATCGTTCGGCGAGTACGCGGCGGTCACTGTCGGCGGCGCGGTCGGCGCGGTGCTGCGGTACGAGATCTGGACGTGGCGTACCACACCGAGGTGGCTGCTGATGAGCACGTTCGGTGTCAATGTCTTCGGTTGCCTCGTGGTCGGTGCCGCCCTCGGTTATCTGTGGGGACGAGCGGCCCCGGTGGCCCGCGCCGGAGTGTTCGGGTTGGCGTGCGGATTCACCACCTTCAGCTTGTTCGCGCTGCAGGCGGTCACGCACCGCGGTGCGTGGAACTCGGTGGTCTATCTCGTGGCAACTCCCGTGCTCGCATTGATCGCGATGGCGATCGGCGCGGCAATCACACGACCCGCCCGATGACGCCCGTACTTCTGGTGGCCGTCGGCGGCGGACTGGCAGCACTTCTTCAGTTCGTGTTCTCGTTCGCGATCAGATCTCGTCGGCGATTGTCTGCGCTGAATCTGACGGCATGTGCAGCGCTGGGGCTCGTGTTCGCAATCGATCCCCCGGCCGCTCTGCGGTCCGTGGTGGGTGTCGGATTCCTGGCGTCGGCGGCTCCGATGGCCGCCGTGGCGTGGGCCACGATCGGTCTTTCCCGAGAGCAGCGGTATCGAAGCGCTGCAACTTTTTTCGTCGCGAACGTCGTGGGAGGTATCGCTGCGGCGATGTTCGGATTCCTGGCCTGGAAGTCGGGCATCACGCTCTATTACAAGATCGCCTGAACAAAAGTTCTCAGGTGCTGGCCGAGTCATCGCACGGACCCTGCACGCCGGCCTTGACGAATCCCGCAATTTGATAGAGGTACGTGAATTCCCACTCGACGAGGGAGAAGTCGTAGGCGCGTGGCACCGGACGCATCGTGACGGCACCGTCGAAGCACTGGTCGAAGATGTAGCGGGCGCGCGGAAGGTGGTAGCGCCAGGTCACGACGATGACATGATTCCACCCGCGTTCGCGCGCGAGTTCCTGCGTGAACATCGCTTCACCGCGGGTGGTGGACGGCGACGGCGGAATGCACAGGACCTCGATCTTCGAAGTGGACGCTGCGCAGTACTTCTTCATGGTGGGATCTGCGGATCCGTAGGGGTCCGAGAGCACCACCGTCCGAGCCAACCCCTGCTGCGCGAGGGAGATGCCGTACGCCTCGCGTCCGTCGTGCTCGCCGCCCAGCACGACGATGGCGTCGGCGGTGGTCAACGGATCGACGCGGGCTTTGGTGAACGCAACGTAGCCGCCCATTCCCACCAGCGACACCAGAACGACCGGGATCGCGAAGGCGAGAAGATGCAACAGGCGTCCACGGAGCACCTCACCAGATTAGGGAAGGTGGTCCGTGGACGCGCGGTCAGAGACCGGGATCACTCACTCGGCTGCGGCACCGTGACGTTGCAATCGGTGACCTCGGGGTTGACGCCGAAGTAGTTGAGCGGTCCGGCGACGATGGTCAGCGCGATGGTGCCCGCGCCTGCGCAGTTGTCGGGTGCGCTCTCGAAGTCTCCGCGCTGATACGACGCGAATGCGCCGATGATCAACCAGACGAGAACGATCAACGTTACGAATCTCATGGTGCCCCCTTAGGCGGTCAGCCGCCGTTCGGCTGTCGAGAGGTTCGTATGTCCGATTGTGGCAGGCTTCAAACCGAGTTCATTCGGTCTGTCTGGACAGCGTCTGCGACAGGTAGTCACTCAGTGCTTGTTCCTGGACGCGATCGAGGGCTCGGGCCAGTTCTGCCTGCGCCGATTTCATCGCCAGGCTGCGCATCTTCTCGAACATCTCGGTGGTCTCGGCCACCTCTCCGGACTTGGGCAGCCAACCCGGACCGTGTGTCGCAGCCAGGTGGTCGGTCACGCTCCCCACCATCGACTCGGCGATCGAGTTCATCATCGATGCGGTCCGCTCGTGTTGGTCGAGCAATTGTTCCAGGGTGAATCCGTACTGGCTCAGGTCCACGAACACCTCGAGGAGCGTGGGATCGAGGATTTCGCACTGATTTCCGTCGATTCTGATCAGTTTCGCCTCGGTCAGGCGCGCGACGATGTCGTCGTTGTCCTCGCCGAGAAATTGAGCGATCGATTCGAGAGGAATGACCGTGGTCTCCGCCGTCGACCATTTGCGGGTCACGATCTCCTGGAGCCCGAGGATTTCACCCAGGTCCTTGCCCTGTTCCCAGCCCGACAGGAAGTCGGCAATGTGCGCCGAGGTGAACCCACGTTGGAGCAGCGAGTCGATCACCTTCAGCCGAGTCAGGTGATCGTCGTCGTAGATTCCGACTCGGCCGCGCAGGGTGGGTGGGGGAAGCAACCCGCGTTCCTGGTACGCCCGCACGTTGCGGGTGGTCGTCTTGGCCTCTCGAGCCAAGTCGTCGATTCGATATTCCACCGATCTCCCTACCTCCACCGCGCGTCGACACTCAGGATATACGGCGACCACGCAGTGAAAGGGAGGTCCGAAACCGAACGTCAACGCGATCGAAGACAGCGAGCGAATCAGGACTCGGCGAAAGCCCGCGCCGGTTCCCTCGGCCGGTCCACGCGGCGCGGAACCGCGGTGTAATCGTCGTGCTCGACGTGTCTGAGCTGATTGACGTACTGGGTAGCGAACCCGGGGAACATCGTGGCGTTGAAGCCGTCCTCGGTGAGGTACCAACTGCTGCAACCGGAGTTCCACGTCGTCTTGCCCAGTTTGCGTTGGAGCTCGGCGTTGTAGGCGTCCTGCACGTCTTGTCTGACATCGAGACTGTGTAGATCATCGTCGACGATCGATGTCACCGCCTCGACGATGTAATCGATCTGAGCCTCCATGTAGACCAGGGCAGAGCTGTGTCCGGGACCGGAATTGGGGCCGAAGGTGAAGAACATGTTCGGATACCCCGATACTGCAATGCTCTTGTACGCCTTGGCTCCTGCGCTCCATTCATCGGCGAGAACACGGCTGTCGCGTCCGGTGATCGGGATGGGCGTTCCAGTGTTGGATACGACGAATCCGGTCGCGAAGACGATGGCATCGAACTGATGCTCTACGCCCTCCACAGTTCGAATTCCCTTGGGCGCGAGCGTTGCGATCGGCCATGTCACCAATGTGCAATTCGGTTTCTGCAGTGCCGGGTAGTAGTCGCTGGTCATCAGCAGTCGCTTGCAGCCGGCCCGGAATCGGGGTGTCAACTGTCGCCGCAGCCATGGATCGCGAACCTGACGGCGCAAGTGCGCTCGCCCGACCAACTCCACCACCCTGGTCAACGGGGTCTTCCATACGACACCGAGGGCGACGGACTCGTGGCCCCAGAACCACAGCGACCGTGCCAGGGTTTGCGTCTGCGGGTATCGGGCGTATCGACGCTTCGTTCCGTCCTGCGTCTTTCGGTTGACCCGAGGCAGCGTCCAACCGGGCGTGCGTTGGAACACCTTGACCGTGTCTGCGATCTTCACCAGTTCGGGCACGATCTGCACGGCGCTGGCCCCGGTTCCGACGACGGCAACCTTCTTACCGACGAAGTCGTAGTCGTGATCCCAACGGGCACTGTGAATCTTGTGTCCTTCGTAGGAGTCGATGCCTCGGATGTTCGGCAGGCAGGCATTGGCGAGCGGCCCCGACGCCATCACCACCGCACGTGCTCGAACATCGGCGCGCCCGTCGATGCTCAGGTGCCAATGACCGGATGCCTCGTTCCAGATGATGTCGACTACGTTGTGTCCGAATCGAATACGCGACTCGATGTCGAATTCGCCCACCATCGTGTGGATGTAGTCGAGGATCTCGCCGCTGCCGGAATAGGTGTGCGACCAATTCGGATTGGGGGCAAAACTGTACGAGTACAACCTGGATGGAATGTCGCAGGCTGCGCCCGGATACGTGTTGTCACGCCAGGTTCCACCTACTGCGTTGCCGCGTTCGAGGATGACGAAGTTGTCGATTCCACTGTTCCGGAGGCGAATGGCAGTCCCGATTCCAGCGAACCCGGCTCCGATGATCGCGACGTCCCGTACACCTTCGCGCACGTCGAACGCGCTCATGCGACGGGCTCGTAGGTCAGTTCCTTGGCCCACGTCGGGTCGGAGTTGAGCGTCTTGCTCGGGTACCGGCGAGTGAGCTTGACCAATCCGTCCGCAAAGAGGTGGTACGGGTGCTTCCGGTTGATCACGATACTGCTGTGCCACTGCACGATTCGATACATCGGCACGCGCAGCGCCTCCGGGCTTCGTTTACCCACGCTGCGGAATCTCTTCATCGCGGTGTAGAGGCGTTCTTCGTCGACACCCATCTCCACGATGTTGTCGCGCATCTTGTTCAGCAGCGGGATGTATCGCAGGGTTCCGACGATCAGAGCCGGGTTCGTCCACGCTCCGACGGTGTCGACCAGGATCTTACGCATCCGGGCATGACCGAGCAGTTCGATCACTGCGAAATCCACAGCGAGATGGCGTGATTCGTCGGAGTTGATCTTCTTGAACACGGCTTGACACACCGGGTCGTCGATCTCGTCCATGATGAACTTCACGAGCGCGCCGTCCAATGCCACCTCCAGCATCGGAATGACGGTTCCCAGCACCGCCAACGACAGCCCGTCGGAGTGCTTGTCCAGCCAGTCGATGACGAGCTTGACGTTGATGTTGGGCTCGGGCATCCGATCACCGTCGAGCATGCCCCACCGCCGCATGAGGGCGAGTTCGGCGTTTGCGTGCTTCTGCTCCTCGGCGTGGAAGTAGCGATAGATTTCCGCGAGAGTCTCGTTCGGTGCCTTGAGCGCCATCGCCGCGAAACCGCGTGCGCCCACGTTCTCGATCCACATCAGATCCGACATGAAGGGTTTGAGCTTGGCGTGTAGTTCCGGGCTGATGGTGTCCGCTCCCGGGCCGTCCCAGTCGATGTCGGCGAGAGACCATTGACGGTCCTTGATCTTGGTCAACATGTCTTCGAAATCCATTGCCATGTCAAGCTCCTGTGGTTGTCGAGGAGAGGGATTCGTTCTTCGCCGGCTCCTGCTCGGCGGGCATCACACGGTTGAGCACTCCGAGAAAGCGCACGTACACGGCAGGCAGCAGTCTTTTGAATCGCCACACCGCTTTGGCGTCGAACTGCGGTACGACGTAGAGCCGACCCTTGTCGAATGCGTCGAGAGTTCGCGCCGCGATCTTGTCCGCCGAGCGACCGGTCCAGCGCATCGCCAATTCTGCGAGCCGGGACGAACCTGCGGTGATCCGGCCGTCGACGGCTACGTTGGTCTTGACGAACGTCGGGCACAGAACCGACACGCGCACACCACTACCCGACAGTTCCGCGGCCATCGTTTCCGACAGAGACATCACCGCGGCTTTGCCGACGTTGTACGGACCCATCAACGGCGCGGCTGCGAATCCTGCGGCGGACGCAACGTTGATGATGCCGCCCGTGCCGGCGGCTCGAAGGCCGGGGGTGAACAGTTCGCAGCCGTGAACGACTCCCCACAGGTTGATCCCCAGCGCCCAGTTCCAGTCCTCGAAACCGATGTCTCCGACGGGCTTTCCGCCTATCCCTACCCCCGCGTTGTTGATGAGCACGGTGGTCGGTCCGTCGAACTCGATACCTGCTCGAAGCGCTAATTCTTCGACGTTCTCGCGGATCGACACATCGCATTCGACAGCGAAGCCGGTCGCGCCGAGAGCCTGCACCATCGCCACGGTCTCCTGAGCCCGCGGTAGTGAGATGTCGGCACACATGACGACGCCTCCGCGCCGTGCCAGTTCGAGTGCGAACGCCCGGCCGATACCGCTGCCCGCGCCGGTCACAACCGCCCTCGACCCGTACGAGGGTTTTCCGGCCCTGCTTCTCATCGACTTACCAGTCCTTCGACTCTTGTTGCACGACAATGATTTCGAACGCGGGACGGCCTCAGGGATCAACCGTCGGACGGTGTGTGGTCCGTGGCACATCGTCAGCTTCGACCTATACGCGCCATTTGTCAATGGCCTATTGCTCAATGGTGAAGTAAATGGACGAGCGAACTCGACTCCGCGAGTCGGAAGCGATCAGCCCTCGAGCGTCAAGGAATGCGGACGGGACGTGAAGACGGCTGCAGAGCCGGCCGCCCGCGCTATGCCCGCGACTCCGCCCCACACCATCATGGTGAGGTGGTCGACGAGGTCATCGGCGGTCATGGTTCGGTCGTAGATCCACCAGTGTGATGCCAGCCTGACCGCGCCGATCATCGCAAAGGCGATGGGCATCGAGCCGGCCGTCGAGAAGTCGCGTCCGCGAAATCGGTCGGCGATGACGGCCCCCAGCAAGTCTGCGATCGCTTCCTCCGAAGCGGTGATGATGTCCTGGCTTCCGCTGACGGCATTGTTGGCGTGGACGTATATGTAGATATCGGGATCGGCGTCGACCGTGGTGACGTAGGCAGAGATCACTGCACGGGTGAGGTGGTACTCGTCGAGGTCCTCGGACATCGCGTCCTGGATTCGAGGTACCAGCACCGTCTCGACATATCGAGCCATCGCCGCGTCGGCGAGACCCTTCTTGTCCGTGAAGTGTTTGTACAGAACGGTTTTCGAGACGCCGTTCGCCGCGGCGATGTCATCCATGCCCACGTCGTATCCGTGCTCACGAATCGCTGCGAGGGTGCGGTCGAGCAGCTCACGCCGCCGGGTGATTCTGTGACCACGCCACCGGTGGCTCCGCCCGTCGACCTTGGCCACCACGGTCATGCCGACTGCGCGACGGCTCGTGATCCCTTCAGCAGAATCGAGGCAACCAGCTCCGGGTCATCCGACATCGGCACATGCCCCAGACCCGGGTACGTCGTGACCTCTGCCTGCGGGAAGGTCTGCCGCACCAACGGTGCCTGATACACCGGCAGAACCAGGTCACGACGACCCCACGCGACCGTGACGGGAACGGATTCGTCGACCGGAATGCTGAAGCGCGGGACTGCGTTCCCGGCTGCGTCGATCGCGCGATTGGTGGTGATGCTGAGCGCGTCGATGGTGGCCGTCTCCACGGGAACTCGCCACGGCTTGGCATAGAACACGCCGTTGGCGATCGTGCGTCCGACGACCGAACGCATGATGGCGGGGGCGATCGGGCTGATGACGCGGGACAACGCCCGCAGCAACCGAAACACGAGCAGCGCCCGGGTCTGATCCCAATGTCCGCGGAAGAAGCCGGCGGGCGAGAGTGCGGTGGCCGAGGCCACCGACCCGCGGGCGGCGAGTTCTAGTGCGAAGTATCCGCCGAGCGAGTTTCCGGCAACGTGCGGTTTCTCGCCGTCCACGGCCACGTATTCGAGGAAGCGCTCCAACTCGGCGACGATCCACGGACCGAGATCGAACGCCTCGGTGGGCAGTTCGGGTGATGCTCCGTGGCCGGGCAGATCGACCGTCACCACGCGCCGGTGCTGTGCCAGCGTCTCGATGACACTGTCCCAGGCATGTTGACGGTGAACTATGCCGTGGATCAGCACCAGGGTCGGCCCCTCACCGCGGATGGTGTGCGCCAGCGCGGAGCCGTCGATCTCGAATGTCATTGCGATCCATTCTTTTTCGGTCTACATGGTGCGGGCGTCCACACCTTCGGGCCCTCGCCCCTCGTAGACACAGTCCCCCCGAACGTCATCGATTCCGAGAAGTCGCCCGAATCGCGCGTCGATTCCGTCGACCATATAGCTCCGGCGCACTCGCGGCCCCAGGCTTGCGAATCGGACTGACGACCGCGACCTACATCACACAATGTGCCATTGACGAATGGTTATGTCAATGGCACTGTTCAGGACACCCCGAAGATAGGAACTCCTATGAATTCTCGATCCGCCGGCGAACACACCGCCACTGCACTCGGAACCCGTACCCGATGACTCCCGTAGTGGTCGGAGTAGGAGGAGTCATCGCCCTGGTCCTGCTCGCCTCGCGTGGTTCCGGTTTGGATTTCGACCGACGGTCCGTCTCGGTGGCGTACGCATCGAGTACGGGACGCGCTCCCCGTCGAGCATGCAGGCTCCGTTCGGGGCTCTAGCGGCCCCTCGAATGCCCGGAGATGTGCGGGTGATGCGCGACGCCGAAGGTACCCGCCGATAGTGACCCGAAACACGCTTGTTCGGACGTATGTTTCGGAGCGTCGATTTCGACTCATACCTATCGGCGTTGTTCGCGACGCCCCCAGCTCCGGTTCGCCGGAGATTACCTACACGAAAGAGGTACGCACCGATGGCCGACTTCATCGACAAGGCTCAGCACAAGGCAGAAGAACTGGCCGGGACTGCAAAGGAGAAGGTCGGCGAGGCCACAGGTGACGACAGCCTCCGCGCCGAGGGTGCTACCGACCAGGCCAAGGCCAACACGCAGCAGGCTGCCGACAAGGTGTCCGACGCTGCCGAGAGCGTTGCCGACTCCGCGGCAGATGCCACCAAGCAGGCCAAGCACGCTGCCGAGGACGTGGCCGACAAGGCCGCCGAGAAGGCCGAAGACGTCAAGAACGTCGTCAAGGACAAAGTTCAGAACGTCGATGTCGACGAGGTGAAAGAGAAGGCATCCCAGGTTGCCGACAAGGCAGCGGACAAGGCCTCCGCCGTCGCCGACGACGTCAAGGCGAAGGTTCGCAACATCGACAGCGAGGATGTGGCCGAGGCCGCGAAAGTCGGCACTCCGATCATTGCCGCCGTCGCAGCCGCCGCCGGTGCCCTTGCATTCGTGCTGATCCGTCGCCGCAACCGTCGCCGCAGCGCCGCGCACCTGTTCGTTCCCTCGAAGCGCACCACCCGCAAGCTCGCCAAGAAGGCACGTAAGCACAGCTTCTGAAGGTAATTCGCACGAAAGCCCCGCCCTCGTTCTCGGGCGGGGCTTTCTGCCGTTCTAGAGCGGTTTCAGCGCCCGACTCGGCACCCAATGCGTGACGGTTTCGCTGCGATCGCGGGACATCAGCTCGTACGTGACTCGGCCGAGCCAGTCGCCGTCCACGGTGATGGACCATTCGACCAGATCTCCCGGCACCACTCGTCGAACATCGAAGCCTTCGGGGTTGAATTTCGACGCGTGGTGCGGTGGTAGCGGATAGAGGATGTTCAGGTCTATCCATACCTTCAGCGGCGGTCGGAGCAACTTGAAGGGGCGCACGGCAGACGCCGGTCGAGGTTGCGCGCGCCGTGCCATCGTTCGATCATACGTTCGATAGACGCTTCGATCTACACGCCTGCTGAACGAACAACGGCCCCTCGCACATGATGTGCGAGGGGCCGTTGCTGTGATCCGAGGAGGTCAGATGCCGAGCGATCCTGCCAGGAACGGCCAGGACTTGTGCAGGTCGTCCTGCCAGTAGCCCCACGAGTGGTTGCCGACCGGACGGAAATCGACCGTGGCCGGAATTCCGAGCTGGTCGAGACGCTTGGCCAGGTTGGATGTGCAGAAGTTGGTGGCAACTTCGATGCCACCACCGACGATGACCTGGTTGGCCAGTACGGCCGGATCGTTCATCAGTCGCGGATTCGCGTAGGTGTCGTTCGGGATACCCGGTAGGCCGGTGCCGGTGCTCATGTAGATCTGAGTGCCGCGGAGCTTCTCGGCGTTGAGCAGTGGGTCGTTCTCGCGCCACACGGGACCGTCGAGCGGCCCCCACATGTTCTCGACGTTACCGCCGCCGTAGGTCTCGACAACGAGCTTGACGAACTGCTGACCGATCGGGTCTGAGGTTTGAGCGCAGCCACTGTACGCCGCAACGCCGGTGAACTTGCCCGGATACTTGATCGCAAGGTTCAGTACGGAGGTGCCCGTCATGGACAACGCTGCGAGCGACTGCCGACCGTTGGTGTCGAACTGAGCGTCGATCAGAGGGGGCAATTCCTCACCGAGGAACGTACTCCACTTGTTGCTGCCGAGCTTCGGATCGTCCTTCAGCCAATCGGTGTAGTAAGCCCACTTGCCCTTCTGCGGCGTCACGACATACGCGTTCTTGTCTGCGAAGAACTGCTCGGAGTCGGTCTGGGACTGCCACGACGCCGAATCCTCGCCGCCACCCGCACCGTTGAGCAGGTACAGCACCGGACGAGAGACACTTTCGTCAGCAGGCCGCTGCACCGTGACAGGAATGGTGCGGTTCATCGACGCGGAGAATACCTGCAACTGGACCTGGCGGCCGTCGAGAGTGTTCACCGACTCGATGCGCGAGCCGTTGCTCGACTTGGCCGTCGCGGCGGGCAGTTCGTCCGCGGACGCGACGGGCGTCATCAGCGCGGTCGGAAGAATCGCCACTGCGAGGGCGACGGCCGTAGCCGAACCGATTCGCCGGAAGCCGTGTCGTCGAGATCGTGGCACGCTGTTTCACCTTTTCGTCGAGTTACACCGGTCGAGTTTCTACATCGGCCGAAGATGAGGTGACGTTACCTCGAGCAAACGTGCCGAGCGTTATGGACCGGACGAATCCGAGACGCGATCGTGATGCTCGCGGTCGCGGAATCCCGCCGAACGGCGCCGATCCTGAACCATGGGGTCCGGTCAGTTGTACGGCCTACGCGCCGTGGCCGGGTCGCCGTAGGTGATGGCGCGTTCGCGTCGGGTTCCGGTGGCCAGGGTTGCTGCCCAGTTGATCAACGTTCCGACGCGATTGCGGTTGCCGGCGAGGAATGCGATGTGGATGACGCCCCACGATGCCCACCCCAGGAATCCCGACATCTTCAGCGGCCCGGCCTGCACCAGTGCGTGCCCGCGCGCGATATAGGCCGCGGTGCCGAGGTCTCGATATTTGAAATCCGAACGCGCAGAACCGGATACGTCGGCCGCGATCGCCGCACCCGCAGCCTTACCGCCCTGCATCGCCACTTCTGCCACTCCGGCGAGTTTGTTCAGCGACATGATGTCTCCGACGACGAAGACGTTGCGGTGTCCCGGGATCGACAGGTCGGGCTCCACTGCGATGCGTCCCGATCGGTCCTGCTCCACGCCCATCGCGTCGGCGAGCTGCTTCACGAACGGAACAGCCTCAACGCCTGCGGTCCACAGCACCGTGTGAGTGTCGTAGCGAGTGACCGTTTTCGGTTCGGCCTTGGCCGTCACTTCGACGTCGGTGGCCGTGACATCCGTGACGTGGACTCCGAGATGGGTTTCCACCCCGACGGTGTCGAGGGTCCGCTGCGCCTTTGTCGTCAAGGAGTCGGGGAACGATTCGAGGACGCGGTCGCCGCCGTGAAAGAGGAGTACCCGAGCTTCCGACGGGTGGATCGAGTCGAACTCCTTCGCCAGGGCCCGGGACGCGAGTTCCCTTATCTGACCGGCCAACTCGACGCCCGTCGGGCCTCCCCCGGCGACGGCGAAGGTCAGCCAGGGCCGACGCTCCTCGGCGGTGGGGAGAGACTCGGCCATCTCGAAGGCGGAGATCAGCTTTCGTCTGATCGCGAGGGCGTCGTCGAGGGTCTTCATGCCCGGTGCCCACTGCACGTATTCGTCGTGACCGTGATAGGCCTGCTGCATTCCGACGGCGACGACGAGGTAGTCGTAGGGCAGCTCGAAGGTAGACCCGTCGAATCGGCTGGCCGTCACCACTCCGCCGTCGCCGACTGTGGTCACGGACGTCGCTTCGCCCAGTGCCACGTACACGTTCTTCTGTTTGCGCAGCAGGTGTCGTAGCGGACTGGCGATCGAGCCCTCGGACACAAGACCGGTGGCGCACTGGTAGAGCAACGGCTGAAAGACGTGCGAGGTACCGCGCTCGAGCACGGTCACATCGACGTCCTCGTTGCGGAGGCGTCGCGCGGCATGAAGCCCGCCGAATCCGCCGCCGAGGATCAAAACCCGTGGACGTGCCATCTGAACGTTCTCCCTCGAACCGAACTGCGGAGATGGATTCTCCGGGTTGCCAGCGTACTCGAGCAGGCGCATCGCGACGCCAGTGCCGCACCCCCGACGAGAGGGTGCGGCCTTCGGTGTCCATGCAGATCAGCCGAGCAACTGCTGCATGGTGTCGATCTCCTGCTGCTGTGTGGCCACGATCGTGCGAGCCATCTCCTGCGCCTCGGCGTTGGAGCCGTCGGCGATCTCGACGTTCGCCATCTCGACCGCGCCTTCGTGGTGCTCGATCATCATCGTCAGCCACTGGCGGTCGAATGCCGCACCCGACAGAGCAGTCAACGCATCCATGTCCTGCTGGGACATCATGCCCATGCCCGAGCTGTGGTCCATTCCGCTCATCTCACCCATGTCGGCCGAGGGTGCGGGCTGACCCCATTCGGCGAGCCACGCCGTCATCCGGTCCATTTCCGGTTGCTGCGCGGCTTCTATCGCCGACGCCAACGCCACGACGTCCGAATTGTCGGTGCGCCCCTGGACCATTGCAGCCATCTCGACAGCCTGCGCATGATGCGGGTACATCATCCGAGCGAACATCACGTCCGCGTCGTTGAATTCCGCGGACGCGTCGGCCTCGGATGACGCCGACGCCGAGTTGGACGAGCCCATCGAGTGACCGTCCATCGGCATGTCGGAAGTGTCGTCACTGCAGCCGGCGACGAGAAATGCGCTCACGGTGGCAGCAGCCAGTGAAGCGACCAGTTTTGTACGCATGTGAATCTCCTTGCGAAAGTGCGGAATACAGGGATCTGGGTATGCCGATCCGCCGGTGGGTGTGCTTCCACCGGGCTCCCTGTCACACTCGCAAGGTCACCGATCTGTCCAACTCCCACAGAGTCCACGGCGGTGCACGCTCCGAGATGGCGTCGGTCCGCCCGCCGATACCCGCCTCCGACAAGAACGAGTCGACCACCTCGACACTCGTCGAAGGAACCGACAGAGTCGGCCACGACACCGTCGTTCCGGCGCACGGATGCATCATCTGGTGCGCGGACGGGCAGTCGGGCCTCGCTGCAGCCACCTCGATGGGTTCATCGTGGTGGGATACCGACGCCATGGCCGTGTGGTGGTTACCGGGTGACATCACCGGTGTCACCGAATGCATCAGCAACACCCCGAGGACCGTCAGGACGATCAGCAATCCGGTCGCCGAGGCAAAGCCCGGGCGACTGCGTCGGATCGCTGACTTCATGTCACCGACGATAGCAAGACATACCCCCTAGGGGTAGTGAGCAGGGACTTCGGCCCCGCACCGAAGGACTTCCGCCTCTGTCTGCGACGGACAGATCCGGGCCATGCTCGAGGCGTATCGGCACACGAGAAGTCAATGGACGGGAACACATCATGAATGCATCGAGCCGAGTCGTCGTCGGAGTCGACGGATCTGCCACGTCACTGGACGCGGTCCGCTGGGCAGCGCGCGAGGCCGTACGACGCCACGCCCCACTCGAGTTGGTCACATCGTCACTGTTCGCGCCGGGAACCTACGGCGATGCCATCAGCCTGCGGATCGGCGCGTTCGCAGATCCGGACGTCGAGGCCAAGCGAGTACTGACCGCTGCGGTCGACGTTGCGCACAAAACCGCGGCAGGCAATTCTTTGATTCTCGACACTCGTCTCGAACATGGCTCGGCTGCACGCAATCTGACGCACTTCGATATCGCACCCGCCTTGATCGTCGTCGGTTCACGGGGCCTCGGCGAGTTCACCGGCGGGCTGATCGGGTCGGTCAGTACCGCCGTCGTATCGCACGCCACATGCCCTGTTGCAGTGATCAAGTCGAACATCGTCAGCGACGGTCCGGTCGTCGTGGGAGTGGACTGTACGTCCAACAGTCAGCCCGCCATCGGATTCGCTCTGCAAGAAGCGTCGATGCGAGGCGTCGACCTCGTTGCCGTGCATGCTTGGAGTGATCTCGAGCTCGGCAGTGTTCTGACGCGAGACGAGGATGGGCCGTGGGCAGATTCGGAACTCGCCGAGAAGACATCGCTGGCCGAGAGCCTGGCCGGATGGTCGGAGGACTACCCCGACGTCACCGTCCGACGGGTGGTGGTTCAGGACAGACCCGTTCGCGAACTGGTCCGCGCCGCCGAGAACGCGCAGCTGATCGTGGTCGGTAGCCGTGGCCGAGGCGGCTTCGTCTCGATGCTGCTGGGATCGACCTCACGCGCAGTGCTGCATTCGGTCGATGTTCCCGTCGTCGTCGTACCCACGAACCGATGACCGCGTCCACTACCGAGACCACTTACAGCTCCGACGAACTCGACGCAGATCTGCGCTACTGGGCTGCTGCGAACTACCTGACGGTCGCCCAGATCTATCTGCAGGACAACGTGTTGCTGCGGCAACCACTGACGGTGGAACACATAAAACCCCGACTACTCGGGCATTGGGGCACCAGTCCGGGCCTGTCGATGATCTACACCCTGGTCAATCGCCTGATCTGCCGAACCGGTTCGGACTGGCTCTATGTGACCGGCCCCGGCCACGGCGGGCCGGCACTGGTCGCGAACACCTATCTCGAAGGCACGTACAGCGAGATCTATCCGAACATCTCACTCGACAACGACGGCGTACGTCGCCTGTGCCGCCAATTCTCCACTCCTGGAGGCATTCCGAGCCACGTGAGTGTGCAGACACCCGGCAGCATCCACGAGGGCGGCGAACTGGGTTATGCCCTGATCCACGCCGCGGGTGCCGCATTCGACAACCCCGATCTGGTGGTCGCCTGTGTCGTCGGCGACGGTGAGGCCGAAACCGGTCCGCTGTCGGGTTCCTGGAAGATTCCGGCGTTCCTCAATCCGATCCGTGACGGCGCGGTGTTGCCCATTCTGCATCTCAACGACGCGAAGATCTCCGGCCCGACGGTGCTCGGGCGCAGCACCGACCAGGCGATCGCCGACTATCTCGGTGGTCAGGGATGGGCACCGATCTTCGTCGAGGGCGACGACCCACGAGAGGTGTTCCCGGCGTTGGAGTTCGCGCTCACCTACGCTCACGACGAAATACGGAGAATTCAGCATGCTACCCGCGCCGGTGAACCACACCACGGCATCGAGTGGCCCGCGATCGTGCTGCGTACCCCGAAGGGTTGGACCGGGCCACACGAGGTCGACGGCAAGCTGATCGAGGGAACCCACTGGGCCCATCAGGTACCGCTGTCGGGCGTACGTGAGAACCCGGCGCATCTGGCGCAGCTCGAAGAGTGGCTGCTCTCGTACGATCCGCGATCGCTGTTCGACGAGGATGGCGCCCCGATGCACTCCATCCGCGAGCTCACTCCCACCGGAGACGCACGGCTCGGGGCCACACCGCATGCCAACGGCGGTCTCCTGCTGCAACCCTTGATCATTCGCGATCTGGAGCAGTACGCACTCACCGTCGAATCCCCGGGGCGCACCTCGCACGAGACGACCACCGTACTCGGAGAGATGATGCGCGACATCTATCTCGACAACGCGCAGCCTCACGGCGGCGGCAACTTTCGACTGTTCTGCCCCGACGAAACCGCCAGCAACCGACTTCAGGCCGTGTTCGAGGCGACCGACCGATGCTGGCAGCTGCCGACCACCGAATTCGACGACAACCTGGCCCCCGACGGCCGAGTCATGGAGGTCCTCAGCGAGCATCTGTGCGAGGGCTGGCTCGAGGCGTACCTGCTGTCGGGTCGACACGGATTGTTCGCCAGCTACGAGGCCTTCGCCATGGTGAGCGTGTCGATGCTGATCCAGCACACCAAGTGGCTGCAGCACGCGTGCGCTCTCCCTTGGCGAGCGCCCGTCGCGTCACTGAACGTGTTGCTCACCAGCACATGCTGGCGCAACGATCACAACGGTTTCAGCCACCAGGGGCCCGGCCTGATCGACGCGGTGATCCCCTTGGCCCCAGAGGTGGTGCGCGTGTGGCTCCCGCCGGACTCGAATACGCTGCTCGCCGTCGCCGGCCACTGCTTCCGCAGCCGTGGTCACGTCAACGTGTTGGTGGTCGACAAGCAGAGCCATCCCCAGTATCTGACGCTCACAGAGGCTCGCGCACATGCAGCAGCCGGCGCATCCCGGTGGGACTGGGCCGGTACCGAGGATGCCGATACACCAACAGATCCCGAGATCGTGTTGGCGAGCGCCGGCGACGTGCCGACCGAGGAAACCCTCGCGGCCGCAGACCTGCTGCGTACGTGGACACCCGGGCTACGGGTTCGCGTGGTCAACGTCATCGACCTCATGGCACTGCTGCCCGTCGTCGATCATCCGCACGGGTTCTCCGACGAGCAGTTCGTCGATCTGTTCACCGACGCGGTCGATGTCGTCTTCGCGTTTCACGGCTACCCGCGGGCCGTGCACCAGCTGTTGCACGGCCGCCCGAACGCCCAGCGCTTCCACGTTCGCGGCTTCATCGAACAAGGCACCACCACAACACCGTTCGACATGGTCGTGCTCAACAAGATCAGTCGGTACCACCTGGCCCTCGAAGCTCTCGAACGAGCGTCGAACAAGCCGGAGGACGAGCAGCAGCTTCGGCAGTTCTGCGAGGACCAACTGACCCGACACGACGCCTACATACGAGAACATTTCGAGGATCTCCCCGAGATTCGGCAGTGGCGGTGGTCGTGACCGATGGGTAGCTATCCGCGAGCGACGATCAACGGACAGTCGACGCGGTGGGCCAGTGACCGGACGGTGGACCCGAGCAGCATACCGCTGAAGCCATTGCGTCCACTCGATCCGACGACGACAGCCTGGGCGCGCAACGACACCTCGAGGATCTTCTCGACGACGTTGCCGCGCAGAACTGTTCGTTCCACCGCCACGTCGGGATACTGATGGATCCAGCCGGACAGGCTCTCGGCCAGCACGGTTCGGCCGTTGGAGACGATCGCGTCAGCCCTGTCCGCGGCGGACGCGTCGGGCGACGAGATCAGTTCGTCCGTCGACACGTGCACGGCCACCAGTCCGGTACCCCGAAGCGAGGCTTCCTCGAAGGCCAAGCGGACGGCCCTCTGGTTGTGCGCCGACACGTCGACTCCGAGGACGACCGGTCCGCGCGACGAATGCACCTCGACGCTTCCGGGCACGATGGCCACCGGGCACTGCGCCTGCACGGCTAACGCCGTGCTCACCGAGCCGAGCAGCTCGGCGAAATAGTCGCCATTGCCGCGCGAGCCGACGACCATCATCGAAGCATCCGAAGACTCGTCGAGCATGGACTGAATGGTCGGTCCGACAATCGATTCGGTCGTGATCGTCAGTGCGTTCGGATTCTCGACCGATCGCCTCGCCACCAACGACGCCGACGTCAGAATCGACTCTGCGGCCGCATGCTCCTCGGAGCCGATATGGGACGGGAGCGCAACAAAACTGGTGTACAACGCTTTGACTTGATATGCGGACACCAGCTTCAACGGTATGTCGCGCAATTCGGCCGCACGTGCAGCCCAGCCGACCGCGTCGAGCGACGAACTGGAGCCGTCGACACCGACGACGACCGGAGACGAACTACGGGTACTCATGCGTGCGGGACAACGAGGACAGGGCACTTGGCATGCCGCAGGACCGTCGTCAACGTGCTTCCCGGTACGCGGTCGCGTTCGTGTCCCACCACCAGTAACTGCGCGGTATCGGACACCGCGACCAATTCCGATCCCGAATCTGCCTCGGCGTAGACCGACGCCACTCGTACCGACGGGTAGTCCGCACCGAAGGGTTCCAACCGGACGTCCATCGCCGATTCGGGGTGCAGATGGTCGACCGGACCACTGATGGCGCTGGCCAGAATGGTCGAGACCGTCTGGGTGTGCACGGCCAAAACGCTGGCCCCGCGCATCGATGCTTCGTGGAATGCTTGCGCCACAACGATATCCGAGGCCGATACCTTGACGTCTCCCAGCGCGGCGACGACTGCGCCTCCGCGCTCGGCGTCGAAGGTACGCACGATCACCACGGGGTTCGGCGAGCATTCGACCACAGTGTGCACCATGGATCCGAGAACCCATGCAGCAAGAAAGTTCTCGGTAGTCGTACCCAACACCGTCAGGCAAGCAGACGCGGCTTCGGACAACATCACCGTTTCCGGGCTTCCCTGCAGAACAATGGCTTCCACAATGATGGTTGGGTCACTGGTCTTCGCCATGATCGCGGCCTGATCCAAAACGGTGCGCGCGTAATCACCGTCAACGTCGGGCGCCCCGTACACCGTTTCGCGCTGCAGGTGGGGTTCGATCACGTGCACCAGTCGCAGCGACGTTCCACGCCCGCGCGCCTCGCGGACTGCGAAGCGGACTGCATCGAGTGCAGCCGTCGATCCGTCGATTCCGACCACAACGGGTCCGGTGGTGTGTGCGATGTTCATCGGGTTCCTCTCGGTGGTGCGACGTAGGTTCTGCACCTTCATCGAGAACGCTACGAGCGCGGACCCACTCGACGCAGCGGCCGGAGGTCACCGAAACAGGTGACGAACGACTGCACCTGTCAGGGCAGCGGTACCGACCACGTCACGTCCGTGCCGCTTCCGGAGGAGCCTGGTCCGATGATCATCGACCCGCCGCATTCGACTGCACGGGCACCGAGATTGGACAGCCCACTGGCGGTGGTGTCCTCGGGCATACCGATCCCATTGTCCGACACGACGATCTGCAGGTCGTTGCCGACCGACAGAGTGACGGTCACCGTGTCGCCCTGCGCGTGATGAACAACGTTGCTGACCGTCTCACGGACGACGGCAACCGCATGATCGGCGAGCTTGGTGTCGACGACCGACAGTGGTCCGAACATCCGCACCACGGCGCGGATGGGGACGTTCTCGGTCAGTTCGAGTACCGCCGCGTTGATGCGTTGACGCAACCGTGTTGCCGAGTGGGATGTGCTCTGCAGGTCGAAGATCGTCGTCCGGATGTCCTGCACCGTGTCTTGCAGGTCGTCGATCGTTCTCGTCAAACGCTGCCTGATGTCCTCGGATTCGGTGCGCTGCAACGTGCTCTGCAAAGCCAGGCCTGCAGCGAAGATTCGCTGGATGACGTGGTCGTGTAGGTCGCGCGCGATGCGGTCTCGGTCGGAGAGCACCTCGAGTTCGTGCATCCGGCGGCTGGTATCGGCGATCTGCATCACCAACGCGGCCTGGTTCGCGAAGTTCGAGACCAATTCCAGTTGGGAGTCGTCGAACGGCCCCCGCCCCTCTGTGCGGAGCATCACGAGGACGCCACTGACGCCCTCGGCGACGCGGAAAGGTGAAATCAACGCGGGCCCGAAGGCGGAGTCCAATCCCTTCGCCCCGTACTCGAGTCGCTCCTTTCGCAATGCCGTTCGACGTCGAAAAGCCGAACCCGAGCTCGAGCCCTCGATCGGAATGACTCCTCCGATCATTCGGTCGGATCCGAGTCCTTCGCTGACCGTGACGACCAATTCTGTGACATCCTCGAACGACTGGTCGGTGTCCTCGGGAACCGCGATGAACGCCGCATCGGAACCGGTCAGGTGCAACGCCTTACGAGACACCATCTGCAGTACCTCGTCGATATCCGTCCCGGCGAGGAGCTCGGTGCCGATGTCTCGAGTTGCCTCCATCCAGGCCTGACGTACACGTGAGTCCTCGTACAATCGAGAATTTTCGATGGCGATACCGGCGGCGGACGCCAGCGCCTTCGTGACGACCTCGTCGTCCTCGGTGAACTGCTTACCGTTCTTCTTCTCGGTGAGGTAAAGGTTGCCGAATATCTCGTCGCGAACCCGAATCGGCACACCCAGAAACGTTTTCATCGGTGGATGGTTCGCCGGGAACCCCACCGACTCCGGGTGCGCCGAGAGGTCCTCGAGGCGAAGCACTTTCGGCTGGTCGATCAGTAGACCGAGAACCCCGCGGCCGGTGGGGAGCGGGCCGATTGCGATGCGGGTGTCCTCGTCCATGCCGTGGTTGATGAATGCGCTCAACCCATGACCGGCGCCCCGTACGCCGAGGGCACCGTACCTTGCGTCGACGAGCTCGACGGCCGATTCCACGATCGATCGCAATGTCACCTCCAGATCGAGGCCGGAGGTGATGACGAGCATCGCGTCGAGCAGACCGTCGGCTTGGACTCTGGCATCGGCGATCTGGCCTATCCGGTCCTGAACCTCGGCGAGCAGCTCACCGAGTCGCAGGTGCGGGAGCGACGATCCTGAGTCGCCGTGACGATCATCCATCCCGCGACCCCGGTTGCCCCGTCGCCGGAGCGGTATCGGCGAGTTTCGACGCGTATACCGCAGCTTGGGTGCGCCGCTCCATCCCGAGCTTGGCGAGCAGCCGGGACACGTAGTTCTTCACCGTCTTCTCTGCCAAGAACATCCGGGCAGCAATCTGCCGGTTTGTCAGGCCCTCACCCAGCAGATCCAGCAAGGTGCGCTCCTGGCTGGTCAAGTGGTCGATCGGTCCGGGGGTCGCCGTTCCGGACCGCAGTTTGTCCATCAACGCCGCTGCCGCGCGATTGTCGAGCAGCGACCGACCGGAACCGACGTCCTTGATCGCTCGGGTCAGTTCCATGCCGGTGATGTCCTTGACGACATAGCCACTCGCGCCCGCGAGTATCGCGTCGAGCATGGCTTGGTCCTCGGTGAACGAGGTCAGCATCATGGTCTTGAGGTTCGGCAGACGATCGAGAAGTTCGCGGCACAGTTCGATGCCGTTGCCGTCGGGCAGTCGCACGTCGAGCACCGCAACATCGGGTTGCAGGGCCGGGATACGAGCGAGCGCCTGTGCACAGCTGCCCGCCTCACCGATGACTTCGAGATCGGGATCGGAGTCGATCAGGTCGATCAGACCGCGTCGCACGATCTCGTGATCGTCTACCAAGAACACCGTGACCACGGCGGCACCTCTCAACTGCGTCCACAATGGACGCCTCGACTTCCGAGCCTACGGGTCGCGGGTACGGCCAACCTGACCTTTCGTCACCGAAATGGGAGACCAAAGTCCTTTGTGTCGGTGTTGTTGTCCTGCCGCGCCCGATGCTGTGCGAGGCGTCTGATGAAGGATCCGACACCACGACCGAGGAGGTCACTCGATGGGTTCACTACCGACCGTCGTCGGAGTCGACGGATCAGCTGCATCCTTGGATGCCGTGCGCTGGGCAGTTCATGACGCACGGCTACACCTGTCCGATGTGCTTCTGGTCTCGGCGATTTCGCTGCCGAAGGCCCTGACGGGGGTCGGCAGTCTGCCCGAACCCGTTGTGGAGCAATCGAGATCGGAGATCAGAAGAATTCTGGACGAGGCCGCAGAGCTCGCGGCCCTCGAGAGCGCGACGGTCTGCGTCGACACCGTCTCGTCCGAGAACTCGGCGGTTGCCACGCTGCTCGAACTCTCCGCGACTTCTCGCATGGTGGTGATCGCCACCAGGGGCCTCGGCGGCACCGAGCAACGATCGCTCGGGTCGATCGGTTTCGCCGTCACCACTCATGCTCGATGCCCGGTCACGGTCGTCCGCGGTTGGCCGGGAGACGGCCTTCATCACGCCCCTCACTCGGTGGTCGTCGGGGTGGACGGCACGAAGGCGAGCGCTGCGGCGCTGGAGCTGGCCTTCGAGGAAGCCGACGTTCGATCGGCACCGCTCACGGCGGTGCACAGCTGGTCCGACGCGGATCTGACGGTCGGGGTTCCGATACGGGGGCTGGAATGGCCGGCCAATCGGCCAGCCGCGGCAGATCAGCTCGCCCGGATGCTCGAGCCGCACACACGTCGCTATCCGATGGTGTCGGTACGAACGGCAGTGGTCAAGGACCGGCCGGTACGGGCACTCCTCGATCATGCACAGGGCGCGCAGCTTCTCGTGATCGGCAGTCACGGGCGCGGAGGTTTCCCGGGAATGATGCTCGGCTCCACCAGCCGAACGGTCATTGCTCGCGCATCGTGTTCGGTGACCGTGGTTCCCGATGCTGCCCGCAACCGATCGACGGCAACCAAGGAACACTCGTGAAGAAATTTGTCTCGATCACAATGGGATCCATTGCAGGAGTGGCAATTCTCGCGCTCGCTGTCATTCTCACGGCCGGTGGAATATTCGCTCCCGCCCACTATCTGGATCCGTGGTCGTCGGCCTACTCCGATCGGTTCGACGACCCACGAATGAAGGTCGTGGCTCGCGCAGAACTGGCCCCCAGTAGCCACAACACCCAGCCGTGGACCGTCACCCTCGATCCGTCCGACCCGCAGGTGCTGTACCTGTACGTCGACGGCACTCGCCTCACTCCCGCGGTGGACCCGCTGGCTCGCCAGACGATGGTCTCGCAGGGAGCGTTCCTTCGGTACTTGACGACAGCAGCAGCGGACATGGGATCGAAAGCCGCCGTGGAGCTGTTCCCGGCCGGTCCGTACGACGAAGCCGACCTCATGCAGTCGATGAAAGACCTACCGGTTGCGCGAGTGACCCTCATCGAGGATTCATCGGCTTCGACCGACGACGCCGGGTCGTTGTTTCTCTCCGACACCAATCGCGCCCCGTATCAGGACACCCCGTTGACATCTGCCCAGCTCGAGGAGTTGGCGGGCTTAGCACCCGAATCCGGCGCGACCATCCAGATGTTCACCGATGCACAGAACAAGGCGACGCTGGCCGACTTCGCAGTCGCCGGCACCCTCATCGAAAGCCGCTACGCCGCAGCGACCGACGAAAGCTCAGCCTTGTTCCATCCCAACGAAGGCTCGAAGAACGATGCCCGCTCCGGATTCGCGGTGGAAGGTCAGGGAACTAGCGGCTTCATGAAATACCTGCTGCAAGGGCTCATCACGATCGTTCCGTCGATCAACGACGACGCGGCAACCGCAAAAAGTGCGATCTCGACGACCGACGACGCCGTGAGTCACACTCCCGCGTACGCACTGGTGAGTACGGCATCGAATTCACGCTCCGAGCAGGTGCAGGCGGGAATGCTCTATGCCGACATGTCGCTGCGAGCGCGAACACTCGGATTGGTGATGCAACCGCTGAGCCAGGTGCTCCAGGAATACCCCGACATGGCCGAACCGTACGAGGCGATTCACGACAAGTACGCGCCAGCAGGTCAGACGATCCAGATGATGGTGCGAATAGGCACGTCTACAACGGAATACCCCACAACAATGCGTCGCGATGCCACCACACTGGTGCGAACTCCCTGATCTGTACCGACTCGCCTGCGTTTGCCGCCGAGTAGGTATCCAAAGGCCCTACGCGGACGGCGCGCCGGCCAGCAGGCTGTTGGCATGAACGAATCCAGTGAAGACGACACTCGAACCACTCCCGCGATCGACACCCTTCAGGTTCGTGGCGCGAAATTGACCGAGACGGTCAAGAAGTTGCTACACGACGGCAACATTCGGCGGATCGTAGTGAAGAACGACCACGGCCACACCATCATCGAGATACCGGTGACTGCAGGCGTTGCCGTCGCTCTCGTCGCACCCGTGCTCGTCGCCGTGGCCGCGATCGCTGCGGTGGTCGACGACTGCAGCATCGAGGTCCACCGCATCGACGAGCGCATGCCCACGGCCTGATTCCGCACTGACCACTCGACACCCCGAGGACATGAACATGCCTTATCCGATCGAAGTACGCGGGCTGAGAAAGAGTTATGGCGAGAAACTCGTCATCGACGACTTGTCGTTCGTCGTCGAACCCGGCACGGTCACCGGCTTTCTCGGACCGAACGGATCGGGCAAGTCCACCACGATGCGGTTGATCGTGGGATTGGATCGCCCCAGTGCAGGCACCGCACTGATCGGCGGCGTCGAGTATTCCCAGTTGAGCAAACCTCTGCTCACCGTGGGAACCCTGCTCGACTCCGAGGCCGTCCACCCGGGGCGGTCGGCGTACAACCATTTACTGTATCTTTCTCAGACGCAACGACTTCCGTCCAAGCGCATCATCGAGGTTCTGGAACTGGTCGGCCTGCGCGATGTCAGCGGCGAACGCACCGGATCGTTTTCACTGGGCATGAGGAAGCGACTCGGGATTGCCGCAGCACTACTCGGCGACCCTGCAGTGCTGATCCTGGACGAGCCGATCAACGGGTTGGATCCGGACGGCATCTACTGGATGCGCAACCTCATGAAGAACCTGGCAGGAGAGGGGCGAACGGTCTTCGTATCCAGTCATCTGATGGGTGAGATGGCGCAGACTGCAGACCATCTCGTCGTCATCGATCACGGCAAGCTCATCGCAGAATGTACTCCCGCGGAGCTGATCGCTCGCAGCAGTCGAGCATCGGTGCTGGTGTCGTCGTCCGATCCGACGAGTCTCGCCGCAGTGATCGAGGCGGATGGAGGTACTACCGACATCCTGGGCCACGATGGGCTCACCGTCCATGATCTGTCGGCGCATCGGGTCGGAGAACTCGCCCAACAGCAACACATTGCGATCTATCAGCTGACGCCGCAGGAGGCGTCGCTGGAAGAAGCATTCATGACCCTCACCCACCTCGACGATGTCGAGCACGACCGACAGCTCGTCACCCACTCTCGCGGACAGGCGAACCCATGAGTATCACCTCACCGCCCATCGCATCGCCACCCCGCGAGCGAGAACATCGCCGCGCCGACGTTGTCGGACTGGTGACCTCGGAATGGACGAAGCTGATCTCACTACGTTCGACGATCTGGTCCCTGGCCGCCTTGGTGATCGTCACGGTGGGCTTCACCGGATTCTTCACCTGGTTCACGGTCGCTTACTGGGACAACGTCGATCCGGTATCGCAGCTTCAGATCGTCAGCGACCCTGCACGTCAGATCCTCGGTGCGGGATTCCAGCTCGGCCAGCTTGCGGTCTGCGTCCTCGGGGTCCTGGTGGTCACCAGCGAATACGCGAGCGGCACGATCAGGGCCAGCCTGCTCGCAGTCCCCTCGCGGATACCTATGTTGGCAGCCAAGACCGGCGTGTTCATGGCGGTGGTGTTCGTCATCGGTGAGATCACGGCATTCCCCACGTTCTTTCTCGGTTCGGCCATCATGGATTCACGCGCTTCGGTGTCGCTGGGCGATCCCGGTGTGTTGCGAGCGGTGATCGGTGCCGGCTTGTACCTCGCGCTGCTCGGCGCCATGGCGATCGCCGTCGGTGCCATCGTCCGACACACCGCGGGAGCGATCACCGGCGTGATCGGATTCGTCCTGGTACTCGCTCCCCTGACCCAGCTGATCCCCGGCACCGTCGGCCGACACATTGCGGCGTACCTGCCCTCACAGGCAGGCAGCCTGATCGCTTCACCCCAGCAAGCCCCCGGCGACTTGCTCACTCCCTGGCAGGGTTTCGGAGTCGCAGCACTGTGGACGGTGCTGTTGCTCGCACTCGCGGCGTATCTCCTCCGCCGACGCGATGCCTGACGGCGACCGACGATTCACGACCCACCATCCGAGTTACGAACTCACACAGAGGTTCTCATGACAACATTCGCCGGACTGCCAGCACACATCCTACTCGTCCATCTCATCGTCGTCCTTGCCCCGTTGACGGCATTGCTGGCGATCCTGGCTGCGTTTCTGCCTGCCGTCCGGCGTCGATTGGTGTGGTTGATCCTCGCGTTCGCAGCCATCACCCTGATCGCAACCCCGATCACCACCGATGCCGGTGAATGGCTCGAGGAACGTGACGACGAGACCGGTGCCCTGGAAACGCACACCGAGCTGGGCGACACCATGATCTACTTCGCCGCGGCACTGGCCGTCGTCGCCATCGCACTCGTCGTGGTGCACCTTCGCGAACGCACCCATCCCTTGACGAGCAAACCCGTAGTCATCGCGGTTGCGGTGCTGGCTCTGGTGGTCGGAGTGGGAACGATGGTGCAGGTGTACCGAATCGGCGATTCGGGCGCGCGTGCAACTTGGGGAGACACCAGCCTGAGCGAGCAGGGCGAAGAGTCGGAATGAACGAATTCGCCGAATCTGCCGGTGGCGCAGGCCTCATCAAGTTCCACGTCCTGGCCTCGATCCCCCTGCGCCGATGGCGAACTACGTGGGGTGCGACGCCGGCCGAGGTCGACGAAACACTGCCCGGCGACGAGCGCGTGCCGCACCCGGCCTGGCAGTACACCCATGCGATCGAGGTCGACGCGACGCCGGAACGCGTGTGGCCATGGTTGATTCAGCTCGGACAGCAGAGGTCAGGCTTCTACAGCTACCGCGGACTGGAGAACATGGTCGGCTGCAACATCACGTCGGCGACAGGAATCGACCCTCGATTCCAGACACTTACGGTCGGTGACACCGTAGTCCTGCATCCCCGATCACCAGCTCTGACTGTCGCCCTGGTCGACGACGGCACCGCTTTCGTGCTGTTGGGTGCAGACCCTGACTCTGCCGACCGGGCGCTCTGGTCGTTCCATCTGCGCGCTCTGCCAGGCGGTCGAACTCGATTGATCGAGCGCGGAAGATATTCGCATGCTGCAACACTGAAAAGTCGTCTGGCCTTCGGCCGCTACTTCGTCGAGCCCATCGGATTCGTCATGAGCCGAAAGATGCTGCGCACGATCGCAGCGAATGCTGCGACGGCACAACGCGTCTAGCTTGTCGGCAACACCCCACCCAGACACCGTAGGTCCTCCAGAATGGCAGGCACCCGACTCATCAGGGAGATGTGTCCCTCTCCCTCGATCAGGTGGGCTCGGGCTCCCGCGACGTTCGCGGCGAGCCATCGAGCGTGGGCGAACGGCACCATCGTGTCCAGGCTGCCCTGCCATATTGACACCGGTGTCGATACGGCACTCAGGTCGAACCCCCAGGGGCGCGTGTGGGTCAGGTCGTCGTCGCGCCAGCCCACGATGCCTTGACGGCCGGCCGCGTTGACCGACGCGGCGAGATATTCGGTCAGTTCGTCGGTCAGCGCAGCGCGGTCGACCGGCGGAGCCAATGCTCCCAATCCTGCCGCCACCTGATCCGGGGTGACACCGAAGAAGCCCTTTCGGACATCGAGAAACGACTCCAGTGCCGAGGTGCCGGCGAAGACGGCCGTGTATTCGTCGATGTTCTCCTCGGCCATTCCGTCGCGGATGTCGCCGTCGTAGTCGGCGGCAGGTGCGATCCCGACGCAGCACGCGGCAGCCAGGCAGCGTCCGGGCAACAATGCCGCACAGGCCAATGCCCGCGGTCCGCCGCCCGACCACCCGATGGTGAGGAACTCACCGATCCCGAAGTGGTCCAACACCGTTGCGGTGTCGGCGGCATCGTCGGCAACCTGGGCTGTGGTCGCACCGTCCAGGCGCGGCGTCGACGCTCCGTACCCCGGCCGCGAGTAGGAGATGACCCGCAATCCCTGCGCTGCAGCGGCGTGTTCGAGGGTCGGGAAGGGAACCGCGCCCTGCGGGGTGCCGTGGTGATAGACGAGAGGAAAGGCGTCCACGGGGCCGGTATCGAGCACTTCGAGGTTGCGGCCGTCGCCGGTCGGGACCAGGACGGTCATCGGCGTTTCCCCTGGCTAAATACTGCCCGCCGTCCGGCTTCGATGTCGTCGGCTCGACGATCGAGAACCGTGGTGCCCGAGACCCCGTCGAGCACGTTCTGCGCATCGTCGAGCGCACCGATGGATGCCAAGTGCCCGGTCGCCCAGGCGAACGTGCTGCACGCCTTCACTTTCGAGCACATCGACCCGGCCGCGAAGGCCGCGGGGTCGAGTTCGTCGACATAGACGTCACCCAGCGGCTCGGCCTGCGCGGTTCCGAAGTGGTCGACGACAGCGGGCACGTCGGTGAGAATCAGCAGGCGATCGGCACCGCAATCGAGGGCGATCAGCGTCGCGGTCAGGTCCTTGTCGATGACCGCGTCGACCCCGCTGAGTTGTCCACTCGCTGCCTCGACGACAGGGGCACCGCCTCCGCCGCCACCGATCACGACGGAGCCGGCCTGGACCAAGCGCGTGATCGATTCCTGCTCGATCACGCGAATCGGCCTGGGCGACGGTACTGTTCGACGCCACCCTGCGGCGTCGGGTGCGATGGACCAACCGTGCTCGTCCACCGCGGCGCGAGCCTCGGACTCGGTGTAGACGGCCCCGACGAACGTGGTCGGATCGGAGAACGCCACATCGTCCGGGTCGACGAGTACCTGCGTGGTCAGGTTGACGATCGGTTTCACGATCCCCGCGTTGCGCAATGCCTGCGAGAGCCAGTAACCGATCATGCCCTGGCGCTGCGCACCGACTGCATCCAGCGGGTAGGGCCGCACCGATTCCGCGTGCGAGCTGCTGTCCCGTGCGAGTGGCACCAAGTGAGGTCCGTTGCCGAGACAGATGACGACCTCGTGTTCGCGAACGATGGGTGCGAGAGCGATTGCCGCAGAACGGACATGCGCGAGTTGTTCGGTGGAGTCGGCGCACTCGTCGCTGTGCAGCAACGCGTTTGCACCGACAGCAATGACTATGCGCATGTCAGCTACTCGCTGCCGTGACGATAACTACGCGAGTGATGTGCAGCAGGTCCATGGTCAAAAGCTCCTCGTAGCCGGGTGCGCCGGACGGTCAACTCTGCGCACGCCACCAGTGTGTGTGTTGCGGCTGCCCCCGAGACACGGTCGGATGCCCCCGCACCGGCTGCCGAAGGTCCTTTTCTACGAAGTGGAGTTGAGTGCGTTCGGGGTCCACGCCGCGCCGCCATCCGAGTCCCACCGTTGGGCGGCGACGACGGGATCGGTGAACGGAGGAACGTCCGTCAGCGTCAGACCGAGTAGTTGCTGTACGGATTCCGCGTTCCCGTGCTCCCCCGCGCACCGCAGAACAATCTGTGCGGCAGGCTCACTCAGTTGCTTGGGTATCACCAGCAGCGCCAACCTGACTCCACCGAGGCTCCGCACACCGAGAGTGTGGGCCGGCTGCGAGCGGTACCCGTCCAACCGGACGCTTCTCGTACCGACCATGACGCGCCTGGGCGCGTGCTGCCATTCGTCCAACCCATACAGCACTCTGTCGATCGGGCCGAGGAGCCGAGTCAGAGCGGCAACGAGCTCCGGAAGTTCGTACTCGAGATCGTCGCTGTACGAACGCCATCCACCGTCGACCTCGCCGACCGAAGGTGTCCCTGGACCGGGCACGGTCAGAATCAGACGTCGGTCCAAATCCGACGGCAACGAACGGTCCCCGTTTACGAAAGGGGCGATCGTGGTGCTCGGGCTGTGCATCATGGTGATCCGATCGTTCTGGTGGACAGGCAACATGCTCTGCCCGTTCGAACGTTATCGACGCTGCAGATGACAGGACAGGGTAGGAGGTACTCGAAATAGAGGCCCCTTGGAGCGTGACGGATCCGGTTCCATGAGTCCTCCCGTTCGACCCAGCATGTCGATCACCTTCGGCCGTTCCTGTGGGTCCTAAGTCCCTACTCGGTGGCGGTCCCGCAGCGCAGAGTGATCATCGAGCAGTCTCCCTCCACGACAAGGACCCCGGCATGAGTCTCGTTCCTTCGCTCGACAGTGCCGGACCCAACACGTTGGAAGAGCTGTTCGCCGCGCGATATGCACGCGGAGACATGGATCGAGCGCAGTACCTGACCCAGATCGATGGTCTTGCATTGCGATTCAACCGAACCGAACCAACACTGACAGGACGTCAACATGCGAATCCTGATCGCAACAGCAAGCCGCCACGGTGCCACCCGAGAGATCGGGCAGTGGCTGGGCGCATCGATTCTGAGCGAAATGTCCACCGACGACAGCACGACGACAGTGGACGTGCGTGATGCCCGCGACGTTGACAGCATTGCCGAGTACGACGCTGCGATCATCGGCAGCGGCGTCTACATGGGCAGATGGCTTCGAGACGCACGTTCGCTGATTGCCAGGGAACAGGCCGAACTGGAAGAGATTCCTGTGTGGCTCTTCTCGAGCGGCCCGGTGGACGGCAGCACTCCGACCACCACTCAGCCGGAAGAGACGAAGGCCGCCTGGGCGATCGAGCATCGAGTGTTCGGAGGCAAACTGGACACCTCGAGGTTGTCACGCTTCGAGCGCGCGGTCGTTCGGCTGATCAAGGCATCCGATGGCGACAGCAGATCACGAGCAGAGGTCCTGGCATGGGCGGTAGTCATTTCCTCTCAGCTCACACCTTTGGTACCCCGGGCCTCTGCGGCATCTCGACAGAATTCGACACCGAGGACAAGTGAGGGTTCATGATTGACACGAACTCGACCAGCCGCGCCATTGTGGTGGGGGTCGATGGATCGCCCTCCTCGATCCTTGCCCTGCAACGCGCTCAGCAGTTGGCCACCGCCTTGTCGACCACGTTGGAGGCAGTCACTGTCTGGCAGTACCAGCCGTACATGGACACCGGTTATGTCGTCGAGGTCGAGCCCGCGAAGAACGCTGAGACGATTCTCGCCGATGCTACGGCTGCCGCGTTCGGGACCGACCTGCCCTCAGGCCTGAAACAGGTTGTGAGACAGGGTTCCGCGGCAAAGGTCCTGGTCGACGCCAGCCATGACGCCGAAATGCTCGTTGTCGGAAGCCGAGGCCACGGCGGCTTCGTGGGCCTGCTTCTCGGTTCTGTCAGCTCGCAATGTGCCGAACATGCCCACTGCCCAGTGCTCGTCGTTCATTCGAGGGATCATCACTAGCGGGGCCGCCGGGCTCGTACCGTCGCACATCGCGACGGTGGCCGTGGCCTCGGCGCTGATCAGGGTGCGCGAACTCGACAGGTCGATCGACTTCTACTGCTCGGTATTCGAGTTCACTGTCTCCATCCGAGAAGCGGACGCAGCACTGTTGCTGGCTCGGAACGGCTTTCAGATCTATTTGCATGCGGATCCCATGTCGGTGCCTAAACCGGTGAACGCTCTCGGAGTCAGCGAGATCATGTGGTCGGCGCAACGCGCGGAGTCACTCAACGAGATCGGGTCTCGGCTGCGCACGCACTACCCGGCCACGTACATTCACACATCCGACGGGGTCAGCTATGTCGATGGCTGCGACCCGGACGGGAACAGGGTTCTCGTGGCGTACCCCAGCCCACTGCAGTTGCCGCGCAGCGTCATCGAGCATCGATTCCGCTGAGTTCCACCCCCGACGGTTCCGGTCAGGATCCCTGCGGAGGAAACCATCCTCGCGCGTCGCGCAGGGTCCGCCGGGCCACTTCGGCTGTCGGCGTTCCTGATTGGGCGGCCAACCGGTGCAGTTCGGCACGGCCTTCGGCCGCGCTGCGCCCACCCGCGATGAGCACACCGATCGCCTGATTCACTTCGCTCACGGCCGCGAGAGCGTGGGCGGACCTCCCTTCGTCTGCGGCGCGCAGGTGTCGATCGAGAACTGCGGAGTCGCCGCCAAGCCCGAGCGAGAAGCTCACGTCGGCGGCGAAATCCACGAGAGCGCCTGCCGTGCCGGACAGAATGAGCAGATACTTCTCGGTACCGGCGCTCCACGGGTCGGAGAGAGTGAGTTGAAGCGACGAGGCCGGCTCGTGGTCGGCCCTGTTTCCCGTCGACGCCGACACCTCGAAGTACTCGCCGTCGACGATCACTGTGAGGGTTATCGAGACCACGGCCGATACGGCCGCGTCGATATCCGCGGACAGCCGGTCCACCAATTCTGCGAGGTCGACGGTGGAGCTGTCGAGTGCTGTGGTCAATCGCGCCAGATCGGCGAGCAGACGAGGCTGCAATTTCATCGAGAATCCCGTGCGGCCCGACCGCCTGTTCGATTCTTCCGTAAATCCTGCCACGATGGATCTCCATCGTCCGGTGCAGGTGCGAGGCCAAAGTCGGACTCGATGCCTCGAACGCACCCGCATAGTAGACGCTACGCGCTTTCGTGCGGTCTATGTGCGTCGGCGTCGCACGCGTGCTGCCCTCATTGCTTCGGCGACCATGGATTGTGCCACCACAGCGATTTTCTTGTGCTCGGTCTGACTGATATCTCGAAGCTTGTCGTACCCCTCGGCGTCACTGCACCCGGTTCTGCTGATCAGTATCCCGATGGCCTGATCGATCACCGCTCTACTGCCCAATGCCTTTTCGAGCTGCTCGGTCAGCTGCACCGCGCTGTCCAGCGCACGGGCATTCTGCGCCGAGATTGCCGCGGGTACCGCGAAGAGCTCACCCAGCTCGGCCGCTCGGTCGTCGAAGGCATTCGGTTTGTGCGCGTAGACGTTCATAGCGCCGAGTACCACCGACTTGGTGATCAACGGTAGCGACAACACGCTGTGCACACCCAACTCGCCCACTCGCGGCCCGAACTCGGGCCACTGCGGATCGGCGTCGAGAGAACCCGACCGCACGGTGATCCCCTCTTTCGCCGCGGTGATGCACGGGCCCTGGCCCAGTCCGTACTGGATGTCGTCGACGACACGAACGAAGTCTTCGCTGGCCACGATGGTGGCGGGCAGGCCGGGATGCAGCAGCGTCAACCCGGCTCCATCGGCTCCCGGAATGGCACGCACCGCGAACTCTGCGACGTGCGACAAGGTTTCCGGTAGCGACATCGTGCTCATGGCCAACCGACCGAGCCCTGCCAATGCGGCGGCGAAATCGTCGTCGAATTCGTCGGTCGCGGGTTGCTCGGAGCCGGTTTGACCTGGGACGGGGTTCGTCCGGTCCGGATCACCGGGGTGCCCTGCATTCATCGCTGCTCGATTCGTTGTGGACATTCGCGTTGGTGAAGCACGCGTCAGCCCAGTCGAACCCTACGGCGTACTGAACCGAACAGGAACATCCACCGGTGATCCGAGCGCCCGGCCTCAGAACTCGAATACCTGGCGAGCAGTGACACGGCCACCCATGAGGTCGTCGAAGCACTCGTTCACCTCGTCCAACTTGCGCGATACTGCAGATACCGTAGTACGCCCGGCCTCGTGCAGGGCGAACACCTCACGAAGATCCTTCCTGGTGCCGACGATCGAGCCGAGTACCGAGATTCCGCCGACCACCGTCTCGAAGATCGGGACCGGGAACACGCCGTGAGCAGGCATCGACACGCACACCAACCGACCTCCGCGACGCAGTGACCGGAAGGCCTGATCGAAGACGCTGGGGATGACTGCCAGCACGATGGCGACGTCGGCACCGCCGAGAGCCTGGATGGCCTCCACCGGATCGGTGGTCGCCGAGTTGACGGTGTGGTCTGCACCGAGTTCACGTGCGAGTTCGAGCTTTTCGTCCTCGATGTCGACAGCGGTGACGAATCCGCCCGCGATCTTGGCGTACTGCACTGCCATGTGACCGAGCCCGCCGACGCCGAAAATGGCCACCCTCTGAGCCGGTGCAACTCCACCGACCTTGACTGCCTTGTAGGTGGTGACGCCGGCGCAAGTCAGTGGAGCCGCATCGAACGAGGAGATGCTGTCCGGAACGCGGACGACATACTTCGCATGGGCCACAGCGTATTCGGCGTATGCCCCGTCGACGGAGTAGCCGCTGTTCTGCTGCTTCTCGCACAAAGTTTCCCACCCCGATACGCAGTGATCGCATTCACCGCACGCCGAACCGAGCCACGCGATCGCGACTCGCTCACCGATTCGATCTTTCGACACCTGCGACCCGACCGCCTCTATCACCCCGACGCCTTCATGTCCGGGAACGAACGGCAGGGTCGGCTTCGCCGGCCAATCCCCCTGCGCAGCATGGATATCGGTGTGACAGACCCCGCACGTCTCCATCTTCACCAACACCTGCTCGGGCGCAGGTTCCGGAATCGGGATGTCCTTGACGACCAGGGGTCCGCCGAACTCGGTGACAACAGCAGCTTTCATCGTGGATTTCCTCCAACTATCGAAACCAATGCCGTTCTCGACCATCGAGCAATGCACACTGTCGATGGTCGGCGCTCCCGCGATCGGCATGTAGGGCCGGAAGTCACCGCCGGTTCGGGACGTATCCCGAACCGGCGGGTCGGGAGTCGAAAGGTCTGAAAGCAGGGGCTTTCGTCCCTGGTGCTCGTCGACGACCTGGACGACACTCGGCAGCATGGATACTGCTGCACACTCCCGATCGAAGACCTGCGAGCGATGAACCTGTGGAGAAGACACCCGGGCGTCCGAACCGGTGATGCATTGACCACCGGCGAGCGAGCGGCGGATTACGTCCGAAACGGAATGGGCTCCTGGCCCTTCGTCTTCCTGTTTCTGGGCGTGATGGCGCTGTGGGCCGCATACAACCAGAACGACGGATTCGACCCGTACCCCTTCATCTTGCTCAACCTGTTCCTGTCGATGATCGCGGGACTCCAGGGAGCGATTCTGTTGATCTCGGCGAAACGCGCAGATTCGGTGAGCAGTGAGGTTGCCGTACACACACTTTCGAACACGGCCCTCCTCCAGGACATGATCGAGACCAATACCGTCTTGACCGAATCGGTGGCTCGGTTGGCGGCGGAGATACACGAACACGTCTGCCCATCATCCCAGCGTGCCGGTGCAGCCACGTCCCAGAAGGTCACGAGCCCGGTTTCCCAGCCGTGAGACAGGCAAGGATCTCTCGTGCCCAGTTGCACACGAGTACCCAGTCACGAAAATCTCCCGCATCCGCGCCGGAGTCGACGAATATCTGACGTTCCCCCACCGAAAGCCGTTCAGGATCGAGCTTTCCGGGAAACGTTCGGTGCGCAGTGGCTTGCAACACCGCTACTGCGTGCGCGGCATCGGAGGTGACGTTGACCGGCCTGTCGCTCGAATGCAGCGGTCCACAGGAAAACAGCCACACGGGCGGATGCGCCGACCTCGATACTCGGTCGACCAGAGCCTTCGCAGCCGGAACCCAGCGATCGGAGTAGACGGCGCTGCCGATGACCAGCGCGTCGTAGCCGTCCACCCGGATCACGGTTTCCGGTACACGTATATCGACGTCGACGCCATCGTGTTCGAAGACTCGAGCCATTTCCTTGCCCAGGGTGTGGGTCGCTCCATGCCGACCCGCGGTGCAGATCAGTATTCTCATGCGTCGTTCGACACGAGATGTGCGGACTTGCCCGCGGCAACTGTTATCCGCCATCCGCGGAGAGCGATGACGAGCCCCAGCATCCCGAACGATCCATGCAGCCAACTCGTCTCGCCGGTCACGGCCGGTTGCACGACAATCCAGGCCACGAGGAGCACTCCGGCTATGTGGGCCATGGGACCCGACCGTCCGCCGCCTGCGAAGGCAGATGCCGCAGCAAGCCCCATAGGGATGCCGACGACCAGTACCAGTGAAAGTGCTGTGAGCGTCACGGGCAAACCGGATTGCAGGTCGGGACTCAGATCGATTGCACCCGAGGCGAACCCGATCGCACCACCGAATGCATTGATCGACACGCCTCCACAGACAGCCCCCAGCCACGGCCATCGGCGATTCTGCACGGTGAGCACTCGAGTCGTAGGCATCATCTGTTCAGTTTGGTCGCGGCGCGATGCGTGAACTAGGGCACAAGGTCCCTGCTGTGCACACCGAAGCCATGGCGTCCACAGCCATCCCAGCTCGTCGACTCTTCCGCGTGCGCGCACTTCGGAACTCGGGTCGATACCGCACGCCTGCAACGCCTGTTCGCCTACCTGGTGTTCGCCGTGGCCGGGTACGTCGTCATCGACGCGGCGTTTCTGCGCTGACCTCGATATCGTCCGGCCCCATGTCGAGCCGGAACGGTGGGTATTCGTCGGTCATCAGGGCCGCATAGGCCGCGACGCGAAACACCCACCGGTTGATGCCGAGCACCAGGTCGAACAGGCCTCGCGGATAGCGACCGGTGAACAGCAGCGTGATTCCGGCGATGAGGACGAGCACACCGAGGACGGAGCCGAACAGATACGGCTGACCAGTGGGGCCCGCGTCCCCGCTACCGGCCAAGCGGAAGCCGGCATACCAGCCGCCGGCCAGCAGGGAGAGCACGAGGTAATGCGGTATCGCCAGCAGCCACCACTTCACCAACACTTTTCCACGCGAAAGCCTTTCGGGATACTCCACCGTCAGGTCGGCGGGATAGTCCGTGCGATGCAGCGTGAACGGCGGGTAGCGGTCGGTCCCCAGCGCCGAGTACGAGTAGAACTGCACACGCCACACCCAGCGGAGAACGCCGACATTGAAGTGGAACAGCCCGCGCGGATACTTTCCGGTGAACAGGATCGCCACGCCGGCAACGAATGTCGTGACGACAAATCCTGCCGCGAGGAACAACAGGACGATGTAATGTGGCACGGCCAGAAGCCATTTGACGATCCACAGTCCTCGCGACAGCGACTTGGGACGTGTGCCGGTAAGCACTACCGGATATCGAGACTGCAGGGTCGCACTGATCACGGCGTGAGGTTCGTCGAGCGGCTCCGATTCCGAGACTCTCTCGGGTGCAGCCCTTTTGCCGAGCCCAGCCGCGCCGAACACGATGGATCCGACGCCGAGCGCCAGAAGTATCGCCGACGCTGCAAGTACGGATGCCGCCACCGGTCCGAGTGATTGCACTCGAACGCCTGCGCTCACGTCCACGTCGACGCCGGCGCTACCGTCGGCATTCATGACGACCAACGTCCACGAGCCACCCTGCGGCTTCCACTCCAGTTGTGTTGTGCCAGTGCCGGTCGAGCGGGCCGACCACCATGGCTGATCCAGCGGTGAAGCGGCGGTGCCGTTACCGGGGACGGTGTCGTATCGAGCCCGGAAGGGAGCGAACTCGACATCGGTGACCACGGTGTGCGCCACACCGCGAAGGTAGTCGCGGACATCAGCCGTGGGCGCGATCCCGATCAACACCTCGCGAGTGGGATCGGACGACGTGACTTGGGCCGAGACCGTCACCCGGTCCGACACCTGCGGGTCGATCGAATCGACAAGGGAGACGTCCTCGGACACGAGCGCCCTCGAGGCCGTCGTCAGTGGTGCAGTCGGCAAACTGATTCGCCCCTCGTCGTCCTGCGCGACGTAACCGAAGAACAGAAGTACGCCGACGCCGATCACAGCGAAGGCGACGAGTGACACCACACATCCGATGACCAGTGCGAAAACTCTGTTGATTCCCATGACGGGCCCTTCGGTCGGTACAACTCGTGCGGTGGGGTCATCGGGCAGCGTGGACGACGCTACGAGGCCGCACGGGAGGACAGAGGGGCCTTCGGTAACAGGGTTGCCGACAAAAGGCCCTACATCGCGCAGTCCGCTCCGGGCACGCTCGAGGGAGGAACTCTTCCCGTCCACGATCGCGAGGTATCCGTGCAGACACCATCGACCCCAGCGCACTGGGACGATCGAAACGAGACGGTCGGTCTCGACCTGTTCTGGCTACCACTCGGCGCTGGCGGACGCTCGGTCAAATGGAACGGCCGCATATTCGAAGGGGCGAGTGCGTTGATCGAACGCCGCACAGCCCAGGAGCTCTATCACTCCGCGCTGGTGGTTCATCTGCCGCCGAACCGCTATGTGGTCGAGATGACTCCCGTGTGGAATGTGCCGTCGGTCGACCGTGGCGTCGTCGTCGAGGGGCCCGTCGGGGTGCGGTTCGCCAAGCGATACGCGATCGGTCGCTACGAGGTGCACTGCTGGATGAACGGCACGATCGCTGACGTCGACGAGGCCGTGGACAGCCCGCGTCGCCTGGTCACCGACGAACCATCGTGCCGACGCGCACTCGCCGCAGTCGGTGCGGTGCCCGAGCTGATCTGGGGCCGAGACGAACGTCGAACAGGCGAGATGTGGAACTCCAACTCCGTCGTGGCCTGGGTACTGATGCGCAGCGGAATCGATGCTGCGTCGATCCACCCACCGCTGCACGGTGCCGCCCCCGGCTGGACTGCGGGAGTTGTCGCAGGAGCCTTCGACAACACCAAACCGACAACCACCACCGAGAGAGTTATATGACCATCACCGACGCAGGACCGACCACCCCGCTGCTGAACGACGAACTGACATCCATCGCCACGATGCTCACCGCGAGGTTTCCCGATCTGACGCGCGCGACCGTCGAGGATGCAGTCCGCGCCACCTACGACCGGCTGGATGCAACCGCTCGCGTTCGTGGCCACCTCATTCCGCTGACGTCCAATCGTGCACGGGTAGAGCTCGACCGCCTACGAGCCGAGCGTGCAATCGATGACGACCTGGAGGCCGTCGCCGCCGAGATACGCCGCACCCTGCCACCGAGGGCGGGACGATCATGGTGAGCACCGAGCCGCGACAGCTGCCCGTACAAACCCCGGTCGCTCCCGGATTCTGGGCGAAGAAGAACTGGGGTGACATCGTCGTCGCGCTCGATGGCACCCAGAAGTCTCGCGACGCACTGTCCTGGGCTGCGGGACTGGCGTCGGTGACCGGGGCACGAATTCGCCTCGTACATGCCCTGACACCACGGGGATCGACCCGGTCGTCGGTGCGACTGCATGGTCGACGCCTTCTTCGATCGGCTCGCAGTGAGCTCTTCTGCCTCGATCCCCGCATCACGATCGATTCGATTCTCACCGACGACCCGATTGCGTCGGCACTCGGCGCACTGTCGCACACTGCTGATCTACTCGTCATCGGCGGTCACGAATCGGGCCCGCTCCGAGATGTACTGTTCGGCCGCAACGCAACTCGTATCGTTGCCGAATCGGCGTGCCCGGTTCTGGTACGGCGCCCGCAGCAACCAGATGTCACGCCGAATTCTCCGGTTGTCGTCGGCGTGGACCTTTCGGACTCCTGCACCCGAGCGATCGAGGCGGCCTTCTGGTTCGCCGATGCACTCGAGGTCCCGCTCACCGCGTTGCACGTCGGTTCGCCTCACCATCGGTCCGCCGCGAAGGATACCGAGTTGGAGCAGATCCGAGCGCTCGAGTGGCTGGGCGGACGCATCGACGCCGCTACGTCCGTGCATCCCACAGTCAACGTGCACCTGCATCTGCTCGACGCTTCGGCAGAGCACGAGCTTCGACTCGCATCGGCTACTGCACACCTCCTTGTGCTGGGCAGCCGCGGGCACGGTCCGTGGACGGGTCCCTTCACCGGGTCGATCGGCCAGTCGCTGGTGCACGCGTCGGGCGGTCCGATCCTGGTGGTGCGCTGAGTCCTCGTACTGCCGACAGCCCCCGGCTCATCGGGACCTTGTGCCCTTACGGATCAACAGCTCGACGTTGGAGACTCGTGGAAGACGAATGCACTTCGGGCGGGAGTAGGTGACGGGCATGTTCACAGAACAGGTTCACCGGTGGTGGCGACGAAGTCCGTGGATCTCCAATCCACTGATGCGACTGCCCGACAGGATCGAACGAACAGCAGCCGTCGTCGGTGTCGCGGTACTTCTGCTGCTGATTCCCGTCGCCGCGACCGTCGGTTCGGTGACCTCCAGCGACCTGTTACTGCGGTCGCAACAGCAGCGGGCACAGTACGTTCTGGTCGATGCCCGTGTCATCGACGCCACGAAATCCGCTCGGCCCGATACCGACGGCGTCACGACCGTGGCCGGTACCGCGACCGTGCAGTGGAGCGCGCCGGACGGCTCACTGCGCTCGGGGGCAACCGACGTCCCCTCGGCGCTACGAATCGGTGACACGACTCCGATCTGGCGTGATGCGGGCGGGAATCTCGTGCGCGCCCCCGGCACTGGTGCCGGTGCTGTGGTCAACGGTGCTGCCACGGCCGTTTTCGTGTGGTTTCTCGGTGCCATTGCGATCGGCGGCCTGGTCTACCTCACCACCGTGGCCGGTGAACGTTCACGAATGCGACAGTGGGACAGAGACTGGCAACGCTTTCTACAGGCCCGCGATCATCCCTCTCGCTAGTACCGGTAAACCTGTTCCCCCAACACCATTCGAAGGATGAACCATGCCTGCAGTCGTCGAGTGCGATCCGTCAGGTCCGACGGCCGTCGGTGCCGCACTGATCCGCGAAACGCACAGTGCTTATGTTTTTCTACTCGGTGATGTCGTCTACAAGATGAAGAAGCCGATCGAAACCGACTTTCTCGACTTTCGTACGGTCGATTCCCGATGGACCGCGTGCGACCGGGAGTTCACACTCAATTCTCGATTCGCGCCCGATGTCTATCTCGGCATCGCCGAGCTCACCGATCCGGAAGGCGGTCCGGCCGAACCCTTGCTGAAGATGCGACGCCTCCCCGACTCCACTCGATTGTCCTCTCGCGCAGCGGCCGGCGAGGACATCGGCACCGACATCGACCTCGTCGCACGCGCGATCGGGACCGCTCACAAGAACAGTCCTCGAAGTATCCGCATCGACGGCGAGGGGCGACAGAATGCCCTGGAAGAACGGTGGCGCAACAACATCGACGAAATGCGTGAACTGGCGGTCGGCGTGCTCGAACCGGAGCTCGTGGAGCGGCTGGAATGTCTGTCGTCACGGTACGTCAGCGGGCGTGCTGCACTGTTCGATCATCGAATTTCACAGGGCCACGTAGTCGACGGGCACGGCGATCTTCTCTCGGACGATATCTTCTGCCTTCCCGACGGCCCCCGCATACTCGACTGTCTCGACTTCGACGACCGCCTTCGTTTTCTCGACGCAATCGACGACGTCGCCTGTTTGGCAATGGATCTCGAGTTTCAGGGTCGCCCCGACGCGGCCCGGCGATTCGTGACGTCGTACCTCGAAGCGACCGAGGACAATCCCCCTCGCTCTCTGATCGATCACTACATCGCCTACCGCGCGACTGTTCGCGCGAAGGTCGCCTGCCTTCGCTTTCATCAGGGTCACCCGTCTTCGCAGATCGACGCACGCGCCCACCTCGAGCTCGCGCTCGCCCATCTGACGTCGTCGGCGGTCACCGTCACATTGATGGGCGGCCTGCCCGGCACCGGCAAGAGCACCATGGCGGCAGCGCTCGCGGAACGTACCGGGGCCGTGGTGTTGTCGAGCGATGTGGTGCGCAAGGAGAGCGCAGGGCTCGACCCACGGTCACCACATCCGTCGGCCGTCGGATGTGGGCTCTATACCGCCGAGAAGACAGCAGCCACCTACGTCGAGTTGATGCACCGAGCACACGAACAGGTCACGATGGGCCATTCGGTGATCATCGACGCATCGTGGAACGACGGCTACACGCGAGAGCAGGCGCGGACGCTCGGAGCCGACACCCACAGCGATCTCGTCGAGTTCGAGTGCCGGGCACCGGAGCGAATTGCACTGGAACGCATCACTACTCGTCCCCACGGAGCCTCGGACGCATCCACGTCGGTATACGACGCCATGGCCCGTTCCCACCGACCCTGGCCGAGCGCGACCGTGATCGACACCTCCGGGACCGTTGCCGAATCGCTCACGGCCATGGCTTCCCGATGACCGCTTCGACCCCTGACACCGGCGCGTCGGGAAAGGCCTGGCGCACCACGCTTCCCGGCTCCGTCGACGACAACCCACTGCAGCTCGTCGAAGCACGTCGTCCGATCCCCGCACCGGGGGAATTGCTGGTCTCGGTCGAGGCGTGTGGTGTGTACCGGACGGATCTACACGTCGTCGAGGGCGATCTTCCCGTGCACTCACCCGGTGTCGTCCCCGGGCGCGAGATAGTCGGGGTCGTGTCCGCCCTCGGGGCCGATACCGTGACACCGTTCCGCGTCGGTGACCGAGTAGGCATTCCGTGGCTTCGGCACACCTGCGGCACCTGCGCGCTCTGCGCGGAGGGCAAGGAGAACTTGTGCGCCGAATCCCGTTACACCGGGTGGAATCACGACGGTGGATTCGCAGAGTGGGTAGTTGTTCCTGCCGATTACGCACTCGCACTGCCTGCGGGATACCGCCTCGCCGAACTCGCTCCGCTGCTGTGCGCAGGAATTATCGGCTACCGAGCGCTTTTGCTGACCGAGCTACCGGTGCACGGCATCCTCGGCCTCTACGGATTCGGCGGCAGACCGACGTCCCTGCCCTGAATTACCAGCGACACCTCTTCCACGAGAAGCGGCTGCGCAGTGTGGAAGCGAACACCAGGGAGGACGCGCGGGCATTTCTCGATATCTGTGGTCGAGTGCACCTTCGAGTGGAGACCACGGTGTACCCGTTCGAGCGGGTCCCGGACGCCTTGTGCGATTTGCGGCACGGTCGGTTCGCGGGTGCCGCGGTCATCGTCATGTGACTGTGAAACAGAGCCGAGTGGCCTCGAAAGAAGGGCACTTGGGCAGATGGCGCAGCCCGAGTGTCGTTGTACGCTCAGGACTGTCGTCCTGAACGTCGTCGACACGAAGTAGCCACATTCGAGGAGACGATGACATGACCGATCTCGACACCGAATTTCGCTCCGCCGCTATCGACTATGAGCGCGCGCTCATGTGCAGCCCGCTGGCTGCACAACTGCGTGTGGTCGATTGTCGAATACAGTCCATGATGATCGAGCAGAGGGCTCTGCACCCTCGAGACCTCGTTGCGTCGGCATTGCCGTCGAGTCGACGCCCGACGCTGAACTCTGCCTGAGGTCATCGCGGTCGCATGACCTTCGAGACGCTTGCCCTGTGTGCCGCAGTGGGGTTGTTCGGACCACTGCTGGCGCTGCCACGCGGGCTTCGGATACCCGTCGTCATCGGAGAACTTGTCGCCGGAATTGCCATAGGCCACACCGGCTTCGGTGTCATCGATCCGAGTGAACAGACACTGAGTTTCCTGGCGCAGGTGGGGTTTGCGCTCGTAATGTTCGTGGCCGGCAGCCAGGTTCCCATTCGTGACCCTCGACTACGGGTCGGCCTCCGGGTAGGCGCTGCGCGGGCTGTGGCCGTCGGGCTGCTGGCCACCGCGATCGGCTGGGCCGTCTCCGTCGCATTCGATCCACCACACCTGGGTCTCTACGCGGTACTGATGGCATCGTCCTCGGCCGCGGTCATCATGCCGATCGTCGAGTCCAGCAAGACGACCACACCCGGGCTGATGTCCCTCCTGCCTCAGATCGCGCTTGCCGACGCAGTCTGCATCGTCGCGCTGCCGCTCGTGATCGATCCACCGCGCGCCGTTCCCGCCGCGCTCGGATCGGCCACGGTCATCGCCGCTGCCGGCCTGATCTTCGTTGTCCTGCGCCACTTCGACCTCACCGGGCTGCGCCGCCGAATCCACCACGTCTCTGCCCAGCGCAAGCTCGCGCTCGAATTGCGCCTCAACCTGGTTCTGTTGTTCGGCCTCGCGGCCCTTGCGGTCCACACTCACGCGTCGGTGATGCTCGCCGGCTTCGGTTTCGGTCTGGCCGTCGCTGCAATCGGAGAACCGAGACGTCTGACGCAACAACTGTTTGCCATCACCGAAGGTTTTCTGGGGCCACTGTATTTCGTCTGGCTCGGAGCATCCCTCGATCTGCGTGCCCTGGGCAGTCATCCGGGCATGATCGTGCTGGGGCTCGTATTGGGAGGCGGTGCCGTGGCAGTGCACGTTGCCATGCGCCTGACCGGCCAACCCGCCGGACTCGGGATACTCGCGGCAGCCCAACTCGGCGTTCCGGTTTCGGCAGTGACGCTCGGCGCGGAAAGCGGCGTCCTGGCTCCCGGTGAGGGCCCGGCCATCGTGCTCGGAGCCCTGGTGACCATCGCGGCGGCGGGCGCAGCCGCGCGGGTATCGGCCCGTCGCGCACTCTGACTCCTACGGTCCGCGGCGGCGCAAGGCATTCGGTTGTTTCGAGTTACCCGAGGTGGGGAATGTGGGTCGTGGAACGATCGGCACGACGCGAAACGGATCACGACGATGACAGATGACCAGGTCTGGCGCCTCAAGGGTGCGTGCATCGACGACATGGATGCCTACGACTCGCAGCAACTTCCCCGCCACGGACGCAAACGCGCAGAAAAGGCATGGCGACTGTGCGCCGACTGCCCTGTGTTGCGTAACTGTGCGGAGCAAACGGCGCGCGACATCGAGTCGGGTCGCATTCCGGTCGGCGTTGTCGTCGCCGGTGCCGCGTACCACGACAACGCGAGCAACGGTCGTCGCACGGACGCCTACCGCACTCTCGAGTTCTTGATCGGACGACCGCTGTCCAACCCGGCCGCCTGACAAAAAAGGGCGGCTCATAACGCTGCGGTCACGAACGGCTACGAATCAGGTAACGCCGACAGCTCTGTTCGACGGCATGTCGGCGTGTCCCCTCGGTGGCAAGCTGCGTCGGAACAAGTTGCGCAACAATCAGTCTCATGTCCACTATGCACGCAAACCCCGTCGAATTGCCGGACGATGTTCAGCGGGCACTCGTGCAGAGAGCGCCTATAGAACAGGCGAAGGGAATGCTGATGGCAGTGCATCAGATCACCGCGGACGCGGCATTCGCTCTGCTCGTCGGCCAATCGCAGGGATCCAATCGGAAGCTTCACGACGTCGCCGTGGAATTGGTGAACAGGGTCTCGACCGAACGTTGACCACAAAGGCGACCCCGTACGCTGTTGTTTCAACGTACGGGGTCTGAGCAATGCTGCAGTCCGGACTACTTCATCGCCTGCTGTGCGGTATGCCCTGCCGTGGCCACCCGAAACATCTGCTTCCTGGCACTCGGTGGAGGGCGAGTCAGAACCGCGCGAGAATTGCACGCGCACAACGGACTACAGTGGCCCGGTCGTACGACATGACATAGTCGAACTCACGGTCTGCGTCGGACTCACCGCGATGCAGATCGATGGCAGCGAGTACACCGCAGAAGTGCGGTCCGAGTACCACCACGTTCCACTCCTCGACGAGGGAATCCGACGGGTCGAGTGGCGCGTGCACAATGCCACCCTCCTGCACGTACCCCATCCCCACCCCGTAGACGCCGGCGTACGAGATCTGCTCCGCCATCGACACCCAGCGCGCGCGGGTGGTGGGAGTGAAGTGCTCGGCCCTCTGAAAAGTGCCGAGTATCAACGTTTCCGGTCCCGCAGATGCAGCCTGCATCTCGAGGGATGTACTCATCGCCACCAGCAAACGCTTGGTACTCCGCGTAGCTATCTTGCCTTCGGCCGCGATGGCGTACGGAGATTCCATCGCGATCGAGGGAGTGCTCCAGGTGGGGAACGGAGGCATCACCTCAGAGGCGTCGGAGGGAAGATCTTCTGTCGACTGTGTGGCCGGGTACAGCTCACCCACTCCGTACGTCGCACCGAGTCCCAGAGCGCGGCTCCGATGCAGCGCGGTGTCGACTCCGCTGGCGACGACCACCGCACCGGTTCGCTCGACCTGGGCAGAGACTGCATGGGCGGTTCGCGCAGTGGACAGGCCTGGACGTGTGGAGACCATCGTTTCAGCAAGAATGATCACGTCCGGTTCGATGAGCGGGAGTAGCGTCATCGACTGCGGCCGACGACCGACATCGTCCACGGCGACCACCTTGCCGTCGCGCCGGGCCTTGTCGATAGCCGCGAGAGTCCGGGCCGGGCTGTCCACGAGCGCTGCTTCGGTGACGACGACGATGTCGCGTCGAAGTTGCTCTTCGGTGACCGCGTCGATGGAGGCGAGCGAGCCGACATCCATCGAGACGAGCATCGGCAGTCGCACCGACCGCTCGAGCCGAGCGACTCGCCAAGCCAGGGCGTCGAGTTCACGTTTGGCGTCCATGGCCCTGGCCGCACGCTTGAGGGCATCGGCGGAGGCAAGCGGACCGTTCGCGGGCCCACGCAGCTGTACCTCGATCGCTGCGAGCGCACCATTGTCCAGTCGACAGACCGGGGCGAAATACGGCTGCACCGTCAACTCTCCCGTGTCCGTGTCGACTGCGGATCCTGCTTCGGCCAGCGCGAACGTCACACCACAGTTTGACACGAAAAATCGACCCCCGTCCTACGGGGGTGGATCGGAGTTTCAAACCTGACTTTCTTCAGCTCTTTTCGCTCCACTGATCATCGAGGACGGAGGTGTCACGGACGACGTCGCATGTATCTCGTTTGGGTAACGCTGCATAACGTTCCGATAACGAGACCCGCGCCGTCGAGGCCGGGTCGGTCGACATGGGCTCGAGCGGAATCGGGCCGAAAGCCCATGCTGAAGCGCGCTTTCGAGGCACGAGCCCAATTTCATTACCAGAGCGTACAACAAACGAACCGCCCGTATTGTGACTTGTCACAGACTTGAAATGAAACAATTCCGACATTCGGTTCGCCGCCCTAACGTCCCTTTCGGCTACCGGATCTCCGGTGCCACCGGCTGCCCACCGGGGCCCCGGAGCCGCTTTGGACTTGGAGGATCGTTCGATGACGCCCAGCTCACCGTTTTACTCACGCACACTTGCCGCGGTGTTCGCGGCCGTGGCGATCACCGGTGCAACGGTCGGTGCCGCCAGCGCCGGCGCCGCCACCATCTCGCCTGCAGGCACTGCCTTCACCGCACCCGGAACCATCGTCGTGAGCACGCCCGCCTCGTTCGGTGTGCCGGTGAGTTGCTCCATCGACCTCATCGGGAGCACCAGCGCCGACGGCTCGTCGGCATCGATCACCGACGCCAAGATCAGCGGCTCCAACCGTCTGTGCAACCTGCCGCAGCTGAAGAACCTGCCCTGGACCCTCACTCCCACCAGCGCTACCACCGGCGAGGTCTCCAACGTCGGCTTCTCACTGGTCGGATACAACTGCGGCCCTGCCACCCTGGCCGGTTCTTTCGACAACATGACCAACACTCTGACCTCGACCGATCAGCCGATGTCCGGTAACTGCACGGTCAACAGCCTGTCGGTTCAGCCGAATCCGGCCTTCACCCTGTCCTGACGCTCGAACCCTCGTCCGAACAACAACCCGATATCCGAAGGAAACCACGTGAAGATTCGCAACAAGACCGTCGTCACCGTGGCGGCACTGGCATCGTCCGTCGCACTGGCAACGATGGTGGCCGCACCGGCCAACGCTGCCGACACGCTTCCCATCACGTTTCAGGCAGATACGACCACGCTCATTTCCAAAACCGGTCAGCCAGTGGTGTTCCCGACCACCGATCTGGTCACCGACGTCGACATCGTCGGTGGAACCGTGACCGGTTCTCTCGACCTCCCGCAGGCATCGGCCAACCTCAAACTCGGTCCCGCGACGCTGGCCAAGTTCACCATTTCGATCATCGACCCGACCCCGGTGTCCGGCACGCTCGTCCAGGGCGGACCCGCCGACGCACCCACGCTGGACCTCGATGTGAAGCAGAGCTTCAAGATTCGCATCGATTCGGTGAAGCCGCTGGGCATCGACACCGGATCGGCCGGATCGTCTTCGCTCGACCTGATCCCCGCAGGTGCCAACTGCGTCACGGCCGAAACCACCGCCAACCTCACCGGTTCGCTCGATGCGATCGATCTGATTCAGAACAACCAGACCGACTCACATGTCAAGGGCACCTACACGATTCCGCAGTTCCAGAACTGTGGCGCGTTCACCTCGGTGCTCAACGCCATCATCGCCGGACCGGGCAACACTCTCGACGTGCACCTGACCAACCCGGTCTTCGACGTCGGAACGCAGTCCGCGATCGCAGCCAAGGTTGCGCGCTAGAGGCACGCAACCCTGAGTCGTGACGGCGGCCGGTACCGAATTCGGAACCGGCCGCCGTCGTCGTCACCGAGGTTCAGGCACTCATTGCGCAGAGCCCGAGTTCGGATCAACGCTTCGGTCGAACAACGGCCGCAGCGGTTTTAGCTTCGACTCCGGCCACTTCTTACCCGAAGCTCTCGTCGTGGCAGTGCGGGCAGACGGGGCAGGAGTCGGCGGAACACCGACCCGCGTCCCATCGGAATCGGCAGTGTAGTTGTACGAGTAGCTGTACGCGTCACCCTTGCGGATGGGTGTCATCACCATGACCACACCCAAGACGCGGGCTCCGATCGCTTCGAGATTCTTTATTGCCCTGTCCAGTTCATGAGTCTTCGTATGCCCGTGGCGGACCACGATCAGTGCGCCGTCGGTATGCGTAGTGAGCACGGCCGAGTCGGTGACCGGCAGCAGCGGTGCGCCGTCGACGATCACGTAGTCGAAGTTGCTACGAAGCTGATCGATCAACGTCCTCGACGCTTCCGATCCCAAAAGCTCGGAAGGATTGGGCGGCAACTTGCCCGATGCCATCACTTCGAGCCCCTCGTACCTGGTCGGCTGCATCACGTCGTTCAATTCCGCCTGTCCCGCAAGGACGGTACTGAGACCGACCGATCCGAGCACTCCCAGGTATTTCGAGATTCGGGGGCGCCGCAAGTCACCCTCGACCAACGCAACATGGTGGCCGGCCTCTGCCATTGCCAGCGCAAGATTCACCGCCGTGGTCGATTTGCCTTCGCTCGGAATCGCGCTGGTCACGACGACGACTCGTGGCGGATTGTCGACTGCCAGAAATTGCAAGTTGGTGCGCAGTTCGCGAAACGCCTCGGCACTCGAGGACTGCCCGGCATCGTGAAATTCGATTGCGGGATGCTCTCCACGCCTCTTGTCGAACGGAATGCTGCCCACCTGTGTCTTGCCGAACACGGCCTCGACGTCACGCCGGTCCTTGACCGTGTTGTCGAGTCGATCTCGCAGCACCGCGACGGCAATTCCGAGGAGCAGTCCCAGACCTGCTCCAATTGCCAAATTTCGCAGTGTCTTCGGGCTGACAGGAGTTTCCGACACTCCGGCGAGTTGGACGATCTTGACCCCTGCCGCGGGCGTGCCACCGTCGGAAGGAGTTTCCAGACTCCGCACCTGGGTCACCAGCTCTGCGGCCATCGCGTTGGCGATATCACGAGCAAGAGTGGGCGATGCGTCCGTCGCGGTGATGTCGAACAACACCGTGTCCGGGGTGGATTGGGCCTCGACCTTCTCGGCCAGGTCGCTCGGCGTGAGATCGAGTGGCAGCACGTCGAGCACTCGTGCCGCGAGAGCTTCACCGGTGACCAGTTCGGAATAGGACGCTACGCGCTGCTGCGAGAACAAGTTGTTCTGGTAGGCCTCGCCGACCGTGGAGCCTCCGGTCGCCGACACGAACATTTTGGCCGTGGACTGATAGAGCGGCGTGGTCAACAGAGATACCCCGAGTGCTCCCACAACAGCCACCAGTGTGGTGACGGCAATGACGACCCATCGCCCCTTCAGGATCTTCAAGTAATCCTGTATCTCCATGTACGTGCGCTCCCCATCCGTCACGGCACGTTGCGACCCATGACTGTGAGCGTCAATCGTTACATGACTCGTGGCTCTCCGTGCGGGTGGTAAGTCATCGCCCTTGTTCGCACGCTCACAGATGATCGACGATCGGGAGGTACTCGGCCGGCTCGTCGCTCGAGGCAACACGATTACCTCCTAGCCTCTTCGCCTGGTACATGGCCTTGTCTGCCTCACCCAACAGTTTCTCGACGTGGTCCCTCATGGTTCTCGACCCGGCAACCGCATGGGCGACGCCGATCGACGCGGTCAGCGGCGGTCGGTCGGTTTCATTGCACAATCGGGACCTCAATAGATCCGATCGTTCTTTCACCACCGCCGGACTGTCGAGGCAGGCGACTGCGAACTCTTCACCGCCGAGACGGACCGCGACGGCGGGTGCAGGAAACATTTCGAGAATGCGGCTCGCCGCCAGTCGAATAACAGCATCTCCGTGCTGGTGACCGAACCGGTCGTTGACCGACTTGAAGTTGTCGATATCGATAACAACGACGGTGACCGTCCCATGCGGCACCGAACGAAACTGAAGGTTGCCTATCGACGCATCGAATCCCCGTCGATTCTGCATCCCGGTCAGGGGGTCGAAAAACGCGCCGGTGGCGTCGCGGCGCAGCAGCATGAGGAACGTATGACAGATGAGGGGAGCGGAGAACATCACCAGAATCAGCATGACCATATGAAGGTTGCTTGTCAGCCGCTGCTCCGGCTCGTCGACCACGGCGAAGCCGTACAGGGTAACGGCGGTGACGAGAGCAAAGGTGTGGTGGGCCGTGAACAGTTTCGGCCCGTGAAACCCGACGACGTAACTGCCCATCACCGTGAACAGCGCTGCCATCGGGAGCGCAACGGACGGCGGATCGAACGTGAGCAGGACTACGGCCAGTACGACGTCGGCATACAACACGAATGCAAAAGACATCCGCCGACTCGGCCACCCGCCGGCCAACCATGCAGCCCCCACCGGAACGGCGGTCAAGATCGTAAACCACAACGCCCAACGCGCAGAAGAACCGTTGCCGAGACCTGAAATGGCCAAGCCGATCGCAGCTGCCGCCGCGTAGAGCCAGCACCAGATGCCGATCAGAATTTTGGTTATCTGCAGCGCTTGTTGGGACCGCGCGTACGCAACGTTCCACCCGTAGTCGACGGGAAGCGACCACCATCGGCGAAGACTGTTCACAGTTTTCGAGCAACTTTCCTAGTGTCCCGAACTGAAGATCCAAGTCAACCACAGATGAAACCGGCTGGTCCGAGAACGAGAACACAATTTCGGAGTTGCGTCATCCGCGCATGCCGTCCGCAAGCTCGATCACTCGTCCGGCATAGGTCACCATGAACGCATCGAGCGCACGTCGTGACAGTTCGGGACATCCAGCTCGTCGAAAGTAGTGCTCCAGATCCACCAACCGGTCCCCCATGTCGACGCGTTGCCGATCCAGAGCCTGGAGGGCGGCGACGAGCAACTCGAGCTCTTCGGCCTTACACAGCACGTCGTCCACCGGATCACCGTCCACTTCACTGAAGTCGTACTCGAATCGTGCGGCGGAGTCGGGCTTCCCTCCCGACTCCGCCGACGGCAATGCTACCCGATATCGAACATACGTGCGAATATTACCGACGGCCGTTCAGTCGCATTCCGAGAAGTCCACCACGGTCGGTGTCGAGATGGATTGCGGCTGAACAGGTGCCAGAGCCACGCCGCTCACCATCGGTTCGACAAGGTTGTATTCGATGGTCCTGGTTCGACCCGGTTCGATGACGACCGGAACGTAGAACACCGGGTGGCCGCGTTCGGCGGCGGTCAGGAGAAACAGTGGAGTGCCGTCGATGGTGGCGTCCGTCAACGTCGCACCCTGCGTTGCGTACAGCGCCACCACCGACCTGTTGGTTCCCGGTGGTCCGCCGTATCGGGTCGAATCGTTCTGTCTACCGGCGATGTAGGCGGGGTAGTCCTGTTGGGGTGCATTGTTGGTCAGTTCGGCGATCACTCGGGTGGTCCGCGTCGCGCCGTCGCAGGACTGGGAGGTGTAGTGAACCTTGCGCTGCAGGTAGTAATCGAGCTTGCCTCCGGCGCCGTTGTTCACCACCACTGCGGCGTAGGGCTGCGGGCTGTCCGACACTTCGTGACCGATCTCGGTCGGACCCAGAATTGCTTGCAGCGCGGGGTCCGCGCTCCAGACGGCGAGGTGGCCTTCGACGGTCGCTTTTCCGAGCGCTTCGAGCAGAGCACCCGTCGACCCGGTCTTCTCCTGCATCTTCGTGACGACCCTGGCGGCAATGTCCTGGAGATACGCCTTGCGTGCGGTGTTGTCGTTCTGGAACCGAAAGTAGGCGTCGGACTGCGTGATCCGTACGACGTTGGATCCGTCGATCACTTCACCGTCGTCCATCGTGATGGGACCGACTACATCGAGGATGTAGCCGAGCGCTACCGGGTCGGTTGCCAACGCACCGTCGACACGCTCGCCCGTTTGCTGCTGCCACATCGACTGCCAGATCTGCGCTGCGTACGGGAAGTGCGGGCTGACATTGCTGTTCTGCCAGTTCTGCGTGGCCCGAAAACTGCTCTCGTAGGCGTCGAAGAAGTCCGGCCCGAGATCGATCGGGTCGTAGCCCATTCGGAGCTCGTCGTTACTGGCCAACCTGTCCACGCCGATTCGCCCGCCCGCAGCCCGGACAATACTGATGCCGCCGATCAGTCCGCCTGTCAACTTCAGAAGACGGCTGCACTCTTTGCAGGCGTTTCGAGGGTGAGTGCAGTGGTCTTCTGACATTCTGATGTCAGAAGTGCGGTGCACGGTCGCACGCTCGGCTCTCGGTGACAGGGAGGCTTGTGGTGGACCCCGACAAGCTCGACGTCGTGGAGACCGGTGTGCTGACAGCGTCGGGGGAGCGGTGGTCTCAGGCTGAGGCCCGTTTCGCTGTCCTGGCTCCCTTGCTGGAGATGCATCCGGTGCGTTCGGAAGCGGTCGACGATGCCGCGCAACGGTTGGGATTGTCCAGGCGGCAGGTCTACACGTTGGTCGGCAGGCTCAGGAACGGGACGGGGACAGTCACCGATCTTCTGACGAAGGTCTCGTCGGGAGGGCGTGGCCGCAGCCGAGTAGCGGCTGAGGTCGAGGACGTGATCGGCGATCATCTCACCCGCTATTTTCTTCACCGCCAGAAGCTGAGTGTCGCTGTGCTGCATCGACGTATAGCACTGGCGTGCCACCGCGCGGGTCTGCCAGTGCCGGCCAGAAATACAGTCACCGCGCGTATTGCCGCGCTCCCTCCGGCATCGGTGGCCAGGTCACGCGGAGGACCCGATGCCGCCCGCCCACGTCAGTCCGCCGGCGACAGTCCACCGACGGTTTCGGGGATTCTCTATCAGGTCCAGATCGACCACACCGTCGTCGATCTGATGGTCGTTGACGAGTACGAGCGGCAACCGATCGGCCGCCCCTACCTGACGATCGCCATTGATGTCTTCAGCCGTTCCGTACTCGGGTTCGTCGTCACTCTGGAGCCGCCGTCGTCGATATCGGTCGGGTTGTGCCTGGGCCGCGTGTGCTGTGAGAAGCAGACATGGCTGGAGGCATGCGAGCTCGCGGAGCAGGTGCAGTGGCCGATGGCAGGGAAGCCGAAACAGTTGTATCTCGACAACGCCTCCGAGTTCAAAAGCGAAGCGCTGCGCCGCGGATGCGCCCAGCACGCCATCACACTCGAATACCGTCCTCCGGGCCGACCGCACTACGGCGGGATCGTCGAACGCATCATCGGAACGGCGATGACGGCTGTGCACGAGCTGCCTGGGACCACCTTCTCGAACCCAGCGGACCGAGGAAGTTACGACTCGGACAAGCACGCGGCGTTGACATTGCGTGAGTTGGAGCGCTGGCTGGTCCTGGCCATAGCCTCGTATCACGGAAGCGTTCACACAGGGATTGGGAACACTCCGGCCGCGGTGTGGGCCGGCGAGGTAGCCGCAGTTGGTCATGCCCCTCGTGTGGTGCTCGGCGAAACCGCGTTCCTGGTGGACTTTCTTCCCGTCATCCGGCGACGTCTGAGGCGTACGGGCTTCGTTCTCGATCACGTGCACTACTTCTCGAACGCGCTCAAACCGTGGGTTGCGCGGCGAGAGGATTTGGGGCGGTTCGTGATACGACGTGACCCACGCGATTTGAGCAGAATCTGGGTCCTCGAACCAGACGGTGCCGGCTATGTCGAGGTGCCGTACCGGACGATGTCACATCCCGCGGTGACACTGTGGGAGCACAGAGCTGCTATCTCCCGTCTCCGCGAACAAGGTCGGTCGAACGTTGATGAGAGCGTACTGTTTTCGATGATCGAGCAGATGCGCGAGGTCACCGACCGCTCGCAGAAAGCCACCCGCAAAGCCCGGCGCAACCGTGCCCGCCGTACGCATCTCACCGGCGACGCCGCGTGTGCACCGATCCCGGCGATCCACCCGCCGGTGGAGCCTCGAGCGGACGGCGGCACCGCAACGCCTGTCTTCAGCGACATCGAGGAATGGTGAGGCGATGACCGCATCGACAGGAAGCAGCGACGAACCCACCGAGTCGTCCAGCGAGGATTTTGGGCACCTGCGGGAGTCGGTTCGACCGCTCACCGCACTCGACGACGCGGAGCGGATCCGGTTGATCCGGTCGGAGAGGTGGATCGGGTATCCGCAGGCCCGTACGGTCATCGACCATCTGGAGTCGTTGTTGTCGTGGCCGGACCGGCAGCGTATGCCGAACCTACTGTTGCTCGGTCCGACGAACAACGGCAAGTCGATGATCATCGAAAAGTTCCGGCGCACTCATCCGCCGATCAGCTTGTCCGACCGCGAGCAGATACCGGTGTTGTGCATGCAGATGCCCCCGGACCCGTCACCCGGCCGGTTCTACCTCGTACTGCTCACAGCGTTGGGAACACCGACCAGGCCCCGCAATCGGGTCCACGAACTCGAACAGCAAGCATTGATGCTGCTCCGCGCCACCGGCGTACGGATGTTGATCATCGACGAGCTCCACAATGTTCTCGCCGGCCGCGACAACGTCCGCCGCGAATTCTTGAACGTGCTGCGGTTCCTGGGCAACGAACTACGCATTCCTCTTGCCGCTGTCGGAACCCGCGACGCCTACCTCGCCATCCGGACCGATCCGCAGCTGGAGAACCGATTCCACCCCATGACTTTGCCGGTCTGGACCAACACTGCCGACACCAGATCACTGCTGGCCAGCTTCACCACGAGCTTCCCCCTCCGCAAACCCTCGCACCTGACATCACCGGAGATGACCGACTACCTCCTCACTCGCTGCGAGGGCACCATCGGTGAACTGACAACGCTGCTCACAGCCGCAGCAGTGACCGCCGTCGACAGTGGAGAGGAAGCGATCACCTCATCGGTGCTCACGCGCACTCCGTACCTCGGCCCCACGGAGCGACGCCGCCAGTTCGAACGCCACCTCGCGTGAACGCACGGCTCGCGGCGATGCCCGATGATGCGTACGTCCGCCCGTGGCCGCTGCACCCGCCGCCACTGCCAGGTGAGGTCCTCTCGTCCTGGTTGGCCCGGATATGCGAGCTGTATCCGCACATCAAGCCTTCTGATCTGTTTGCAGACCTCGATATCGATTGTGCTGTCGAGGATCTCGACCGCTACACACCGGAGCCGATCCTTGCCGAGCTGGCCGGTCGCGGCGCAGTCCCGGTAGAGAGGGTGCGGATGATGACGTTGGCGGGGTGGACACCGTGGCTGCTCGACAGTACCGACCCCGCCGACTGCGACTTCGACACCTACGTCCACCAATTCTCGATCCTGCTACCGGCCGACCTCGCGAGGCAGGATCGACGACGCCGCACACCCACAAGCGACGCATGGTTGCCGTGGGCGAGCACTCCGCGCAGTCGGGCATGCCCGGCATGTATCGACAGCCTCGAATCCACTGCTGATATCAACATGACTCTGCTGCATCAATATCCGGTGCTGAGCAGCTGCCTCGACCACCGTTGCCGACTCGAACCCTGCTCTGCTTTCCCTGGTCATGCGATCTTCTGGGATCAGGTCCGGTTCGGTTCGGACGAACGGGTCTCGCCCGTTCCGGTTCCCTCAGCGGTCACGGACCTCGATCGGCGCAGCACCGAGGCTCTGACGACGGGATGGGTGGAACTCGGCCCAGGCCGGGTACATGCCGCAGTGTGGTTTCGGCTTCTGCGCACCGTCGTCGACGAAGTGTCCTCGCCGCTGGTTCGCACCGGACGGTGGGCGACGAGGCTCGTTGCGATCTGGAGGGCCGCCGGTCGTTCTCGCCCGTTGCGGACAGCGTGGGTTCCGTTCGAGGACCTGCACTGGGACGAGCAGGCGAAAGTTCTCGAGGCTGCAGCGATCGGCATTGCGATGGTCGAGAGCGGTGAGATCGATGCCGGCGGTGCGCACGCATCTCTGCTGCGCCCACGTCCCTATGAGCCGGTCGATCCTGGGACAGCTCCGACGCGCTCGTCTTATCCCGCACCCGAGCGGGATCTGTGGGCTGACGCGCACGCTGCGGCCGAGGCCGCCATCGCGGCGGCGCGCGTCGATCCCGCATCCGCCAGTTCGTTGTACAACTTCCTGCGCTGGGGGTGCCGCACCGCAGGGGAGCTCGATGAGACGGTGCAACTGTTCCTCGACCACGGGATCCCGTTGCAACATCCGCCGACATAGCTATCGCCCGATGGAGCGGGGTCGTCCGCGATGCACGCGCGGCGACAGCCGAGAAGCTCGTTTTCGCGCCGGGGTCATAGTCACCAACGTTATTTGTGCGGTGACCGACGAGAATTTTCCTTCCCGCACCATCATCGCGAAAAGGCCTGCTCAGCGTGTTTTCGGCTTGAGAAGTCTGTCGGAGGTGCTCGCTACAGTGCTTGTCATGGCAGATCGGCAGCTCGGTGAGGTCGGGGACGCGGATTCACTCGTCTCGGTGAGTGGTGTGGCAGTGTTCCCGGACCTACCGGTCGAGGTCGCTGCTCGGATAGAACAGTCGATCGCAGCTTCTCGTTCGGCCGGAACACGCCGTGCCTATGCCTCGGCGTGGAGGCGATTCGAGAACTGGTGCATCGTCCTCGGGCACCAGGCTTTGCCGGCGCATCCCGCAACGGTGGCGGCGTACCTCGTCGGCGCGGCCGACACGCTCACCGTCGACGGGACGCGGGCGTATGCGCCGTCGACGTTCGACAAATGGATCGCGGCGGTCGCGGACCGCCACCGCGCTACTGGACACGACAACCCGTGCGGGCACGAGATGGTCCGCGCCACCCTCTCGGGTATCCGGCGGGATTACGCGTCTGCGGGGGAGCGGCCCCGCAGACCCCGTGCCCCGCTCCTCACCGCTGACATCACTACGATCGTCGACCACGCCCGACGCACTGCAGCGGGCTGGGCGTCGGAGGTCCTCGAACGCCGCGACACCGCGCTATTGCTGATGGGCTACACCGGCGCATTCCGCCGCAGCGAACTCGTAGCGCTCGAATGCCGCGATGTCCACCGCGACCGCCTCGATGGTGCGCATGTACGTATCCGGAAGTCGAAGACCGACCAGGACGGCACCGGAACCGTGAAAGCACTCCCGTTCACCGCCCGCCACGAGTCATGCCCGGTCTGCGCGTGGGTGCGATGGCTGCAGATCGTCGCAGCGTTCGACACCGGCGGCAGAGTTGCTGTCATCCGAATACTGTCCCGCGCAGTGGAATTCGACTCCCATATCTGTCGCGGCACCCTTCCTGTGGTCGAGAAACGGTCCCCTCTGTTTCGGTCCGTCCGCAAGAACGGCAACCTCTCCGACACAGCCCTGTCCGGAGCCGCGGTGCACGCGGCGATCCGCCGCCGCGCTACTCGAGCTGGATACGACCCCGTCACCGTCGCTCAGCTCGGCGGGCATTCCCTCCGTTCCGGCTTCGTCACGCAAGCCTTCCGCAACGGAGCTGACGCGCATGCGATCATGCGCCAAACCGGGCACACCACACCCGCAATGGTCGAAACATACGCTCACGAGAATGCGCCACTGATCGGCAACGCCGTCACCGAGCTCGGCTTATGACCAGGCACCCGACCGAGCCAGTGACCGGCGACGGGACGACCGGGGCAGATGCTGACCACGACGACCGCCCTTGTCCGATACGACCAGCGGACATCACGAACACGTCGATACCGAGGCGGGATCGGCACACGTGGTCCCTGTTCGAGGACTGGTGCACCGCCCATGGCGAACCCTCACTGGCGGCCTCTCCGGAGTCGCTTGCTCGGTTTCTCCACGCGCACCCCGCCGCGCCGACGACCCAACGCCGTCGGATCGCGGTGATCGACATCGCTCATCATCGGCATCTATTACCTCCTCCGGGGTGTGCGGAGATCGTTCGGGCTGCGCTGGACGTGGCGCGTACGGCGCGCCTGCACGAGCTGGCAGCCGTGATCGGCGGTATCGTCGCCCGCCTCCCCGAATCCGGTTGGCCGTCAGAACAGTTCGCGCGGCGAGACGCCCTCGTCCTGATCTTCGCTTCGACCGGTCTGCCGTACACCCAGATCGCGGCCCTGCGGCACTGCGACGTCACCGCCGATCCGAGGATCGACGCCCTTCGTATCGACACAGGCCGCGGCGTCCGCACTGTCACTTCCCTCGCGCTGGCGGGGACGGGCATTTCTCCGCGCACGGTGTATCAGCGCTGGTGTGAGGTACTCGGCCATCAGACCCAGTATCCGAGCACCCGAATGCTCGCCGACGCTCTCGATGCCGTGGACGGCACCGGGCTCGGCGGATACGACCGGTATTTCGACCCGGCCGGGAAACAGCCGCTGTCGACTCCTATCGACCGGTGGGGCCACACCCCGTTGGCTGCGACCCCGCTGACCGCCCGTGCGGTCGCGGGCATCGTGCGAATGCACCTGGACGGACGGGCACCCACCCACCTGCAGTCCACTGCGCGGTCACAACATCCGGAGCAGATCGCGGCACCGGATCCAGTACCGCGGGTCCTACTTGACCCCGGCTACTACGAACGCGGAACGCTTGCGCGTAGACACGCCCACGGTCTTCTCGACGACGTGGACTCCGTCCTCGCCGATGTCGAAACCCGCGCGGACAGCCTGTTGGAAGCACTCGTCGACTTTCTCGAATCGGAGACCGCACGCGTACCGGCCGACACCGTCGAGTGACAAGTGGTTCGTACTCGGGTCTGCACACACTCTTCTTCTCACGGCAGGGAGGCGGTGACGTCTCCGAAATCTCCGAGATGAAGATCGACCAGGCCGCGAACGAACGATGCATCGATCTGACCCCGTCTGTGTGGTCTACGTCGAATCCGGGTCGTCCGAGAGTCGTGGGTTTCGGAAATCTCTCGGAGAGCGCCCGGTCCAGCGTTTGAAGGCATGAGAGAAGTTGGCGAGGTCGCTGTATCCGAGTTCAGAAGCGATCTCGCTGACCGAAACCGAGCGATCAAGGAGCCGTAGCATCGCGCGTTCGTACAGCAGCGATTGGCGCACCTTGCTATAGGTGGTTCCTTCTTCGGCAAGCCGCCGTTTCAACGTGCTGCTGGACATTGACAATGCTTGTGCAACATCATGGTTGGTTCGCTGTCCGAGGTCCTTTTCCAACAGTTGCCTCACCTTCTCGGCGGATGACATGGACCCACTCCGATGGGCGAGTGTCCGCTGCAGATCAGTGATAGCGAGACGATATGCGAGAGGGTCCGAGAACCGACAAGCCTTGTTTAGTGTGTCCTCGGGTACGTGGACGAAGGAAATCGGAGCGTCGAAGAACCGGCGATTCGCCGGACCTTTGTCGTGGCTCACCTCGGTCGGCTCCGGCCAGCTCAGATGGAGTGTCACCGGCGATATGTCACCGGCGAGCATGTCCAGCAGTCGTAATAACGCCGACCCGCCGTAGGTGATGACCAAGCAGTCCAGTGCGGAATCGCCTGTGTGCGCAGTGAGCCCGACGATCAGACCGTAGTCGCCAGTGTGGAACTGCGATTTCAACGCCGTGGAGATCAATGGCAGGTATGTCAGGAGATCGACGATCTCGGCGACCGAACCAGCGCTGATCAAAGGTGAACTCAGGGGCCCGAACGATGTCAACTGGGCCTGCTCGGCAAACGCAAATCCGAGTCGAGTGGCCTGGGCGATATCGAGTTCGGGATAGACCTCCCGAAACCACCGTATCGGCGCCTGGACGTCATGCTGAATGAGCGTCGCTTCACTGGTTCCTTCGCGGTGCATGATCGCGCGAAGGCGCGCGGCGGCGTCAGGGTCGAGTGCGCGGCGTTCGAGCAGCTGCACGAACGCAAGCGGTGGCACGCCCTCATCGCTCAGCTTCACGGTGATTCCTTTGACCCGAATTCACAAGTTTATGACTCCACCGAACATAGCCGTCACCCGCGTTTGCGACGACACTTTCGTCAATCACGCCGGAAAACGAGGAGTTGACATGGCAGCTGTAACTTTCGTCGCCCACGATGGTGAGAAGCACGAGGCGGCTCTGGTCGAAGGTCGATCGCTGATGCAGATTGCAACCGACAATGCTGTGCCGGGGATCGATGGAGACTGTGGGGGCGAAACGGCCTGTGGCACCTGCCATGTGATCGTCGACCCGCAGTGGTCAGGAGAGGTGGGTCTGTCCGGCGCCGACGAGGAAGAGATGCTGGCGATGAACCCCGAGCGTGAACCCACGTCTCGGTTGTCGTGCCAGATGGTGGCCTCGGAAGCGTGGGATGGCCTGATCGTTCGAACACCTGAATTCCAACTGTGATGTGCGAAAGGCAGGCACGACAGCATGAAAGTTTCTGAGTCGATCACCGACAAGGTCCAGTCGACCATCCCTATAGGGCTGCAGATCCAGGGCGCTCATCTGTACGACAAGACCCGACGGTGGGTGACTGGCACGAATGGCAAGAAGATCTTCGTCGAAAGTCCCATTCCACCGGTCGAGGATGTCGAGCTCGCCGACATCGACCTCAGTAACCCCTTTCTTTACAGACAAGGGCGGTGGCAGTCGTACTTCGAGCGCGTGCGGAACGAGGCACCGGTTCACTACCAACCCAACAGTCCGTTCGGCCCGTTCTGGTCGGTCACGCGCCATGCCGATATCGTGGCCGTCGACAAGAACCACGCTGTGTTCTCGGCCGAACCGTTCATCGTCATCGGCGTCCCGCCCCGGTTTCTCGATATCGAGATGTTCATCGCGATGGACCCGCCACGCCACGACAAGCAGCGCGCTGCCGTCCAGGGGGTTGTCGCACCGAAAAACCTCCGGGAGATGGAGGGACTGATCCGATCGCGGGTACGGGAGGTGCTGGACGACCTCCCCTTGAACGAGCCGTTCGACTGGGTGCAGAATGTCTCGATCGAGTTGACAGCTCGGATGCTCGCAACTCTTTTGGATTTCCCCTACGAACAACGCCGCAAACTCGTCTACTGGTCCGATTTGGCAACCTCGATGGAGCAAGCCAACGGTGGGCCCTCGGACAACGACGAGGTGTTCGAGGGCATGCGTGACATGGCCCGTGGCCTCAGCGCTCTCTGGCATGACAAAGCAGCCAGGAGGTCTGCAGGGGAAGAGTCCGGTTTCGATCTGATCACCATGTTGCAGAGCAACGAGGACACCAAGGATCTGATCGATCGTCCGATGGAATTTCTGGGCAACCTCGTCCTGCTGATCGTCGGTGGGAACGACACGACGCGAAACTCGATGAGCGGTGGCGTTCTTGCGTTGAACCAATTCCCCGACCAGTTCGAGAAATTGAAGGCCAATCCCGATTTGATCCCCAACATGAACTCGGAAATTATCCGATGGCAAACACCCTTGGCGTACATGCGCCGAATCGCCAAAGCCGACACCGTTCTGAACGGACAATTCATCCGCAAGGGTGACAAATTGGTGATGTGGTACGCCTCGGGTAACCGCGACGAACGCATTTTCGAGAATCCTGATGATTTCATCATCGATCGTGCCAATGCGCGCAATCACATCGCGTTCGGATTCGGTGTACACCGGTGTATGGGCAATCGGCTGGCCGAAATGCAGCTGCGGATTCTGTGGGAGGAGTTGCTTCCCCGCTTCGAGAACATCGAGGTCGTCGGCGACCCCGAGTATGTTCAGTCGAATTTCGTGCGGGGCATCAGCAAGATGATGGTGCGCCTGACGCCTACTTCCAGCGCATGACATCGCAACGGGCGATCATCGTCGGCGCAAGCCATGCTGGGGCACAACTGGCAGCTAGTTTGCGCCAAGAAGGTTGGACAGGCGAGATCGTCCTCATCGGTAACGAGTCCGCCACTCCCTATCAACGCCCCCCGCTGTCGAAGGCATACCTGGCGGGCAAATGCGTACTCGACGATATCGCCATTCGCAGCACGGACTTCTACTCCAAGCAAGGTATTCAGCTCCTGAACGCGCAGGTGGAGGCCATCGTTCGGTCGGAGGGCGACGTCGTTCTCGACACCGGGGAGAAGCTGGCCTACGACAAGCTCGCGCTGTGCACGGGAGCCCGCCCTCGTCGGCTCACCGTTCCCGGGGCCGATCTCCACGGGGTCTACTACCTGCGCACCGCAGCGGACGTCGAGAGGATCCGTATGGCCACCGGCCCTGGCCGGCGGGTGGTGATCGTCGGAGGCGGCTACATCGGACTCGAGACAGCGGCATCACTGCGCGCACTGGGCGTACAGGTCACAGTCCTCGAGGCAACTGGGCGTGTGCTCGAGCGGGTCACTGCTCCCGAGGTATCGACGTTCTTCGAGCGGATACATCGCGAGCAGGGAGTCGACATCAGAACGAACGCGATGGTCGAAGGCCTGTCCGGTGACCGTGAGGTTCGTGAAGTCAGTTTGGCCAGCGGGGAATCGATCCCCGCAGATCTGGTCATCGTCGGTGTCGGCGTCGAGCCGAACACCGACCTCGCCGCCGATGCGGGTCTTGTCATCGACAACGGCATCGTGATCGACGATCACACTCGGACCAACGACCCCGACATCATGGCGGCGGGGGACTGCGCGAGCCACGACATGGCCCGTTACGGCCGTCGACTACGGTTGGAGTCCGTCTCGAGCGCAGGAGAGCAGGCCAAAGTCGCTGCCTCGACCGCCTGCGGGAAGTCCAGAAAAATCGAAGCGTTGCCGTGGTTCTGGTCAGATCAGTATCACTTCAAGCTGCAGATCGCCGGCCTCAACACTGGATACGACGAAGTGGTTCTCAGCGGTGACCCCACCCGCGACAGTGATTTCAGTTGCTTCTATCTCCAGGCCGGTGAGCTCATTGCCGCCGACTGCATAGGTCGCCCGCGCGAGTTCATGTACAGCAAACGGGTGATCGCCCAGCGACTCCCCGTCCAACGCGAAGACCTGATGCTCGGCGGACTCGCGCGCAACTGACCGATCCTTCGGTCGTTGTGCACACAACAGCAACCGGTTTGCTCAGAAAAGGGAACATCAGCGATGACCATGACAGACCGCCCGCCCGGAGCACATACTACGCAGCCACCACACGCGTACCTGGGAGCAACGGACTTCCTCGACATCGAGCACGAATCCGTGCGGGCGTTCACCGCCGCGGCAATCGGAGATGCGAGCAGCGACCGTGACAAGGCCAGACGCCTCTTCGCCGCCGTCCGCGACCAGATCTGGTACGACCCGTACACCGTGTCGGATGATCCGGCCCACTATCGAGCGAGCTTCGTCCTCGAGACCGGGCGCGCTTACTGCGTCCCGAAGGCGGTGCTGTTGACCGCAGTGTGCCGGGCGGCGGGTATCCCGGCACTGCTCGGCTTCGCCGACGTCCGAAATCACCTGCAGACCGAGACGTTGCGCGCGCTGATGGGCGGCACCGACCTGTTCGTCTACCACGGCTACAGTCGCCTCTACATCGAGGGCCGGTGGTTGAAGGCCACGCCGGCATTCAATGTCGAGTTGTGCGCTCGTTTCGGCGTGCCGCCAGTGGAATTCGACGGCGATCGCGATGCTCTCATGCATGCCTTCACCGCAGACGGAGCTCAGCACATGGAGTATGTCCGCGAGCGAGGAGTCTTCGACGACCTACCCTTGAACGCGATCTTGACGGTGCTTCGGCACGCCTACGGCCCCACGATCTTCACGGGCGCTCACCCACTCGATGATGTTTTCACCGGCCGCACCCGGCCGGACGAAACTCCCGGGGATCGAAACTCGCCGCGGGAGTCTCGATGAACACAAGCGGTGAGAACATACGCGCCGAACCCCGTATCGCGGCCGACTGCCGATCGGTCGGAGCTCTCTCCGCGAACAATCGCGATCGTGAACACTCGGACCGCCTCGGACACCTTCGAATCGGGTGAGCCGATACCTGCTGGCAGAGCTGTGCCACATGACTGTCTCGTCGCCGCGGCCGTGGTAAGGCCGACACCGGAAGTTGCACCGAACAGACGAGACCCGTTCTGCCGCTGGGGTTGCGGCTGCGGGCGATGAACGACCGATCCGAACGCCTCCCCGGGCACGAGACGACGTGCGATACCCATATCCCTCTCCCGTGTGCGCAGCCGCTACCGCGAGAGCGGGCCGACAGGCGTCTACCGATGTCTCTCATCTATGCAAGGAGCGCAGCATGACGAACAACGCACCTCACACCCCCGCCAGGACGGTGGCGATCACAGGTGGAGCTCGCGGCATCGGCTATCAGACAGCGAAGGAGTTGATTCGACGAGGCCACCGGGTCGCCATCGGCGACATCGACGAGGCACGTGCGAAGGAGGCCGCCGCCGAACTCGGGGTGAAGGTCGTCACCCGACTCGACGTCACCGAACCTGACTCGTTCACAACGTTTCTGGACCTGGTCGAACGTGAACTCGGACCCCTCGACATCCTGATCAACAACGCGGGCATCATGCCTACCGGCCACGCCCACGAAGAGGACGATGCAGTAACCCGGCGGCAAGTCGAGATCAACGTCCTGGGTGTCATCTTCGGGACCAAACTGGCTCTTCAGCGCATGCTGCCGCGCCGCACCGGACACATCATCAACACTGCGTCATTGGCCGGCGAGCTCGCGGTACCTGGTTTGGCGACCTACTGCGCTACCAAGTTCGCAGTCATCGGATTCACAGAGGCCGCACGACTGGAGTACCGCAAGTCAGGGGTTCGACTGTCCACAGTCCGCCCGACGTTCACCAACACCGAACTCGTCGCCGGAACCGCCGGCGCAAAGGGATTACGCAACGCCGAGCCGGAGGAGATCGCCCGCGCGACAGCAGATCTGATCGAGAATCCACGCCCCTTCGTCCGCGTCACCCGTCTCGCAGGCGCAATGGTCGCGGCGGTGAAATTCGTCCCTGGGCGTCTGGCGACCGGACTGGGTGCGGCCCTGAACACAGATTCGGTGTTCCTCGCGGACGTGGACATGGCTGCTCGCCGAACGTATCTCGACAGAATCCGGAACAGCTGAGCGTGCCGACACGCGCGCTCGACCAACCACCCGAAAGGCAGTCACAGTGACCCCCACGACTCTGATCGAGAACTATCCCCACCGGATGGGAGGGCACTGCGGGTCAGGTGCAATGCGAGACCTTCTCCAGTGGCACGGTCTGGGATGGGACGGACCACCCGACGAGGGGTTGGTGTTCGCACTGGGTGGTGATCTGGGTTTGTCCTACCTGCGATCGGACGACCTGGTCCCACCGATGTACCTGGTCGGCCGCGGTGCCGACTTCGAGATCGACTTGCCGCGCAGGCTCGGCGGACAAGTCGAGGTTCTCACGACCGACGATCCCGGTGAGGGATGGTCATGGGTTCGCGACGACATCGATGCGGGACGACCCAGTCTGGTCTGGGCCGATATCGCTGAGCTGCCCTACTTACGGGTGAAACTGCAGATGAGTCGCCACGACATCGTGGTGATCGGCTACGACGAGATCGGGGGGACTGCCTCGGTCGTCGACAACGATCGGGCCGACGTGCAGGAGATCCCGCTCGACGCGCTCGCTCGGGCGCGATCTTCCACCTCGTTCCCGCAACCGACACGTCACTGCACGTACCGAATCGCATGGCCGCAGACACTGCCGCCCGTGTCGACTGCCGCGGCCGCGGCCTTCGCCCGATCCGCCGCCAGCATGCGCGCCCCATCGACACCGGGAATAGCCGACCACGTACCAGCAGCCGGTGCCGAAGGATTGGCCGCGGTCGACCAGCTGGCAACCGACGTCAAGAGCTGGGTCGACCTTCCGCCCGATGACCTCGAGACGCTGCTGTTCAGTCTCGGTATCTTCATCGAAAAGGCCGGAACCGGAGGCGGGCTCTTTCGTCGGCTTCTCGCCGACGGCTGTACCGAGATTGCACGTCTGACCGGTGATCCCGCTACCGCAGACCTCGCGGCGGCCGCCGATCACTGCGCCCAGGCCTGGACCGAAACTGCCCGCGCCGGAACACAACGCGGTCTCGATGTACGAACACGCGCAGCTGCGGTGGCCGTGTCGGCTGCCGGTCTGCCTGCACTCGAGCTGATCCTGGTGGAGTCCCTGGAGTCTGCTTCACGCTCGCTGTCCGCCATCACGAGATGATGCCCATCGTCGTTCGACGGCGCGCGGTGAACGGCGCATCGCACTGTGCTGCAGCCGCTCGTGTCGGATCGCCCCAGGCGTGCGGAGGCACCGAACGACCGAAGAGTTGCCGGACGGAACAGTCGGACGCCTCTCGGTGGACGCTGTATCGATGCCGTGTCGTTGCTCGGCAACAGACCCTGATCCCTGCCTCACGCCGACAGCAATTCAGCCGCCGACGGGAGCTGTCGATGTTTCGCGGTCACCGTTTTCGGCTCGGCGGCCGCGTCGTGTGCGCTATCGGGCCGAGCGGTGCGTTGAGTGAGAACACTCCCGCTCGTGGTAATCATGGCGGGGGCGAGTGCGCCGACCGGTCGGACGAACGCCCGACCGGACGCTGCGGTGCAGGCCGAGCGCGCGAAGACGCGACAGACTCGGCACGGTTTCACGACAGAGAGGTCCGACCATGAAAAGAATTCCGGACGAGGTCAGCGGGTCGGCCGGCCCCGCTATCGAGAACTGGGCGCGCTCGTTCTGGAGCACGACTTCCGAGTCGCCTGATCTACCGCCCCACCACCCCGACTGTCTTGGTTGTGGGCCGGAGAACCCGCACGGCCACGCCTTGTCGGTCCAGCGTGACGAGAACGGCGTGGTGGCTCACCATGTGTTCGATCAACGTCATGTCGGGGCACCCGGGATAGCACACGGCGGCGCGGTGGCGACCGTTCTCGACGATCTGTTCGGCTTTTTGCTCTACACAGTGGGTGAGCTCGCCGTGACGCGGCGTCTCGAGCTCGACTACCTAGCGCCGGTTCTGCTCGGCACTCCATACGTATTGCGTGCTGCCGTTCGGTCTCGTGATGGGCGCAAACTGGATCTCACGGCCACGATGGACGATGCGCAGGGCCGCTCCGTAGCCACCGCTACTGCCCTGTTCGTGGTGGTCGAGGTCGAACACTTCATGCAGTCCCAAGCCCGAGCCCAACTCCGGGCCACAGACACGAATCACACCGAAGAATAGACACCCTGGCCGACCTTCACCGACGTCCATCACCCGCGGTGGCTGTCGTACGGCTGCGTCTACCTGGCGCAAAGACGGCGAGGACGAGTGCCCCAGCGGCGGTCAGCGCCGCCAACGACAGCGTCGCCTGACCACTTCCGTGTACGAATGCGGCTCTGGCGAACTCGGCCAGCGGCTGACCAGCTGGTCCTGCGCGGTCGGCGACCTGTAACGCGGCGGCCAGAGAATCGGCCACCGGACCACGGGCAGGCTCGGGTAGCTGGGGCAGAGCCGGCTGAATGTGCTGAACGTAACCGGCCGCGAGCACGCTACCGGCTACCGCAATCCCAATCGCGGCACCGATTTCGCGAGCTGCGTCGTTGACCGCGGCAGCCACCCCGTGCTTGGCCTCAGGAGTGTCCGAGACGATGGCGAAAGTCGCAGGGGCGGTACACAACCCCAAACCCGCGCTCATGATGAGCAAGGGCCACAGCAGGTCAGGGTAAGTCGCCGCGACGGTCAGTCTGCTCACCATCACCAGTCCCGCCGCGATGGTGAGCAGACCTACAGTGGTCATCACCCGCAGCCCAACAATGTTCGACAGCCAGGGTGCAATCACCGAGATCACGATGAGCGGCACGACCATAGGGGTCAACGCCAACGCGGCGGTGAGCGGTCCATAACCGAGAATCAACTGCAGATACTGCACCAACAGCAAGAACACCCCGAAGGTCACCAGAAATTGGATACAGACCGACAGTGCGCCGGCACCGAAACCACGGCGGGCGAACAACCGGACATCGAGTAGGGGTGCCGAGGAACGTAGTTCTACGACGACGAACACCACAACCGCGAACAAGCCCACCGCAGTGCTGATGGCGACGAGCGAATCCGACCAGCCACGGGCCGGAACCTCGATCACAGCGAAGACGATCGCCCCGACCGCGACCACTACGGTCACCGCGCCCACCCAATCGACCGGTGGATGCTCCTGTTGGCGGGACTCCGCGATACTGCATGCCAACCCGGCCAGAACCGCTCCGGCGACGGTCAACCCGACGAACACCGAGGTCCACGACCACTGCTCGAGCAGCACACCAGCCCCGAGGATGCCCAGGACAGCCCCGGATCCAGCAACCCCGGCCCACACACCTACAGCGCGACCGCGATGCGCCGGTGGAAATCCCGCGGTCAGTATCGACAGCGTCGAGGGCATGACCAGCGCCGCACCCGCCCCAGCCAACGCGCGAGCAGCGATCAGCCACGCCGGGTCGGCGAGAAACAAGGGCAATGCCGACGCGAAAGCGAACAACGCCAACCCCGCCACGAGCACCCCGCGGCGACCGTACCGGTCACCGATCGCACCGGCAGGCAGAACGAAGCACGCCAATACCAGCGTATAACCGTCGACTATCCAGGTCAGTTGAGCTTGCGTCGCCTCTGTCGCGACCGCGATCTGTGGCAACGCTGAATACAATGCCGCCATTGCGGCCACCACCAACGCGACCGCCATGCACGACACAATCAACATCCACCACTGGGCACCGCTCCATCGAGCGACGCTGGCAGAGTCGGATCTACGTTCGTTCAACGGCCAGCCTCCCAGTTCGAGACTGATCGTCTCGGTACGAGACTATTAGTATCATAACTTTGCGGGTGTGACAGAATGGTCAAGCGAGGACATGTTTTGTCAGTCAAAATGGAGCGGAGCCCGTTCATGGTCGACCCTCTCGTTGCAGCCGAGGGCCCGGCCGACCCCCGGCTGGCGCGCTCACGTAACCGGTTACTCGAAGCGGCGGGCCAGCTGCTGTCCACCGGCGGTGTCGAGGCGGTCACCGTGGAGGCGGTCACCCGCATGTCGAAGGTTGCACGTGCCACTCTGTACCGCCACTTCGGAAGTACCACTGACCTGCTCGCTGCAACCTTCGAGCGACTACTACCCCCAGTCGACACCGATATCGATACCGGTCCGCTACGCGAACGTCTGATTTCGGTGCTCACCACCCAAGCCGACCTCATCGACCAAGCTCCGGTGCAAATGACCACGCTGGCGTGGCTGGCAATGGGACCCGTCAACAGCGGCGACGCCAGCCGGCGCGATCTCGATCCTGGCGCGGTGGTCTCGCTTCGGGCCCGTGTCATAGAGCAATACCGCAGGTCCCTGGATCAGATCCTGACGGCCCCTGACGCCCGCACTGTGCTCGGCGAGATCGACACCACCTTCGCCCTCATTCAGCTCCTCGGACCGATAGTTTTCGCTCGCCTCACAGGACTGCGCCACATCCACGCCGACGACTGCATCCAAATCGTCGACAACTTTCTCGCCGCCCATGCCGCAAGTGTCCGATCGAGCACTTCGCGCGACAACAGCCGTCCACGGCCGGCCGCGACGCTAGACCCGCAGCTCACCGACGGCCAATAAAACTTGATGCGAAATTTCACCATCGATGCGCTATCCAGTCAGGGATCGCAGCGCTCACTGGATACGGCCGGACGTGTGCTCGAGAACTTGGAGTTGCACTGCAGTGCACTTCGGACATCGTGCAGCCGTCTTCTGAAACTGACACCGCCGGTTCCCCTCGATTCCGCGAGAGTTTGAAAGGCCATGAAGTAGGTACGAGGGCCGTCCGCCCCGAGCATCGCCGGGAGCACCTTGGCCGCTATGTCGGTGTTGGTAAGCAGAGTCGTCAGCTCGTGCGTCTGATCTTGTAGCCCCAGCCGAGCGTCGGCGACCTGCGCGATGAACTCGGGATCCTCGACTGCCTGAGCCTTCTCGTCCAGAACCCTTGCTGCGTCGGCGGCGCGGGACAGAGCCGGCGAGGCCTCGCGCAGAGCAACGATGTCGATGCTGCCGTCCGGCGCGCGTAGCCGACCGGGATCCAGCGTGGCACCCACTTGAACCGACGGGGTCAGAACCTCGACGGTCAGCCCGTCGACGACATCGGTGATCTGGGCGACGACGTCCAGCGGTTGCCCTAGGTACGGAATTGCTGTTGCGGCCTGCCAGATAACCGAATCGGTGGCAGCCTTCGCCTGGCCCGAGGCACGCACCGCGCCGTCGACGGAGGTCTCGGCCTTCTGCACGTCCCCCGTCAACAGTGCACTCTTCGCTGTCTGAGCGTAATCACGGGCTTGATTCAGGGAGGTGTACGCAGTGTTGGCCGTGTACGCCAGCCACGCGCCGAGGCCGAGTGCGATGACTACCAGTAGCCCGAAGCCGAGCAGAATGCGTCTACTCACCCTTCTGCCGGAGCGTTCACGCCTGCTCTTGCCGGGAGCGTTGCCGCCGTCCGGGTGATCGTTGTCGTAGCTCATGGCCGTCTTGCCGTCCCCTCGTCGCGGCCAACAGTACAAACGACTCCCCTTCACCGCGACACGACCGACGACTGCGGCCGACATGTGTACAAATATCGGTATTTGTACAACGGAATGACAAATTAGGTGTATTGTCCAAACCACAGTGATCGGACTTACACGAGGAGTGACGATGACCGCATCGAACGTCGACGATCAGGCACGGACGCCGGTCGACGGGTGGCACGACCGCAAGCGATATCTCTGGCTCATGGGCCTGATTCCGCCGACTGCGGTGTTCCTGGCAACCGGCTTGGTGTGGGCCTTCAACCAGCTCGGCTGGAACGCCGTATCACCGGTCTGGTGGTGGATCGGCGCACTGCTCGTCTACGGATTGCTCCCGATTCTCGACCGGTTCTTCGGTCCCGACGGAGACAATCCACCCGACGAGGCGATGAAGGCGCTCGAGGAAGACAAGTACTACCGCTACTGCACGTACGCCTACATCCCGTTCCAACTCGCGAGCCTGGTGTTCGCCTGCTATCTCTGGTCCGCCGACAACCTTTCGTGGCTCGGCATCGACGGCGGTCTGGGACTGCTCTCGAAGCTCGGCCTGGCCATCAGCATCGGCGTCATGGGCGGCGTCGGCATCAACACCGCGCACGAACTCGGGCACAAGAAGGACGACCTCGAGCGTTGGCTGTCGAAAATCACACTGGCACAGACGTTCTACGGTCACTTCTACATCGAGCACAATCGCGGCCACCACGTTCGCGTCGCCACTCCCGAGGATCCGGCGAGCTCGAAGTTCGGTGAGAGCTTCTGGGCCTTCCTCCCCCGCAGCGTGTGGGGCAGCCTGAAGTCGTCCTGGGAGCTCGAGAAGACTCGCATGGAGCGACTGGGCAAGAGCACGTGGAGTATTCACAACGATGTGCTCAACGCCTGGCTGATGTCCGTCGTCCTCTATGGCGTCCTCGTCGCCGTCTTCGGCCCGATCGTGCTGCCGTTCCTGATCGTTCAGGCGATCTACGGTTTCTCACTGCTCGAGACGGTCAACTACCTCGAGCACTACGGCTTGCAGCGCCAGAAGAAGGACAACGGCCGCTACGAACGATGCACCCCCGAGCACAGCTGGAATTCCGATCACATCGTGACCAATATCTTTCTGTATCACCTTCAGCGACACAGTGATCACCATGCCAACCCCACGCGTCGCTACCAGACTCTGCGCAGCATGGACGGTGCACCGAACTTGCCGAGCGGATACGCGAGCATGATTTCGCTGGCCTACTTCCCGCCCGTGTGGCGCAAGGTGATGGACCACCGCGTTCTCGATCACTACGACGGCGACATCACTCGCGTCAACATTGCACCGTCCAAGCGGAAGAAGATCCTCGCCGCATACGGAGCCAAGTGATGGCCGCCTACGAGTGTCCGGTCTGCGAGTTCGTCTACGACGAAGCCGCAGGCGCACCGCGAGAGGGCTTTCCGGCCGGAACTCCGTGGTCCGAGGTACCCGACGAGTGGCCGTGTCCCGACTGCGGCGTCCGCGAGAAAATCGACTTCAGGAGTAAGGCATGAAGCTCTACCGCTGCGTTCAGTGTGGATTCGAGTACGACGAAGAATTGGGCTGGCCCGAGGACAGTATCGAACCGGGCACGCGCTGGGACGATATTCCCGACGACTGGTCCTGCCCCGATTGTGGCGCTGCCAAGGCCGATTTCGAGATGGTCGAGGTCGAACGCGGGTGAGTACTCGGCCACCCGGCAACGTCGTGATCGTCGGCACCGGCGCCACCGGATACACCGCCGCCAAAGTGCTACGCGCCGAGGGCTTCACCGGGGCCATCACGCTCGTCGGTAGCGAACAGGAGGCCACCTACCGTCGTCCGGCTGTGTCCAAGGAGCTGCTGCTGGGTAACAAGTCGGTCGATCAGGTTCGGCTGGGTGCAGCCATCGACGGGGTCGATGTTCGCACCGGCGTCACGACTACTGCCGTCACCGATTCCGAGGTGCACCTGGACGAGGGTGATCCGGTGCCGTACGACACGCTGTTGCTCGCCACGGGTTCTCGCGCACGGCAACTCGACATTCCGGGTTCAGCCCACGTGTTCACGCTTCGCAGTGCCGCCGACGTCGCCCCGCTGCGTGCCGACATTCTCCGCACGGGATCGCTGTTGGTGATCGGCGGCGGCTTGATCGGATGCGAGGCGGCAGCGGCGGCCCGGTCACTCGGCGCCGAGGTCACGGTGTTGGAGGCGGCAGCGGCTCCGCTGAACAGGATTGCACCGCCAGCAATTTCGCAGATGTATCGAGACCTACATGCCGACAACGGCATAACGATGCACACCGACGTCGCCGTCACCGGCCTGGAGAAGCTGGCAGACGGCACGGTTCGCGCCACCGCCTCGGACGGTCGTTCCTGGTCTGCGGGCACCGTGTTGGCGTCCGTCGGCTCGGTCGCCAACGTCGAGCTCGCTGCGGACATGGGCCTCGAGATCGGCTCCGGAATTCTGGTCGATGCCGGCATGCGCACGTCGAGACCGAACGTCTACGCCGCAGGCGACGTCGCCGAGGTTCCCAACTCCGTTCTGGGTGGTACGTATCGCAGTGAGCACTGGAACGGTGCCGTCGATCAGGCGACCCGAGCGGCGCGGGCAATCCTCGGTCTCGACGTCGGCGATCTCGATGTTCCGTGGGGGTGGTCGACGCAGCACGGCGTCAACTTGCAATTCGCGGGCTGGACCAGTGTGAACGACGAGTACGTCGTGGTTCGTGGCTCCATCGACAGCCGACGGTTCACGGCCTGTGCCGTGCGCGACGACCGGCTCGTCGGAGCGATCGGGGTGGGGTATCCCAAGGACATCCGGCAGATTCGCTCTCTCATCGCGGCCGCAGAGCCAGTCGATCGAGACCTGCTCGGAGAGGATTGGCTGGACAGGCCGCATGCGGTCGTTCGATAGAGTCGTGTTCATGCCCGCCGCCGAACAGACGTCGCCTCCCGGTCGCTACCGTGAAGCAGCGTCCACTCTTGCGCGCGATGTAGCTCTCGATGCGCTGCGCGAGTTGTTGCAGGAGCGCAATTGGCGCAACGTGACGATGAGCCATATCGCCAAGGCCGCCGGGTTGAGTAGGCAGAGTCTGTACAACGAGTTCGGTTCGCGGCGCGGTGTCGCTCAGGGCTACGCCATCAGGTTGACGGACGTGTTCGTCGCGATGTGCGAAACGGCCCTGTACCAACACGAGAACGACGCGTCTGCCGCTCTGCGCCAAGGCTTTTCGTCGTTCTTCGAGCTCAGTGGTCTGGATCCACTCGTCCGGTCTCTGCACAGCGGCGACGCTCCGGAGGATTTGTTGCGCCTCATCACCACCGACAGCGAGGTGTTGATCGACCGTGCAGGTGAGCGCCTGGCGGAAACATTCCAGCGTGGGTGGGTGGGCGCAAGCCCACGACAGGCCGATGTCATCAGCAAGTCCATCGTGCGCCTCGCCCTGAGCTACATCCCCGAGCCTCCCGGTGACTTCGCCTCTGCCGCCGACGACCTCGCGCTACTGCTGAGCCCGTTCATCGATTCGATCACCGGCGGCCGAACCTGAGTGTTCACGATCGCACTCGATTGACGGGAAACCGCGCATCACGTCGATAGTGAACACTCCGGTCCGCGAACACCCACCGCAGAACCGTCCGGACCGGCGGTCTCAGGCGTCGGCGGGGACGAGCACGATGTCGAAATCGGCTCGCGCCCATGCGGCATCGCCCACGTCTCGGCCGTCCGGCGTCGGGGTGCCCGCCGGTTGCTCCACGAAATCCTTGATCAACGAATCCTTGACACCGAACACCGTGTCACTGTTCAGCAGTTCGTCACCGCTGACGAAGATGTGGGTCACCAACGTGCGCTTCCCCGGTGCCGTCACCATGAAGTGCAGGTGCGATGCCCGCATCGGTGAGCGACCGGTCGCCGCAAGCATCCGTCCGACCGGCCCGTCGTGCGGAATGGGATACGGAGTGGGAGTCAGTGCCCAGAATCGATAGCGCCCGTCGTCGTCGCTGTAGAGATGCGCTCGACCTCCGACGCGTGCGTCGTCGTACTGAACGTCGTAGAACCCGTCCTCATCGGCCTCCCACACCTCGAGCCGGGCACCGGGAATCGGGTTACCGTCGGTGTCTCGCACCGTTCCTTCGACCCAACACGGCTGTCCTGCAGCACCTCCCGATGCGTCGCCGCCGTTCTCGATACGCGGTGCATCGTCGACGAAGAACGGGCCGAACACCGTTGCTTCGGTGGCGCCTTTGTGGGCCGGATTGTTGACGTTGATCGTCTGCATCGACGCGCCGAGCACGTCGGACAACAGGATGAACTCCTGGCGACGATCGTCGGTGATGTGCCCGACCTCGGTCAGAAACGCAATAGCGGTGTTCCACTCGTCCTCGGTCAAGCGCACGTCCCGAATGAACCCGTGCAGATGCCGCACCAGCGACGTCATCACCTGTTTCAACCGCGGATCGGTGCAGTCACCGAACGAGTCGATGACGTTGTCCACCAATCGTTCTTCGACAGCAGTCTGGGCTTCGGTCGCGGTCTCGTCGGTCATGCTCTCGCTCACTGTTCGCTCTCGGTCGGTCGGTCGCCGGCCCATGCTGCTCGAAGAATTGTGGTAACCGCCTCGCGGGTGACGGGGCGGGGGTTTCCGTACGATCGGCTGGTTGCTTCCTCGGCGATCCGGTCGATGTCGCTCTCGGCCATGCCCAGTTCGGCCAGGGATCGGGGTGCGCCGAGGGTTCGACACAGGTCCCACAGCCGTCGGGCCGGGTCTTCTGTTCCGGGCAGTGCCCGTGAGAGAGCGGCCACCGCAGCCGGCGCGTGCGACTGGTTGAAGGCCAGCACGTGCGGTAGCACCACTGTATGGGTCGGTGCGTGCGGCAGATTCAGTGTTCCGCCCAATGCATGACACAGCTTGTGGTGCAACGACATCGTCGTCGCACCGAGCGTCGCACCGCACAGCCAGGCTCCGTACAGGGCATCGCTACGCCCCTGCGAGTCGGACGGATCGGCGACGATCGCGGGCAACGCCGATGCGAGTTGCCGTACTCCGTCCTCCGCCATCAGGGCGACGATCGGACTGATGTCGGGGGCGTACAACGCTTCCACCGCATGTGCGACGGCGTTGATGCCGCTGGTCACCGACAGCCCTACCGGAAGGTCGGTCGTCAGGTCGGGGTCGTAGAGGACGGTGCGCGGCAATACCGCTGTGTCACGGCCGGTTTCCTTGCGCCCGTCGGTCGTCATACCCCACACCGGCGTCATCTCGGATCCCGCGTAGGTGGTGGGCACGGCCACGATGGGCAGGCGATGTTTCAGTGCGATGGCCTTACCCAGTCCGATTGCCGATCCACCGCCGACGGTCACACAGCCGTCGGCCCCCAGCTCGACGGCCTCCGCGCTGGCTCGGGCGGCGAGGTTGGCTGGAACGTGCATCACGGCATCGGACCGTATTCCGACGCAACGATCGCCGAGGATGGAGGCCACTCGGTCTGCGACACTCTGCTGACTCGGCGAGCACAGCACCAACACTCGGCGCAGTCCGAGGTGATCGAGTTCGTCGGCCACGCTCTGCAGAGAATTCGAGCCGAATCGCACCCGCATCGGGTTGGCCTCGTAGGTGAAGTCTCCGGTCATCGAGACAGCACCGCGGTCAGGGCCTCGCGAAGTGCACCCGCGGGGTCACCGACGAGTTCGTCTGCTCGCCAACAGATGTGCTTGTCGGGACGTACGAGCAATGCACCACTTTCGGACACCTCGCGTAGCCGCGCCCAGTCGAAGTAGAGATCGGTCACCTCGCGACCCGGTCCGATGACGACGGTCTCGAGCGGTACCCCGAGTTCGTGGGCGATCTTGTCCGCGGCCGACTCCCACTCCGATCCGGCAACTCCGGTCACGAGTGTGAAGCGTTCGTAAGGAGCGAGATCGAGCATGGCGCGCTTGTTCAGATGATCGCCCACCCACGCATGGGGTAGGTGAGATCCCGGCAGGGTCGACACCTGGTAGTACAGGTCGCGATCTTGTTCCGGGTCGGGCAACGCACCGTCGGACACGATGGCCGAGGATGTGTAGAACTGGCCCAGTTCCACACCGTGCGCGTTGAATTCGTAGTTCTTCGTCTCCATCGCGGCGGCCAAGGCTGCTCGCTTGGCAGCGCCGGCGGGTGTGTTGGCCTTGCGCTCTTCTATCCGTTCGACCATCTCCGCCTCGGTCTTCGCGTCGGTGACGCCCAGAGCGTCGAACAGGCCGGCGAATTCACGACTGGAACGATTGGCTCGTTCGACGATTCGCTTGGCCACCGGGGCACGTTCGGCAGTGTAGGTATCGAGCAGCGACTCTCCGGCATGGCCTTTCAGTACCGCGGCGAGCTTCCAGGCCAGATTGTAGGAGTCCTGGATCGAGGTGTTGGATCCCAGACCGTTGCTCGGCGGATGCCGATGGATCGCGTCACCGGCACAGAACACGCGCCCCTTCTGCAGATGCGTGGCGTGAGCTTCGTTGTTGCCCCACAACGACGTTCCGGTGATGTCCACCTCGAGTTCCGGCATACCGAGCAGGTTTCTGACGATCGCGATGGCGGCAGCCTCGTCCACCACCGGTGGCGGCTCCGAGATGTCGAATCCCCAGACGACGAGCCACTCGTTCCAGGGCCGCACCATCCGCACCAATCCGGCACCGATGCCGCCCACATTCGAGCCCGGCTGAATCACCCAGTACAACACCGACGGTCGATGCCCGACGTACTCGGCGATGTCGGCCTTGAACGTGATGTTCATCGACCCGGCGATGTCCATCGCACCCTCGAACGGCAGGTCGATGTCCGCTGCGACCTTCGAGCGAGCTCCGTCGGCACCGATGAGGTACTTGGCTCGAATCGTGTACTCGTGTCCGGTCAGCCGATCCATCACCGACACACTCACACCCGCGTCGTCCTGCACGTGGGAGAGGTATTCGGTCGAGAACTGGGTCTGCGTTCCTCGCATCGTCGCGTTCTTCACCAGGATCGGCTCGAGGTAGGTCTGCGGGATGTCGACGGTCAGGCACGGAGACGCGAGCTGATAGTCCGCCTCTCGGTCCGCACCGGTTCCCCACGTACGGATTCGGCCGATCTCCTCGCCCGCGATGGACGTGCAGAAGACCGTGTCGCCGACGAGCTCGTGCGCGGTGGCGTCGGCGAGTACCTGCTCGGCGATTCCCACGTCGCGAAAGATCTCCATCGTCCGTTGGTTGGTGATGTGTGCGCGTGGAGTGTTGGCCGTCCACCGGTACTTGGTGATCATGATGTTGGGGATGTCGAGGGTGGACAGCAGCAGTGCCGCCGATCCGCCCGCCGGGCCCGATCCGACGATGAGTACGTCGGTCTCCACCACCGAGGAATCGGGCAGAGCAGTTGCTTTCTGACCGTCGTCGAACACCGGCATCGGATCACCCTTCGTCGTGCCCGACTCTTTCCTCGGGCCCTACGACAGAGTGTCCTGCATCACGTACCGAGATTTCCCGAATGCCGGCGAGGTCGGCGCAAATCGACAGAGATGGCCGATTTCGTCGGCTTCACCCAGCTGACCTCGTGATCACGGCATCGCGTCGAACATCGGATGCACGATGCCCGAATCTGGCCACGAACGAACGTGAGAAGTACGTCGCGGACGTGAAGCCACACGACAGGGCGATGTCCGCGATGGTCACCGACGCGTCGAACGGGCCGGTGAGCTGAGCGTGGGCTCGCTCGAGCCGACGTTCGAGGATGTACTTCGGCACGCTGGTGGCGTCGTCGGCGAACACCCGGGACAGGTGCCGGGCACTGATCCCCACTGCACGTGCCACCTGGGCGGCGGACAGCGACGCGTCGGACAGTCGTTGTTCGATGAACGCGCGCGCTGCCGCTCGATGCGCCGAGTTCAGATTCGCGCGAGCACCGGTGGTCAGCACCGAGACGAGTTCGAGGATCGCGCGTTCGTCCGGTGGCGTCGGGTCGCGTCGACTGGTGGCGCGCCCTACCTGGCGAGCGAGCGCGGCGGCGTGCACGTTGCCGCTCGGCGAGAAGTCGAACACCGTGGGTTCCGCGGGCGCTGCTCCGGATACGTCTGCGAAGAGCGACCGCGGCAGCTTCACCACCAGCTCCTCGAGTCCGTGCGAGAAGCCACGCATGAACGCTCGGTCCGCGTCGAATATCAGTCCCTGACCCGGGCCGAGGGTGCGAACACCGTCCGCGGAGTAGAAGAACGCATCGCCGACGAGGCTGAAGTACATCATCACCGAGTCCGACGGCTGCTGCCTGATCAGCTGGGCGTCGCGCTCGACCACGTGCGAGGTTCCGATCACCCGCGCCAAGTCGACCGAATCGAGTCGAAGATTGGTGCCCGTCGCCTCGAGTTGCTCGACCTCCAACATGCGGCACCGCAGCCCGATCAGCAGGTCCGCGTTGTGCCCCTCCCACCGCTCGATCCGTTCCTCGAGCGGTAGATCGAGAGTGGAGAACTCGACGGGATCGGACATGCGCTCGATTGTCCTCCGCATACGCCGGTCACGTGTGCCGATTGCGGCCGAGGGTGGTGTGCTCAGTGTCCACAATTCGAAGGCTGAGGCGGAATCCCGTCGTTGGAGACGAATAGTGGGCGGTGAGGTCAGTCGGCGTCGATACGACTCCGCGGCGGACCAGCCGGGGAGCTTCTTCCACCCTCGCGCAGTGCCACCAGGGTCCATCCCGCTCCGGCCAGAGACAATGCCAATACAGCTCCAATTGTGATCATAGGACAACAATGGACTGGTTTCGCTGCAAATAGATCAGTCCAGTGTGCAACAGTGGACTGCATGGACTCGTTCGACGCCACCGCAATCTCGGCCTCGGAGTTGGCGGCACGCATCGGCCCGTCGACGCTGCGTAACAGATCCGGGGGGCCGCTTTACCTCGAGATCGCCGACAAGTTGCGGCAGTTGATCGAGAACGGCGAGGTGTCGGCTCAGACACGGCTACCCGCCGAGCGGGCACTCTCGATCAGTTTGGACGTCAGTCGGGTCACGGTGGCCTCGGCCTATCGACACCTTCGGGAAGGTGGCTGGATCAGCGCCCAACGCGGCTCGGGCACATACGTTTCCGCGACGGGGTCGATGCCGGCCTGGAGTTCCCTGGCCGGCGACCGTGACAGTGCGACACTGGAATTGGTCAACGCATCGCCGTCGGCATCTCCGCTGCTGGCAGACGCATACAGGACCGCACTCGAAAGGATTCAGGGCAGCTTCGCATCCGGCGGCTACGCCCCACTCGGGCTGCTCGAGCTCCGTGAATCGATCGCCGCCTACTACCGGGGGCGCGGAGTGTCGACAACAGCCGAGAACATCCTCGTCACCTCGGGTGCCACCGACGCCATCCATGCGGTGTTGGCGACATTCACCGAGCCGGGTGCCCGCGTGTTGGTCGAGCACCCGACGTATCCGGGTGTCGTCGAACTCGTCCACTCCCTCGGCGGCCGATGTATCCCGGTGCCCATCGACCCGGACGACACTCAGGAGTTCGTGTCGGCCGCAGACCGGGCCGCACGTCAGAGCGCACCGACCCTGGCGTACTTTATGCCCGACTTCTCCAATCCGTCGGGAGCTCGATTACCGCTGGGCACCCGCCGACAACTGTCCGCCACCATGCACCGCCACGCAGTACTGACCGTCGTCGACGAGGTAGCCGCGGACCTGTCTCTCGACCGGTCCCCCGACATCGAACCCTTCGGGGCGGCAACCCCCGACATTGCGACAGTGACGATCGGGTCGACGAGCAAGACAGTGTGGGGTGGTCTGCGAGTCGGGTGGGTTCGCGCCGAAGTAGGGCTTCTCGCCAGAATCACCGCAACCTACGCCCGACGCCAACTTTCGGTATCGATTCTCGATCAGCTCACTGCGATCGAATTGATGAGAAACTACGACGAGGTGCGACGGATACGCGCTCAGGTGTCGAGAATCGCCCGCGATCACACCGTGGCCATGGTGCGAAAGCTATTGCCTGATTGGCACTTTCGCGTTCCGGACGGCGGGCTGGCATTGTGGTGTTCCCTCCCTGACGGTCTTCGATCGAGTGCACTCGTCGCCGAAGCCCAGTCTCACGGCTTGCTGCTGGCACCCGGCCTACGATTCGGCACGGGATATGCGTTCGACGACCGACAACGCATTCCCTTCACTCGTTCACTTCCCGACATCACCTCGGCTGTAGACATTCTCGCGCGCTTGTCTGCGGCGGACAGGTCGACGGAGGTCGTCGCATCGAACAGACCCGCGACAGTGGTGTGAGCGGCGCGGCCGGATAGTACGTCAGCGCCGAAGAGCCTCCACGATGGCCATGATGCGCCGCTCCCGGGTGTCGTCCCGTTTCGCGTCGGCGACCGATCGAGCGTGTTCTTTCCTCTTCGACGGGGACAGTGAGTCGAATGCTGCGCGAACCCCAGGCTCGGCGTCCAATGCGGTGGCGAGCTCGGCCGGAAGCTCGACGGTGCGCGGTTCGGCATCGAGTTCGATGGTCACGTCAACGGTATCGCCGGCCTCGACGCCGAGTGTGGCGCGAACGCTCTTGTTGAGCCCGAGCAGGTTCTCCCCGCCCATGCGTCCGATGCGTCCGGCCACCGTCTGCCCACCGATCGTGAACCGGACCGGCGGAGTCTTGGTGGAACCGAAGGACGCGACCTGCTCATCAGTGAGCACTATCGCTGCCGCTGGGCCGCGAGACTCGAGAACCGTGGTCAGCTGAAGAACCGTCGACGTCATGGGCACAGAATAGGTGCGACGGCGGGGCTGGGTGTCCACAATTCGCGTCGGCAGGCGGTATCCCGCTTTGGAGCGCGAATAGTGGACACTCAGCACACCTCGCGACGCCGATCAGGCCTCGAATTCCACGATTCGTTTGATGGCAGCAAGCGTCCTGGGGATGCCGTCGAGTGCGGCCTGACTCCTCGTGTCGATTTGCTCCTGCGCGGAGTCTCCGAATTTGCTGTGAAACATTGCGATTCCGTCGGGCAGGAAGTTCCAGTTCTCGGTAAGGCGGGTGCCGCCGTCCACGGATTCGAGGGTGTATCCCCAGCGCACGAAGTTGTTGCCGACGACCCAGGCGAATTCTCGACCCGGCTCGGCCACCGCGACGGTCGACACTGTTTCCCAGGTGCGGTCGGGAGTGACGTTGCGCCCGGTGAACGTAGATCCGACGCCACCGTCGGGCTCGTTCCACCAGCATTCCTGGCAGATCGGGCTCCACTCACCTGTTCGGGTGACGTCGGATACGACGGCGTACACGTCCTCCGGTGATGCAGTGACGACGACGGAATCGGAGAATTCGAGTGTGGTCATGCCTCCATTGTCCCTCGAGTGCCGCGCAGCTCTGAGCAGAGTCGCTGCCCACAGCAGAACAGCTGGTGCGCAATGGAATTCGAGTTCACACTCGAATCATGAGCGAATCGCCTCGAATGTTCCCACCCGAACTGCGCACCCAACTCCTACGGCATCGAGTCCTGGTGCTCGACGGCCCCCTCGACGACGACAACGGCACCGTACTCACCACCCATCTGTTGACGTTGGCCGCGGAGAACTCCTCGGCCGACATCGCCCTGTGGATCCACTCTCCGGGCGGATCGGTTCCCGCAATGCTCGCCATCCGGGACGTGATGCGGCTCGTGCCCTGCGACGTTTCGACCCTGGCTCTCGGGTTGGCCTGCAGCGCCGGTCAATTCCTACTGTCGTCCGGCACGCGAGGAAAGCGATATGCCCTGCCACATTCGCGGATCCTGATGCATCAGGGCTCGTCAGGCATCGGCGGTTCTGCCGTCGAAGTGGAGGTGCAGGCCAACGATCTGCGGCACACCCGAGATACGGTCCTCGGCCTCATTGCCGATGACACCGGGCAAAGCCGCGAGCAGATCTTCGACGACTCCCTGCACGATCGCTGGTTCACCGCGGAGGCCGCCCGTGAGTACGGGTTCGTCGACGCGATAGTCGACTCGTTCGATCAGGTCATGCCTGCGCGACGGGTGTCCTTCGGAATGGAGATGGCCCGATGAGTTCGTACACGATTCCCAATGTCGTCACGCGAGATTCGCGCGGTGAACGCGTCGTCGACGTCTATTCGCACTTGTTGAGTGAGCGCATCGTCTACCTCGGTACCGGGATCGACGCAGGTGTCGCGAACGCGATGATTGCGCAACTTCTGCACTTGGAGGCCGACTCCCCCGATCAGGAAATCTCCATGTACATCAACTGCGAGGGCGGCGATACTGCGGCCATGCTGGCGATCTACGACACGATGCAGTTCATCGGATCACCGGTTGCCACAACGTGTGTGGGGCAGGCAGTGGCGGCCGGGGCGGTGCTGCTCGCTGCAGGTGCACCCGGCCGGCGTTCGGCGTTGACGCACAGCCGAGTGGTGCTGCATCAGCCGGCGGCACAGGGACGCGGCACCATTCCGGATCTCATTCTCGCTGCGGACGAGATCGTCAGGGTCCGCGCCGAGATGGAGATGATTCTGGCGAAACACACGGGACGAGACGCGGTGAAAATTCGGCACGACACCGACCGCGACCTCGTGTTGACCGCTCCGTCGGCGCTCCGATACGGCCTGGTCGATCAGGTTCTCGAGGGACGTCAGGCAGCCATCAACGTCGCATCGCCGCGCGACAGGTCGTGATGCGCGAGGCGTGAGATGTCCGCCATGGACGTGCCCAGTGCCCCGACGACGGCCGCAAGGATCTCGCTCGACGGGTCCTTGCGGCCCCGTTCGACTTCCGACAAGTATTGCGGCGCAATACCTGCGCGGGCAGCGGTCTCGGCCAGGGTGTCGCCGCGGGCGTGTCTGCGCTCGCGCAACCTCCGGCCGACCACCTCTCGCCACAACGGCTCCACTGCGCGCGCTGCTCGGCGCTCATCGATTCTTATGACCTCGCCCATGATCGGAGCCTAGGCCTCGATTTCGCGAGGTGTCGGAGATTCTGCTCAGAGCAGAGAACCCGGTTTCACGAATCTCTTCGCAAAGCGCTCCTGCCACGGCGTCTCCACAGACCGAGGCGAGTAGTTGCGCCGGACGTAGTCGACGGCGGCGCTACCGGGCACACCGTCGAGCGCAACAAGACACGCCATCGCTGTGCCCGTTCGACCCGCACCACCAGTACAGGCAATCTCGACTCTCTCGGTTGTGCAGCGACGCAATGCTTCTCCTAAAACACTCCGGAGCAGACTCGGGTCGGACGGGAGCCAGAAGTCGGGCCAACGAATCCAACGGCTGTCCCAGTCGAACGCGCCAGGATTCCTGCCTTGTAAGTAGACGCCGAATTCCGGCAGAAGGCCGTCGGGCATCGAATCGCGCAAAGCGCGTCCACGAACGAGGCCGCCCGAGGGCAATTGCAGCACGCCCGCTGTGCGCTTGTCCCACATTCGGCCCCTCCTTCCTACGTCGGCTTCTGACGGTATCGATACTGCGGTATCGTTCGCGTCACCTGCTCGAACCACTCACCGGCCCCGCCTCCGATATGGCGCACATGATGATAATTCTGTATGAGAGGGCAATGGCCCCGTTCGTTCGATGAACCCCCACAGGCCGCGCAAGGCGCGGACCGATGGTTGGGCTCTCCACTATCTGGCGCAGTGGCGTCAGCGAGTCGAATACGCTGAAAAGCGTGTGGATGGAAAATCCAGGCTCCAGCGTGACTACCGAATGCCCATATTTGCCGGCCTCACCGGATGTCCCGCATGCGACGCCCACTTCTTCGGCGACGGGCCGCGCGACGCATTGGAACGACTCATCCGACGTGATGGGCGTCGTGCCCACAAGTTACGCGTCGCCGTAGCGCAATTGGATCGACGGTATCGAGACGTCACCGTAGAGATCGACCGGTGCAGAACGATGCCATGGTGGGAACGCCGAGCACCGTGGGTGTGACTAGCTGCCCGGTTTCGTCCACTCGATTGTGTGTCGAAATCCTATGCGGTGCCGCATGACCGCGCCCGGGAGTCGGTTCTGAACCAGGTGACCGATCTCGTCGAAGCTCAGCACAGGGTCCATGACGGGGAACGGCGGCGGTGGTGCCGTCACCGGACTCGGCCATGGCCGGTGGAGAAATCCGATCAGTGGATTGGTGACGATGGAGACGGAATCCCACAGCAGATCTCGTACGCTTCGCGGTGGTGCAAGCCCCACGATGAGCACGCGTCCGCCCGGCGCAAGAATTCGTTGGATATGGCGTAATGCGTCGTCCATGTCGAGGTGATGCAGGACGGCGACCATCGTTACGAGATCGGCCGAATGGTCCGCCCAGGAATCGAGTTGGCGATCTGTGATGGTCACATTGTTCGAATCCGCGGAAGTGATTTCTGCGATTCGGCGCATCTCCGAGTCGCGGTCGACCCCGGTCACTCGATCGAAGTGTGGAGCCAAGGCGCGCACCAATCCACCTCGTCCGCAACCGAAATCGACCGCACTGCCGCGCCTCTCGGGCAGGTTGGCCAGAATCCAGCTGTGGAAGTAGTCGTTGTGACTCCACGGGTGTCGCTCGTTCAACTCGCGCAGCCACAGAGCCCCTCTGCCTCCGATCAGGGACGTTCCCATTCGTCTCAGCACCACGGGCCCAGTATCCACAAAGCTCAGCCCAACCACACGTCCAAGGCCTGTTGAACGAGCGCAGGAGCTTCGAGCGGGCTCAGGTGCCCCACGCCCGGGAGCGTGATCACATTCGATTGCCCCGGTAACAAATTTTGCAGTCGATACGCCTGTTCGACGGGAATCCAGGGGTCTTGCCGGCCCCAGCCGATGGAGATGTGGCAGCGGACGCGAGGTAGAGCATCGACGACGGGTCGCGTGTGTTCGGGCCGCAGCTCGGCGATCTGTCGATAGAACGCAGGCTGCCCCTTGTCGAGTATCCAGGGTTCGGCCAGCATCGCCACGATAGTTGGTTCCAGCCGCTGATGCGCAGCTCCCGCAATGTATTCGGAGACCAGTGCCGCATGCAGGGGCGGCGGCAATGCGGCGAAGACCTCGGCGTTGTCCGCGACGAGCCTGAAGAACTCGGAGCCCCATGGGTCGAGGGTCACCACATCCCACAGGTAGACACTGCTGTACTCGCGGCCGTGGATCAGATGCGCACCCAGTGCCACTGCGCCGCCGATGTCGTGTGCAACGACGAAGGGGCGTTCCAGCCTCCAATGGTCGAGCAACATGGCGAGCCGCAACATCTGCGTCGGTAGGTCGGTTCGGACTTCAGGTCCCACTGCGGAACGACCGTATCCAGGCATGTCCCACAGAAATACCCGGTGGCCGATGCTCAGATGTCGGGCGGCTTGCGCCCACACCTGAGCCGACCATGGGGTTCCATGGCAGAACACGACGTCGGCTGACGGTTCCGCTACCTCCGGAGTCAGCTCGTAGGTCGCTACCGCATCGCCGCCCACGGATACGTAGGTGGGCTCTGGTAGGTCCACTCTGTCGGTCGTCATGTTGGCGACTTTAGAACTTCAGGTCGACCTGAAGTCAATGTGCAATCATCGACGGGTGAAGATCGGAGATGCGGCGCACGAGCTGGATGTTCCGACCCATGTTTTGCGACATTGGGACGACGTGGGTGTTGTTGTGCCGGATCGCCTACCGTCGGGCCACCGCGATTACAGCGAGGAACATCTTCGTCGCCTGCGGGTTTTGCGAGCATGCCAGGGTGTGGGAATCAGCCTGTCGGATATTCGCCTGATACTTCATCGAAACGAACTCGAACGAACCGCCGTCATCGAAGAACATCTGGCTCGAATACGACGGCAACAAACTGAACTCGACCATGCCGAGCGCTTTCTCACTCACGTCGCATCGTGCACACACGACTTGCTCACGCGATGCCCGCAATGCAGCGAGTATTCGGCCGTATCGACCCGACCGTCGAAGTGAATCAAGCAGACTGCGTTTCCAGCACTTCCTGAAGTCTCGTCAGGTCTTGGGCAACCATGTCGACGTCGCGTGCGAATTCTTCGTCGCTGAGCTCGATTTGGCGGACCGTGAACAAGATCTCCGCGCCGTTCGGGTGACTCAGCACCCGCATCGGGTTGGTCACCGTGGTCCCGGACGGCAATGTCACGTCGTGATCGAGCACACCGAGGTCGTTGTGTGGCACGAAACGGACGCTCACCTGCCCCATCGGTGATTCAGCGATGAGTCGATCGCCGTCGACGGTCACGGGACTGTTTGCCAATCCTGCCGCCCACTGCGGCAGATTCGCGGGGTTCGCTGCGAACTCGTACACCTCATCGGGTGTACGCCTGATAACTCGCGCTACATGTCGACTTGCCACTTCGGAATCTGAATTCATGACAGCGACCCTACTGTCCTCATTGCACCTAAATCGGTGATCGCCGAGACGATTTCGGTGGCCGTCATGTGTCGATCGATCCAGCGCGTACCCAAACGAGATGGCCGCTGTCGATGTCGGCGACGACCTGTTCCAGCCAAGCGGCGTCGTGGTCGAGCTTGGAGCGCATGTAGTGGGCTTCGATCATGTGCAGCGGAGGCACATCGGTCTTGCTCAAAACGTCGTCCAATCGGGCAAGTTCTTCGCGGACCGCTGCGGCTCGTGCGGACAGCAACTCACGGGCGTCCTGCCTGTCCAGTATGCCGACATACGCCAATGCGGTGACAAAGGCGTGTCCATCGGTCAAGTCCGAGTCCATGACGTGTCGAATAACGTTCCGCCTCAGAGCGTCGGCACCGTCGGCGGTAATTTCGACGGTTGGCGGGTTGCGAGAATCGTCGATTCGAATCCAACCTTCTGAGCGGAGCCGATCGATCAGCGTATAGACGGTGCCATTGCGCACGTTCAAATGAGCGTGACGAGACCTGAGCTCGGTGAAGATGGCATAGGGGTGTCGGGGTTCCTCGACCAACAGCCCGAGGATCGGGAGGACCAACGGGTTCAGCAGCGCATTTGTCGGCACCCGTCGAGAATAGACATCGTGACCGTATACGGCTACCCTCCTCAGCAAGTGACCGTATACGGCTAGGAGGAATCGGTGATCTTCGGTATCTGGCCAGGCGTGGTGAACGCCGATTTGGTGACGTTTCGATCGGTCGACGCCCCGCCCGAGCGGCCGGACGAAACGTTGGCGGCGTTGACGGAGTTACAGGGATGTGCCGACCAGTTCTACGTCAGATGCTTCCGTCATTTCGGCTCCGGCGTAGGGAATTTCGCGAATATCGAAGCGACCCCTGCGAACCCCGCCGTGTACGCCGGCGATGGACGACAAATCGACCTCGTCTGTAGCTACCAGTCCTCGCGGCCGGACTCCGAAGGGTTTGCGGGGTTCGTACGAAGAGCAGTGAACGATGTGCATGCTTGGGGCGGTGGCAAGGTCCAGATCGGTGAGGAACTCAATATGCCTGCACCGCTCGATGGCGATAGCCCCGGCTGCTTCGAGGCCGTATCCGCAGCAGTGGAAGCCGCTTTCGACGAACGGGCCCGGACCGGGGCCGATGTCCTCATCGGTGTGAACGCAGCCGGGCTCGCCGATGAGGAGTTCTGGCGTCGCCTTGCCGACTCACTGACCCCGGCGTCCGTCGCTCAGCTCGACTACCTGGGACTCGACTTCTTCCCCGATGTCTTCAATCCGGTTCCATTGCACAAGATCGCAGATGCGACCACCTATCTCGTCCGCACTGCACGCGACCGCGCTACGGCCGCCGGCTTCGCATCGACCCTCCCGCTTCACGTCACCGAAACCGGTTGGCCCACAGGAGCAGGCCGGGACGAAGCCACTCAAGCACAGATTCTCGAACTCGTTGCCGAGGCAGTTGTCACGGCCAACTGCAACGTATCTGCTTACGAACTCTTCGGCCTGAGAGACATCGTCACCGACGGCCGATGGCAGAACGAGTGGGGCGTACTTCGCGACGACTACACCCGCAAACTGGGATTCGAAGCACTGTGCCACTTGTTCGCACGCCTCCGCTGACGCAGACCTGTTCGACGACGGCCGAACAGCCTGTAGAGACGTCGTCGACATTTGCGCCTGCATCGGGACGATCCAGAAATTCGGCGCGCGGGTATTAAGATTGCTCCCCGACGCCTTGGCTTGACGCCGGGGAGCATCTCGATTTCTAGACCAACGACGCGGACAGTCCGCCGTCCAGGATGTAGTGGCTACCGGTGATCCACGATGCCCGATCGGATGCGAGGAACAGCGTCACCTCCGCGATGTCCTCGGGTGTTCCCAGCCGACCCTGCTTCGCGGCGACCAGGTCTCCGAACGGGATCTGAGTCGCAGCCTCGAAGTCCGGGACCAATCGGTCGACCATTGCGGTGTCGGCGAAACCTGGACACACCGCGTTCACTCGTACGCCCGAAGCCCGCATCTCGATGGCGGCCACACGGGTAAGCTGAATGACCGCTGCCTTTGTAGCGCAATAGGAACCGAGCAACGCTGTGCCACCGACGCCGGCGAGCGACGCGATGTTGACGATGTTCCCCTTCGATTCGATCAGTGCGCCGATCGCGGCCTTCATCACCAAGAAGGTGCCCTTGACGTTGACGGCGTAGATCTTGTCGAAGCTTTCGGTCGATTGCTGGAGCAGCGGTGAGGATACTTCGATGCCCGCGTTGTTGATGACGATGTCGAGCCCACCCAGAATGTCGACTGCCTGTGCAACCGCCTTCTGCACCTGGCCCTCGTCGGACACATCACAGTTCGCGACACCCGCGGCACCGATCTCCTGCGCTGTCTTCGCCGCTGCACCTTCGTCGATGTCGCTGACGACGACGCGTGCACCCCGCTCGATGAACATCGTGGAGATGGCCTTTCCGATACCGTCTCCCGATCCGGTGACGAATACGCGCTTACCCTCGAACTCGGTCATGGTGCGGTTCCCTTCGATAGTGAGTGAGACATGGTGCTGCGCACTTCGGTCTTGAGGATCTTCCCCACCTTCGAGCGAGGGAGGTCGGTCCAGATCTGAATCTCTTTGGGTGTCTTGATGCTTCCGATCATTGCCTTCACATGAGCGATCAGGTCCGTGTCGGATGCATTCCGGCCAGGACGCAGAAGCACTGCGGCGGTGACGCGTTCACCCCACTTGTCGTCGGGCAGTCCGACGACGGCGCACTCCTTCACCGCTGGATGCGATAGCAGAGCTTGCTCCACCTCGGCGGAGTAGACGTTGAAACCGCCGGTGATGATCATGTCCTTGGCGCGATCGACGACGTACAGGTAGCCGTCGTCGTCGAGATACCCGATGTCACCGGTGTGGTGCCAGCCGTGAGCTCCGACTTCGGCTGTGGCGTCGGGATTCTCGTGATATCCCTGCATGACCAATGGTCCGCGAACCACGATCTCACCGCGCTCGCCGCGCTCGACCAGTCCACCGTCGTCGTTCATGATCGCCACAGTCGTCAGGGGCGTCGGCTTGCCGGCCGAGCTCAGCCTTTCTGTTGCAATGGAACCATCGCTGCGGAAGTGTTCGGCCGGAGCGAGCGTGGCAATCATGTTCGGTGCCTCGGTCTGCCCGAAGAGCTGTCCGAGAACCGGTCCGATGCGGGTGAGTGCCTCTTCCAGTCGAGTCGGCGACATCGGCGCGGCCCCGTACCAGAGGCAGCGAAGTGACGACAGGTCCGTGGTGTCGAGATCCTGATGGTCGAGCACACCGTAAATGACGGTCGGCGGCAGAAACGCGTGAGTGATTCCGTGTTGCTCGATCAGGGAAAGGAACTGTCCGACGTCGGGGGCACCCATGACAACGACGTGTCCACCCAGACTGAGGACGGGGAACGTCAATACTCCAGCAGAGTGAGTCAGTGGAGCGAGAGCCAGATACCGAGGTCGTTCCCCGAAGGGATAGCTCATGAGTGCGGTTGCCGTGGAGGTCATCATGTTCTCCTCGGTCAGCCTCACTCCCTTGGGCTTTCCGGTCGTGCCTCCCGTACCGGCGATCATGCACAGGCCGCCCGCCGGTCGCCTCGCGGCAACCGAATCCGAACCGTGTTCGACGAGCCAACGGTCGTAGGAGAGTGCTCCGGGCACGTCGCCGTCCAGACAGACGAGCCACTCCAGCCGAGGGAGCTGATCACGAATGCGACCGACGAGATCTGCGAAAGCTTTCTGGAAGAACAGGAATCGGCAACCGAACAGATCGAACAGTTGCCGATTCTCGTCGGCCTCGTTGCGTGGGTTGATCGGGCACCACACTGCCCCTGCTCGCGAGATCGCAAACACGCAGGTCAGTGCCAACGGGTCGTTGGCGGAGAGTACGGCAACCCGATCACCGGCCTCGATTCCGTTGTGCTGCAACGCAGCGGCGATGGCCACGGTGTCGTCGTACACCTGGCCGTAGTTTCGAGTAGTGTCACCGATGGTGAGACAGGGAGCGTCTCGGCCCAGCGAGACCCCTTTGTCGAGGTAGTCGGACAACCGCATCTGCGCTGGTCCTCAGCTGTGCGCGGTGACGATGGGCTCGAGCACCAAGCCGAAGGCGCGAAGGACGCCGAGCAGTTCCCGGTGCCCGAATGCCTGGCAGCTGGACGCGAATCCCACTTTCTTCGGCGGGCCTTGCAGCAGATGCGCCGCGGCGAACGCGTTGAGCAATGCGGTCTGCTTGTAGTTGCAGTTGCCGTGAATGACCGTGTGCACGCGCCCGAGCGGTCCCGATGCGTAGACCGAGTCGAGTGAGGTGTTGATGCGCGGATTCTCCCGGGGAGGTGTTTCGCTTCGTACCGAGGCAGACACCGTGTCGATGATCTGGTACTTCTCGGCATCGGACTTGCCCTCCATCTGAGCCATTGCGGCGGAGATGATCTGGGGCACCGCCAGCATCAGGGGCTTGTTGATCACGCCGCCGAGTGCGCGAGCGTTCGCTACCCGAGGATCGTTCTTGAACCACACCGGATGCGACGTCCCGCCCCATGGAAGAGCCAGGCCCAGGTCGTGCTGGCCCGGCACCACAACCTGCATCACACCATCGTCCGGCCATTCCACGTACTCGTTCTGTTCGAGGTAGTAGGCCTTGGAGAATGCGGCATTGGTGAGAATCGTATTGGTCGACGCGACCGTCGGATGACCCTTCCAGAAGACCTCGATGTCGAGGGTGTCCAGGCCCGGTGTCTCGAGGCAGATGTTCGCGGCAATCTCACCGATGCTGTACATCTGCGCCAAACCTGGTGTGAGGACAAGGTTTCGGGACGCGAACTCGGCACCGTATTTGGTCTCGGCGTCGATCATCCAGTCCTGCTCACCGGTGGTGTCGGTGTAGTGCGCGCCGATCTCGATGCAGGCCTGAGCTACCTCATGACCGAATCGGGAGAAGGGCCCGACGGTGTTGAGGACGATCTCGGCACCTCGAAATGCCTCGGCCAGTGCCGCGGCCGTGTGCTCGACCTCGACGACATCGTGGACCACGGTCTCGATTCCGGGCACCGCATCGAGAATTCCCTTGACGCGCCCTTCGTCACGCCCGGCAGCGAGGAAGGGAATGTTGTACTCGCGCAGGTACTCACAGATGAGTCGGCCGGTATATCCCGATGCACCGTAGACGACGACGCGCTTGTCCGTTGGCATGGAAAGTCCTCTCGTGGATGGCCCGTCCGCACGGCGGACCGAAGTGGGTATCGAGGTCGAGCACCGAAGGGGACGCATCTCCATCCGACGCTTCGTCCTGTGCTGTGGGTCACAGTAAGCTAAAATTTGAACAGTCGTCAAGCTTTTTCTTGACAACTGTCCAGGCTCTATCGATCCCAGGGTTCGCGAACTGGCCGTCGGGCATACACTGGCTACACCTACGCGCGAAAGGACACCGAAACATGACACAAACGGTGGACCCGCGCGCGCGTATCGAAGAGCGAGCTCGCAACAAGTTCGAGTCCAAACGAACCGAATTGGCTCAGGCGACGCTGCACACGCTGGCCGAGCTGGGCTATGCGCGCACCTCGTTACGAGAGATCGCGCAGAACTCCGAGTTTTCGCACGGCGTGCTGCACTACTACTTCACCGACAAACTCGACCTCATCACGCACGCAGTTCGCCAGTACGAGGCCATCTGCGTCACCCGCTACGACGAGGTGGTGGCCACAGCAGTCGACGCCACGAGCCTCTACTCAGACTTCGAGGCCAAGTACTTCGCAACCCTCGCTGCGGACGCCGGCATTCACCGACTCTGGTACGACTTGCGGAATCAAGCTCTGTTCGACGACTCGTTCCGTGCCGAGGTACTCGAGATCGAAGAGCGTCGGGTGGACATGATCTGGCGCGTGGTTGCTCGCTTCTGCGAGCTTCGCGGAACCACGCCTGCTCTCGATCGAGCGTCGGCGTATGTCCTTCTCGACGGCATCTTTCAGCGGGCCCTCCTACATCACCTCGCCGGAAACGCAGCCGAAATCGATTCCGCTCGAATTCAATTGCGTTCTGCCTTCACGATGGTGGATTGCTCGACGCTTCAGTAGGTCCCGGCCGGGTACCCGTGTAGATGCCCGGAACTCGAAAGCGCAGTGGCTCTTCCTCGTACTCTTCGAGTGCATGTGCCGTCCACCCGACCATTCGGGCGAGTGCGAACACCGTCTCCGGTGTGTCCGCTGTGAGTCCGTAGGCCAGGGCGAAGGTAGCAAGAGCGAAGTCCGAGTTGGGAAAGGTATCGAACCGGTCGCTCACCTCGTCGATGATGACGTCAGCGGCAGCGATCACCGAAGAGTCGGCACCGTGCGCAGGGTCACGGAGCAACCGAAGCAGTTCCTCGGCCCGAGGATCTCGGTCGGTGTAGACGACGTGTCCGAATCCTGCGATACGCTCCCCGGACCTCAATTGCGTTGCGAGAGAAGCTATCGGATCTTCGATCGCCGTCGTCAAGAACCTGTACACAGGATCAGCAGCGGAACCGTGCAGGGGACCGTCGATGCATCCGAGTCCCGCAGCGAGAACCGAATGCAGATGTGCACGGGTACTCGCCGCCACGCGAACCCCGAGGGTCGACGCCGCCAGGCCGTGATCGGCCATCAAGACCAACGCCGCCTGCAACGGGACGCGTCCGCGCGGATCGGATCGGTCGGACTTCACTGCCGACCAAACGCATTCCGCCACAGACAGTTCCGGGGATACGCCGCCGAGGGCTGCGCCCACCGTGGCCAGCAGTTGTCCTGCTTCGCGCACCACCGAGGTCGAGCCGATATCGAATCGCAGCGGACGGTACGTGGCCGCCACGTCGACGGCGATGCGTATCCGGTCGATCGAGCGGCAGTCCGGCCCCATCGACTCGATTGCTTGTCGACATCGTTGCACCACTACGGAATCAGCGGGAAATCGGACGTCCTCGAGCAGCTCGCCCGTCCAGATGAAGTGGGCAACCGTCTCGAACGACAGGGAACTGAGTTGTACGGCATCACGCCCGCGGTAGTACAGGTGACCATCCTCGATCAGGGTGGTCTGCGTCCGAATACGCTCCACTGCACCGATATCGGTACGCCGGGCCGTATCGCGGCCCGCGAGCGCTTCCACCTCGTCGACGTCGAACACACTCCCCCGCACCCCGGGCAGCCGAGTACTGGTCAGCAGCCCGCGGCTGACGTAGGCATACACCGTCTCCGGCTTGACGCCCAGTCTCGCTGCCGCCTGGCTCGTGGTGAGCAGGTTTCTGCCGTCAGTGGAGGTCATGTTCGTCTTTCGTATTGATTGAATCAATATTGACAATAATCAACAGTAACGCGGATCGTGGGGGTTGACCAGGACAAAGGAGATCAGTCATGACAGTTCTCGACGCCCCGCGTGGGCTGCACAACGTCGTCGTCACCACCACCTCGATCGGAGACGTGCGAGGGGACGAGGGGTATTACCACTACCGTCAGTACTCGGCCATCGACCTGGCTCTGACAGGCACGTTCGAGGATGCCTGGTTCCTGATGGTCGAAGGCCGGCTGCCGACCGACACCGAACGCGCCGAATTTCGGCACACGGTGGCACCTCTCCGAGTATTGCCGGACGACGTCGTTGCTGCGGTGAAGACGGTGGCGGAAACAGGACCCGCGCAGCCTCTTTTCGCGCTGCGGACGGTGCTGTCCGGTGTGGCGGGCGCGGTACCGCTGTACGAGTCGTCGGAGACGGACAAACGAGCGACGGCGTTACGCCTGTGTGCGATGACGCCCACCATTCTGGCTGCCGTGCACAGGATTCGGTCCGGTCAGCGACCCATCGAGCCGCGCGACGACCTGACGACGACGCAGAACTGGCTGTTCATGATCACCGGAGAGGTACCCGACGACGACCGCGCCCGAGCGATCGACCGCTACCTCACTGCCACGATCGATCATGGATTCAATGCCTCGACATTCACCGCACGAGTGGTCGCGTCGACGGGGTCGGACATCGCGTCCGCGGTGTGCGCCGCGATCGGCGCGTTCGCCGGTCCCCTGCACGGAGGTGCGCCGGATCGCGCCCTCGACGGGTTGGACGAGATCACCGACATCGATGCCGCCGATACATGGGCTCGCGCGAAAATCTCTGCAGGCGAGCGCATCATGGGCTTCGGCCATCCGGTGTATCGAACCGATGACCCTCGCTCGGTGATGCTCCGCGAGACTGCGCAGGAATTGGGCGGCGAACTCATCGACAAGGCTGTGCAGGTCGAGAAGATCATCACCGCTGCGCTCGCAGATCTGAAACCGGATCGAAAGCTGTACGCCAACGTTGAGTACTACGCGGGCGTCGTCATGGAGCTGTGCGGAATCCCGCGATCCATGTTCACCCCCACGTTCGCGTGCAGCCGAATGGTCGGGTGGTGCGCCAATATCGTCGAACAGTCACACGACAGCAAGATCATCCGCCCCATCGCCCGTTACGACGGGCCGGCGCCTACGGCACCTGACCATTCTCGGCAGTAGTCTGTCCGCAGACAGGGAGAAGATCGAATGACCGATTCGGACGAGACGCACACCGATGCGGCAACCGACCGAGCCATGCCGTCGCATCCGGATTCACGTCCGTTGCACCTGCAACCGGCTGCGATCGCGGCGGTGGCGCTCGGAGGACTGGTCGGAACCGGTATCCGCTACGGTGCCGAGTCTGCGTTCCCGGCCGGCTCCGGGTCGTTTCCCTTCACCACCCTCGTCATCAACCTCACCGGTGCATTCGTCCTCGGAATGCTGTTGGAGCGCCTCGCATTGTCCGGCCCCGACCAGGGCCGGCGACGCCGGATCCGGCTGTGCATCGGCACCGGAGTACTCGGCTCGTACACCACCTACAGCTCGTTCGCCCTCGAGATCGTGGAGCTGCTGCGAGACCACCGCGTGGGGGCTGCTGTTGCTTACATGACCATCAGCGTCGTAGTCGGTACTTTTGCAGCGGGAGCGGGCATCGTTCTCGCGCAGCGGTTCGGCACCCGAGCGGAGGAGTCGCGTTGATCGCGCTGTGGGTTATCCTCGCCGGGAGTGCAGGAGCAGTGAGCAGATTCGTGCTCGACGGATTCATTCGATCACGACTGCAGTCCGAATTCCCCTACGCCACAGTGTTGATCAACGTCACCGGCTCGGCCGTGCTCGGTGTTGTGGCGGGGTTGGTCGCGTTCGGATCGACGCCGGAACAGGTGCAAGCAATAGTCGGCGTCGGATTCTGCGGTGGCTACACCACTTTCAGCACGGCAAGTGTGGAGACCGTGCGGCTACTCGAACAGCGTCGTTACCGGCTCGCCGCGTCCAATGCGATCGGCACGGCACTCGCTACCACCGCGGTCGTCGGCGTGGCCATGGTTTCGACGTCGTACCTTTCATGACGGTGCGTTCCCGCGCGTTCATACTCGTAGTACCCGAGGAGCGATGACATGGCGCAGTACTGGAGTGATTTTGAGACAACCGAGGTCGACGGCGAGATCCCCGACGGTCTGCCGGCAGGCAAGTACGTTTCGGTCATCCCGAATGCACATGGTGCACTGACTGCGTGGGTCGCGGGGCCTCGACGCTGCTACCGAACTCCCTATCCCGCGAGTGCGCACCCTCCAGTCAGAGTGACTCGCGGTCACCCCGGCAGTCCGCCGACCGATGTGTGGTTCGAGCCGTACACCGACGACGACATGAAGACCGAGAACGACGACGTCAATTCCTACCTGGCCGAGGCGGGCGTCCGTTTGCGACCCCGGGGCTATCGATGGCACGTACTGGTTCCCGAACATATCGAGGACGGTGAAGCACTGGAAGGTGCCATGCGCGAGAAGAACAGCTACATCGAGCCAGTCGAGGTATACGCGGCCATCAAGGAACTGTACGAAATGATCCAGAACGGGACACCCCCAGCTCTGTCACACTGAGACCATGAGCAGCGCCGGCGACGAGCACCCTCACGTGCAGCGGACGCCGTCGAGCCTACGGCGCGAGTCGGCGGTTTGGCTTCCGATCTCGCTGGCCTTTGCACTCGCTGTTTCGTTCGTAGATGTCGATCCTCGGACCATTGTGTCGAACCCAGCCGCGATTCTCTTCGGCGCGGTATTCGTCGTTCTGTCCCTCATCCCTGGAGCGATCGTAAGCTTCTTCGCGTTTGCCGCAATAAGAGTCGCCGATAGATCGATGAGGACGACGCTGTCGAGGGAAAGCACGCAATCGGTTGCGTCGCTGCACGGTACCGTCGCCGGGCTCGTCGCCGGCCTTCTCACATGGTGTTGGCTCCTGTTGAACAATACGAACGCTGATACCGCATCGACCATCGTCGCTGTAGCTTTCGTCGCGTTGGTCGCCGCCGTTTCCGCAGCTCGCAGGTTGATAGCAAGACGTTCGGATCGCTGACCTGTCCACGAGGATCCCCGACCACCGGCTGGGCGTCACAGGGTCTTGATTTTGGCGAAAGGATAGCCGCCAATAACTACGACGACGAAGACATAGGCTGCCAGTCCGGCCAGCTCCCACTCCGTTCTGTCGCGATGGAGGTCCGAGAACAGCCACGCAATCGGGGCCAGGAGCAGAACAGCCGCGGTGACGCCACAGATGGCGACGAGCCTGTTCGCCGCGGCGCGCAGGTGCGGCGTGGTTTTCACTCGGTCCGGAACGTCACGACCGTAGTAATCGAAATGCAATGCCCTGCCTCGCAACCCGACCGACGAGCCGTAGCCGAATGCAACGACGCCCGCAATCAGGCCGAGTGTGAGAGCTGCATTCAATGTCGACGCCGCCATCTTCAGTGTGAAAGCAGGTCGGCGGTTCTGACGACGGTCGCGAATTCTCCGTGCAGGTTGGTCGCCGTCATTGCCGACAACGTCGCAGCAGGCACGGTGGTTCCGTCGAGAGCGACGCGATCGAAGGTATGGGTCGCGTCGATGACGAAGTACGTGTCGTAGCCGAGGTTTCCTGCCATTCGCGCAGTCGTCTCGCAGCAGTGGTTGGTGGTGATTCCGCAGATCACCACCTGTTCGATACCCTCGCTCCGAAGCCATGCATCGAGATCCGGCGTGCCGTAGAAGCTCGAGTTGACCCGCTTGCTGATCAACAGATCAGGTGTCCCCTCGAGCACGTCCTTGAAGGCGTGCCCGGCACCTGCCGGAGCTAGCGGTGACTGCGGGTTGTCGGAGTCGTGTCGCACGAACACGGTCGGCCACGACTCCGCCCTCCACTTACGCACGAGTGCAGCAATATTGCTCTCGCACGACGGGTTGTCCCGCGGTCCCCAGAACTCCGCATCGTCGAACCCTGCCTGCACGTCGACGACGATCAGGGCGGGCCGTTCGAGTGATATCGATGCAGCGTTCATGCGTGCCACAGTAGTCGCGCACATCGGCGAACAACATCATGCCGGGTGGCCCCTGACCCACCCTCGTTTCCGTTCGATCAGCACACGGTAGTGCTTTGTGCGCGGTACGCCGTTCTGCGTGAATTGTGCTGAGCTGCTGTGTGATCGGGTCGATACCCGTAGCGCTGCTCATCACGCAGGAGTGGCCGGAAAGCCGCCGGCCGCGGCACGTGCTCGCCTCGAACGAAAACTACCTACTACCCGGCATGGCGATTGTTACTCGATCAGGTCGAATTCCCAGTTCGCGCGCTGGATCTCCAGATCCACCAGGCGAATTTGCATGGCAATATCATTTGCCGCAGAGCGTAATTCGGTGACCGGCAGAGCTGCGACATATACCAACTCCGACCGCAATTGGCGCGGTCCGTATCGATGCTCGTGATCGCGTCCCGATGCCGCATCCGCCGCCGCGGATATCGCTTTGTGACCCATCCGCAGCACGTCACGGGAGGCGAGGGCATCGGTAATTGTTCCGTCCCGCACGGTGGCAGAACTGTTGGTCCGGTTGATTCGGCGGATCAGTACTTCGAGTCGATCGAGAGCAGATGCATGTTCCAACAACAGAATCGATGCATCCTCGGCCGGTGATTCACCGTCTTGGTGTCGGGCATTCGCCAGAATCCGAACTTTCAGATGTTCGGTGCGCTTGATCAGTTCCCCTCGTTCGGCGAGGGCCTCGGCAAGCTTCATGATCTGCACCTCGGTGTACTGGAACCGGAGGTGGGATGACTACGGGCGCTCATGCGCCTTTCGACGTGTCGACTGTGTTCATACGACAAGAAATATCACAATTTTCCGGAAGTGGGAAGGCTGCGCGGAGAAGATTGCGATGTGGAGTCCGCCCATTGAGTCACCGTGTCGCTTCTCGAACATTCCGACCCGAGGTCACCAATCGACATCGATCACAACACCATTCCCTTTTTCCTGCAGCAACGCAGTCCACGACTCCAGTAGATCGCTCGGGTTTCGAGTGCAGGGTTCGGGGGCACGACGAGATACTCCGAAAGACGACCGATCAGTCCGTGTCGAGTTCTCGGTGACAGCTGACGCGATCTAGTGTGGCCTTCATGACGTCGTCCAGCTTCGTGTCACAACGCACCGAATCCGGTTCGCGTATGCACGACGCGCGTGAGACCTACACCACGGGCACACGCGCACAGGCTGTTCCGAGTGCTCGGATCGGTGCTGTGCGATCGATCCGGATGCATCGGTTCGGTACCCGCTGGCTGGCGGGGTCGGTCCTTGCCGCGTGCGTCGCCATCGCAGCGCATGCGTATTTCCTGGGATGGAAAGTTCCGTTCGGCCTGTTCGGCAATGGAATAGACACCATCGTCTACCGACACGGCGGCGACGTAGTCCTACACGGTCAGCCGCTGTACGAGTTCGCCCTGTTCGACGTCGGATTACCCTTCACCTACCCGCCGTTCGCCGCGTTGGTCTTCACACCGTTGGCGCTTGTCAGCGTGCCGAGTGCTGTGACTCTGCTGCAGGTGATCAATGCATCGTTGGTCTACGCGACGGTGGTTTTGAGTTGGCGCGCACTCGGATACCGCAGCGCCAGAATGTATCTCGTCAGCATACCGATGGCCGTTGCGTTCACCTGGCTCGAACCGGTACGCATGACCATCTGGCTCGGGCAGATCAACCTTCTGTTGCTCGTGTTGGTTCTGTTGGATCTCAGCCGCGGCGACGGCAGTCGCCTGCGTGGTGTCGGTGTCGGAATTGCCGCAGGACTCAAGCTGACCCCCGCGTTCTTCCTCCTCTACCTGATGTCCATCAGGCAGTGGCGCGCCGCTGTCACGGCCGGTGCCACTTTCGCGGTCACCGTTGCAGCAGGATTTCTGGTCGTTCCCTCCGATTCCTGGAAGTTCTGGACCACGACCATGGTCGATTCCGAGCGGATAGGTGCACTCGCGTCACCGGCGAATCAGTCGATTCACGGAGCCCTGGCTCGCCTGTGGCCGGGCCACACACCACCGTTCGTGGTCTGGTTTCTCATTGCCGCAGCTGTCGCCGCCCTCGCCCTGTGGACCGCAGCGCGAGCGCACAAAGCGGGTAAAACGCTGCTGGCGTTGGTTATCTGCGGCCTGGCGACGCCGATGGTGTCGCCCTTTGCCTGGGGTCACCACTGGGTGTGGTGCATACCGCTGGCCGTCGTAGCCTTCGATTACGCCATCCGCCGTCGTACCTGGTGGAGCTGGCTGGCACCGGTAGCGGTCACCGCACCGATGGTTGCCTGGTACTTCACCGACTACCGCGGGATCAAAGCAATCGGAATTTTCATGTTCGAGGGTTCCCCTGCATTCGAGGCGGCCGTTCAGTCCGTCTATCCGGCAGTCTTTTTCGCGACCGTTGCCGTCACCCTGCTTTCATCGTTCCGTCGCGGCATGATCACCGAGTGACCGTCACTGTTTCCGTACTCGCCGACCGGCCTGATCTGCTCGAGCCTGTATGGAACATGCACTCCTCGTGGCCGACGTTCATGACCGAGGATCCGATCGGTTCGATCTATTTCGATCCCGCCATCTTCGAGCTGTTCGCAGACCATGTCCTCGTGTGTCAGGACGAGGTGGGTTCAGTGGTCGGCCGGGCCGTCTCCGTACCGTTCCATTTACCCGACGCCGCGGCCCTTCCTGAAGACGGCTGGGACGGCGCTATCAGACGCGGCATCCGTGGGCGACTCATCGGCGAGACCGCGAATGTGGTGTCGGCACTGGAGATTTCCTTGACGCCGAAATCTCAGGGAATACGCCTGTCCACCACCCTGCTCGTCGCTCTTCGGGACAATGCCCGAAGACTTGGATTCAGCGAACTGGTGGCTCCGTTGCGCCCCAATGGCAGAACAGATTTCGATGAACCGTTCGCGTCCTACCCAACTCCGAATGCAACTGCGACGTGACCACGACGCCGGGGGCGCGAACGCAGCACCGCGTCCCGCCGGATCCAGTTCGGTGGCCGAACCATGGAGTCGAATTTCGCAGTGGCTCACCGAGAATCTCACTTCGGTCTCGATCACCGGTGCCACGGACGAACAGATCACCGACGCAATGCGCGCAACCGGCGGCCTGTGGCCCGAGGAATTGACTGCGTTCTTCCGACTTGTCAACGGCTTTCCCCGGGAATCCTGGATACCGATCCTTCCCGGGCACGAACTGTTCGACCTCGACCGCGCTGTCACCGAACGTCAGCTCGAGCTCGACATCTGGAGTGAGATCGACGCCGAAATGGGTGCCGAACCTCAGACCGACACCTCCGCTGGAGACTACGCGGGGACGTATCTGCCGCACTTCCTCCCGTTTGCGGGCCAAGATGGATATCTGCTGTTCGTCGATGCTCGGCCGGGCCCTCTGCATGGGTGTGTCACAGAATTCGAGAAAGTCGACGCCGACGGAGCGGGCCCCAAATGGCCGTCATTGAGCGCGATGTTGACGGACCTCGCCGATAGCCTCGAAACCGGCTCGGCCTTCGACGGTAGGACTCCTGCCGTCGTCGACGGCCAATTGCGTTGGCAGTGAACCGATGAGACGTACCGGAATGTTCACCGTCGGTCTCGTGATGCTGGTGTGCTCCTGCTCGCCGGCAGCCGTCGACGAGCCACGACCACCTACTGTTGCTGTTCGGTCGACTCAGTTCGCCCCGCCCCCACCGCCGATCACCGACGCTGTTCCCACCGCACAACAACTGACCGACCTCCTCGCTGCGAGCCTGAATTACGCCATCCGGGAGGAGGATCGAGCTCAACTGTTCGAGGGCCCGAGCGAGTTCAATGTGTCGCTCGCGCGCGCATGGGGTGCCCAGCTCGACCCACAACACATCGAATTCACGACGGTCGAGCCTGCGGGCCCCAACTCCGTCAACGCGAGCGGGCAAGGACACCAGGGAAATATCGAGCCCTATCCGGTCGGGCCGATCCCCTTCGTGCGCTCGGAGGACGAGCGGAAAGTCTCTCGCGCCTTCGCATGCGGATTCGTAGGAGCTGTCGGCGGTCACGACGCATGCACCTGAGCTGCCGCGCTCACAGCTGTCACACTCCCTCCAGGTCGAGGGCAGTCCAAGCACGGAGGTCGCGAAGCATCTGTCGATCGTGTGTCGAGACCACCACTGCCGCGTCGGTTGCACCCAAGGCCTCGGTCAAGTCGTCGACCAGGGCGATGGACAGGTGATTCGTCGGCTCGTCGAGAAGCAGGACTTGCGGGCGACGAGCCAGTGCGACCGCCAGATCGAGCCGACGCTGTTGGCCCATCGACAGTTTCCCGATTCGCTTGCCCACTTCCCTCGATCGCAGCAGGCCGAGCGAAGACAACGAGACGTCCATGCCGCCACAGCAGCGAAAGTGCTGCGCTGCTGTCAATCTCGCAGGCAGCGCTGACTCCTGCCGCAGTAACACCACGCGTGCAGCAGGAGATGCCCGAACATGCCCGGCCGTCGGATTCAGCTCACCCGCCAAGACGGACAGCAGTGTGGACTTTCCCGATCCGTTGGGGCCGGTAACCACGTGCTTGGAGCCTGCCTCCACACTCAGCGATACAGGACCGCTCAAGCGACACTAGACTGAGACATCCTCGGCCGACAGCAGAGCCCTTCCGACTCCCACGTCGATCGTGGGAAACCGCAAACGTTGGGGAGGTTCCGGAACAGGCACGAGCTGAGATTCCAGATCCTCCTGCCGGCGGCGCACGTTCCGAACGAGTCCACCCGCGCGGGTGGCACGTTGATGCTTGTTCGTACCCTTGTCGGGCTTCCAGCTGCTGACAAGCCTGTTCTGCGCATTACTCAGATCGAGGCGCAACTTGGCCGTCTCCGCCGCCTGCTGCTGGTGCTCCTGCTCCCACCTGACCAGCCCGGCTGCCCGACCGGCGCGATAACTGTCGTACCCGTCTCCGTAGATGCGTGGTCGACCGTCCGGTGTCGGATCGAGGTCCAAGATTTGTTGTGCAACATCGGAGATGAGCGCTCGATCATGGCTGACCACCACGACACCGCCTGCACGGGATCGAAGTCGCTGTGTCAGATAGTCGAGGCCTGCCCGGTCGAGGTGGTTGGTTGGTTCGTCCAGCAACAGGAAGTCGTGATGTCCTCCCAGCAGACAGGCCAGTCGCACCCGATATCGTTGGCCGACAGACAGTTCGTGCAAGATCCGCGACCTGTCGCTCTCGGCGCCGAGCGCGTCGAGAGCAATGTCGACCCGCCGCTCGGCGTCCCATGCATCGAGTGACTCCACTTGCTCGAGTGCCGTGGAGTATCTCAGCTCGGCAGACGTGACGCCGTTGGAGAGGTCCTCGGCTGCCGCGTCGAGACTCACCAAGGCCGCAAGGGAATCGGAAAGGGATTCTCGAAGCACCTCACCTACCGTTCGTTCATCGGTGGTCAGCATTTCCTGTTCGGCAACGCCGATAGTTCCGATGCAGGACACACTCTCGGAATTCGGAGTCAGCCTTCCCGCCAAGACGTTGAGGAGGGTGGATTTGCCGGAACCGTTCTCACCTACGATCGCCCATCGGGAGGTAGGGGTGACGGCGATGTCGACGCCGGTCAATACCGGTGAACCCCCGTACGCGACGGTGACGTTCGAGGCGATGAGTTGCGCGTCGGAGCGCGCAGAAGTAATTGCCGAATGTGGCATTGGATCTCCAAAGAGCAAGCGCACGAGAGTAAGCGCGCAGGAATAACGGACGAGGACCAACCGGTCCAGAAACAACGGCGATGCCGAAGTAGTCCGCTACTCGAAGATCAAATGCATGCCGCGACGGTAGCAAGCAGAATCGAAATCCTGCCACCGCTTTTTCGGCGCACGCATCGAATCGGGTGCATCCGACCGCGGTGAGCGCGGTTGGATGCACCCGATGTCATTCGGGGGCTTTCGATCCGTACGACCCATCGAGTCGACTCCGAAGGCGACGGACGGCTCTCCAGCCCGCAGGCGTCGCAACCGTGCTCACAATGGCCCCGAACACGATGCCCTGCGACAGCGCTGACCATTCACCGGGGTTGTCCCCGAACAGCGGCCACTTGTACACAACACCCATCACCACGAAGAAGACCACCGCACGCATTGCGTCACCGCCTCATCACTCGACTCGGACAAATTCGACCGCTCGGTATATTGTTGCTGTACCGACTGCACCACAGAAGGATCGACGTGTCGAACCAGCGAACGTTTCGCGAGTACGTGATGACCGGACCGATGAGCAAGCAGAGCGGTGCCAGTCGCAGCGACTACATCAACGCTCTGGCGCTGGCTCCGGCGGTAGCGGTCGGATTCTTCTTGGCTCAACTCGTAGTGAGTTTCGGTTCGATTCCCCTCGACATCGCGGTCGGATGCCTGGGCGGCGCAATCACCGGGTTTCTGTATCTCTTCGTCGCGTACAGGTTCGATTGCAAGCGAATTGAGCGTCCCGACACTGAGCAGAGCTGAGCTGCGATCCGAGCACTCGACCACGGATGAATGCGACTCTGTTGCATTCTGACCGACTGGCATCCACATTGATCCGGAATTCAGGCGCGCTTCGAGGAGTACATGCGCTCGTCTGCTTTTTTCAGTAGTTTCTCCGCTGCAGCGGTGGGCTCCCAACTCCATCCGACGCTCACGGTCACGGGGACGTCGGTGCCGTCGATGTCGTAGGGACCGGCGAGCAGGTCGACGACTCGCCAGGCCAGTCGTTCGACTCCCTCGAGTGAGCGGGCGCTGCGCAGGAGGATGACGAACTCGTCTCCGCCGATGCGGCAGGCGACGTCGTCGGCGCGGATGTTGTCCAGGATGCGGTGGCCGAGCGCCTGCAACACCTGATCCCCGACGATGTGCCCAAATCGGTCGTTGATGGACTTGAACGCATCGACGTCCACGAACAGCATTCCGACCGGAGCACCCTCGAGCTCTTTCAGTTCGGCCATCAGTCGTCGTCGATTGCCCAGCGAGGTGAGGTCGTCGACCAACAGTTGACGTTCGAGTGCGAACTCGGCGGCTTTGCGTGCTGTGATGTCCTGAATCTGGGCGATGATGACGTCTCCTGTGTCCTCGTCACGGACCACTGTGGCGTTGCGCTGCACCCAGATCGTCGCTCCGTCCTTGCGGATGTAGCGCTTCTCAGACGAGATGCTCCCCAGCTCTCCGTCGGCCATTCCAGCCAGATGCTCGTTCGCGAGTGCCAGGTCGTCGGGGTGGGTGACGTCTCGAAAGGTTTTCTGCTGCAGCTCTTCCGCGGTGTAGCCCAGCAGTTCGCACAGCGCCTTGTTCACCCTGATCATGCGTCCGTCGAGCGTCAGGATCGCCTTGCCGATAGGCGCGTGCTCCATTGCGATCTCGAAGAGTCGGATCGCTCGGTCCCGCTCACGCTCGGCTTCGGCTCGCCGGCTGACATCGACGATCATGGCGGTGAACCCGACGATCTCGCCGTCCATGACGTCCGGAACGTAGCTGGCCTGAACCACGCGCTCTGTTCCGCGAAGGTCGACGATCGTGGTGTCGAACTGCTGCTGCTCGCCGGTGAGAACAGCGGCTACGTAGGGCCGAGTCCATTCGTACAGCGCCTCACCCAATAGTTCTCGCAGGTGCATGCCGGGAATCTGGGCGGGCTCGAATCGAAAGAATTCGACGTGCGCCTGGTTGGCGAAGACATTGACGAGGTCGGTAGTCCAGTTGGAGATCATCGACGGCAATTGGTCGATAGCGCGCGAGACATCTCCCTCGGAGGTTCGGCGTGCGTCGGCCATGAACCACCCCTGAATGTTCGATGCACCCGACCGCTCGCACGCTACCGCAGGTGGGGCTGCATTACCGCGCTTCCACAAATCCACGAAAGGAAACAGTGTGTGCGCAAGTGCGCACCTGTGTGTACCTTAAGGTCATGCTTCTCGCCAACCTCGCATTCCGACGCCTCTTCACCGCGCAGGTCGTTGCGCTGATCGGTACCGGCCTGCTGACGGTGGCTCTGGGCCTGCTCGCATACGACATCGCCGGGAGCTCCGCGGGCGCGGTTCTCGGCACCGCGCTGGCCATCAAGATGATCGCGTATGTCTTTGTCGCGCCCGTCGTTTCGTCTCTGACGAACGCCCTCCCCCGCAAGCTCGTACTCGTGGCGGCAGATGCCGTGCGGGCGCTCACCGCGGTGGCATTGCCCTTCGTCGATCAGATCTGGCAGATCTACGTCCTGATCTTCGTTCTGCAGGCAGCGTCGGCAACCTTCACGCCCACTTTTCAGGCCGTCATCCCATCCGTCGTTCCGGATACCCAGCAGTACACCCGGGCACTGACGCTCTCCCGGCTCGCCTACGACCTCGAGTCACTGGTGAGTCCGTTGATTGCGGCGGCGCTGTTGACGGTGATCAGCTTTCACACCCTGTTCGTCGGGACGGCATTGGGTTTCGTGATCTCCGCGGTGATGGTGATCGGGACGGCTCTGCCGAAACACATTGTGGCCAAGCGGAACCGACCGACAGACGGCATCACGACATTCGTGAAGAATCGTGAACTGCAAGGACTACTGGCACTGAACACCGTGGTCGCCGCTGCGACGGCTCTGGTGACCGTCAATTCCGTGGTCTACGTGCGCGATCTCTTCGGAGGTGGCAGCAGCTCACTGGCCGTCGCGCTGGGTTTCTACGGAGCCGGTTCGATGGTTGCAGCACTGTTGATTCCGCGAGCCCTCAGATCTACCGATGACCACCGCCTCATGCTCACCGGTGCCGCGGTGGCATCAGTGGGCACCGCGGCAGCGACGGCGGTCTCGACGCTGAACGGGGGGCCGGCGGCCTGGATCGCTCTCGCAACGACGTGGTCGATATTGGGCATAGGGACCTCGATGATCAACACGCCCTCGGCGCGAATCCTGCGTCGTCGATCCGACGAGACCACCCGAACGTCGATTTTCACCGCGCAATTCTCGCTGTCCCATGCAGCGTTCCTGTTCACGTATCCGGTCGCCGGATGGGTGGGCGCACAATTCGGACAGTTCACCGCAGCTGCGGTGCTCACCGGCTTGGCTACACTTGCGGGACTGTCCGCAGCACGCCTGTGGAGTCGCTCCCGTGATCCGGTCGTCGCCTCCGCGTAGGGAGAAGACGTTCGATGCCACCGAAGAAGGAACCGCGCATCAGTCTCGACCATGCCGTCGAACCGGACTCCGCCCGCCTGGCTACGGCGAGCGACACCTTTCGCATGCTGTCCGATCCCACTCGCCTGCACATCCTCTGGCTGCTCGACCGCGGCCCTGCCGACGTCACCGCATTGACAACGGCTACCGGCACCTCGCGTACCGCCGTCAGCCAGCATCTGGCGAAGCTCCGGTTCACCGGACTCGTCGAGACCCGACGTGAGGGCCGCAACGTCATCTACCGCCTGGCCGACGGCCACCTCGCACGTCTCGTGCGGGAGGGTCTGAACCTCGCCGACCACAAGGTCACGGGCGAGCCTCCACACGAATAGCCAGAAAGAACCCGATGAAGCGACTCGCCGTTAGTGCAGCCACTGTTCTCGCCGCGTCGGCACTGTCGGTCGCCCCGGCGTCGGCCCATGCGTCTCTGCAGTCGAGCAACCCCACCGAGAACGCCGTGCTCGACGCCGCGCCCGACGAGGTGACCTTGACGTTCAATCAGTCCGTTCAACAGAACTTCGCCACCGTCACCGTCGTCGGATCCGATGCACACGATTGGGCAGCATCGGATCCCGTCGTCGACGGCAGTACCGTGACCGTCGGTCTCGAGGGCCTCGGCGCGGCGGGCGAATACACGATCGGCTACCGAGTGGTCTCGGCCGATGGGCATCCGATCACCGGCAGCATCCCCTTCCAGCTCACCCAGGCTTCCCCTGCCGCGACAACTGCCGCCGCAACACCGCCGGCCACGAATCTGGACTTCACCAACAAAGCTGAACCGGCCGCCGCCGAGGACGCGCAGGAGGCCGGCGACCCAAGCGACACCAGCGGCTTCCCGATCTGGATCATTGCCGTGGTCGTCGTCGCGGTCGGGGCGTCGGGTGTCCTGTTCGCGCTGCGTAAACGCACCCACTGACAGTCTCGACCAGTGCGGACGTGAGAACATGCAGCATGAGCGACGGTGGGTCACGCCCCAAGTCCGACGGCCGTAAGCGGCGTTGGGAACAGCACAACACCGATCGCCGACGCCACATCATCGCGGCCGCCATGACGGTGTTGTCCCGCGATATCGCGCCCGGTGAGCGACTCACCACCGCTCAGATCTCCGCGGAGGCCGGAGTGCATCGCACCGGGCTCTACCGTCATTTTCGGGATCGCACCGACTTGGACACCGCCATTCAGCGGGCCATCTGCGATCAGTTGACGGCCGCCTTGGTCACCTCGTTCGAGCTGACCGGCACTCCTCGCGACGTGGTGCATCGCGTGGTGAGCACCTACGTGCGATGGGTTGCCGAACATCCCGCGTGGACGCGGTTCGTCGAGCAGGATGTCACCGCCGAATCGCCGAGTCCCCTCGAAGAAACCAATGCCATGCTCGCCGAGCAACTGGAAGTGAGCGTTGCCGCGTTCCTTGCGCTCGTGAATGCGGATCTTTCGCAGGAGGACTGGTCGTTGGTACGGCCATGGGTGGCCGGGCTGGTCTCCGGATGCATGGGTGCGGTACGCAGTTGGAGTGGGCAAGCCGAATCGCGCACTGGCCTGGACCATTTCGCCACCTTTTTGGCCGACACCATCTGGCTGCAGGTCAAGGGGCTCGGGGCGTCTCGCGGCATCGCGATTCCGCAAATCCCGCTCGAGACAGTCCCCCTCGAAGCCGACCGAGAAACTCAGCCGAACGACGGCTCGCTGCGGTAGCGCGACGGACGTCCGTCGATACCGAGAGCGCGCCACACTCTCTTCGAGACACGGTTCATCAGTCCCAGTTCGCCGGCGAGCATGCGTACGTCACCGAACGTGTCGCGCAATGCCTTCCGTGACGGTTCGCTGTTCCACCACACGGCGTCGACCACCTCGTCGGGGATGTCGAGCTCGCGTCGCATCTGCTTGCTCGGCTTCATGATGACGTCGCACAGCAGTCGCATGATGACGGGCGTCAGGATGGAGATCGACGCCTTCTCGACGGGGCCGAGGCGAGGGGCCTTGTACCGCAGGTACTGATGCGCGAAGCCGATGTGACGGGCTTCCTCGGCGATGTGAATCTGCATCACGCGCTGAACCAAGGGATGGCCGACGGCACCGGCACGCAGCACGCCCTTCTGCATGTGGTCGATCGGCTCCTCTCCGGCGAGGACGCCGACGAAGAATCCGAACGGTGCCGAACGACTAGCGAACACCGTGAGCATCGGAACGATCTTGCGGAACCAGGTAGGTCCGCCCGGCACGTCGATGCCGATGCGGTTCACCAGCTCCTGGAACATCTGCGTGTGGTGGCACTCTTCGGTGGCCTCGTGCGTCGAGTACCGGAATTCCGGTGAGTTGTTGGGCAGCGTCAGGGCGTACTGCATGAGGCCGCTGATCAGAATCTGCTCGAACTGCAGTCCCACCTTGACCATGCTGGCCTGGCGATACATGCCGATGTGGATTTGGCGATCCAACGGCAGCGCCTTGTACCAGTCGGTGTGACCGAGCGGGTCCTCGTCAGGGAGTACCCAGCGCGGATCGTTGGGAACGATCGCGTACTCGGGTTCGTCCCACGGGATGTCGAGGAAGGCGTCGAAGTGCTGATGCACCGACGCCGTCGACAGCGCGTGCAACGTCTCTCGGTAGAGCGTTCGGGTGTCGTCGACTGCAGTCATGGTGGTCCTTCCGCCTGCGTCCGAGCAATGCGTACGAAGAATGTGTACGCAACACAGCGTCACACATAAAACTGGTTAGTGCAACGGACCGTCGCAGATACTTGGGAATCTTTCGCCCGGAACGGCGAAACCGGCCGACCGCAATGCGGTCGACCGGCTTCCGGGGCCTTGCTCGGTGTCGTTCTACATCACCATCGCGAGGAAACCCACGCCGACGATGATGCCGAGAATTCCGCTGCCGACGGCAAGCGCCAGGTCCCAGCGTTCGGCAGGCTCCCCCGAGAGATCGGGACTGCGATCGGCCCACAACGCGGATGCGACGGCGATCAAGCCGGCGGCGATGCCGAGCCCGGCGGCCCAGAACGAGACGACCGACAGAGCGCCGAGCATCACGGCAATTTCGGTCACCTGGACGCGGGTACGGATGCGCCGCTTCCACCAGTTCGGCGGCATTTCGTCCAACTCACGTGCATCGAAGTTGGATGAGGAGACGGTCACTTGACTACTCCTTTCGAGCAAATATTGTGCCCCCATTTTGGCACTCAGCAGGCGAGAGTGCCAAACCGCAGAGGGCTGAACACGAAGAAAAGACTATTCGGACCAGTCGCACTGGTCTAATCTGTGGCGGTGAAGACGATCACCAGTACAGAAGCCAAGACGCGGCTCAATGCGATCTTGGCCGAGGTCGAGCAAACTGGCGTCTCGGTCACGATCACCAACCACGGTCGCCCGGTTGCTGTGCTGACGCCCGCTCGACCGACACCGCGCGTCTTCGGCCAACTGCGAGATCTCGTCGTGCCGGATTCTTTCGACGAACCTCTCCCTCCGTCGGAGCTCGCCGCGTGGGGGTCGCCGGAGTGACCTCGTTCCTTCTCGACACCAATGCACTGCTGCGGCTCGTCACCGATCCGGACAGGATGCCCGAGGACGTTCGCGAGACCCTCGCCGATCAAGGAAACGAGTTGATGGTCTCAGCTGCTTCGGCGTGGGAGATCGCAATCAAGACTCGGATCGGCCGACTCGACGGGCGAACCTTGCTGTCGACGTGGACCGAGGTGTTGATGGGAATGAACGCAACCGACCTTGCGATCGACTCCGCAGACGCGTCGGAAGCCGGGCGGCTCGACTGGGACCACGAGGATCCGTTCGACAGAATCATCGTTGCCCAAGCCCTCCGTCGACACCTGACGATCGTCACGAGCGACCGAATCGTCCTCGAAGGGGCGTTGACGCCGACACTCGATACCCGCGGGTGACGGCGAACGGTTCCCGAAAGTCGTACATTCGTACAATTTTGTTATCTGCCGTGGTCCGCCGACGTGAGCGACAGCTCTGGGATCGCCCCGGCCTCGACTAGACTCCCGTTGAAGGAAGGGGAGAAAGTAGGTCGTTGCGTCGTGGAGGAACACCGGTACAGGCGCATCTTCGCCTCGAGCCCCGTGGCGCAGGCTCTCTCCGACGCCGAAGGATTGTTCGTCGACGTCAATGCCGCCTACTGTGAACTGGTCGGCCTCTCCTCCTCGGAACTGATAGGTCGGTCCGCAACGGTGCACACTCACCCGGACGACCTCGCTCTTCACGGGAGCGTCGAGGAGCTGATGGCCGCCGGCACAGCCGCGGAAACGTCTGTGAAGCTCGAGGTGCGTTTCGTTCGACCGAACGACGAGATTCGCTGGGTTCTGCTCACCCTGGTTCCTTTCGTCGGCCCGTCCGAGGCCGACTGGACACTCGCTGCCGCTCTCGATGTCACCGAACGAAAAGAGATCGAGGACGGCATCCTTCATGCGTCCCGAACAGATCAACTGACCGGTGCACTCAACCGTCGCGGATGGTCGGACTACGCGGTGTCCGTCGTCGACGACCATTCGGTCGACACGGTCGTCGCTGTCCTCGATCTGGATCACTTCAAACAGTTCAACGACAACTTCGGCCACGCTGCCGGCGACGCGTTGCTTCGCGACTTCGTATCGACTGCTCGCAGCTGCATCGGCGACGGCGGACTTCTGGCACGTTGGGGTGGAGAGGAATTCGTGATCACTCAGCGTAACTGCGATCGTCGAGACGCTCTTCGATCACTCGAAGCTCTCGCAGCCGCGGTCGCATCTTCGGGGGTGACGTTCTCGGCCGGATACACACTTCAGCGACCGGACGAAGGTCTTCGCAACACTCTCGACAGAGCCGACGCGCTGATGTTCCAGGCGAAGCGCGCCGGTCGCAACCGAATGGTCACCGACGCACCTCACTGACGCCGCGACATCCGATGCAGGGATACCCTCAGACGTCAGCGGCACTCTGCTGCAATGGATTTCGATCCCTTGCGTGATGGGTGCATGCAGAGAGGCCGAGTCTCTGCACTCTGGCGACCGGATCGTGGGTGACGTGGGTGGCCGGCGCATACGATGACGTCATGATCGGACGTATAGATGAGGTCGTATTCGACTGTACGGAGCCGGCTGTGTTGGCGCAGTTCTGGGCGGGTGTACTCGGCGGGCAACCTGCGATGCGCGACGACTCATGGCATTTCGTCGATGTTTCAGGGTTCACTCGGTTGGCGTTTCAGCGAGTTCCCGAGGGCAAATCTGTCAAGAACCGGCTTCATCTCGACGTCGACGTGCCGAGCATCGACGACGCCGTCGAACAGGCCGTCGGCCTCGGCGCGACGGTGGTCGGGAGTCGGCACTCCGATGCGGCCGGGTCCTTTCAGGTGCTCCGGGACCCCGAGGGCAACGAGTGGTGTCTGGTGACGCCGCCCCGCTGATCAGAAGATCTCGCGGTCGTTCACGTCGAGTGTTCGCCGGGCGCAATTTCCACTAGAAAACTTGCAGCACAATTGACTTGATCCCACCTATGGACGAGGTTCGCGGCGCAGGACACACCTGACTCGGCTCAGCGATGACGCCAGAGCCGGACCAGTACGTACATATTTCCCGCGGCCCCCGTGATGTAAGGGACGACGACAAGCAACGCGGTGCCCGGGGTGAGCTGTGGACCCCAGCTGTTCGGGTCGCGTAGCTCGGGTGAGACTACCTCCTCCGTGACTACGAAGACGAGGCAGGCATAGAGGACTGTTGCTACCACGGAGCTGACCGAAACGAGCCACCGTCCGGCCCGAAAGTTGCGGTTGCCGAGTACCGCTGCTCCGAGCAGCGAGAGCACCGTCACGGGAGCAAAGATCACCAGACCGAACACTCCCAGGAACATCCACGTGGCGACGACGTCACCGACAACCGTTCCGGAATTGGCGAGGAAGACTCCGCTCGGGATCAACACACCGAGAACGATCAACGGCAATAACGCCACCCACCTCACCCACACGGCATCTCGCGAGCCTCGCTCCGTATCCGATATACCCCGGGTGCCGTTCCCGACCCCGGCCGACTTACGGCGTGTGAAGTCTTCGGCTCGACCGATCATCCGGTCACGATGCCATACGTGCGCGGGGGTCGCCCGGGACGAATAGTCGATCCGACCCGCAACATATTCGAGCGGAATTGGTCGGGTTGGAGAACGAACCCGTCAGCTTTGCAGCAGGTTTCGTTCGAGAGCGTCACGGCCGGCGCTGCCACAGCGGTTGAGTACCGGGTCTTCCCGGAGTCGACGGACGGACATCGCGGTCAGATCACTCGTGCACAAACGCACTGGGCCGTTTCCCAGTGCCGCTGTGAGTCCGTCGACGAGGGTGGACAGGAAGTAGGGGCGCCGTTGATCGACACCGGCAAACGATCCCTCTGGAATCGCAGGTTCGACGAGAATGGGCACGAGGCCCTTTCTTACAGGGTGCCCTCGAGTCTGTAGTGGCGCGAGCGCACGCAGTCGTTCAACTCCTCCGTGTAGTGGGTGAAGCCGATGCGTTCGGCTACTCGGAAAGAGCGTTCGTTCGCCACATTCACGCTCGCCACCAACGGAATCTCCGGGAGCGTGCGGGCCCGCCAGTCCACGATTGCTCGAGCCGCCTCCGCTGCGTAGCCGCTGCCCCACACCTCCGGGCTGAAGCGGTAGGCAAGATTGAGAACAACGTCGCCGTGAAACTCACGGACCCGAATCCCGGCCAACCCGATCACAACCGGGCTGGTGCGGGTACTCACCGCGCAGTACCCGAACCCGTGTTCCGTCCAGTGCGTCAGCCATGAGTCGACCAGGAGATCGACCTGTTCGGCGTCGGGCGGATCCGACTCGAACTGGGTGGTACGGGGATCGGTGTGCAGCTCGATCATCGCCGGTCGATCCTCTTCGCGGACGGGTCGCAGGATCAACCGGGCAGTTTCGACGTCGCTGAACACAACTGCAATTTAGCGCCCCGCCGCGACGCAGCCCACGACGACGTCGCTCCCGCCTCTCGTCAGCTTTCGGGATTCACAGCGGCTGCGAGTCCGTCGACGAGGGTGGGCAGGAAGTAGGGAATCGACAGTGCCGTCGGGCCTACTGCAGCTCCGACTTCCTGGCCCACGAATCCCGCGACCACACCCGCGGCGACTGCTGGAATCTGCCGGGACACAGGTGAATCGACGAATTGCTGCAGGGCGTCCTCGGTGTCGACCTGAGTGAACACGACGTCGGCGTCGATTTTCGAGATGTTCTCCGCCGAGACGGTGGTCGAATACGTGGCGTCGTCGGTCGCGAGGTCGGTCACCGACGCAGGCGAGACGAAGCCCAGGTTCTCCAACAGCTCCACTCGAGGATCCGACGGCAGCAGCAGGTAGTACACGTCTGCAGCCTCGGACACGTATGCGATCGACTGGCCGTCGAATTCGGGATGTTGCGCACCTGCCTCGGTCACCTGCCGGTCCAGATCGGCTACCAGATCGCGTGCGCGGTCCGGGACGCCCAGAACATCACCGATGGTGGTGATGACATCTCGCCACGGCGTCGACCACAGTTCTTCCGGCGGTGCGATGACGGGGATGCCGGCGTCGGTCACTGCGTCGTATTCGGCCTCGGTCAAGCCGGAGTGTGGGGCCAGCAGCACATCGGGATCGGCAGCGAGAACCTTCTCGACCGTCAGTGCGCTCGTGACGTTGTCGAGCAGAACGGGTGCCGTCTCGCCGCTCGCGTCGATGGCGTCGGAGATCCACGGGTAGATCAGATCGTCACCGCCGCCGTATTCGGCCGACGGCATGGCAACGGGCACCACCCCGAGCGCGAGTACTGCGTCGGTGGTGCCGAAGCCCCATGTTGCGACCCGCTCCGGCACGGCGTCGAGGGTGGTCTCGCCGTACATGTGTTGCACGGTCAGCGGAAACGAGCCGGTCGCCTGCACGTCGGCCGGGGCCTCGGCGGTATCGGACGCGCTGCAACCAGCGAGTGCGATGGATGCAGCCACCGCGGCGGTGAGCAGGGCAGCGAAGCGGGAGGTAGCGCGATACGTCATGAAAGTCCTGTATGTCGGTGATCGGACTTGTAGGTTAGCCTTGGCTACCTTTTCGTCGCAATCCGGCCGCTCGACGCTCACAGGAACCGTGCAGCGAGGGTTCAGCGTCCTCACCGGAACATCGACCAGTATCGGCATTACCGAAAAGAACCGATGCCATCTCAGAGGAGATCCGACGATGACCCGAATTCCAAAGCCCGTCAACACTTCTGACGGACCCACCTACGAGGGACGCCTGCTCGATCGCCCCACCGAGGACGTGGTCGATCAGGGTGCCGGATTCGATATCACCACCCTGGTCACCCGCCGCCGAGTGCTGGCGATGGTCGGTGCGGGAGCGGGAGCCTTCGCATTGGCTGCCTGCTCCACCACGTCGAGCAGCGGAAGTACCACCACTGCAGCGGTATCCACCACCACCGCCACTGCGAGTGCAACGAGCGAAATCCCCCAGGAGACCAACGGACCCTACCCGGCCGACGGCACCAATGGAGTCAACGTTCTCGAGCAGTCGGGGATCGTGCGTAGCGACATCACGTCGAGTCTCGACGGCGGCACCACAGTCGAGGGAACGCCATTGTCGTTCACCTTCGCCCTCACCGACATGGCGAACGACAACCGACCGTTCGAGGGTGCCGCCGTGTACTTGTGGCAGTGCGACGCGGACGGCCAATATTCGATGTACTCCGAGGGTGTCGAGGACGAGACGTATCTGCGCGGCATTCAAGCGGCAGGGGCGGACGGCACGGTCACGTTCGAGACCATCGTCCCCGGCTGCTATTCCGGCCGCTGGACGCACATGCACTTCGAGGTCTATCCCGATGCGGCGTCGGCGACCAACGCGGACAACGCCATTGCCACCTCTCAGGTCGCGTTCCCTCAGGACATGCTCGATGCGATCTACCAACTCGACACCTATCCGAACTCGGCGAAGAATCTGGCCCAGCTCGGCAGCCTCGACAACGACAACGTCTTCGGCGACGGCTACGACCTCGAGATGGGGACGTTCTCCGGCGACCCCACATCCGGCTACGTCGGATCGCTTGCCGTAGCAATCGACACGTCTACCGAGCCCGCCGCAGGAGGCGGCGGAGCACCCGGTGGAGGCGGCGGTCAGCCCCCGGCGGGCGGGCCACCCGGTGCCGGCTCGGCACCCACCAACTGATCACTCATACCGACACCACCGAAGGAATTACTATGTTGCACAACCTAACCGGATGGCACGCCCTGATCGTTCTCGCCATCCTGCTGCTCGTGTTCGGCTCCACCAAACTGCCGTCCCTCGCCAAGGGCGTCGGGCAGTCGATGCGCATCCTCAAAGACGAAGTGCACGAGGAGAAAACAGCGTCAACGCGCGACGACGCCGCAGTGCCGTACCGACAGGCGTCATGACCACGGCCACCGCCGCGCGAGCTCAGCGGGAGCCGGTCACGCGGGCTACCGCTCCGCGGGGCGCGATGCCCCTCGCCGGGCACATGCGCGAGGCACGTCGCCGCGCTGTCCGCGCGGCGGTGTCCCTGCTCGTTGGCATAGCCATCGGATTTGCCCTGTCCGATCGGATTCTCGACGTACTGCGCGCACCCGTCGAGCAACTCGCCCTGTCCCGCCAGGCCAGCCTCAACTTCGAAACAGTCACCGGTGCTTTCGATCTCGAACTGAGAATCGCGCTGTTCACCGGTGTGATCGTGTCGAGTCCGGTGTGGTTGCGTGAGCTGTTCGCCTACCTCACCCCCGGGCTGACCCGTCGAGAAAAGAAGTACGTGTATGGATTCTCCGCCGCAGCGGTCCCATTGTTCCTGGGCGGGTGCATGTTCGGGTTCAGCATCTTCCCGCGCATGGTCAGCGTGCTTGCCGGCTTCTCATCCGACGAGGACAGCACCATTCTCAATGCCTCGTACTACGTGGATTTCGTCATGAAGATCGTGTTGGCGACCGGCATCGCCTTCGTCCTTCCCGCCGTGCTGGTGATGCTGAACTGTCTCGGCATCCTTTCCGCACACCGGCTGCGCAGCAGCTGGCGGATCAGCGTCGTCGCCATTGCCCTGTTCAGCGCGCTCGTCACACCCGCTGCAGATGTGCTGTCGATGTTCCTGGTCGCGCTGCCGATGGCGACACTCTTCGGAGCAGCGATCGCAATCACCGCGATACACGACAGGCGTGCTCTCAAACCACCGAAACCGGAGCTCACAACATGTTCGGCTTGACCATCGAGAAATTGTTCCTGGTCGCGATCATCGCCGGGTTCGTCCTCGGCCCCTCGCGCCTACCGGGGTACGCCCATGGGCTCGGACGGGCCGTGCGCACGGTACGTCATTTCGTCGAGACCACCCGCAGCGCAGCGGAAGACGAGATGGGTGTTCCCCTGCGGCGGAGTGAATGGGAATCGATCGACTTGCGCCAATACGACCCGCGGCGAATAGTCTCCGACGCACTACGCGACACCGAGCCCCTGCAGCAAAACCACTCACCGTCGGAAGATGTTCTCGCCGAGGCCGACCGAGTGCGACCCGGTCAGAAATATCTGATCACCGGGCCGGCGTCGCATCCCCGACGCATCCTCATCGACTCACTACCCCGACACGATCCCCGTCGCATCGCGGCGCAACGGCAACCGGACACCGTTACTTCGCATACTGGTCCTGATCCGACAATGTCAGGTGGCAACCGGTTCGAGCAGTGATGACGCCGGCTTCCAAGGTCCCGAGGCCGAACTGCACCTTGTCCTCGCCGAGCAGCAGCACGTCGTGATTACCCGAGGTATCGGCCCGCACCTGTACCTCGGTTGCGCCGACGCGGGCGGCGATCTCTTGCACACGTGAGAATGCCTGTGGCCATGCGTCGTCGGGGATCGGACCGTCGAACACGACGTTGCGGAGCGTCGAGGCCGAGGCGCTACTAGGGTCACCCGGAACGGCCTCGCACGACACTGTTTGCTCGTCGCGATTGCGAAACCACGTCAGGTTCGGAACGACACCTACGACGGCGTCCGCCATCTCGATCACGAGCGGCTCGAGTGCCGCGAGTTCCTCTTCTGCAGTGCCTTTCGCATACAGCGCGTCTTTGATCGCTGCCACGTCTTGATCGTTCACAGCCGGCTCCCCCGTACCGGTACCGCACCCGGTACTCACGCCGACAACCGTCAACGCCATTGCGACAACGCGAACTATTTTGCGGGTGTCCCAGTTGTCTATCGCAGTCAGATGCATAACTCCCCCGGCTCCTCGCCTGTCCCCCACAGGCCCCGGTCATTAGATCATTCGTGTCGAGGGGGATGTGAAGCCCGCATCCGCTCACCTCGCCACCCGCAGCGGGTTAGTACTCGTTAACACTCGCAGGTTAGAACTGCGAAAGAGGGACGATCAGTAACACATTCCTGCATGATGTAGCGATGACTACCAGCGTCTTGGCTGCTTCGGAGTCGGGTGTGTCCGCAATTGCGTTGTGGACCTTGATCGTCGTGGTGATCGCGGCGATGGGTGCTGCATGGGCGGCACTGAGCGTGCGTCGGCTCGGCGCCAACGAGGACGTCATCTCTCGCGAGGTGGCGGCGCTGCACAATGCTGTCGATCGTCAGGTGCGGCAGTCGGGCGAGAGCGACTCGTGGAACCGCGACCAGGTGACCGCACGGTACCAGGAGCTGCTCTTCGCGCTGTCGAATGTCGATCGTGTTGTGGCCGAGGAGATTTCCGAGGCAGTGATCTCGACACCGGTGGGCGATCTCGCTGCTGCGACCAAGGCGTTGAACAAGGCCTACGATCAACTGAACCTGGCGCTCACCGCGGCCTTGGTGGTTGCCCGCAGACGCGTCCATCCACTGGCGTTGGAGCTCTCGACGGGCATCGATCGCCGAGTGTTGTCCCCGCTGGCCCCCGAGGCCGGTATCCCTGCGCCCGCGCACGAACGCTTACAGAGCGAGCACGCGTACATCACCAGGATGCACTCGTTGTTGCTCACTGCGATGCGCGCCGATCTGGGCCTTCTCGATCCCAGTGCCGAGGCCACACTGATCTTCACCACGAAGGAAGTGGAGTCCGGTGTGATGGCGGACCGGTCGACGGCAGCCGGGTCCAGTGGGGTGCAGTTGATCAACCTGCTCGAGGATTTCGGGGTGTCGCCACTGCTGGGAGCGGCCGACGACTACGTGATGTCCGACGAGTTGGTGGTTCAATGCGAGTTGCTCTACAGCTCGGTGAGCCCGTCTTTCGAGGCAGTGATGCGGCACATAGGCGACGAGATCCATCTCGCCATCCGGCCCGATCTCTCCGACGCACGGCTCGACGAGATCTACGAGATCGCCGTCCGCCTGGTCGAGGCCGGCTTACGTGGAAGTATCCACCGCAGAGACGGATTGGACGGCAGTAGCCTGTTCCTCATCGATCCGACGCATAAGCCAGGCGTGGATCGGGTCTAGGGCCGATCGATCACCGTAGGTAGCAACCCGTCGTGATCATCAGCGCGGTGCGTCCGCCTGCACCCAGCAGTATCTGGCCGCCGTCGGGGTCGCGCAGACTCACCGAGCGCTGTGTCCCGTCGTCACGCCCCTGACCGACACCGTCGAAACCGTTGGCGACGGCGATGGAATTGACCGCCTCGAGCACGGCCGGCCACCGATCGGCCGGGATCGGCGCATCGGAACTGAACGGCACGAGCGTCACATTGAGGCCGGGCGTATTGGAATACGGCTCATCGCAGGGTGATTCGCTACGCGTACGGGTGGTCGACCATTCCAGTCCCGGTACCAGATTCGAGATCGCCGCCTTGATGTCTTCCTGCATTCGCTCGAAGGCGGGCTCCACTGTGCTCTGGCGCCCCTCCCGCTGCTTCAACTCCTCGAACCGCAGGGCGGTCTGCTCTGCAACGATTTCCGAGTCGGCCTTTCCACGCGGACGATGCTCTCCCTCGTATGGCTCCGGCGTGTTGCTCATGCATCCCCCTGAAAGCGCCGCCGTGAGCAGTGCGGCTGCGCACACTATTGTCGATCGTGTCATCGGGCCACTGCCACATCTGGAATGCCCGCGATCACGGCGGCTTGATTGAACTGACTCGTGGTGTCCAGCTTGTAGTAGTCGCTGTGGCTTCCCATTCGTTCGACGATCGGTCCGGTGAATCGGTCGGTGGACATCAGCGCGACGTCGGTTCCGTCGGGCATCACCACGTCGGCGGCGCGAGTCGACAAATCGTGAATGCCGTTGATTTCACGTGGATCGCCGTCGAATGCGGCGAGGGCCGCGACACCGTCCCCGCCTGACGCGAGGGTGTACGCGTCACCGGTGATGTCGAGCGCACCCAGGTTGTCGGTACCGACCCCAGGCGACCCCATGAACACTGCGTCGTCCACACCGGTCCCGTTCTGTAGCGCGAATCCTGTTGTCAGAGAACCATAAGAGTGCCCGACGGCTGTCAGGTGCGGATCGTCCGAACGCGATGCGTCGATGCCGTCGAGGAACGAGGCGAGCCTGCTGCCTCCGGCCTGGGCCATGTCGTCGGACAACACCCCGACGTTCTGCGGGGCCTCGTATCCCATGTAGGCGACCGATGCGACGGTCTGTCCAGCGGCGTCGGGACTGTAGTGATCGAGTTGCCACTGCGAGAGTTGACGGATGTTCGCTGCGTCGTTCACCAGGCTGCCGAGCCCACCGTTGACAGTGCTGGTGAAGCCTGGCGTATGTACCGACACATGATCCGCCGTGTCCACGTCACCGACTGCGACGACGGCGGTGGCCAGCGTCTGTTCGGGTGAGGCATCGAAGGCCAGTAGCTGCCGGTCCGGAACCGGAATGCGCTGGCCGTCCGCGCCCAGCACGAAGTTGCCGTCCGCTCCCGTCTGGAACAGCAGATGTTCGACGGCGTCGAGCGACGAGCGTTTGTCGAGCGCCATTTCCAGCCGCTTCTCGTCCGTCGCACTACCGGACCGATCGAAGCGGGCCTGTGCCTCGTTGACCTGACCGTCGATGGAGCTGCGCTCGATGTCCAATCGAGCAAGGTTCGCGCTCGACCGCTCTACTGCCGGAATGCCGTCGAGGTCACCGATCCACTGCGGTCGCTCTTCTCGGACGAAAGTGCGCTGATCGTCGCTGAGCGAGTTCCACCATTGATTGTTCTCGGCCGAATTTCCCTCTCGCGGCGGCTGTGGAGCTTTCGTCGCACCTTGCTCGTCGCCGATTCCGAGTGCCTCGCGCACATCGGTACTGTCGTTGTCGCTGATCAGGTTTCGAGCAGCTGCGGTCATGATGTCGGCCGCGTTGTCCTCGATTTCTGTTCCGCGACGGACAATTTCGCCGATGCGGTCGAGGAGTTCGGCTTTCATTCGCTGACGGTCGACGGCTTCGGCATCGGTCTGATCCGCGGGTCGCTCGAAAGCCCATCTGTCCCACAACGTGTTGTCGTTGCAGACTGCGAACTCGTGCGCAAAGGCCAGTGACGAGACCTCGGCAAGTGCACGCTTCAATGCCGTCACAGCATCTTCCGTGTCGCCGGTGAGTCGCTTGATGGCTCCCACCTGCGCAGCGCTGTCGGTCAGGTGATCGACAACGGCATCGAACGCGCGGCGAGCCACGTCACTGGACTCCCCCACCCAGCCGTCGACAAGCTTGATCTGATCGAGCTGATCGCCCAGATCGATCAGGGTGCTGGCTCTGCTGGTCAGCGAGCTGCTGAGCCGCTCGAGGCCCGCCGTGTCCCAGTCGTTGATTCCCCCGATGTCAACCACGCGGTCAAGCTACCAGCTCACTCCACCCTCGACCGGGTGTTACGTTCACCGTAGTGACAGGTACCAACGGCCTCGGGGGAGGAAATGCGATGGGGGATCGGCTGGAAGTCAGTGTGGCGGTGCTTCTCGACGCGGCGGGCAGAACCGATCTTGCGATCGAAAGAGCATCCGAGGATCTGGTCGTGGTGGCACGAGATTTGTCGACGGCTACAGCATGCTGGCCGGGAGCCGCCGGTGCGGCCTACTCGACCCTGCTGTCCGGTTGGGAGGCTGCCGACTCGACGTTGTCGACCGATGTGAAAGACCTGGCTCGAAAACTGCAGGCATCGGCCCGCGACTATGCGGAGGCCGAGGCTCGAACGGAAGCGCGACTTCGCGGAGCCGGCTGATCACACCGGCCGGAAGCCGGCACCCGCCGCACCCGACGCGTTCAGTAGGCGCAACGATTCCGACACCGACGCGTAGGCGGTGGGAGTGAGCAACGGAGCTCCCGAGGCATGGCTGGCGATTCCGACGAGCGTAGTGCCGGCCACCAGTGGAGCTCCCGAGTCTGCCCAGATGGTGACCGCGTCGGACATCAGGTCGACGCCGCGATCCTCGACGATCGTGCCGCAGGTCCGTCCGCTGCCGAGCCCGCTCTTGCAGACCGGCTGCCCCACCGACCCGACGCCGATGTCCGTCACGGTGATTCCGTTCAGGCTCGATACCGGCGTGACCTTGGTGGGGTCGAGAACGATGACGCCGTAGTCGGGCCCCCAATGCCCGACGGCCGTAGTGCCGACCGGGGCGGCAGGCGATCCGACGAGTGTCACGGGCAGGCCCGTTCGCAGAATGCAGTGCCCTGCGGTGAGCGCGACGAGTCTGCCCGCGTCGTCGTATCCGACGGCCGCGATGGAGCAGACGGTGAGGTCGTCGATGCCTCCGGTGGTGACGAAGCCGCTACCGGGCCCAACTACCGGAAGTGGTGCGGCGGCGGCGGTACCGGGGGCTACAGTGCCGAGGGCAATCACCGCAGCGACGAACAGTCCACTGACGAAACCGAGTCGGGCGTTCTTCATGGCGGATATTTCTCCTAGACGAACGTTGGGGGCGGCACAAACGAAACTGGACGCGATTCGGCACCATCCAAACAGCTGAGTGCCACGAATGCGAGTCATGATGTGGGCACTCGTTATTGTCTCCGTGTGGTTGGTGATCGGCGCTGTTACCGCCGTGTGTATCGTCCTCGGCCTTCGCCGTGTCGACGCCGAGCAGGCCGCAGCCGAGTTGGCGGGCAGAATGACTGACGACAAACCAGCGATCACCGACGACAAACCGACGATCACTGACGACATACCGGCGCAGATGCACGCCGCGTAGTCGAGGGTGTCACGGCGCAGGCGTGTCTGCAGCCTCGAGGGTGAATTGCACAACGTCAATGCGTGAACTCTTGAATCGATCCGATGAGCCCGTGAGGTACTGCACGTACTTGTCGTATGTCGCCTCCGAGGACACGGCAATGGCCTCGTCCCGGGATGCGATCAGCTTCTCGGCCCACGTGTCGAGTGTCCTCGCGTAGTGCAGCCTCAAGGGATGCTCCCGAAGCAGCTCGAAGCCTGCCTCGGCCGCTTTGGACTTCACCACCTTCACGAGGGTCAACTGCCCGCCGGGAAAGATGTCGCGCAGGATGAAGCGGGAGAAGTGTGCATCCTCACGCGTGAGACCACCGCCCCCTGACGCTGGATCCGGCGGCGTGATGACGATGGTGTGCAACAACATTCGACCGCCCGGTGCCAGCACCGAGCGGCATTTGGCGAAGAACGCCGAATACCGGTTCCGTCGGAAATGCTCGAACGCGCCGATACTGACGATTCGGTCGACGGGCTCGTCGAACTCTTCCCACCCCTGCAATCGGATGTCCACGGTGCGATCGGTCGACAGGTCGGCAACCATGGCGCGTCCGTGCTCGTACTGGTTGCGACTCAGCGTCAGACCGATGACGTTGACGTCGTACTTCTCCACGGCCCTCTTGACGAGAGCCCCCCAGCCGCAACCGATATCGAGCAGCGTCATCCCCGGCTTCAGGTCGAGCTTGCCGAGCGCCAGGTCGATCTTGGCAATCTGCGCTTCCTCGAGCGTCATGTCGTCACGCTCGAAGTAGGCGCAGCTGTACGTCATGCTCGGATCGAGGAACAGCGCAAAGAACTCGTCCGACAGGTCGTAGTGCGCTCGCACGTCATCGACGTACGGCTCCAGTTGTTCGCTCATCACGCCACACCTTTCCCCACCGCATCGTTGCCGATCACTCGGCCTAGCGCCCGGGCACCGATCTCGCCCAACATGTCTTGGTGTTCTGCATCCACCCGGTGAACCGACATCTTCCCGTCCACCGATTCCGTCCAGTGCTCTGCACCGTGCGAACCGCGGGCTGCGAAATAGTGCACCGGCCCCTCGAACACCCTCGGCGCGTACGACGCCACCCAGGTGGGAGCCATCGACACGGGACGATACATTCGCTCCAGATGATCGATGGTGAGAAACGCCAATTCGCTTCTGTTCTCGCGCAAGCGATCCACGATGGTCTCGAACGAATCACCCTCCACCCCGAGCTGACGGGCGAGATCGTCGATGCCGAACTCCGTAGCATCGTCAGGTGCCGAGAGTTGTGCGTCGACCAGCGCGAGCAGCGCGACGTCCTCGCCTTCGGACTGCAGTTTTGTGGCAATGGCATGCGCGATCACGCCGCCGAGCGACCATCCGAGAAGGTGATAGGGACCGTTCGCCTGCACGCCTCGGATCTCGCGCACGTACCTCTCGGCAAACTCGTCGATCGAAGCCGGCGATGCCTGCTCGTCGTCGATGCCCGGCACCTGCAGGCCGTACAGCGGGCGGTCGGTCTCCCCGAGCAGCGAGACATAGCTCCAGGCGATCCCGATGGCCGGGTGCACGCAGAACAGCGGCGCGCCCGCGCCCTCGGCTCGAAGCGGAAGCACCACATCGAACGCACTGTCGCCGCCGTGGTCGCCCGTGTCGAGTTGAGCACCCAGAGCCGAGATCGTCGGGTGCACCAGGAGCAGACTGATGGGAAGGCGATGGTCCAGACGGTCCCCCAGCGCATCCATCACCTGCACCGCCGAGAGGGAGTGCCCACCGAGATCGAAGAAGTTGTCGTCCACACCGATGTCGTCGCCCGCCACCTGCAGTACGTCGGAGAACACGCTGTGCACCAACTCCTCGTTCGCCGAGACCGGTGCCCGTCGTTCGGTCGACATCACCGAGGGCTCAGGCAATTTGCTCACATCGACCTTGCCGGACAACGTCATCGGCAGTGCGTCGACGACGGTCACAGTGCCGGGCAGCATGTACGCAGGCAATGTCCTCGCCAGGAAGTCGCGAGCCTCCCGCGGCTCGACGTCGCCCACCACGTAAGCGGCCAGTGAGTCTCCATGACCGATCACGCTGGTTTGACGTACATCTCGGTGGCGCAGCAGTGCTGCTTCCACCTCGGACAGCTCGACGCGATGACCGCGAATCTTGACCTGTGAATCCGCTCGACCCAGATATTCGAGTTCACGATCGCTACCCCGAACCACGCTGCTCTGATCAATCCAACGCACGAGATCACCGGTTCGGTAGAGCCGACCGTCACCGAAAGGATTGGCCACGAAACTCACTGCAGTCGTACCGCTCTGCCCCAGATATCCCTCGGCAAGACCGGCCCCGCCGAGGTAGAGCTCCCCGACGACGTTGCTTCCCACCGGTCGTAGCCGGGCATCGAGCACCACGGCGTCGAATCCACGGGTCGGACCGCCGATGGTCACCGGACCCGCCGCCCCTGCCGGGCCCCATGCACGCTGGTCCGTCGTGCAGGTGCTCATGACGGTCGCCTCGGTGGGGCCGTAGGCGTTGAATACCGAGCGGCCACGCGACCAGCGCTGCAGCAGAGCAGAATTGGCGGCTTCACCCGCCATGACGACCACCCGAAGCGATGGCACGGCGTCGGCGTCGGTCACCTGGAGGACGGTCGGCGTGAGGCACGCGTGCGTCACCTGGTGTCGGTCGATGAGCGCTTCGAGCTCGCGCCCGCCGTGCACGTCGGACGGAACGATCACCACACCGGCTCCCGCGCCGACGGCCATCAGTGTCTCGAATATCGATGCATCGAAACTGGGCGAGGCGAACTGGAGAACCCTCGAATCCGGCTCGACCCCGAACAGATCTCGCTGACTCTCCACGAGATTCGCGATGCCGCGGTGCGTCACCCGCACGCCTTTGGGCACTCCGGTCGAACCGGAGGTGTAGACGACATAGGCCACGCTGTCGAGCGGTGCTACCGGAACCTCCACCCGATCGAGCTCGTCGCCAGTGACACTCATCCAGTTGGCACCGACCGAAGGGAAGTCGGCCGCCGAGACACCCGTGACCGGTGCTGCGCGGTAGATAATCTCCTGGACCCGGGCAACGGGCTGCGAGGGATCGATGGACAGGAAGCCGGCACCGGTCTTGGCAACGGCCCAGATCGCGACGAGGTATTCGACGGATCGAGGATACGCAATCGCCACCAGCGCGCCGGGACGAGCACCTGCACGCATCAGACTGTCTGCTAATGCATTCGACTGTCGATCGAGCTGCCGATAGGTCAGCGACCGCGACCCGTCGATCACCGCGGTAGCATCCGGCCGGCTCGACGCCGCCTGCTCGAACACTGCTGCCAGTGTGTATTCGGATGCGGTACCGCGATGGGATGCAACGGCCGACGGGGCGTGCCCGAAGTCTGCACTGCCGAGCCGCAAATCCGGCCGGGTGGAGACCACGGTCAGCACCTCCGCCAGGCGCTCGGCCAGTTCGCCGATCACCGATCGCGAGAACCGTGTGGGCGAGTATCCGAGATGGCCGATCAGTCCGGCCTCGGACTCGTCGACCAACACCTCCAGGTCGAACTGGGTGGCCGTGATGTCCACGCGCCGCGGGGTGATCGAGGACGACTCCACTTCGATTGTGGGAGTGGCCGTATCACCGAAGGCGAGGAACACCTGAAACAGTGGATGCGTATCGACGGCGCGAGTCGGTTGCACCGCGTCCACCACCCACTCGAAGGGAACGTCCGAGTTCGCGAAGGCATCGAGGTCCCCATCTCGGACTGCGGTCACGAAGTCCTCGAACGTCGTCGACGGATCGACCTCGGTTCTCAGCACGACGGTACCGACGAACATACCGACGAGGTGGTCCAGTGCGGGGTCGGATCTACCCGCCACCGGTGTTCCGATGGCGATGTCCTGGGTGCCGCTGGCTTCGGCCAGTACGGCGGCGAGCGCTGCGTGGACCACGACGAACACCGTTGCGCCCAACCGGTGCGCGAGCGTCCGCAGCCGAGTGAGGGTTTCCGGGCCGACGGAGAACTCCACGGCGGTGGCATCGGCCGAGGGATCAGGAGTTCCGGTCGGCAGATCGAGAAACTCCGGCACGCCGGCCAGGGCGCGACGCCAGAACTCGAGCTGATCCGACGCAACGGCGTCGAGAACGTGGCGCTGCCACACTCGGTAGTCCGAGTAGTCGACGGCGAGAGAGCCGAATAGCGGCGTCGATCCGGACATTCGGGCCAGCAGAGCGATCTCGACGTCTCGGGCCAGTGGTCGGAGCGAGAGACCATCGATCGCGATGTGGTGCGCGACAACGGACAGCACCCGATCCCCGCCTCGATGCACGATGGCCAGTCGCACAGGGGCTTCGAGGGTCAGGTCGAAGCCGAGCAGGGTCAGAGCCTCGTGCCCGGCATGAGCGTCGTCCAACGTCGACAGCACGATGTGCGGGTCGAGAACAACGGTGACCGGACCGTCCGCGGTAGAGGGGTACACCGTGCGCAGCGGTGTATGCCGTTCCAGCACATCGGCTATCGCGACGCGCAGTACATCGAGATCCAGGTCTCCAGGGAGCGGCACTTCGAAGGCGATGTTGTACGCGGCCGACGCCGGGTCGTATCGATTCTGCAGCCAAATGCGGCGCTCGGCCGGGGCCAGGCCGGGGTACGAGCGCGCGTCCGGATCGTGTGTCAGAGCCGGTAGCGGGGTGTAGCTGCCCGAGAGCAACCCGATCGCGGCTGCGAGCTGCTGCGCGGTGGGAGATTTGAATACGGTCCGCACCGGCACCTGGGTGCCGAGCGCCGCACTGATGCGCATCGCAGCACGCGTCGCGAGGAGAGAGTCCCCGCCGAGGACGAAGAAATTGGCGTCGACGGCAGGATTCTCGATCCCCAGCAGGTCGGCGAAGATTCCGAGAACCACCTCCTGCGCCAAGGTGCGCACCGCCGCCGGATCGCCATCCGGCAGCGTCTCCAAGTACAAGGCAGCAAGGTCCACTTTTCCGTTGCCGGTCAGTGGAATAACGTCGATCCGGTCGATGACGGCCGGCTGCATCGACAACGGCAGCCGGTCCAGTAGCCACTGGGCAGCATCCTGCGAACCGAGTCCGACGACCCATGCGTGAATTCTGTTCTCACGCAACGCTGCTATTGCGCCGCTGACGTCGGGGTGCGCCGTCAGAGCACTCTCGATCTCCCCCAGCTCGATGCGCACACCGTTGATCTGAACTTGATCGTCCCGGCGCCCGCGGTAGTCGAGCAGGCCGGAGAGTTGCCGGCGAACGAGGTCACCGGTGCGGTACATCCGCGAACCATCGGGTGCCGCGACGAAACGCGCGGCAGTCGACGCCGGGTCCGCGCGGTAACCGCGAGCCACGCCCGAGCCCGCCAGATACAGCTCCCCGACGCCGCCGAGTGGGACCGGATGCAACCGGTCGTCGAGCACCAGCGCTCCCACGTGCGCCAACGGACGGCCGATGGTGACCGGCTCGCCGGCACGCAGCGACTCGGCCAGCGTCGCCACCACCGTCGCCTCACTGGGGCCGTAGGCATTGAGCATCGAGCGTCCTGCCGACCAGTCGTCCACGACACCGGTGCCCAGTACGTCTCCACCGACGGCGACGGTCTCGATCCCTGGGGTCGGCGGCACGGTGGCGAGCACCGCGGGCGTGGACAGGTAGTGGGTGACGCGATGCGCGGTGAGGAAAGCCGACATCTCGTCTCCGCCGAGGAGGCCGGCAGGGGCGATCACCATGGTTGCCCCGGCTCCGAAAGCCAGGCCGAGCTCGAGTACCGCGGCGTCGAAATTCACCGAGTATCCATGCAGCACGCGCGAACTGGGCGTCACGCCGTAACGCGGAACGACCTGTTGCGCGAGTGCGTACACACCCTGATGCGTCACCACCACAGGCTTGGGCGTTCCCGTCGAACCCGACGTGTGGATCACGTAGGCGGGGTGCGCAGGTTCGATCGCCGCCAGACGGTCCGCGTCGGACAGGGGCAGATCGCTGAAGTTCTGGGCCGCCGTCTCGTCGAGCCAGTGCACCGAACCTTCGACGCCACCGAACCCGATCTCGATGCCCTGCAGCATCTGTTCCCGACGAACCGCTGGGTAACGCGGATCCACCGGCACGAATACCCCGCCCGCCTTCACCACGCCCCACAGCGCAACGATGTACTGAGCCGAGCGTTCGAGGGACAGCGCGACAAGAATTTCCGGGCCGACGCCATGTGCGATGAGCAGGCGTGCGATCCGATTCGAGCGACGGTCCAGTTCGGCGTACGTGATCGATTCCAGGCCATCGACAGCAACTGCATCTCCAGAAACAGCTGCGCCACTCTGCACTACGTCGAGTAGCGTTCCGGCGTCCGTGTTGGCAGGCAGTGTCGGCGCGTTGGCTAGAGGAAGGTTGCCGACGATAACAGTGGGGTCTGCCACCGCCGCGTTCAAGATGTCCAGAATCACCGAGGCGAACTGTTCGACGGTGGCCCGTTGATACAGGTCCAGGGCGTACTCGATCTGGCCCGTCAAGGCCGCCGCATCACCGTGTTCCTCGGACAGTACGAGGTTGAGATCGAATTCCGATGTACGGGTGGGTATCTCCAGGACCGAGACGGGCAGGTCGTCCAGAGATCGGTGCGGCGCATTGTCGAATGCCAGCATCACCTGAAACAGCGGGTGTCGGTCGAGGGATCGATCCGTGGCCAGTGCGTCGACGATGCGCTCGAACGGGACGTCGGCATGCGAGAAGGCATCGAGGTCTGCAGTGCGCACTGCCTCGAGCAAGGATACGAAAGTCTTCGATGGATCCACGGTGACTGCGAGAGGCAGTGTTCCGACGAACATGCCCACCATCTCGTCGAGTGCTTCGTGACCTCGCCCGGCCGTCGGAGACCCGACCACCACCCGGTTCGAGGTACCGAACCGACTCAGGGCCGCAGCCACGGCGGCATGGACCACCATGAATGTGGTCGAGTTCGTCGATCGGGCCAATTCACGAATACCCGTGTGCAACTGCGAGCCGATATCGAACGGAACTGCATCCGTGCTCATCGATTGCACCGCGGGCCGGGGGAAGTCGGCCGGTAGCTCTGCTGATGCCACGTCGCCGGCACCCAGAACCGAAGACCAGTACGAGAGCTGTTCGTCGGCAACCGCATCCACCACTGCTCGGTTCCACACCGAGTACTGGCCGTACTGCGCGCGCAGGCGTGGCCAGGTGGGCGCGTGACCTGCGCTGCGAGAGGCGTGGGCGAAAACGAAATCGCGCACCAGCGGGTCGACCGACCACCCGTCCATCGAAATATGGTGCACCACCACCACGACGACGGTGTCGCCGGATTCGGCCACACTCAGAAGAGCTGCGCGGATAGGCACTTCCGCCGAGACATCGAAGCCTTGCGCTGCAGCCGCTGTGACAGCCGATTCCAGATAGTGCTCGGAGACGGTGCGCTCGAACACCTCCTCGAGGACGGTGTCGGTGGGACGCACTGCCTGCCTCGGACCGTCGTCGTCGGCCGGGTAGTACGTGCGTAGGGCTTCGTGTCGCTCGATGACGTCGCGGAGAGCCGTCAGGACGAATTCGGGATCGTCGCCGGCACCCACTCGAACCGCCACCGGCATGTTGTACGCGGGAGATGCCGGATCGAATTGGTTCAGGAACCACAGCCGCTGCTGCGCGTACGACAGTGGAATACGTTCCGGCACAACAGTGTCGAGCAGATCGAGCGACACCGCGGACGCCGAGGACGCGTCGATGGCCGCCGCGACCGCGCGGACGGTGGGGTCCGCGAACAATACGGTCAGCGAGATCGTGGAACCGAGACGCGCGAGAACTCGGGTGGCGCTGAGCGAATCACCACCGAGCTCGAAGAAGGAGTGCTCACGCCCCACGTCCTCGACACCGAGGACGTCGGCGAATACTCCCGCAACCGTTCGTTCCGTATCGCTCTGTGGCGCAACGTAGTCGGTAGTGACCGATGTGGTGGGCGCAGGCAACGCGCGGCGATCTACCTTGCCGCTCGCCGTGATGGGCAACGTATCCAATACAACGACGGTGCTGGGCACCATCCAGGCGGGCAGGCGGCTGCGGAGATGACTGTCCAGCCCCACCGAGACTCCGGTGACGTACAGGACGAGTCGGTTGTCGCGAACGACGGCCACGGCGGCTGTCACTCCCGCACACGTGGTGGCCGCAGACTCCACCTCGCCGAGTTCGAGACGACGCCCGTGCAGTTGGATCTGCTGATCACTACGCCTGAGGTACTCCATCGAGGATCCGTCGAACGACCTGCGGACGACGTCTCCGGTGCGATACAACCGGGCTTTGGGCACCCCCGAGTCTGCGATGAACCGCGTCGCCGTCACGCCCGGTTGCCCGCTGTACCCGCGGGCGAGACCGTCGCCGCCGAGATAGAGCTCGCCGACGCCTCCGCCGGGTACCGGCCGCAGCTGGGCGTCGAGGACCAGCCCGCGGACACCTGGCAGCGGTGCGCCGATGGTCATCCGTTCGCCGGCGCGCATCGGCTCGGACAACGTGGCCAAGACCGTCGTCTCGGTCGGGCCGTAGGCATTGTGCATCGCCGCATCGGCCGCGGCGAACCTGTCGCGCAACGCAGGAGGGCACTCCTCACCTCCGACGTCGAAGACGTCGATGGAGCCGAGGTCGTCGGGATCGAGGGTGGCCAGAACCGTCGGCGAGGTGATCAGGTGCGTGATCTTCTCGCGGTCCAACACCTCGGCGAGGGCGGGACCGGCATAGACGTCGGCCGGGGCGATCACCAGGGTGGCACCCGCAGCGAACGCGGCCAGGATTTCCTGGATGGACGCGTCGAAGACCGGCGAGGCTGCGTGCAGCACGCGGGAGTCGGGAGTGACGGCGTACTTCTCCACGACGTTGGCCGCGAGTTGCGCGAGTCCGCGGTGAGTGACGCTGACTGCCTTCGGTTTCCCGGTCGATCCCGAGGTGTGGATGACGTAGGCCTCGTTGTCGACGTGCAGGGTCGGCGGTGTGAACGCCACCGGTTCCGCGTCGAGCACATCCTCGATGTCGAACCATTGGACCGAATCCGGAAGGTGTTGTGCTGCAGCAGCAGTGGTGATCCCGAACTCGACGCCTGCTTCGGCGACCACCGCAGCCAATCGCTCGGCGGGCTCGGTGGGGTCGAGTGGAACGAACGATCCGCCCGAGATCGAGACCGCCCACAACGCCAGCACCGCTTCGTAGGAGCGTTCTAGTGCAACGGCAACACGCTTCTCTGGGCCTGCACCCAGAGAAACCAGTTGCGCAGCAATATGTTCGGCGACCCGGACGAAGTCTGCACTGGATTGATCGAATCCCGTAGCACGTACCACGGTGCCGGTCTTCAGCAGCGACGGCAGTGGTGCCGGGGTTGCGGTCGCCGTGGCAGATGCGCCGAGTAGCGCTGCTTTTTCGTCGGCACCGAGCACCTCGAGCTCGGACACCGCGAGTCCCTCGGGTGCATGGACCACCTCATGGAGGAGGGCCAGGAAGCGTCGATGATGGGCTTCGAGCTCATCGGTGCTGTAGAGAGCCGGGTTACCGAGGAAGTCGACGCGGGTGCTGGTCCCGGCGACCCCGGGGTAGACGTTGACCATCATGTCGTCGATGGGGCCGCTGGAGAGCACGCGATATTCGCCGATGACGTCGCCGAGCCGAATTGTGCTGTTGTACATCATGATGTTGACCGTGGGGCCGAACACTCCGCGTCCTGCGGCGGCACTGCCGGTGCCGTCGCCGGTTGCCCGCTGCATGTCTTCGACGCGGAACCGCTGATGGCGCAGTGCGCCGGTGAGTTCCACCTGAATTCGTCGAAGCAGTTCTTCGACGGTGACCCCCGGTTCCACGCCGATGCGCAGCGGCACGACGTTGGACATCATGCCCGACGATTCCCGCAGCTTGGTGGTCGCTCGGCCCGAGACCGGCAAGCTGAGCATGACGTCTTCGGTATCGGTCATGCGCGCGAGATACAGCGCGAAGGTGGCGAGTACGACGGGGACGTCGGAGGAATTGTACCGATGCGCCACGGCAGCAACAGCTTCGGTGAGGTCTGCGTCCAGCACGGCACCGACGCTCACCGTCACTCCGCTGGGGGCGGCAGGTTCGCTCGGGCTACCGGCCAGTCTGGGTGCTTCGAGGTGGCCGTCGAGCCTGCCCAGCCAGTACTGGCGATCGGTCTCGTAGCGGGACGAGGCGGGGTACGCGGCCTCGTAGTCGTAGATCTCCCGCACGCCGATGGCGCGGGTCTTCGGGATCTCGGTGCCCTCGATCAACGCGGTGTAGACCGCAGCCGTGCGCTCCTGCACCGAGATTGCACCCAGTCCGTCCATCACGATGTGATGAGCCCGGCTGTACCAATAGAAGTGGCATGGGCCCACCTTGATGATGTCGGAGGCGATCAGTTGATCGCGAACCAGATCCACCGGTTGCCGGTACTGCTCGTCCATGTAGCGCTGAGCATCCTCGATGGGATGGTCGCGGTCGGTGAAGTCGCGGTAGATCATGGCGTACGGCACCCGCAGGTCCGACCACTGGTACGGATGGCCGTCCTCTACACCGATCCGCACTGCAGGCGATTCGAGCCGTCGGCAGGCAATGTCCGTTGCACGAATCAACACGGCCGGATCGATGTCACCGCGAATCTCGACGTACTGAGCGATGGTGAACGGCACGTCCGGTGCCAACTGCTGTGCGAGGTAGATGTTCATCTGAGCAGCCGACAGGGGGAAGCGGCCATCCTCGAACCGCTCATCCGCCTCTGGCGACACTCCCGACCTCCTCAACGCACACACCGTCACAGCTACGATTCGGCCGGCGCGCCGCTCATCAACGTCGATCTTTGATCGCCCATTACAAACTAGTCGACCCGGTGTGAATGCTCTACCTGGATCGAGCGACCGGTACGCCAGATTGCCTACTCCCCTTTAGGCTGTGCACTCGAATACATTCCTCGACCGAGAGGCCACCGACGATGGCAACCACTTCCACCGATACCCGCGGTCGGAAATCGGGCAGAAAGCGGCCGATTCTCATCACGGTGGGGGTATTACTGGTCATTGTCATTGCTTTTGTGGTGTGGCTTGGTTACGAGTCCTATTCCGCGCAGTCGAGTTTGACCGCCACTCGCGACTCGGCCACTCAGGCCAAGGACGCGTTGCTCGACGGCGATTCGGCCGGAGCCGAGGCAGCCGCGGCGCGCGCCGCCGACTCCGCGGACGATGCGGTCTCGGCGACGACGTCCATCCCGTTTTCCATCGCCAAAGCCGTTCCGTATCTCGGCAGTCCCCTGAAGTCGGTAGCGCAGATCAGCGACGTGGTGCAGGGATTGGCCGTGGACGTGCTTGCCCCCGCGTCGGCAGCGGGCGCCAGCCTGAATCCGAGCAGTCTCGTCGAGGGCGGCGGCAAGGTGGACACCGCAGCCCTGCGCGATGCGCAACCGGTACTGCAGCAGACCTCGGCAGCGGCCGACGAGCTGAGCACGCAGGCCCAGCAGGTAGACGAGCCCGCCTTCCTCGGCGTAGTGAACGAGGCCCGCACGTCACTGATCGATCAAACGCATGACCTCGCAAATCTGCTCACCAACACTCGGATCGCGAGCGAACTGCTGCCGTCGATGCTCGGCGACAACGGCCCGCGCAGTTACTTCCTCGCGTTCCAAACCAATGCGGAAGCTCGGGGCACCGGCGGGTTGCTCGGCGGCTACGGCATCATTCGGGCCGAGAACGGTACGGCCCGGGTCGATACGCTCGGCAGCAACAACGAACTCGAGTTCGCGGAGCAGCCCATCGATCTGGGGCCTGAATACAACGCGCTATGGGCTCCACGCAACACCACCACCGACTTCCGCAACTCGAATGCAAGCCCGCACTTTCCGTACGCCGGCCAGATCTGGTCGTCCATGTGGACGGAGCAGACCGGTGAGGCGCTCAACGGCGCTATCGCCACCGACCCGATTGCGTTGAGCTACATCCTCGGTGCCACGGGCCCCGTCACGTTGGCCGACGGTGAGCAGATCACGGCCGACAACGTCGTGGAAATAACCCTCAGCACGGCGTATTCCAGGTTCGGCGACGACCAGTTGGCCCGTAAGGCCTACCTGCAGGAGATCGCTGCAGCGGTAGTGCAGAAGATGACGACGGGTGCCGCACCCACCAGATCTTTGCTCGACGCGGTAGGCCGCGCCGGTAGCGAGGGCCGTATCGCAGTGTGGAGCGCGGACCCGGCCGAGCAGGCAATTCTGGCCGGCACCAAGGTGGGTCACGTGTTACCGGACAGCCCGGCCCCGTACGCCAACGTGGTGGTCAACAACGCCGGCGGCAACAAGCTCGATTACTACCTCACCCGCGACATCAAGTACACGGCCGAGTCCTGCACAGCAGGTACCCGCAAGTCGACGGTCACAGCCACGCTCACCAACAACGTGGATCCAAACGGCCTGACGCCCTACGTAGCGAGCACATTCCAGCCGACGGCGGAGTACGGAACCAACGAGTCGATCGTCTACCTGTACGGCACTCAGGGCGCGAAGATCACGTCGATGAAGGTCAACGGCATCACGGGATTCTCCATCCAGGCCGGCACCGAGCTGGGCCGGCCGGTGCAGGCTGCGTACCTCACCATTCCGCCGGGCAAGTCACAGACTGTGACATGGGAGCTGGAGGAGCCCTCTGCAGCGGGTGAGGCGACCGTGCCCGTGCAGCCTTTGGTGGATCAACCCACAGTGAGCATCGACGTTCCGCAGTGCTGAGACCCACGGCGTTTTCGTCACAGTTAGCGACGGGGTAGTGCGGTTACTCAGACACTGACTTACAGTTCTGTTCTGTGATCGGAAAAAGACGCGGTGACGATATTCGGCCTCCAGAACAGACACATCCATTCCTTTGGATTGCGTTGGCGATACTCATAATTGCCGCCGTCGCGCTGTTCATTCTCACCGAATACGAGGGTCGGTTCTAGCAACCAACGGCGCGATTCACTACTGCCCACCATTCGCAGCCGCCTATGCGTGGTCATTCAATCGAATGAACTTTCACAACCGCCCCGCGCCGAAAATCGTGCGTTCGGTGCATAACTGTTGTTATGCGCCCCCTTTTTCTAACGGGCCGACCCGGTGTGACGTGGAGCTTTCGGCGCGTGAAGCCCGAAAGGGTGCATAACACCTGTCGAGCACCTCCTCCGAGCGGCACATAACGCCTAAAATGCATTGCTGCACAACATTTTTGGCGTAACAAAGCCATGTAGCTTCGACGATGTCATCAACGAATGGACGTCAGGAGCTACACATGAGCAAGCCCAGGAAAATTGAATCGAGCATCGGCACCAGGCTCACTGCGGTTCTTCAGCTACTGGTCGCGGTCGCAGCCACGGCGCAGCTTCCCAACATTTCGACGCCGCTACTACTGGCGACGATGACCCTCGCGGGGATTGTCATCGGCGCGAGCGGACGGTCGAAGCCCAACTCTGCACGATCGAGTTAGAGTCCCGGCTCGAACAACTACTTCCGCAGTCTCGGGTTCTCCGAACCGTTTCTGGGCGAAGTCTCCGGCCGCGGAGATCGGGGGTAGGTCTCGGAATCCCTCGTCGCCTCCGCGGTACGCGGACCAGCAGCAGGAGATGCGGAAGCGGACCGTGGTGCAGACTGCCTCGGCTGCGGAGCGTGGACGGGTGCAGGAGCGGGTGGGGCGACGGGCGACAACGGGACCGCGGGTGCCTGAGGTGCGGGCGGGGGCGCAGGAACCGGCGGTGTCACCTGCTTGGGCAAGTTGGTGTCGGCGGTGTAGTTGTACGAGTAGCTGTACATGTCTCCCTTCTTCGAGGGCGTCAATGCCAGCACCACACCGAGAACGTGCGCGCCGATTGTCTCCAAATTGCCGATGGCCCTGGACAATTCGTTGCTCTTGGTGTGTCCGTAACGGGTGACCAGGAGGGCGCCGTCGGCGTGGGTGGTCACCACGGCCGAATCGGTGACCGGCAACAGCGGAGCGCCGTCGACGATGACGTAATCGAACTTGGAGCGCAGTTCCACCAGCATGGCGCGAGACGCTTCCGAACCCAACAACTCGGACGGGTTCGGCGGAATCGGGCCGGAGGCCATGGCCTGCAGACCTTCGTACTGGGTCGGTTGAAGCACCTCGTCCACTTGGGCCTGTCCCGCAAGAACGGTGCTCAGGCCGACGGATCCGATGAGGCCCATGTACTTGGAGATACGAGGACGACGCAAGTCACCCTCGACGAGAACAACGTGGTGGCCGGCCTCGGCAAGCGAGATTGCCAAGTTGACCGCAGTAGTCGTCTTCCCCTCACTCGGAATTGCACTGGTGACGACGATGACGCGCGGCGGATGATCGACCTCGAGGAATTGCAAGTTGGTGCGAAGCTCACGGAAGGCCTCGGCGCTGGACGACTGAGCGAGGTCCTGGAAGTCGACGGCCGGATGCGCCTTACGTTCCTTGTCGAACGGAATGGTGCCGACGAGCGCCTTACCGGAGATTGCTTCGATTTCGCGACGATTCTTGATCGTGTTGTCCAAACGGTCCCGCAACACCGCCAACGCGATGCCCAGCAGCAGACCCACCGCGGCACCGAGAGCGAGGTTGCGCTTGGTCTTGGGACTTACCGGGGTCGCAGACACGTCCGCCTGCTGGAATGTCTTCACCCCGGCGGACGGGGTTCCGCCATCCTCTGGGGTTTCGAGATCGCGAACCTGAGACGTGAGCTCCGACGCCATCGCGTTGGCAATGTCCCGAGCACGAGCGGGAGATGCATCGGTGACGGTGATGTCGAAAAGAACGGTATCGGGAGTCGACGATGCTTTGACCTTCGCGGCCAGCTGTGACGGCGTCAGACCGAGCGGAAGTACATCGAGAACTCGAGCGGCGAGCGCTTCGCTGGTCACCAACTCGGAGTAGGACGCCACACGTTGCTGCGAAAACAGGTTGCCCTGGTAGGTCTCGCTCACCGATGTACCACCGGACGTGGAAACGAACATTCTCGCGCTCGACTCGTACATCGGGGTGGTCAGGAGGGACGCGCCCAGGGCACCAAGGATCGCGACGACCACGGTGACGGCGATGATGATCCATCTCGCCTTCAGGATTTTCAGATAATCCTGTATCTCCATGCTCCGCACTCCTCGTTCGTTTCGTACAACTCGCGACGCTTCACTGCGTGGCTCAATCGTTACATAGGTACTTGATTCCCGTGACCTGGATGAGCTGCAACAGAATCTTGACGGTCGAACTGGGTTGGATTCCGCCCGTTTATCAAGCGAATGCCCCGTTGAGAGACGTTCCTCGCGTGGCCGAGCCCGAATTCACGACACACACACAACGAGTCGAGCGCCGAATTTGCAGCGCCCCCATGATCATCCTGCGAGGATAGGCAAGCGCGTACACAGCCGCGAAATCGACGTGATGCTCGCCACCCCGGCTTACTTACCCTAACGAGGGACGGGTCTTATCGAAGACACGACCGGCGGAGATTGTTTCGGGCACAATCCCACTATGGCAAGATCTCGGGACTCGTGGTGGAAGATCGGCGGTGGAGTGGCGGTCGTCGCGGTCGTTGCATTCGTCGGTTTAGGTGTATTTGTTTCTGTCAGCCGGGAAAACCCGATCAGCGAAGAATCGGTCCCAGCACCTTTTTCGGCCGGTTCTACCTCAGCAGCGGATTCCGCACGCCCTACTCCTACGACGGCATCGAAACCTGTTGCTGCGTTCATCGGCGACTCCTATACGCAGGGCGCAGGCGCGGAACCATCGACCGAAAAGTGGACGTCCCAACTGTCGGCGGCCATGAATTGGGACGAACGCAACTTCGGCCTCGGAGGTACTGGCTACTTGCAGACCGCCGGCCTCGCGGCGTGTGGATTGGACACCTGCCCCAGCTATCAGACAACCGCGCTCGAAGCCGTGGCGATCAATCCGTCGATCGTGGTGGTGTCGGGTGGCCAGAACGACTTCCCCAGCTATGAGGACGACCCTGCCGCTGTCCAGGCAGCCATAGCTACCACGTTTGTCGAGATTCGCAATGCCTTGCCTGACGTCGAAATTGTCGCGGTCGGCCCATCGACGCCGGGCGACACGACCGAGGCCGTGCTCGGTTTGGATAAGGACGTCCGCGATACCGCCGAAGCTTTCGGAGCTAAATACGTGTCATTGCTCGATCCACCGGTAATCGATCCGGCAAACGTTCTGCCCGATGGTGCGCATGTGAACAACGCCGGCCACACCGCCATCAGCCAGCGAGTGCAGTCCGCTCTGGGGTGACTGAGGTTCTTCATGGCCCCTCCGGCAGTACATGTCGTCGACGTACAGCGTCGAATTGTAGGCCGACGGCAACCGCACCCCAACAAAGTGACCGCAAACTGAAGCAGCGGAGCGGTTCTACCCCGAGACACATGTTGACGCTGCGCGGTATATTCCGTCCAATACTTGTGCGACGGTGTCTGTGCCGAATTCGCTATGCGCCGCCTCTCGGCCCCGTGTGCCCATCGCGGCGCGCAGGTCCTCATCATCTAGGAGCAACCGCACTGCATCGACGAGGGGCTGCAGTTCGCCGGCTGGCACCACGATCCCGCACCCGATGCGCGTGATATCCGTTGCGAGGCCGCAACTGTCGGTGACCACCACGGGCAGCCCCACCGCCATAGCTTCGAGAACAGACATCGGATAGGGCTCGTCGGCGGAGGGAAGCACATAGACCGTGGCCATCCGCATGCGCTCCGCGGTCCGGTCTGGAGCGCACGGCCCCTCCCACCGGATCCTGGGCTCGGCCCTTTGCGCTACCGCCTCGCCAGTTCCCGCATCTGGACCGACGAGAGCAAACGATACGGAATCATGTTCACGCACAATGACTTTGGCCATATCGACAAAGAGATCCGCGCGCTTCCGCGAATGCAACCGAGCAAGAAAAAGCACCTCGAGACCGATGTCCGAAGCCTGCTCCGGCAGGGCAGGAACGCCGTTGATCAATCTGACCAATCTCATCCGCTGCCCCGCGACACCGATCAGATCGGTTCGCTCACGCTCGGTGAGGTAGAAGACTGCGGCTGCTCGACGCAACGTTGATCGGGTGACCAGGGCATCTAGGGGTGCCGCGAGCCGCTTGTCGCTTGCATCGATCATCCCGTGGGTTTGCACCACCGTGGTCAGTCCCCGCATTCGGCACAGCCGAGCTGCAGGAAGCGTCACCAGATCACGGGCGAGGTGGATGTGGGCGACATCGAATGTTGCAGCTCTCTCGGCAATCCAGCGAATCATTCCAGGAGCGACAAGTCCGGCAAATCCGCTGCGCGGCAGTACTCGTCGCGGATGGAAGAGCTCGATACTCACAGCGCCCGACTTCGGAGGAACGCCGGTTCCCGCCGCCACGACAGTGACTTCGTGACCCAGTCCGGTCAATGCCTCGGCTTGGTTGAGGGCAACCCGCGCGGGTCCGCCGTAAGCTCCATCTTCGGAGATCAATGTTACGACGTGCAGGATTCGCATCGTTCACTCCGATCTACGGGCGGCGGGTGCGAGCACAGTCATGTCGTCGTCGACGTCGGTCGTCACCAGTGCCGTAGCACCGATCGTCACATCGTTGCCGATTGTGACACCGCGCAGCACAGTCGCTCTGGCAGCGATCCAGCTGCGGTCACCGATCGAGATTGGCCCGTTGTCGAACTCGAATTGCTCCGACCGTCGGTCGTGACTGCCGGTGCACAGCAGGACATCCTGTGAGATGCAGGTGTCGGCCCCAATATCTACCGGTTCGAGATCGAGTATCCACACCCCTTCCCCGATCCACGAGTTGTCGCCGACGCTGAGCTTCCAAGGCCAATGAATGCGCACACGGTGCCTGATCAAGACACCGTCGCCGATTCGAGCGCCGAACAGCCGCAACACCGCAACGCGCGCCGATGCCGGAAACCACCACCGGCCGAGCACGGTGGTCGACACCAACATCCAGAGCAACTGAATGGCAACCGGACGACCCTTGTCGTAACCGACACCGGTGAAAGATGCCAGTGAGCGCACCGACACGGTCAACTCCCGAGCGGCCGCGCGAGCGGAGCCGCCATGACTGTTCCTGCGGGAACATCCTTGACGACGACAGCATTGGCTCCGATCACCACGTCGTCTCCGATATCGATAGGACCGGCCACGACGGCCCCCGCCGAAACTCGCACGTTGTTACCGATAGTCGGAATCCCCTTCGCGGAAAATCCCACGCTTGCATGCTGATTGACCCAGAAATTTCTGCCGATCGATCGCGCATGCACGATAGTGCCGGTTCCATGATGAATGAATAGACCCGGCCCAATCGTCTCTGCCTCGATCACAAGGCTGCGCTCAGGTCGGTAGAAGATGCGCGCCAGCAGCCGAATCAACAGAGGACCGGAGCGCAACCGAAAATGAACCACGTTGCGGAACTCCGTCAGCGCTCCAGCGAGGTAGGCGAAGCGCGAAAAGAGATCGAGTGGGTCGAGAGCGTCGTTCCCGATGCACTCGATCCACCGATCGACGTCTTGACGCACCACATCGGCCTCACGCGAGGCCCGAACCGCCAACCAGAGGGGTGTGGCCCACACACGAGCGAGCGGAATCATCAACGACTTCTGCGCGGTGTACGCCATCGTTCAAATGTATGGGGGTGCACCCGGCCTGTCCACCCGCCATACTTGTCGGGTGCCTGGGAGGAGAGTCGTCACGTCGATCGTCCTGGTCGCCGTTCTGGCTTCCGGGTGCACTACCGACGTTGCGCCCGAACCCAGTTCCGAAACCGTGGTCGATCCCACTTCTATCTGGAATGCGGTACGAGTGGCGAGCAACGTGGCAAGTATCGACATGCCAGACTCCAATGCCGACCGCGATATCGCTGGTGTGACGGATTCCGGCTTCGACGCCGTGCGGATACCGGTGGAGTGGTCCGAAGTCGAACCGATCGAAGGGCAATTCGACTGGAGACAGATCGATGCCGAGATCGATTCCGCGTCCACACGAGGTCTACCCGTCCTCGGTCTGATGACATGGACTCCTACATGGGCTGTGCCCGTGAACAGTGCTCCTGTCAATCATCCAGCCCCCGCTGCGGCCGATCGATTCGCACAATTCGCAGCTGTGGCTGCGGCCCGCTATCGCAACCGAGTCACGGCGTGGGAGGTGTGGAACGAACCGAACATCGCGGCCAGCTTCGGCCCCCGAGCAGATTCAATCCTTTACTGCTCCATATTGTCCCAGGCTTCGCAGGCAATCCGGGACGCTGCTCCGGGCGCACTGGTGATCACCGGACCCACCTCACCGACAATCGATTCCGATCGTGATATCTCGCCGGCAACCTTTGTCGATTCCTTGTACCGATGTGCGGGTTCGCAGGCGTTCGATGCGGTAGCGATGCACCCATACAGCTCTCCGGACCTTCTGAGCGAGCCCGGACCAGGCTGGAGTTCGCTGAAGGATATAGCCGGAGTCCGCGCAGTGATGGAACAGCACGGTGACGGCGACAAGAAGATCTGGTTCACCGAGTTCGGTGCACCCACGATGACAACGTCCCCCGGGGTGAGCGAGGAAAGACAGGCCGCGATTCTGGTCGACGGCATAACCGGCATGCGGCAATTGCCGTACGCAGGGCCTGTATTCGCCTTCGACTACCGGGACTCGGACACCGGAAATCCTGTCCAGGACTACAACTATGGCCTGCTCCGGTCCGACTACACCCCGAAGCTCTCCTACACGGCCGTGAAAGACCTCCTCGGGTGAATCTGAGCGAGTCGCTGTACCCACGCCTCGAATCGGTCGAGGGCAACCTCTCGAGACATGTTGCTGAGCACGTATTTTCTACCCGCGGCCGCTAACCGCTCCTTCGCAACCGGATCGGCGGCCAGTGCTAGAACAGCCTCGAGAAGTTGAATCGGAGACGCAGGGTCCACCCGAATTCCTGCTCCTGCCGTGAGGATCTCTTGGTCGGTAACGCTCCCGGCTGCAGTGGCCGCTATGACGGGGCTGCCGCTACCGAAGTAGGACGTGAGCTTGCTGGGCACGGCCATCTCTGCCACTTCGGGCCGCTCGTTGACCAACAGAACGTCGGCAGCAGCGAGGGCGGCGCGAAACTCCTTCTCCGGCAACGGCCGGACGAACCGTAGGGATGAGACACCCTCTCCTGTTGCTTCCAGAATCTCGCGCTGATTACCGTCGCCCATCAAGACGAACTTCACCGGGCCGCCACGGAGGTCGGATTCGCGAGCTGCGTCGACCAGATTTTCCAGCCCTTGCTTGAGACCCATGTTGCCTGCGTGCAGTGCAATGACATCATCACGTGACCAACCGAGTAGGTCACGTGCGTGGTTTCGGTCCATCGGCTCTTGGTGGGGCATGTGTGTCCAATTGGGAATGACGGTGACCTTGTTTGCTGCGACACCCAGATCGGTCACGGCATGTTCGGCGAAACGCTGGTGAATCACAGCCACACCGTCGGCCGCCCGAAGTATCCCGGACTCAAGGTTGTTGGTCGCCTTCACACTCGGCCCGTGCAACGTCCCAGTCTCCACAACGCCTTTGCTGTACAGGTCCTGCACCCACACCCCCAGGGCGGGGCGGTGTGGACGAGCTTTCAGGCGTGCAAGAACAAATCCTGTAGAGACCAAAGCGGGCGATACGGAGACGACGACGTCCGAGGACGGAAGTCGACCTCGAATCACTCTCGCGCCGAACGACATTTCCAGATGCGTCCGTTGTTTGACTGTCATGCTCGGTGGAACGTAGTGGCGATACCGAGTGACGGGTACCCCGGCGACGGTCTCCGCGATTACGGAGCCGGCATACCGTGGATCGGTATTCCATTGAGGGTAGTGCGGAAACCCGGTGACGACGTGCATGTCGTAGCCCCGACCCATGAGGCCCTCGGCAACGTCTGCGGTGTACGGCGCTATTCCGGTGACCTCCGGCTTGTAGTTCAGACCGACCAGTGTGACCTTCATGATGTTCTTCCCCTCGCCTGCTTCTTCCTCGGTCCGACCGTTCGTGGGGCGCGCAGCCATTTCATGCGCGCTCGGATGACACAGGCATTCCAGTCGATGTGGCGGGCGGTTCCGGCTCGCGCCGTCGCACCATCCGTGGAATCCATGTGAGGTCCGGGATCAGTTGACAGAGCACCACGGCTGCTGCCGTCACGGCAACGACGCCTGCCGCTCCGTACTCGTCGGCTATCGATACTGCGGCGACTGTCGTCACGGCGGCCATTGCCATCAGACAGCCGGCCTGCCAGCGAGCCTCGGTGGGCTTGGTCAGCAACATTCCTGATGGCAGGTGGAAACATTGCACAATGAGCAGCACTGCGAATGATGCTGCAAGCGAAACTGATACATCGATAGACCCACCAGAAAGTAAGTGTGCGAGCCAGGGACTGGCCACGATCATCGGTACCGCTGCCAGGATTGCGAGGGCTCCGAAGGCTGCAGTGGTGGTGGCCCAAAGCCGTACGGTCTGCTCGGTCTGGCCCCGTCGTTTGACAAATATCGGCCAGAACGTGAGGGCAGCCATCGAAAAAACCGACCAGCACAGACCGTACAACTGTGCCATCAACGCATATCTGCTCAGTTCGACGGGGGTCGACAAGTGCGATAGCACCACCCGCTGGGCTTGAAGTCCGAACGGAATCCCCAGGCTCACCACGAACAGCCACAGCGAACCCTCGAGAAGCGTTCTGGTAGGAACCCGACTGGTACCGCGCAGGAAGACATCACGGCCTAGGCCAGACACCTTCAGAGCGAGCAGGGTGCCAACGAGATTACCGATCAACGCTCCGGCCAACGGAGGGATCACGTACCAGATGCCCTGTACACCGGCTAGATACATCCCGACGGTCACTATGAGCGCGAACAACGAATTGCTCACCATTACTACCACTGCGAGCTGAGTGCGATCGACGCCGATCAGGATGCGGAGCCCTAGTCCAGCCGGAATGGTCAGACCGAACAGGGCGACGGCGATGGTGATGACGAGCCGATCCTGCGGTCCGGTGGTCAGCCCTATCAGCATGCCCCAGCCGTCGAACACCATGACGATGACGGCCAACCCGACCACCACCAACGAGACCTGCGACAAAACGCGATAGGACCGCCGAATCACTTCTACGGCGTATGCGTCGCTACCTGGATCACGGGACCGGGAGGTCGCACTGGTCACTACAGCGCCGATGCCGAGGTCCGCGAACGGCAGCAGCAGTCCGATGGTGGCGACCAACGCCACCAAGCCGTATGTGGTTGGGCCGGTGGCTCTGATCACCAATCCCGTACTGACCAGGCCGGCAAGTGCCACAACCGGAGTGCCTGCAATGCGAAAGAGTGTGCTGAGCACAATGGCTCGACGTTCGGCAGCGTCGAGGCCAGTCGGCTGATCGAGCACGCGCGAGTCGTCGGGCGCACCGACGGTTCCGAGTTCATCGTCCCTTCGGTGTCTGCCGATCATGGCGACCCGGCCTCGGATGTCCTGGAGCCTGAGAAGCGCTCGAGGGACCGGCGCGGTTCAAGGGCAATGCGCAGTCCATGTTTGGCTCGGGCGACCCACTCCACGATGCGTGAGTACAGCGATGCCACGCGACGGTGACCGAACGGATAGAAGTGAGCCTCGTCCCACGCGCGCCGCACGTCTATGAAGTGCTCTCGTTGCGACCGGACACTTCCCGCCCCCACCGCGTCGAACAAGCACAGCACTTGCTCGATCGTCACTGGCTTGCACAGTTGCGCCGCTCGCAGCATGTACAAGTGGTCGGCCGCCAGCCCGAAGTTGGCGTCGTACGGCCCTATCCGGTCGATCAGATCTCGACCGAACAAGGTGGCCTGATGCGGGATGGGCCGAATTCCCAGGGCAAATTTGTTCATCTCGAACGGGATGTAGCCCCACTCCACACCTTCTCGCGCGCGGTCGCCTGTGAGGCGCACACGTCCATAGCCCCAGTGCTGACGAATATGTCCGGTACTGGCGAGCATGCGCATTCCAGCGGCCGCTGAATGTGCGTCCGCAAAACAGTCCCCGGAGTGCAGAAGCCACACCACATCACCGCGGGCGCGGTCGATGCCCTGATTCATCGCGTCGTAACGACCTCCGTCGGCTCGAGATTGCCAGTACGACGGCCGCGTGCGCCGCAGCAACTCCTCGACCCGTTCGCCGGACCCACCATCGATCACCACGTGTTCGATCTGCGCGTACGACTGTTCGGCCACGCTGCGAATAGTCCGCTCGAGCCCCTCGAAGTCTCGGTAGCTGATGGTCACAACGGACAACGCTGGAGAATGCGGCGATTCAGCGGGCATGGCCCACTTCCCTCGTCGTACCCTCGGCAGGCAGGCGCGGTGCGGGCGCATAATCCCGATGATGGTTGTGTACTGCCCGAGACATAGCCAACCTGCTGAACTTGGCCGTGGCGTAGAACATGGCCCCCGGCCCAGGTCTGCCATGTGCAAATCCGAAGGAGATCGCACGCCTGATGCCGTTGAGCGAATGTGCCGCCGCGGCCGCAGTCACCACACTGGTGAGGTAGTAGTCGCCGCGTACGCGCGAATTCTCGGCAGCAAGGTGCTCATACCCCCACGCGAGGTACTCGTCGGTGCGATCCACCTGACTTCGAGAGATCGAGTCCACACTGACGTTGTAGATCGAAAAGCATTCGGGGATCTGATAGATGGCCAAACCGTCAACAGCATTCTGCAGCTCGATGAGCCAGCCCGGCTCATCGTGAATCGAGTCGTATGCCGAGTTCAATGGCACCCGAACCGCGAGGGAACGAGGGAAACAAAGAGTGCTCGTCTGCAAGAGGCCACCGCCCATCGATATTCCGCGCAGCCGGAACAGGTAGTCGGCTACGGGCTGCTGGGTTGCGATCGGGGTTCGCGGCCATATGCGTTCCCGATTGCCCGGGGTTCGAACCGCACAGCGGCACGAAGTGATCCAGCGCTCGTGGCCGATATCGACCACCTCAGAGAGTTGCCGTTCCAGCTTGTACGGATGCCACAGGTCATCGTCATCGAGCAGGGCGATCAGCGTGCCCCGCGCATGTTCGACACCCAGTTGACGCGCATTTTTGCTGCCGCCACCCGGGCCGGTGCGAATTACGCGGACGCGCGAATCGTCCGGCAACAACAGTGGTTCGAGGGTGTCGGCGACAACGATGACCTCGAGGACCGGCGTGGTTTGGTCGAGTGCCGATTCGACGGCTTCGAATAACGACGTACGTCCGATGGTGGGGATCACCACGGATACTTGGGGAGCGTTGTTCATTTGGCGGTCCTGACAGTCGGAGGGGTTATTCGCCTTCGAAACGAGCCTGAGCTCGACCCCGCTCGGTGTCTTCCTTTGCCTTCCAATGCGATACAACTGGTGGCGATCACGGCAAACATGGCGGGCAGGTTGTAGCTCCACGGTGAGTACAACAGGTCCCACACGCCTTGTACGCCCAAGTACATCAGTAGCGGCGTCCACAGACCTGCCGCCTCGGACACGAATATCAGCCGGTAGCAGGCCCACAGCAGCCACAGAGGCAACAAGAGTCCGAGGATTCCGGCCTCTGCCCACGAACCCAGCACAATTGAGTGCAGGGACAACGAACCGTCTGGAAACTTCCAGGCGTATTGGAACGGGAACGACCGGTCGAACCCGAGCCCCAAAGCAACCTGCTGCGCGTGCGCGTACGTCTCGGGAGCGATGTTGTTCGCCTGTCCCCAGCCGAGCAGCGGACGGTCCAGGATTGATGTGATCGACAGAACCGGCTCTGTTCTGCCGGCCAGAATCATTGGTACAGAACCATCGGACTGAGAAAGCACCTTCTCGCGCAACGACTGGCCGAGGAAACCTTCACGAGCCGTGTACTCGAGAGCCCACGAAGAGGTAAATCCGAAGACGACGACAGCGCACAGTCGGGGAACGATGGACAGTACGCCTCGACGGTACTTCGCCAGGATCAGCAGCAGGACGACAGCGCAGCACACCAGGGCATGCGATCGGAAGTTGAGCATCAGGCTGACCAAGGCGAGTGCGAGCAGCAGGGCCGAAGAGGCGACCGCTCGCATCCGCATCATTGCCGCCAGGTATAACGCGAAAACTGTTACTGCAGGGGCAATTCCGTACTTCCAAATATCGTCGAGCGAGCCGGATGCTGTGAGGTAGGTGCCGAAAATGAGATAGAATGCCGCAGATCCTGTGACGAGCCCTAGCGCGACAGTGAGTATTCGAGTCAGATCGCGAGCAAGCACCGAGATACCACAGACATAGAGTCCGAACGCGGCGAACGCGAGCACGGTTGGCGACAGCAGGCTGGTGTCGTTGGCCACTGCCGACATGAGGTAGGCAGCGGTGCCGACCACGGCCAGCAGCAGCGGAGTGAAATTTCGGCGCTGGGATCCCGGCAAGAAATATGCACCGCACACCGATATACATACCAGCGAAAATGCCGTCGCCGTGAAGTTCATCAGCGGCAACCCGGATGTTGCACCCAGGAGAAACAGCCGCAGTCGCTCGGGAAAGAACAGTTTCGGAGGCGTCGCGACCGATACGCGCGAAACTTGCACGGTGGCAGGCCTACGGCGGACCGGCCGTAAAGGAATCGCCGGGCGCGGTCGCGCTACAACAGCCGCATCCAAATAAACCGACCGGTCGTCGAATCGGGCCGAATATGGGGCCGTAAGATCGTCGTTGCGGTAAGAAACGCTCACGATTCACCCCAATTCGACAGTCAGGTGAACCGCCTCAGCGAAATTCTGGCGGTTCGTTTTGAGAGCTTAACGCTGTATTCCGAAGAATGCTCAAGGATAGGAAAGCTACTCCAACCGCGCTATCTGGAGGTGCGGTACGGAACATGCATTTTAAAACGGACATTCATTTACTCGTCCGCCGAAATCTGCGAGTAACCAGTCAACAGCATGGTTTCAGGGCGCATTACACGAACTCAGTACCGGTCTTCGGTTGCCGATCGACCGTCGGTTGCAGTAAGGCGACGCTTCATTTGCGCCGGCACTCCTGCATAAAGCGAGTTCGGTTCACAGTCCGCAACCACCACGCTGCCCGACGCCACCACACACCCCCGCCCGATTGTCACTCCCGGCATCACCACGACCCGAGCACCCAACCAGCAGCCGTCTTCTACGACAATCGGCAGGTTGCGCTCCGCGCCACTGCGATTCCACTCCGGTCCAACGTGGTGACTGCACGTGACGAACATCGTCTCGTACCCGATACCCAAGTAGTTTCCGAGGACGATGGGCGCACCGAGGTCGAAGAAACATCCGTAGTTGACGAAAGTGCGCTCGCCGATAGTGAGCCCAGACCACGCGCCCAGGAACATCCCTGGATTGAGCACTGCGGTGGGGTGTATGTCCTGACCCAAAACACGCAGTAGGCGGGGACGAAGACGCCTCGGGAGCGCACCGCTGGCAACTGCCCTGTTGAGAATCACGTCGCGCACAACCTGACCGATATCCGTAGCGATGGCATCGCGCCTGTGCGGCTTCATTCAGAGAGAGTATCTGCCACCTCAACTCGGCACATACTGCATCCAGTACCGCCCGGGTAGTCAGCGGCGCGAATGCTTCTCAACTACTGCTGACACCGTGCCAGCAGATCGGAGAAAGAATCTTCTGACCTGTTTGTCGAGAGTGAAGGCAACACCGAGGCGTGGTCGGCACTGTTGGGTTACCATTCGCCGCAGGCTTGAATTGGTCGGGATCGACTGTCACAACTCTTCGTGAGGAACCGCGAAATGGCTACGACCCAGCAGTCGCCACCGATACGCCGTCGTAGAATTCCTGTGCCACATCAGCGCCTCGATATTCAAGGGCTGCGAATGGTCGCAGTCATCCTGGTGATCGTCGACCACCTATTCGGTTGGCCACGTGGGGGTTTCATCGGTGTCGACGTTTTCTTTGTCGTGTCCGGCTTTCTGATCACCGGGCTCCTGTTGCGGGAGTACGACAAAACGGGTTCGATATCGTTCTCCAACTTCTACCGCCGACGCATCAGACGAATCGTTCCGATCGCGACTCTGGTCCTGCTCATCACCTGTGCAGCAGGCACATTGGTCTTCGCAACCAGTCGCGCGTCATCCATCTGGACGGATGCGCTGTGGGCATTCTTGTTCGCATCGAACTGGCGGTTCGCGATCGAGGGAACCGATTACTTCAACGCCGACGCCGCTGTATCTCCGCTACAACACTACTGGTCATTGTCGGTGGAAGAGCAATTCTATTTTGTCTGGCCGGCCCTGATGTTCCTCATCGGCGTCTTGGTGACACGGCGGGCGGGGAACGGCAACATCAAGCGAATCCTGTCCGCAGTAGTGATGGGCGTTGTCGTCGCAGCATCATTTCTGTGGGCCCTCTACGACACGGGGGCCAACCAGACGTGGGCGTACTTCTCCACGTTCACGCGGGTGTGGGAGTTGGGCGTTGGGGCACTACTCGCAATCGGTGCCGCCTGGATCTCGCGATTACCTCGGGGTGCCCGCGCGCCGCTGGCGTGGGTGGGCCTGGCTAGCATCGCCGTCGGCGCGTTCGTCATCAGCGAATCGAGCGGGTTTCCCGCCCCTGCCGCAGCGCTGCCAGTGTTGGGTGTAGCGATGGTGATAGCTGCAGGAATCGGCGGCCCCACTCCTTATCTTGCGCCTTTGACCAACCCGGTGAGCGTCTACATCGGAAACATCTCGTATTCGCTGTACCTATGGCACTGGCCGATCATCGTGACTCTCGGGTCGATCATGGACGTCGATGTCTACTACTACGTCACGGTGTTGGCCGCCACGTTCGGGCTGTCGGTTGCGTCCTATCACTTCGTCGAGAACCCAGTTCGGCACTCGAAGTTTCTCGAGCCGAAAGCAGTTCGTGCCGAGTCCAGGCGCAAGCGAAAGAACCAGCTGGGCCACAAATTCACGTCGCCTTCATTGCGGTACGCAGGGTTGGGTGCCCTGACGTTGGTGACTCTCGCCGTGGCGGCCTTCTCGCTCAAGCCGATCGATCCGCCTGCAACACCACCCGCTCGTACCGTGGCCTCCCCTGACTCGGCGGCCGCCTCGGGCGCGCCCGAGGTCCCCCTTGGGCCGGCAGAAACAGAACTGGCCGCCGAAATCGACACAGCGGTGAACGCAGCAGAGTGGCCGGAGCTCAATCCCACGATGGACCAAGCGATCATCGGGGCCCAAGCCCCAGAGGGAATCGCCGAGTGCGGCCTGGTCAACCGACCCGACGCGGCTCAATGCACCTGGGGAGCCGCCGATGCGCCCAAGACGATCATGGTTTTGGGGGATTCGATGGCTATGAGTTTCGTGCAACCGATCAAGAATTTCGCAGAGGCGAGCGGCGGCCAGTGGAAGGTTCGTTCGGAAGCAATGTTCGGGTGCACCTTCGTCGATATGGTGGTCGCCAGTCAGGATGCAGAGACCGTGGCAGCGTGCCCGGGACGAAAGGCCGCGGCGATTGCGGCGGTCAACGAGGTAAAGCCCGACATCGTGATCATCACCAACTTGCATACCGACATTGCATCGGACCTGTGGGTCCCAGGGGTCAAGCGCCTTGTGGACCAATTCTCCTCGAACGTCGGGAAGATCCTGTTCCTGGCAGCTCCTCCGAACGACAAAAAGCCTGCCGACTGCTATACCCGCACCAGCAAGCCGGTCGACTGTCTCAGCCGCGTGACGGATCTCTGGACGGCACGATCGCGAGCGGATCGAAATCTCGCCTATCGAGTAGGCGGAACCTACGTCGACACCCGCGTTCTGTTCTGTACACCGGACAACTACTGCCCAAGCTTTGTCGGAACCACCCCGATGAAGTCCGATTCTTCGCACATGACAATCGAATACGGAACGAAGGTTTCTCCAGCGTTCGCCGAGCTGCTGCAGGCGAACGGAGTCTGACGCACGATTCCGCAGCAGTCGCCTGGGAACACATCGCCTGCATTCGCAGACGATGTCGATGCTGCGGTGCGGATCCCCGGAGTGATGTGGATGCCATTTTTGCGTGCCTACTGACGTATACGGTCGATGTTCTCCCGATACCATCGAACCGTCGAACCTATACCTTCGCGCAGCGAGATTGCAGGTTTCCATCCGGAGTTTTTCAGCGTCGATACGTCCAGCAGTTTACGAGGAGTCCCGTCGGGCTTCGATGTGTCCCACTCGATTCGCCCCGAGTAGCCGACTTCATCGGCGACCATCTCTGCAACTTCCTTGATGGTCTGATCCTCACCTGTACCGACGTTGACCTGACGGGGACCGTCGTAGTGGTCCAGCAGATGCAAGCACGCGGAGGCCATGTCGTCCACATGCAGAAACTCTCGCTTGGGGGAACCGCTGCCCCAGTTGGTGACTGCCGCTGTTCCGTCCCGGGCAGCTTGGTCGTATCGGCGTATGAGTGCGGGCAGGACATGCGAACTTTGGGGTGAGAAATTGTCACCTTGGCCGTACAGGTTGGTCGGCATCGCGGATATCCACGGTAGTCCGTACTGCTTGCGAACCGACTGAATCTGAAGAATTCCGGCAATCTTCGCGATTGCGTAGGCATCGTTGGTCGGCTCGAGGGGACCGGTGAGGAGGTATTCCTCTTTGATTGGTTGCGCTGCGTGCTTGGGGTAGATGCAGGACGACCCGAGGAACAGGACCCGTTCGACACCGAACTGTAGCGCTGCATCGAGTACGTTGACCTGCACTTGCAGGTTCGAGGAGATGAAGTCGACGGGATAGGTGCTGTTCGCGAGAATTCCGCCCACTTTGGCTGCGGCAAGTACAAGATTGGTCGGCTTGTTGTGTTCGATGTAGTCGAACACCGCAGCGCGGTCGCGAAGGTCGAGATCGGTCGAGGTTTCGCCGATCAGGTTGGTGAAGCCACGGCCTCCGAGGTGCCGCCATACTGCCGAGCCGACCAACCCTTTGTGGCCGGCAACGTAGAACGTTGCCTCGCGGTCGATCGTTCTCGCTCTCTGCGTGGACTCCAGTGTGCTCATGGCCAGTCCGTCAACACAGGTGTGTCGATCCAGGGCCGTCCTTCGTGGGCGAGAGCCTCGCAATCCGCATCGACCATGATTCGCGCGAGTTCGGGCGCGTGGACCGATGCTTTCCAGCCCAGCTCCCTTTCTGCTCTGCTTGCGTCGCCGACCAATGCGTCCACTTCGGTGGGACGGAGATAGCGGTCGTCGAATTCGACGTACTGCCGCCAGTCGAGGCCCGCGTGCTCGAAAGCGACCGTCAGGAAGTCTTTCACCGTGTAGCTACCGCCGGTGGCGAGCACGTAGTCCTGTGGCCGATCTGCTTGCAGCATCCGCCACATCCCCTCGACGTATTCAGGTGCGTACCCCCAGTCTCGGATGGCATGGAGGTTGCCCATGTAGAGCCGACTCTCGGCACCTGCCTTGATACGCGCTACCGCCCGTGTGATCTTGCGCGTCACGAATGTTTCACCGCGCCGGGGTGATTCATGATTGAACAGGATCCCGTTGACCGCGAAGAGTCCATACGCTTCGCGATAGTTCCGAGTGACCCAGTAGGAGTAGACCTTCGCCGCCCCGTACGGCGAGCGCGGATAGAACAGAGTGTCTTCGTTTTGCGGTGGCGGGCTAGCTCCGAACATCTCAGAACTCGATGCCTGATAGAACCGGCACTTCACTCCGGCCAGTCTCACTGCTTCGAGAAGCCGGATGGATCCGATTCCTGTCGTGTCACCGGTGTGCTCAGGCTCGTCGAAGCTAACCCGCACGTGCGACTGCGCAGCGAGGTTGTAGACCTCGTCGGGCCGAATATCGGCCATCAGCATCAACATTCGTGTGCCATCGCTGAGGTCCCCGTAATGAAGGAACAACTTTGCTGCGGACACGTGGGGGTCGACGTACAGATGCTCGATTCGCAAGGTATTGAAGGTCGACGCACGGCGGATCAATCCGTGCACTTCGTATCCCTTGGACAACAGTAGCTCCGCCAGGTATGAGCCATCCTGACCGGTGATCCCCGTTATGAACGCCTTTTTCATACCTGCTCCGTTCGAGCACGCCGAGCATGCTTGGGACAGCGTACAAGGGGACCGACTTTGATGCAGAGGATCAAGGGTTCGCGAAAACCGCTGCGCAAGCAGCTTTTTCAGCTAACTACGGACTCCACGCCCGCCGCATCCACACAATCCAGGGTTCGGACTGTTAGGCGCCACGCATCTCCAAGACCGTTCGGTTTAGAGACGCCCAGCGGCGTGAAAGATGGAGAGGCTGCCGGTATCCAGGGCTTCGGCGAGGGTGGGGGCGGCTCGGTCTTTGTCGGAGAGCTCGTAGGTCAGAGGCGATCCGTCGCGTGCGGTGGTGGGCCAGTCGATGCCCAGGGCTGGGTCGAGGGGGTTGATGTCGCGGTCCAGTGCGGGGGTGTATTCGAGGCTGCACAGGTACATGACGGTGGAGTTGTCTTCGAGGGAGAGGATGGCGTGGCCGAGGCCTTCGGAGAGGAACACTGTTTTGCGGTCGATGTCGTCGATGAGCACGCTGTCCCATTGCCCGAAGGTGGGGGAGCCGACGCGGAGGTCGACGATGACGTCGAGGAATGCGCCGCGGGCGCAGGTGACGTATTTCGCCTGGCCGGGTGGGTTGGTGGTGAAGTGGATTCCGCGGAGCACGCCGGCGGCGGAGACCGAGCAGTTCGCTTGCTGCAGGTCCAGCGTGCGGCCGGTGGTGTCGGCGAAGAGGCCGGCTTTGAACCATTCGAAGAACACGCCGCGGTCGTCACCGAATTGGCGTGGGGTGTATTCGTAGGCGCCGGAGATGGTCAGTTCACGGAAGGTCATCGGTGTCCTCGGTCGAGAAGGTCGAGCAGGTAGCGGCCGTAGCCGGATTTGACGAGCGTCTCGGCGCGTGCGCGGAGTTCGTCGTCGGTGATGAATCCGCGTCGCCAGGCGACTTCTTCGGGTGCCCCGATCTTGAGTCCTTGGCGTTGTTCGATGGTGCGTACGTAGTTGGAGGCGTCGAGGAGGGAGTCGAAGGTGCCGGTGTCGAGCCAGGCGGTGCCGCGGGGTAGGACTTCGACTTGGAGTCGGCCGGCGTCGAGATAGTGGCGGTTGACGTCGGTGATCTCGTATTCGCCGCGGGCGGAGGGGTGCAGGTCGCGGGCGATGGCGATGACGTCGTTGTCGTAGAAGTACAGGCCGGGGACGGCGTAGTTCGATTTCGGTGCGGCCGGTTTTTCTTCCAGCGAGATCGCTGTGCGGTTGTCGTCGAATTCGATGACGCCGTAGGCGGTGGGGTCGGAGACCTCGTAGGCGAACACTGCTCCGCCGTCGATGGTGTCGAAGCGGGAGAGTTGGGTGCCCAGGCCGGGGCCGTAGAAGATGTTGTCGCCGAGGACCAGCGCGGCGGAGTCGGTGCCGATGTGGTCCGCTCCCAGGACGAAGGCTTGGGCGAGACCGTTGGGCTCGTGCTGGACTTTGTAGGTCAACGAGATGCCGAATTGGGAGCCGTCGCCGAGGAGGCGGGTGAATTGGTCGGCGTCCTGGGGTGTGGTGATGACGAGGATCTCGCGGATCTCGGCCAGGATCAGGGTCGAGAGTGGGTAGTAAATCATCGGTTTGTCGTAGACCGGGACCAGCTGCTTGCTCACGCCCATCGTGATCGGATGAAGACGCGAACCCGTGCCGCCCGCCAGAATGATTCCCCGCATGTCTCCACTTCCCTTTCGTCCCCCAATGATCAATTGGGATACCCGCGCTTAGTCGAACGAGCGAGTCAAGCCAATCGAGACTTCGCCTCACGCCGGTAGATTTCGAGCAACTCGGACAAGTGATCGCCATCAGACACTGACCGTTCTCGAACAGCCTGTCGAATAGCATCCTTACCGGCCCGCATGCTCCCAAACTCAGCGCATAGTGCTCTGACCAAATCTGGCACGCTTCCAGACTGAAACACTGAGCCAGTCTCTTCAGAGACCATCTCCGGTAAGCCGCCCATATCTGAAACGATGGCGGGCACGCCAAATTGCAAGCTCTCACGTACTGTATACGGGCTATTTTCTGCCCACTCAGATGGATGAACGGTGACGGTAAACTGACTAAACATCGAAGGTAAGTCCTCACTTCGATACCGGCCATAGAACTGGACTCCAGGCGCGCCAAGAGACTTGGCAAGGTTCTTTAATTCTTGCTCTTCTGAACCTGAACCCCAGATCTGTAGCTTCGCATCCGGGAATATACCAATGACATCTCGCCAAGCCTTCAGCAATGTCCCCACACCCTTCTCCGGCGCTAATCGACCCGTATAAGCCGCAACCAACGAATTCGACCGCTCAGGAACCTGCCTCTCTTCACCCCACGGAAGATCGAGATAGATCGGATCACGCCGGATAGCAGCAGAATCCTCGACCAGTTTCTTCAGAAAGTTCGATGGAGCGAGGACCAGCGTCTCGGATCTCGCCCAGTTCCAGTCAGCCACAGGACTCTCAAGAGCAGCCAAAACACTTGCGCCAACTGAGCTCTTCACACACCTATTTCGGACGATCGAAGACATTCGACTAAGAAGTGGCCGAGAAACGCAATCCGAACAAGCCAACCCCAGGCGGTCGTTCCATAATGTCTGATTAGCACAAACAAACTTGTACTCATGCGCCGTCGTCACGCTCGGAATGCGCATCTCTTTAACCACGCGGGCTAAACTCGACGAAAGTTGATAGCAAGTACTGTGAAAGTGCACGATGTCAGGCCTGAATTCAAGCAAAGCATGCTTGAAATCTGCACCCGCTGCGACTGAATAAACTGAAGTCGCGGCGCTACGAATCAGACGAAACCCACCCCCGTGATAGCTACGTTCCGGTGCCTCGAAACGCGACACAGGAAGGCTGTCCATAGGCTTCTCCCCACCGGGGACGCTCATTCCGAATACAGCGATCTCCACACCAGCGTGCGGCAGCTTTTGACAGAGCCAATCAATGTAAGTCTCAACCCCCCCAACGTGATGAAGGAATTTGCTCACAATCATGACACGCATGGCACCCCCACGAATCCTAGTAGTAATCCACATTCACTCTGGTCAATGCAGAATCGCCACCTCATGCAGGCTCCGACGACTTGATCTCGCAACCCGGTGCCCCTCACGTGCGTACCCAGCCGCCAACATCATAATAATATCCTCCTCCACCGGTATAGACGCCTTCGCGCGAAGGCCATCTGATTCAGAATTCGTCATAGACCAGTTCAACATGCAGGAAGATATCCCAAGCGAATGCAAAGCCCATACCAAAGTCATCGAGAACAGTCCACCGTCAATCCACCGCTGATTGCGCTCGCCAGCGCCAGAAAAAAGCCTTCGATCAACTGTAACGATAAAAAGCAAAGGAACTGAATCTCGAAACCCAGCGTTTCCATTCTGCAGACGTAGCAAACCACCGATATCCGATGGATCTCTGTAAACATGCACCCTCCAAGGCTGCCTATTACAGACCGAAGGCGTCCGCATAGCACGAAGAATCGCCGTCTCGACACACTTCTCGCTCACGGCCTCGTTGCAATCGAAATCCCTTACGCTATGCCGCGCCGAAAACCAGCGCTCAAAGTCGATTTCCGAATCGGGCGGTCGTGGATCCGAAGTGGGTGCAGCATCGTCTGCAACTGTCCCTTCCATATTCCATGTTTTCAACGCTTCCAGCGATCGATCTACCGACTCAGAAACCTCGACTGGAAGATCGGTCCCACTCGTATTAGATCCCAACTCCCGAAGACGCATCTCGACATCACGACCAAAGGGACGCTTCGGCGATTTTAATGCTAATCCTTTCTCAACCCTGTGGTAGTCCTTTATAAGTTGGGTCTCAAGGTGACGACCGGACAACCCGGAATAAGCCAGGCGGTCCTCTGCAGCGCAATCTCCTACGTACCGTCCCGCGTCCGTTGCAAACTCTCGGAAGTTCCTGAGCTTAGAAGCCTGGTATCGGAGCTTTCTCACCGAAGAATCACCGAGAAGCCCGAAAATCATTTGCTTTACACCGGACACGACGCACCTTCCATCATCTGCAGACTGAACACTGGCGGCATCAAAATTATAAGTTACATTGGCAACGAACGCACTTGGACAGCCTCCGAACCTCGCCCTAACCCGCATCCTTGCTACCTCTTGACAAGATAGCCACCGAAGCAAATTGGTAAATAACTACTGCACCACTGGCGGCGACAGACCCCCAAGCAGCACCGACAACACCCTCGCTCCATGCTCCAAAAGCCAACGCAGGCCCACCCACAACGCTTCCAACAACTGCGCTTTGAGCTAACCGCTTCCTCCCACCCAAAGGGACCAAGCAACCAACTCCCACCGAGGCCGAGATAATGTTTAGGCCGAAACCTAGCCCGACCGGCAAGGTCAGTGCCACCTCCAGTTGTACCTCTCCGTTTCCCAACAAATGTCCGACTGTCGGCGCGAAAATAGCAAAACAGGAAGCTGCCGCCAATCCCAGCAAGACAGCGGCGACTGAAGCAACCGCGACCCTCTTATTCAAAAGCGTCGCAGGTGCCCTCGGAACCCAACCCTGTATGGACTGCAAGAACGGCGCGACCGCAGAAAACGATTGCTGCCGGATTCTGTCAACAAGAGCAAACTGAAACGCGGCACCCGGAACTATAGCGGACACGAAAAGTAGTGGCGAGGAAATGTAGACCGAGCCAAAAATTGCAGTAATCGTCCCCGGAATTTGACTCGGCAAGGCGGCGCGTAGGGTACTGGGACCCCAGGCCAAACCATTTCCGACCAACATATGTTGGGTTTCATTCTCCGACGAATTACGAATGTGGCGATAGGAAACCACTGCTGCCGCAACAGCACCGCTCAACTGCATCAAGGCAAACGCATAGACCGTCATACCAAACAACATAAGAACGCAACCTAACAATGTGCCGGACACTCGAGGCAAGGTGTCAAAGACTAATAGCCCTTTTGGGGCACCCATACCGATGAAATACCAGCTTGCTGTAAGGCCTAACGCGAGCGTCGATAGCGCAGCAACGGTCGATACAAGGAAGTGCGAAGGAGAAAGTAAGAACACAGACCCCACGGCCAGAGGTATTGTGAGCGGCAAAGTCCAGATACGTGCCACCATTGAGCGACAGTACAGAAGTACCCGCTCATTGCCTCGGGCTTGCGCTACATCAGCCGGCCCAGTTGCTCCCCAACCCAGCAAGGTAAGGATACTGACTACCAAACCAATAGTTTGCCCAACGGCAACGGACGCCCAGGCAGCAGGCCCCGCTTGTGAAATCACGACGGGTATCGCGACTAGGCTACTCACGCCAAGAGCGACGACAGAAAGCGAAAAACCGCCCACCATCGAAGCCGCTCTACCAGCTAACCGGGTCTTGCCGCTCATTTGACCGCACCATTCTTACGCGAGGAATCCTAGATGTGGTGCCTGACTGATACAGTAACATGCATCCATCAAACTGAAGCACTGATGAAGTGCCGTGCCTCACTCAAGATAGGTCATACTAGAGATGCGCGTACACGTACTTTCTTTCACTGGCGACTCAGGCCTCGCACACTATTCCGTCTCGCAAGTACGTGCGCTCTCAGCAAATGGACTCGATTGCACTCTAGTCACCGCACGAGACCATCCGGTGCACTTCAACAGTGACCGATACGAGACCCAGCGCATTTTTAGACGTTCACGCAACTACCCCGTAGACATTCTCAAGTTCATATGGTTTGAAATTGCCCGAAAGCCGGACTGGTTAATCATTCAAAGTACGATAAAGTTCACTCTTGTTGACGCCCTCGTCGTGCGCACCTTGCGGGCTGCAGGCATCAAATGCTGCATTGTCGTTCACGATGTCCTTCCGCACTACCCCGTTCCGGGAAGCAGGTCGGCGCGCACATTCTACTATTCCTCCGCAAATGCGCTGATTGCACACTCGGAGGACGCACGTCACCGGTTGAAAGATATGCGACAAAGGAAGATTAAAATAGTTCCGCACGGAGTCTACGACATATTCAATACCCGCGATGCCTCAATGGTCGATTCACGGGCAGCCCTGGGGATTCCAGATGACGAAACAAAGCTGGTTTCGCTCTTTTTTGGCCACCTTGAGACCAGGAAGGGATTAGTCGAATTAATACGAGCCGCAAAGTCTCTTGAGCACGACCCTTCATTCCACTTTGTCATTGCTGGCAGTGAGTCCACTAATAACGACGGCACAGAACTATCAAAGTCATTAGATCTTGCCAGGGGCTTGACGAATGTTACCTTAAGTGTAGGACACGTCGATTTTGTAGACGTATCGACTTGGTTTGAGGCAGCAGACCTGGTCTTGATTCCGTACTTGGAAGGAACCACGAGCGGAGTACTTAAGATAGCTTACGCTTTTTCAAAGCCGGTTTTAGCGACAACTATCGGCGATTTGCAGGAGGAAGCAGGAAATCCGGGCGTGACATTGATAGGAGCGCGAGCTGAGCGCCTTGAGTCAGAGCTAGTCCGTACACTTCGAGAGTTGCACGGAAAGCATATCGGTTCTGGACTCAAACAGTCTGAGTATGCCGCATCCACTACTTGGCATTCTATCGCGACCGAAGTCGAGAATTTCCTTCGACATGTGACCTGACACCCTGCGTTACGGTAGCCGGTAGTCGAGCCGAACGACCTTCATGCGGACGTCGTGTTAGGCCTCCTTCAGTAGTACTGTGGCTCTTGCGCTCGCAATAGCCGAGCGTAAAGAACCACATTGGCATTACAAACTCTAACGCCAAACCCCATCCGGATGTTGCGACATAGTACAGCGCAGGCACGGTGAGCAGTACGCTGTACGCAAACAGGCCAGATGTTGTGTCTCTGGACCTCGCGGACCACGCATACCGAAGAGTGAGAGCCACGGGCACCATAAGAAGGATAAGCCCGACTATCCCAACTTCTACCATTGTCATAAGGAAAAAGTTGTGAACGGGCCATCCGGTGGCCGTTAGTGAGTCGAACGGTCCCATTAAGGTCACATAGCTATTAGGCCCACCGCCGAATGGCATGAACTGATCAAGGTGGCGTATTGCGACGTCGTAGAAGCGCTCGCGCGATCCCCCCGCCGGATCGGCGACGTTTCGTTCTACGAAGACCCGTATGCCTAGGAAAAATATTAGACCCACCACGGATATAGTCGCGAATTTCGCGAGGAATCCAAACCGACGTCCTAGGCTCTTATAGGTCAAGCCGTAAAAAGCGAATGCTAGGATCAGCAACCCTACAATGTTTGCTCTGCCTTGACTTAGCAATACAGGAATGGTTGAGAGCGCAAACGCATACGACGCTAATATCCTGGTCTTCTTGTCGTCTGACTTAGTCAGCGGAAGAGCGATAAAGCAAAGCAGTAGAAATATCTTGCCCAACGTTGCTGGATGCTCCAGCGTGCCTTGTGATCTTCCACCTAGTTCGGCGGCCTCCTCGATATTGCTGATGAGGATCGGTATTCCAGCAAATTGGACAAGGCTTACCACAGACTGGATAACGGCAACAAAGACGATTGCCGAACAGATTGTACGGTCAAGACGCGAATCTCTGATCGACTCTGTGGCGATTACCCGACCCACCCACCACGAACAGACTGCGACTAGATACGCAAGTGCGCCCGAATATTGTTCGGCCGAGCCGCTCCACACAATCGCTAACCCAATCAGTATGTAAAGCATAAAGGGCAAGAACAATCGGGGAAACTCCCCATACCTGCCAGCCAAGAGAAGACATATAGCAATGGCCAGGATTACCAGTGCTGCGGGGATCAGACGCGGAACACCGTAAGCCGCTCCAACGTGTCGGACCTCTTGCAATCCCAGAACGTAGAATGCAGGCCGTTGCACAACAGCAAATACCATCAAGACCGCAAAAATCGCAACCTTTTGCCATCCATGTATCCACCCTGCGACGACTCCCATCGCCGCAATCGTAAGCGCAAAAACGGTTGCAAATACGTCCATGTTGTTGCACCAACCTTCCAGAATTTCGCAATCGCCTTACGTAAAATTCCGCTCTGACAAAATTCTGACCATTGGCAGCGCGTCTAAAATTTTTTCTTGACAACTCTGCAAGTCTTCAGTTCGTAGTAGTTCGACCACCTGCTTTCCAAACCCTTGGACGGGTTCGACGCAGAGCTGTGGCAGTACAAAAAGTTCATACAGACCCTCTACCTTGCCTTGAGAGCCGAGTGTGATCGCAGGGGTGCCCTGAGACAACGCCATAATCGCAAGGTGCATCCGCCCTGTGATTACCACATCTGCCAGCTTACAAATCGCCCTGACATCTACTGGCTTAAGCACCTCCGACACAAGATAGTACTTTTCGGAAGAAGCCCCGTCTTGAAGTTCAGGTCTAGCCTCCGACAATTTTCGTAGCTCAGGCAAATCATTGTCGCCTTCGCGGATTACGTGAGGCAATAAAATTATGAAATACCCCAGTGACTGTAGATGGTCAAGAATTCCCGAATATTCGATACTCTGGTTAATCCTACCTCCGAGTAAGCCACTGACGTTGACCACCGCAACTGGACGTGTTGAACTTACGCACCGAACGATCCTTTCAATGACCGTCGCTGAGCTCTCGGCATCGAAGGTCGAAAAGACAAGGTCAGCAGCCTGCCCACTGACCACGGTGCCTTGCTGTTTGATCCGACGGGTCGATACTGGGTCTCTTGGGTAAGCTTCTACGCCGTTCTTCATTGCATATCGATACGCAGTGAGACAGCTCTTTTCCGCTTCACTCGACCAGCTAAATCCTACCAGTCGAGCTTCTAGTCCAAGCAGCCTAGCCATTATGAGGCTGCTAAATCGCGACACCGAGCTTGTCGGATAGTAGAGACCGTCCATTACATCAGCGCCGATAACGATGTAGCGCTGAGCAACAGCCAGATACTTAGCTAACTTGATTGAGTTTGCCACTCGCTCAAACGGATAGGCGTCCGTCAAACTCGGGAGCACTGAAATTCGAACGTCTTTTTGTGTAGCGACTGGATAAAAATCCGCCGCGTCCTTCATGACTATTCTTATTGGCCCGTCGGTGTGACGAATCATGGCTTCAAGCATTGCCTGATCTCCGATATTGCCGCGACCAGCCGTAGCGAGAATTACGCAGCCCTGTGGGTTGGCAGATCGTAGCCGGAACACAATCATGAGTTTGGCGATAATCATGTCTGGTATCAAAATGGTCCATGCGCATACTCGTGACCTCTGAAACTTCATCAGCACGCTGCGGAGCGCTTCACGTATCAATCTGGTAGTTCCTTTACTCACAGCTATGCCTTCCCGCAGCGGTGGGCAGACTCTGTTTTCCTCGGTCTTGCTGTTGATGTTCTCAGCCCTGCATACACTGTTCGAATCCCTCTAATTTCACCGGGAATCGGACCTGGACTTGGCGGCACTTCGGCCCTGAAATACTTCAATGTGCTGCTCGACAACTGAGGACCAACTGTAAACGTCACTTACGTGTTCGTACGCCTCCGTGGCGAGTTTCGCAATCTCGATAGGGTTGGTGACTGACCAAGCGATCCTCTCAGCGAGGTCCTCGACATTCGATTTTTTGAAATATATGCCGTGCTGCCGCAGGATAAAGACATTTTGCTCAATATCGGAACAAATCACTGGTGCGCCCAAGAAACTGCTTTCCAAAATCACAGGCGACAGTCCTTCGACATCGGAGGGTTGAATATATGCGTAGCAATTTTTCATCAGGGCATGGGCTTGTGCCCCGTATACGTATCCCGGAAAGAGAACACGTGGATCTGCGGCATTTCTGATTTTAGCTTCGTACGAGTCTGGGTTTGGGCTACCTCCAACAAGAACTAGCTTCATATCGGTATTCACCATTCTGAACGCTTCAATAAGGTAGTGCAGTCCCTTATCTGGAATGAAGCGGCCAACAAAAAGTAGGTATTTCCCTGGCACCAGCCCGACGTCACTCAAGATTCGCTCCCCCGATGAGTCGTACTCTACGTCTGCCCCGAAAGGTATGAAGGTGTATTTCCTCCCGAACTTCTGCTCAAAGAACTCTTGCGCGAACGTGTTGTCGAATATGACCTGAGTATGAATACGGGAGGTCAGCCATGCAGATGCTCGTAAGTACAGTTTGGCATACCACGGCCACTTTGGTCGTTCCCAATCTGGACCGTCTTGGCTTAAAAACGTCTTCTTTCCCATCAGTCGGAGTGGAATAGCAAAGACGCTATTTCCTCCGTTTTGAATATGAACGAAATCTGCTGTGTCATTCCGGATAATGTGCCATGTTGCACGCATTGAGTGCAACAATGTGTCGAAACCTGACTTTTTCACCGTGCGAATCGGGTGCACGTGAACACCTCGGAATGTATGCGGTGTTGAGTCATCGTCGCCTGGATACAGGCGCGTGTACGCCGTCACAGTATGCCCGTGCTTTGCCAGCCGGGTTAGCAGCTCAAGTGCGAATTTGTCTGCCCCCGCACTACCATCACTGGGAGGCATACTTCGGAAGCCCAGGGCGGCGATCCTCATTCAGGTCTCCAATCATGAATTTGTCTTTCACTGCTAGCTTCCCGAACTAGCAAGTTGAGGACGGCTGGAGATCGCGTCACAGGTACGATCCGTACGAGTCATGCAAGTATTCATGGAGCCCAACTTTCCAAGGCCGCATGGTCGTGATCCCGCGAATATCGAGCTTTCGGTTAATGAGCCGCTCGGATTCCGGCCGCGGCGCGAAGTATGTTCCGCTAAAAAAGTCGGAAGTGACTTCATTGATTTTAATCTTGTCGGATAAATTCAGTTCGGAAACGAGCTCGTTCGCTACCTCAAGTCTGGATGTGACTCCTTGACATACCGCGTTGTACAGGCCCCACAGCTCCTGGTCAAAGAGCGTGCGCACAGTATATGCAAAATCGAACGTGTATGTTGGTGTCCCCATTTTGTCAGTCACGATGTTGAGTTCACGTTTACCGTCTTTGATCTGTGACATAAGCTTCTGTACGAATTTTTTGTCCTTCGACGGTCCTCCACCCATCATCCAGCCTGCCCGGCAGACGATATAGCGCCGGGCATGCTTTGTTACATAGACCTCGGCCGCATATTTAGACCTGGCGTAATGTCCCAGAGGGTTCGGAACGTCCCAGTCATCGTACTGGTCCTTAGCGCCGTCAAAAATGCCGGCGGTGCTGATGTAAAGCATCGGTATGTCGAGCTTGTTTGCTATATAGACTGCGTTTTCGACGGAGACCGTATTAGTCGCGTACGTGTCCACAACGTTTTTCTCGCAGTACTCAAGGTCCGTGAATGCTCCAAGATGGAATAGTAGATCCGGTTTGAAATCGCCGACATCTCTCCGGTAGGCATCCAGGTCGCGGAAGTCCATTTTGCTCAACCAGGTCTCATTGACGTCAATGTCGGTACATTTGAGATCGGCCGATGCTCCGAATACTGAATTGAAAGCCTGTCCGAGCATCCCACCGGCTCCTGCGATGTATATTTTTGTCACGTAGTTCGCTCTCTACTATTTGCATGTGTCGCACGCCGCGACAACGCGATATGGATTTTCAGTTGACACTGCGGTTTAGCGGTTTTACATTGATTGGTCGGATCGTCTTTTGTGCGAAACCATTCAGTAGGCTCCATCGCTTCTGGCAACCGCCCTCATCGTCTTTGCGACAATGAGCATATCTCCCACCATCGACCAGTTCTCGACATAGGAAAGATCAAGCCTGACAGTCTCTTCCCACGACAGATCGGATCTCCCACTGACCTGCCACAGACCAGTGACTCCTGGCTTGACCAACAGTCGACGACGAACCTCTCCGTTGTAAGTCTCGACCTCACGGCGTAACGGCGGCCTCGGACCCACCACACTCATCTCGCGCTTCAGGACGTTTATGAACTGAGGAAGCTCGTCCAAGCTGTAACGCCGTAGAACTTTGCCCACGGGCGTCACGCGCGGATCCTCACGCATCTTGAACAGGACCCCGCCGGCTCCCTCGTTCTGATCCAAGAGATGCGCAACCTGCTTGTCGGCATCGGCAGTCATGCTGCGGAACTTGATCATCGAGAACGGCGTGCCGTCGATGCCCATTCGCTCGGACTTGTAGAACACCGGTCCGCGGCTGGTCGACTTCACAGCGACGGCGACTGCGATCAGGATCGGTGAAATCAAAACCAGCACCAGCGCCGCGAACGTGAGGTCGAAGGCCGTCTTGCTGAACCTCGTCGCGCCGTTGTACTGGGGCTTCTCGACATGGATCAGCGGGAACCCGGCGACGGGCCGCATCACCAGACGCGGGCCGGCCACATCGACCACCCCCGGCGCAACCACCAAATCGACGTCCTTCTTCTCCAGATCCCAGATCATTTTCCGGATGCCCGCGTTGCCGAGGTGTTCGGTTGCGGTGACCGCTACAGTGTCGGCACCGCACAGGCCGATCGCATCCAGAACGTCGTGCTCGTCCCCCAGCACCGGGATGTCGGTACCTTCCACGTGAACCAGCCCGTCCCGTGGAGCCTCGTAGCCTGGCATGCATATACCCACCACCGCGTAACCCGAGACCGGGGACTTCTCGAAGGACTGGGCCATGGAAACCGCGGCCGTTCGGCTGCCCACGATCAGGACCGAAGTTTTGTATTCACCCTTGCTCCGCAGACGAGTGACGACCTTGCGCCAGAGCCATCGACTCAGCAGCAACATGAGCAGTCCGACAGGCAATGCAATAGCCAAGTACAGGCGGGCGAAGTCGATGCGAAACAGCAACGACACGATAGCGATCACACCGAAGAGGCGGAAGGTCGCCGACACGATTCGGCGGTACTCCTCCGAACCGCTTCCGATGACGCGAGGCGACCGAGTGCGGAAGATGGCGAGGAAGGCGATCCACAAGGCGGCAAGTGCGATGGATACCCCGGTGTATGTCAACATCGGGAGCGAACCCGTGGTCGCGACATCACCGTCTCCGAAGCGTACGACCTGAGCCAGAGCGACCGACAGAACGACTACGACAACGTCGGTTGCCCGCAGCCGCCTGATGTATTGCCGTTCCCACACGTGACGCGAAGTCAACGCGCGGGTTGCCACACCGCCCTGGCGACGCGGGTATCCCCATAGAGAGCGCTGTGCAGCCCCGACAGATGCCACGTGCTCCCCTCCTCTGCACTACAGCGCGCACCGGAGGTGAACGCGCAAGTTCGGTTCGAACCAATCCGGATTGCAACTGGTATCGAATTGGAATAGTCCCACGGAGCAATCAAATGCACCACGCGAGCGATTCAGATCACAACTCAATAACAACAGGTGTTCGGTTTACCACACCACCGCTGACAAGGCGATACGTACGGTAAGAACCCACTGGTGTTAACCGGCTTTCGGCCGGGAAACGTTACACACGAGCGCAATCCGCACGACAATGTGAGGAATCACAGGATGTTGCACTGGTTATTGTCCGATCGACAGCCTTGCTCCCGCCATAAGGGTGCCGAACAAACCCCCGCGCAGTACGCGTGGGACGAAACCCGGAATCCGCTTACATCAGCGGTCCCAAAAAATCGAATTGGCAAGTAGGCGTAACTAAAGAAGCGAGGGCGACAAATTCATTCCAATGAATGAATATTGTGCTCGGGTTTGTGCGTCGAGTCAGGGACGGCCGAGACCGCGGTAGTTCCACCCCGCCGCACGCCACTGCTCCGGGTCCAGGCAGTTGCGGCCGTCGATCAGAGTCTTGCTGCGCACTGCGCCCTCGAGGTCCTTCGGAGCGAGCGCCTTGAACTCTTTCCACTCCGTCAGCACCAGCACCACGTCAGCGCCCCCACACGCTTCCAGCGCGGAGTTGCTGTAGGTCAGAGTGGGGAACAATGCTCGCGAGTTCTCCATCGCCTTGGGGTCGTACACGTTCACCGCAGCACCTTGCAGCTGTATCTGCCCGGCCACGTTCAACGCCGGGGAGTCACGCACATCGTCGGAATCGGGCTTGAAAGCAGCGCCGAGCACTGCGACGCGGGCACCGAGCAACGACCCGCAGGCCTCGCGGGCCAGCTCGACCATGCGGGTACGGCGTCGCATGTTGATGTTGTCCACCTCGCGCAGGAACGTCAGAGCCTGATCGGCACCGAGTTCGCCCGCCCTGGCCATGAAGGCTCTGATGTCTTTGGGTAGGCAGCCACCGCCGAAGCCGATGCCGGCATTGAGGAACTTGCGGCCGATTCGCTCGTCATGGCCGATGGCGTCGGCCAGCACGGTGACGTCTGCACCAGCAGCTTCACACACCTCGGCGATGGCGTTGATGAACGAGATCTTGGTGGCCAGGAACGCGTTGGCGGATGCCTTGACCAGCTCGGCGGTCGCCAGATCGGTGACCAGGAACGGGATCTTTTCGTCGAGCAGCTGCGCGTAGACCTCGCGGGCGAGTCGCTCCGCACGTCCTGGCCGGTCGCGATCAACACCAAGTACGAGCCGATCGGGCCGCAGAGTGTCTTTGACGGCATAGCCCTCGCGGAGGAACTCAGGGTTCCAAGCCACTTCGACATCGACGCCTGTAGGAGCGAGCTCGCGCGCCATCCGGCCGAGCCGTTCGGCGGTGCCCACCGGCACCGTCGACTTGCCGAAGATGACTGCTGGCCTGGTCAGCAGCGGAGCCAGTGTCTCGATGACCGAATCGACATACTTCATGTCCGCCGCGTACTCGCCCCTCTTCTGAGGAGTACCAACACCCAGGAAGTGGACCTCGGCGAAATCCGCCGCCTCCTGGTACGAAGAAGTGAAGCGAAGTCGGCCGGCCGCGATGTTCCGCTGTAACACCTCTGCGAGTCCCGGTTCCCAGAAGGGAACTTGGCCGGCCTCGAGCTTGCGCAGTTTCGCCTCGTCCACGTCGACGCCGAGTACGTCGTGCCCTAGCTCCGCCATGCACGCCGCATGGGTGGCACCGAGGTACCCGGTTCCGAACACTGTGATGCGCATACGCCGGCAATCTCCTTGGTTTCGACCGCAACCACGACGGAGCCGCAGTATCGGTACGACACTGAGTGCTCGAGGCAAACGACCGGATAAGCCGGGCTTAACTGCACATGAGCATCAGGGAGTTACCCCTCGAGCAGTCGGCCAAACAGCGAGGATCTCAGCGACGAACGGGAAACTGCGGGTTCTCGGGTTCCTCGACGGCCTCGGCGCAGCGATGGATGAAATCACTGAGTTCGGTGCGCACTTCCGGAGCGAGCAGGTCCAACGGGGCCTCGGTGCCGTGATATTCGGCGAACGCCGAGGTGTAGCCGTCCACACTGTCCGAGATCACTGCGTGCAGTGACGTCGACCTATTTAGATGCACGCGTGCAATCTGGTCTACTCGGTCGGACAAGAAATCATGAAATGAATTCTGCGCCATGGTAGTACCGAATCCATTCTCGGAAATAGTCGACATCACAACATGATACGAACAAAACCGACCGCCTGCAGGGTAAGCAAGGCCTGACGGACGCCGACGTCAGTACGCGCCTTCGCTCTTGAAGACGGCCACTGCGGTCTTGGCGACGATGAGTAGATCCCCCGTCATGGACCAGTTCTCCACGTACGAAAGATCGAGGCGAACGCTTTCCTCCCACGACAGATCGGATCGGCCGCTCACCTGCCACAACCCGGTGATACCCGGCTTGACGAGCAACCGGCGTCGCACCTCGCCGTCGTAGGTTTCCACTTCACTGCGCAATGGCGGCCGCGGACCGACCACACTCATCTCGCGCTTGAGCACGTTGACGAACTGGGGCAGCTCGTCGAGGCTGAACTTGCGCATAACTTTGCCGACACGGGTCACCCGTGGGTCGTCGCGCATCTTGAACAACACGCCGCCCGCGCCCTCGTTGAGCGCGGCTAGTTCCTGGACACGCTTGTCTGCGTCCTGCACCATGCTGCGGAACTTGATCATCTGGAATGGCTTGCCGTCGATACCCATTCGCTCGGAATGGTAGAAGATCGAGCCCTTGCTGGTGAGCTTGATGATCACCGCGAGCGCGATGAGGATCGGTGAGATCAGCAGGAGTACGGATGCGGCGAACACGAAGTCGAATGCCGTCTTGCCGAACCGCTTCGCCCCGTTGTATTGAGGCTTCTCGACATGGATCAGCGGGAAGTTCGCCACCGGCCGCATCACCAGGCGCGGGCCTGCCACGTCCATAACCCCAGGCGACACGACGAGGTCCACCTTCTTCTTCTCTAGGTCCCACACCATCTTTCGCAGGCCGTGGTGGCCGATGTGCTCGGTGGCCGTCACCGCCACAGTGTCTGCTCCGGAGGTTTCGATGGCCTCGACAACACTGTGCTCGTCCCCCAACACGGGGATCTCGACGCCGTCGATGGTGAAGGACGTGTCATTGCCGGGCTCGTAGTTGGGGAGGCAGATTCCGACGACGCTGTAGCCGGCTTCGGGTGAACGCTCGAATGACCTGGCCATCGACAGTGCCGAACTACGGCTGCCGACGATGAGAACCGAGGTCTGATAGCCGCCACTCGCGCGCTTGCGGGCGACAACCTTGCGCCACATCCACCGACTCAGCAGTAGGCCGATCATTCCGACGGGTAGCGCGATGGCGAGATACAAACGAGCAATGTCGAAGCGGAACAGCAGCGAGAGAATGGCGATTGTGCCGAACAAGCGGAACGTGGCCGAGACGATGCGTCGATACTCCTCCGAACCGTTGCCGATCACCCGTGGGGAACGGCTGCGGAAAATGGCGAGGAACGCCAGCCACAGAACCGCCAGTACGGTCGATACGCCGAAATAGCTCATGATGGCCATCGGCTCTCGAAAATCGATATCGCCGAACCGAATGATCTGAGCGACCGTGACGGCACCGAGAACAACGAGAGTGTCGGTTACCCGTAGACCCTCGGTGTAGTGCGCTTCCCATACGCGACGCGACGCCACCCGTCGCATCCTCCTCGCGTCGCGCCGGGAAACTACCGAATCTGTTGTATTCACATCGCTCACCGACATTGATTCCCCCTCGGTACGTGTGCCCTGTCGAACTCCCGCGACCGACACAGCACCGTGCCTCCCCGTCCTACTGTCTGCTCATTCTTACTGAACGTGACTCGTGGTAACGATAGTGTGATCGACATTGCGCCGCAGGTCGTTACATGTTTCGAGCGCATTAACCCGAGGCGTCCACTGCATTTCCGGCAGCGCCGAATTCCCCATTCCGCCCCACTCCCGGGCACCACTAAGCAACACATCGACACTCGATGTCAAGCGGTGTCGGTCGAACGTAGGACCGACACCAGGGTGCTACCGTGTGGCAACTTCGGGGGGAGCGTCGTGAGTCTGAAGGTGCGCCTGTTGCGCGTGGCGGGGTTGCTGGGACTGCTCGTGTTCGTCGGACTCGTGCTACCCAAGCTCGGGCCGCAAGCGCCCGGTGAGCACCAAGGCGCAGCGTTTCCGGCCACCACTACGACTCAGGTTACGAGCCCAGCGGCAACCAGTTCCTCGACGGCAACGTCCACCCGGCCGAAACCGCCACCCGAATTTCCCTCGATGGAGTTTCCGCCTCCCCAGAACGTCGTGCCCGAGGGTGACCCCATCCCCATCGATACCAAGTACGGCATCAGCTATACGGTGCCCGGTGATTGGCGAGACGGCTCCCAGGCTGTTGCGGGCTGGGAGAGCGACACAGGGTCGGTCACGTTCGGAGGCATCGCCATGCACGGCTACGACTACTGCCCTGAGCATCGAGACGGAGCCCGCAAAGCAATCACGGGCATAACCGGTCGTAACGGAATCAATGTGGCCACTGCGGCATTCGAGGTAAGCCGACTGGCCGAGAGCATCTTCCGGGACGAGCCGAACGATGCTGTACAGATCGCTTATTCAGAACCGACAGAGTTCGCGATCGACGGGGCACCTGCTGTTCGCTACTCGGTTTACGCGCGCAACCTTGCACAGAAGTTCGCCTGCGACCCCACCGAAGCCACCTTCGATGTGGTGGCAACACAGGGCTACTCGAATGCAACCGTCGCCGTGTTCATGGTGCAGACCGACCAAAAAATCGACGGAGCCCTGGCACCCGGTGACATCGACAGCATCGTCTCGACCCTGCGCCACAAAAAGTGACGATCGGAGCACATCGTGGACTACAGCTACTGGATACGCGATGACAGGCCGACGAAGGCCATCCACATTCGCTGCCCCAATTCCCGTTGCCCTGCACCGCTGTAGTGAATCTTCTCGGTCTCGCTGTTGTACAGGCCCCTCGGACCCGGCACGTACGCAACATTCGCTCGTCGGTGTGGTGTGTCGGCATGCACCGCGTCGATGACGGCGTAATTGGGCTCCCCTGATTCGATCTCGTCCGGCACCATCTGCCCCAGAACGAACGGCACATCACCGAATTCTGCACGCAGCGCGTCGATGAGGGAGTCGAGCTTCTCGGCGTACACCGGCCCGGTCAGCAAGGGCACATCACTCTCGCCCTGATGCCACAGCACCGCAGCGAGCTTGTTGCCGGGCGTGGTCGCCATGCCGGTTCCGATGCGCTGCATGGCATCCCAGAACAAGTTGACGCGCGCCTCGGTATCGGCCGGATCCCACGAGATGCCATGAATGCGCGCAAAACCCGAGTCTCCGCGCGCATACGGGACGAGCAACACCGGCTTTCCCGTCGTATCCGCCAGGTGCGCTGCGAACGTCGGGCCGAACCCCACTGCTTTGGAGGGAACCTCGTGAAACAGCGGATTGCTGCCCGCCACGATGGTGTTCTTCGACCGCCCCGACGCCGCCCACTGATGGACCCGAGGATGCGGAGCGTCGAGACCCGACCTGTCCAACCCAACGCCTGCGCCATGTGCATTTGACTGCCCCAGCACAGCCACCACCAAGTAAGGCTCGTCGAAGCCGACTACCGAGATACCCCGTCCCAAACGCCGTTTCACGACATCTTTTGCTCGGACCATCACATCTTTGCGCATCCCCATGCCATCCCCCTCACTCGCAATCGTTCTGCGCCGGTGTCCCGGCGAATCGATCACCTATCCACTGATTGACGGCGTCGCCGTTGACGTCTCCGTGCCCCCGCCCGGCCTGCCTGTCGATGGTGATTACGTCTCCGAACGCGCAGGCGCGCTCGAGTGCCGCGTCCGTCCACGCCGCGTCGATAAAGGTGTCGGCGTCGCCGTAGGCCACCAGCATCGGTGCCGACGCCGGCCCCGTGGGCACGGCCATCGCCGTCAACGCCTTGCGCAGTGCCGACGCAGCATCATCGGACTTGGGCGCAAAGTCTCTGTTGCCGAGGCGTTTCACCGCGTCGTCGCGGGCGCCGGCCTTGTCCGGGGTACACCCGGTGAGGGCAGCCCAGTCCTGCGCGGCGTTGCCGCTGCGGTAGTCGTCGAGATTCAGAGCAGGATCACGTCGCGACAACGACTCGAGTACCCATTGCAGCAGCGGACCCTGATCCACGGTCAGCGTCCCCGCGATGGCCTTGTCCACCAAGCCGACCATGTTCGCACCCGGAGCCAGCGCCACCGCACCGACCAGATTCAACTCGGGGGCGTAGGAGCCGGCGACTTCGTTCGCTGCCCATGCTGCGCCGCCGCCCTGCGAACCACCGAACGCAGCCCACCGGGTACCCGCGTCGGGGAAGACGGTGCGCAGGGCCCGGACGGCATCGATGACGTCGTAGCCGGCCGTGATGTTGTCCAGGTACGCGTGATTGCCGGGGTGTCCCAGTCCCTCGTAGTCGGTGATGGCCACCGCGAATCCCGCTGTGGTGTAGCCCTGTACGAGCGCCGACGCACCGAGTAGCGAGCTGGATTCCGACGGCGCACAGGCTTGCTCTATGCCCGTGGTTCCGTGAGCGTAGGAGATGATCGGCCAGCCGCCGTCAGGAGCATCTCCTTCCGGAGTGAAGACGCTTCCCGACACCTCGCGCTCACCGACCCCTGGCTGCACCGACCGATACACCACCCGCGCGGCGTTCACACCCGAAAGTCGCACCTGGATCGGCAGATTGGGCATGGTCTCGGCACTGACGATGGATCCGCTTCCGGTCCCCGGGTCGGCAATCACCATCGACTCGGGGTCCGCACCCCGCACCGCCGCCGCGACGCCGCGCTGCACGTCCGCACCGATCGGCACGACGGCGGTGCAGCCGGCCAGCACTGGCAGCAACAGCAGGGCTGTGAGCGCTCGATGCCTACGCATGGAACTACTTGCTGGCCTTGAATCTACGGGCGTAGGTCAGCGCAGGCTTTTCGATGAACCGGTAGGTCAGCGAGCCGAACAGGATGCTGATCGCTCCCACCACAATGAAGTTGCGGAGCATGCCCAACGGGCTGTCACCGGCCATCCAACCGAAGCGACCCACCATGATCAGGACGGGGAAGTGCCACAGGTACACGCTGAGCGAGATCATGCCCACGTAGCTCAGCGGTGCCCAATCGGCCCGTTCGGCGAGCGACGACTTCTCGCCTCGCGCCAGTGGAACGATGATGAACAAAATGAGTAGGGCCGAACCGAAGGCGACGGTGGAGCTCTGCCAGCGAGAGTTGTCGTCGATCAGCTTCAGTGAGATCGCCGCCGTCGGAATCATTGCCAATCCCGTCCACCACCGCATCTTGGTTGCGATGGCACCTTTCATGATTCCGTTGTCGATGGCGACGAACACCACGGCTGCAAGCATTCCGTACGTGAAGTTGTCGGCCAACGACCAGAAGCTACGGCTCAGCACCGCGATCTCGTTGGGTCCCCAATCCAACAGTTTCGGATCGGTGATGCCCGACGGCCCCACCAGCGAGGCGGTGTAGAGCTTTCCGGTCAGCCCGATGACGAACATGATCACCACCGGGATCATCGCCAGCACCGGGGCCGAGATGGACGTACGTTTACGCAGATAGAACGCGATTCCCGTCAGCAGCGGAAGCGCGATGTAGAACGCGAACTCCAACGACAGCGACCACGATGGGTTGATCCCGGTTTGCAGCATGCTCGGTATGTACGAGTGCACCAGTGTGAGGTTGGCGAGCAGCGTCAACGGATCGGACAGGATGCCCAGGCCGTTGTCGGTGAAATGTTGTTCTGCGACAGCTGCGTTCTCCACGAAGACTGCACGCATGACGAAGTTGGCGAACAGGAAGATGAACAGGTACGCCGGAAACACCCGTAGCAGGCGGTGCATGGCGTAACTGACATTGTTCGGCATCGGTTTACCGGCGAACAACTTTCGCACCATCGGCAGGAAGATGAGGAACCCCGACAGTGCGAAGAAGAAAATGAGTCCCTGACCGAGTAGCCCGAGCTTGTACGTGAGGACGGTCTGCGGCGAGTAGTGACCGCCGACGTGTACGGCGAGCACACACAGGCACGCGAAGCCGCGTGGCCCGTCGAGGCCGAGAATACGAGCGGGCCGCTTGGACTCGCTGCTCACCGGAGGCGCGGGTGCAGTTGCTGCGGCCGCGGTGCTGTCTGGAGTTGCTGTCATGACTGCCTTCTCGAAAGGTCAGGAAACCGGAGCCGGAGGTGGGCAGAAGCTGATGGCCTCGGTGCCGGCGAACCGGTCGTCGAGCCATCCGAACGCAGCAGCACCGTCGATGTCTGCGTGACCGGAATTCGGTTGAAGGACATACTGAATGCTGTCACCGTTACCGCAGCCGGCGGCGATCGCCGCATCCGTCCACGGTTGTGAGATCAACGTGTCCTTGCCGCCGTAGATCACCAACATCGGAGCCGACGCAGGCGACTTGGGCAGGCTCATCTCCTTCAGATAGCCCTCGAGCGTGGCGGTTGCCTCGGGAGTTGCCGGGCGAAGATCGTCGTCGCTGATCTGCGCCGCCAGGGACGTACGGTCGGCCGCGAGGACGCCGCCACATGCCGACAACTCGTCCCACCGCTCGGCGACGATGCCCCTGCGGTAGTCGTCGAGGTTCAGCTCGGGGTGAGCCTGAGCCAAGCCCACCAGAACCCACTGCAGCAGCGGCTTCTGGTCCGCGGTGAGTGTGCCGCTCGCGGCCGCGGCAGCCAAACCGGTGATGTCCGCTGCGGGAACCAGGCTGACCGACCCGACCATCTCAAGACCCGCGCCGTAGGTCTTGGCCAATTCGTTTGCTGCCCAGGCGGCCTGACCGCCCTGGGATCCACCGAACGAAGCCCATCGGGTCGAGGTGTTCGGCACCAACTTGCGAGCGGCACGTACCGAATCGATCAGGTTGTTCCCGACGGTCCGTGCATCGAGATACGGGTGATAAGTGCCGTCCAGGCCGAGTCCCTGATAGTCCGAGACCGCAACCACATGCCCGGTGCGCACCAGGGCCGCGACGATCTGCGAGCTGCCGAGCAGCTCCGGATCGGTCGACGGACCGCAATCCTCGAGTACTCCCGTGGTGCCGTGGCCGTAGGCAATGATCGGCCAACCCCCCTCCGGTGCTACGCCTTCCGGGGCGAATACGGTGCCCGATATTCGTTGCTCGGACCCGTCCACTCCGGACGTCGAGGTGTACACCACCCGCGCCGCGATGGAGGAAATTCCGCTGAGGCGTCGATCGATGGTGAGCAACTCCTCCGCACTGTCCAGGGAACCCGGACCGTCGTCGCTGTAATCGGCCGACAGCGTGGCCCCGACTGCGACGGATTGTGGATCCACCGGCGCATCGTCGGACGAGCACCCCGCCATCACCAACGCCAGCGCCACTGCGCCGGCCATTGCCGCTGTGCGCAACACCGTTCGCCTGTAGGTCATCGCTTCTCCCCCATGCTTTGCTTCTCCCCTGTGACGTACCCGAGCAAGTGTTCGACCTGATCGCGATGATCGATCGAATCCCGCGAAATCCCCCGCGCAAGAACGAGCACGCTGCCCAGAACGATCCCCATGACGCCGCCCAGCATCGCGTTGCTCGTGCGCACGGGACCGGTAGGCGAGATAGGGGTGGTGGCTGCGTCCACGACAGTCAGCACGGACACCGGCCCGTCCGCCCCCAGATCGATCTCCCCGGCCAGCTTCACCAGTTGCACCGCAACCGAATTGGCAATATCGCGGGCTCGTACGGCATCGGCGTTCGCCACCGAGATCTCGATCAGTGCCGATCCGGGACTCGGCAGAACAGTGATGTCCTTCTTCAGCTCGGTAGGCTCGATCGGCAGATTCTCGGACGCAATCACCCGTCGCAACACCTGCTCGCCGGTCGCAAGTTGAACGTACGACTCGACGCGAACCAGAGATCCGCGGTTACCGTCCAGCGAATTCTTGGGCGACGGCGGACCGGGCGCAGTGACGAAGACTCGCGACGCCGCCGTGTACGTCGGCTCCACGAACGATGTAGCCAACCACGCGACACCCGCCGACAGTACCGCCGCTGCCAGGATGAAAGCCCAGCCGGACAACAGAAAACGGCCGTAGTCCTTCAAGGTCGGCACACCGGCGGGCGCGATCATCGCTTCTGCTCACATGTGTTGACGGGCCGTTGGCCGGCGAACATGCCCTTGACCCACGGCAACGACCGACTGCTGTCCAGGTTGCCGTGGCCCTCGCCCTCGTGCAGCTCGTATTCGACGACGTCTCCGGAGTCACACGCGCGTTGCAACGCCTTCTCGGTCCACGGTTCGAGGATGAGATCATCTTTGCTTCCGTACATGACCAGCAACGGTGTGGTCGATCGCTGTTGCGGTAGAGCCATGTCCGCGAGGTAGCCGCGCAGACGATCCGTCGCCTCCTGGCTGGCCGGCTTCAGATCCGAGGGCTCGAGCTGTGTCTGCAACTCGGGTACGTCCAGTGACCCCGGTGGGACGCATTGGAGGAGGTCGTCCCACCGTTCCCGCGCGAGACCGGACCGGTAGTCGTCCAGATTCATCTCAGGGTGCGAGATGGCCAGCGAATGCAACGCGTACATCAGCAGGGGGTACTGCGCACGAGTGAGCGTCTCGTTCGCAGCCGCATCGGCCAAGCCGGCCATATCCGAGACCGGAACCATTGCGGCCGTACCGACCAGCTCGAGCCCGCCCCCGTATTCGGCATTGCGGTCACTTGCTGCCCAGGCTGCCATGCCACCGAGCGAGACCCCATATGCCGACCACCGGTTACTCAGAGTCGGCATGAAGTTCCTGGCCGCGCGCACGGCATCGATCATGTTGTAGCCGAATGTCTTCGAGTCGAGGTAGGGATGATAGGACCCCTCCAGCCCGAGACCCTGATAGTCGGTCATCGCCACCGCGAAACCGTTCAGTGCCAGAGCGGCCACGATAGGAGCATTGCCGAGCAGGTTCGCGTACAGCGACGGGCCGCAGGCGTTCAGCACTCCTGTAGTGCCGTGCCCGAACGACACGATCGGCCAACCACCCTCGGGCGCGATGCCGGCGGGAACGACGATGGTTCCCGACACCTCCGTCGGTTGACCGGTGACACCGGATGTCGACCGATACACCACCCGGGTAGCGGAAGCACCGAGCTCGGTGATGTCGACAGCGATGTCCTCTATCGGTTCGGCGGAAATCAGCGAACCCGGATCCGTCCCACCGAAATTCGACGGAGGAGGTGGCTCCGACGCCGTTGCGGACGCCGTGACCGGAGCCGTCGGTGCGCCGGCAGGGATGACCACCGGTGCATTCTGCGAACAGGAGACCAACACTGCCGCGACGGTCAGCACAAGGCCGACCTGGGCGGCGAACCTACCTGACATCGAAGCTATCCTCTGCTCGCCGAGGAGCTCGCAGTGTCGCTCGTCGCCGGCGTGGGCCGGGTTTCCACGGGATGAAAGGGCACCGAGGGAGCTACCGTGGAAGCTGTTGTGGTAGAGGGCTTTACCGAAGATTCTCGGGGCGAAGAGGACGTGCCACCGAGGAGGCGTCGGGCAGACGGCTCGAACGTGGTCACGACGCCCAACACGGTGCCGCTGACACCGTCGAGCACCTTGATCGCGCGGCGCAGCTTCTCACGCGTCGTTCGACCGGTACGTGCGAGAACCACAGTGCCGTCTGCCAATGCAGTGAGAATCGCACCGTCGGTGACCTCGAGCAGGGGCGGGGTGTCGATGATGACGTAGCGGTAGTCGCCGCGCAGTTCCTCGAGCAGCTCGTGGGCACGGTCCGATCCGAGCAGTTCGCTCGGGTTGGGTGGTACGGGGCCCGAGGGCAGTACCGATACACCGTCGAACCCATCGTGCACGACGGCGTCCTCGATGCCGTGCTCACCGGAGAGCACCGTGGAAAGTCCGCTGTGCTGCTCGACGCCCAGGCGAGTTCCTAGAGCTGCGCTGCGGAGATCTCCGCCGACGAGCAGTACCCGGTGCCCTGCTTCGGCGAGAATTGCCGCCAGATCGATGGCCGTGCTGGTGCGGCCTTCGGCCGCGGACGGGCTGGTGATGGTGATGACGCGGGGCGGCGACCCACCGCCGAGGAAGCGAATGTTGGTGCGCAACGCGCGCAGTGGCTCGCCCATCTTGATCATCGATGCCACTGCTGCCCTCGGACGCGTCGCGTCGACCGGGAGCCCGCCGAGCACGGAGCGGCCCGAAATCTCCTCCGCGCGCGATCGATCCCGAACAGAACGGTCCAGCAGTCCCCGGAGCAACGCGAGGGCAAGACCGACGACGAGGCCGATCGCGGCACCGAGCCCGAGGACGGTCGTCAGTCCCATCCCTGTCGGTGCGGCCGGAACGTCGCCTTGATCGACGATGGTGGCTCCTGCGGCCGGGCTACCGCCGCGCTGGGAGGTTTCGAGTTCCTGCACCAGCTGAGTCAGCTGACCGGCGACCGCGTTGGTCAAGACCTGAGCGACCGCAGGGTCTTCGTCGGTGGCGCAGAGATCGAGCAACACCGTCTTGTCGATGGGGGTGGCGGTGACCCGTGAACGCAGTTCGTCCGCAGACATGTCCAACTGCAACTGGTTCACCGCGCGCTGGGCAACCTGTGTGCTGGTTGCCAATCCGGCGTAGGAGGTGACGCGTTCCTGTGAGAACAGGTTGTTCTGGTAGGCCTCGCCGACCGAGCTGCCACCTTCGGTGGTGACGAACAGACGAGCGCAGGCTTGGTACTGCGGCGTCGTGAAGAACGTGTAGGCCCAGCCTCCGACGATGCCGACGACCATCGCGAGCGCGACGATCCACCAACCCGCGCGAAGAATGCGCCCGTACTCTCGAATCTCCACGAGTGCTCCTATCGAATGACATCGGTCAAGGGGAAAGAGTAAAGCGCAGCGAACGATTCGGCACGGCGTACATGTTGCGAGTGGATGAAAGCGTGACAACATCAGACCCTATGAGCATCACGCAACGAGTCGGAGCGGCGGCCATCGTGGTTGTCCCCGTCTTCGTTACATTCGCAATGATTCTCGGCGGAACTCCAGCGAAACTGGGCGCGTTCGCCCTTGTCGTGCTGACCGTGGGAGCGTACATCGGCCTACGTCATCCGCTGTATTTGACTCGTGCTCTTGCTTTTTCACTCGGCGCCTTGCCGTTCGGATATGTTCCCGGCGTTCATGCTCCGTTAGTTTTCGCCTTGGGAATTGCGGTCATCATCGCCACTGTGATTCACCGCACAGCAGTGAGCCGCATCACGTGGCCGGAAATGCCGATGATCGCATTGCTCGTCCTATCCGCATTGTCGTTGTTCGCCACGAGTGGCGCACTGGTCGACTACGTCGAATTCGGACAATGGCTCGTATCCACATTGGTCGTCGTCTGTTTGCTGCGCTTGGAACGCGACGAGCTTGCGCTGTTCGGCAGAATTTATGTCTACGCAGCCTCGGCCGCAGCCGCTTTCGCTCTGTTGATCTTCGTCGCCGATCCGGCCGGAAAGTTGATTCGATACCTGTCGGTCTTCGGCTACGGCAGCGAAGAAGAAAGCACTCGGTTCGTCTACAGCCCCACCGGAGCGACCACCGTTCGCCTGGCCGGGACGTACATCGACCCCAACGCCGCCGGCATCGGGTTCGTCCTGGCCCTGATGCTGTGCGTACTGCTGCTACGCGGTTACCTGCGCACAATGCTTGCCGCACTGCTGTTCCTGTCGATCGTCATGACGCTCTCGCGCGCAGCACTGTTCTCCGTGGTGTTCGGCGTACTGCTGATGTTGGCGTTCCAACAGCTGCGTGCTCGTGAACGGCTCGCCATCGTCGGCGCATTCGCCGCCTCTTTCGTCGGAGCCCTCGCTGTACCGAGCGTGCGTAATCGCGTCTTCTCGTCCTTCGGCAGCGGGGACGCCGGCTCGAGTGCACGCGGCGATGCCCTGGTGGAATTCCCCGGTCATATGCAGGGTCACTGGATGTTCGGACTGGGCTGGGGCCGTGCGGAATTCAAAGACCCCACGGTCGCTTTCGAGGTGAACTACGTGGCCAACACCCCATTGCTGACCATCTACCGCGGCGGGCTGGTAGCCGGGATCGCGTTCGTCGCGATACTCGTCGTAATAGCAGTGGTCGGATACAAACTGTTGCGGGCTCGGCAGTGGGAGTACGGCTTCTACGGCGGCGGGATGATCGGCTTCGCCGTCGTCGCTCTGCAACTGGACTTCCCCGTCGTGACGATCCCGGCGACCACGATGGCGTTTTCGGTGATGTACGCATTTCTCGTCTTCGCATGGGAAAAGTCCTCCGAAACCGAGCCGTCTACCGACAACCCCACTGCTGTCGAAACGAAAAACTTGGTTTCCACTGCGGAAGCGCGACCAGCAGTTTCATAACAAATGGAATGAATATTGGTATTTGTACAAATCTTTGTGTCTGATGCAATGATTCACCGCACCGGCCCGTCGAACGTCGGCACGGGCCCCCTGGTGGAAAGAATGTCGAGATGGTTCACTTTCGCGGTGGATTTCGCATAGCGGTTTCAGCGACAACAGCGATGCTCGTCGCTGTCGGCCTTACATTCACGGCGCACGCGCCGGCCCATGCAGCACCGACGCCCCCCGGTGTCGGCATCTCGGACGGCGGCGGCCTGCTCTGGTCCACCGATGCCGAACTGGACACCACCGTCCAGTTCGTCACCGCTATGGGCGTGAAATCCATGCGCATCGCCATTCCGTGGCCCACCGTCGAGCCCACCCAGGGCCAGCTGAACTGGGCACCCGTCGACCGCGTGGTGAACAAACTGCGATCAGCCAATATCTCGATGCTGGGAATCATTGCCTACACCCCCGCGTGGGCAACCTCTCCGGTGAACCAACCCATCAGCACTCGTCCGGCCTCACCGGCCGCATTCGGTGAATTCGCGGGAAAAGTAGCCGCCAGGTACAAGGGCAAAGTTGCCGATTACGAGGTCTGGAACGAGCCGAACGGGTCGATGTTCTACGGACCGCAACCCGACGCCGCCGGATACACCGAACTGCTCAAAGCCGCATATCCCAAGATCAAAGCAGCCGACTCGGCCGCGACGGTCGTGGGCGGAGTACTGGGTGCGGCCGAGCAGGCGTACGGAGTGGTCAACCCTGTCGACTTCACCAAGCAGATGTACACGGCGGGCGCGAAAGGCTATTTCGACGCGCTCTCCTACCACCCATATCAGTACTCTCTGAAGTTCTCCGAAGGCCCTTACGTCGAACACTCCCCGGCCCGGCAGGTCATGGACATGCGCGCCACGATGGTGGCCAACGGCGACAGCGCGAAGAAGATCTGGGGAACCGAGTACGGCGTGCCGACGTCCGTGGCGTCGGAGGATCAGCAGAGCGCGCTGATCACCGACTTCGTCACCAAGTGGCGCGAGTTGCCGTACACCGGCCCCATCTTCCTGTACCAGCTACGGGACCAGCAGACGGGCAGCAACGATCCGGAGATGACGTTCGGACTACTGCGCACCGATTGGTCGGCCAAACCCGCGCTGTGGGCGTTGATGAACCTGCTGCAGAACAACATTCCGCGGACCGCGGAGTACAACCGCTTCGCGGCCGCTCCCAACAACTTCGGGGCCGTCCTCGGTCCGGTGTTCCCCGTTCGCGACACATGGGCCCAGTATCGCCAGGACGCCGTGCTCTACGAGATGCCCACCGGGTTCGTCGGCGTACCCCGCGCGGTAGCGGAGGCCATCCGGTACACCGGCTTCCTGCCCTCCACACCGTTCAACGGCACCTACCAGGACTTCGACAGCCCCTACGGCCTTCGTGTGTTCTCCACCGCCATCGGCGGCACACACAACATCGGCGGTGGCATCTTCAGCGCCTGGGATCCCACCCTCGGCCCGGCCACAAGCGACGAAATCCCGCAATACGGCGGCGGCGTTCGCGTCACGTTCCAGTACGGCGCGATCACCTGGGCCCCTTTCGTGGGGACCACTGTCACCCGTTGAATTCTGAAATAGCTATTCGATAATTCACAGACCGTTCAGCCCTTTTTCTACGTTCCGAAAGCCCTTTCTCGGCGTTTTCATTGCGGACGCGTTAACTCTGGGCGAAGGTACGGTTTCGACGGGCGGATGGATTAATTCGCGTTGTGAAGAACCTCACTTCGATCTATCTATTTGTCGCGTGAGCGGATATTCATATACAGCGAACGAATGACTTTTCGTGGCAGGATCACGTCCGTTGTTCGCATGTCTCGTCGGGGGACGCCGATTTGTCCACGGTTCCGTCGTGCAGTGCCGCACGCTCGAACGCGATCGGTGCTCGAGATGTCTCTCGCTCCATTCGAGTACGGTTCGACACGATAGGTAACTGATGAGTACGAATAGTGTTGTGTCGCAGCTTCCTTCGATCATGTACTGCCAGGTGGACGCATGACCGAAGGCACCAGGCCCCGAGTCGCCATTGCCCACGACTACTTGACCCAGCGCGGCGGTGCCGAAAAGGTCGTGCTGGCAATGGCTCGCGCTTTCCCCGCCGCACCCATCTACACGACGCTCTTCGAGCCCTCGACCACGTTCCCCGAATTCTCGAACCTCGACGTGCGATCCTCCGCATTGAACCGAGTCGGGTTTCTGCGCAAGAATCACCGAGCCGCGCTGCCGCTGCTCCCGTTCGCGTCCTCGTCCATCGAGATCGACGCCGACGTGGTCCTCACCAGTACCAGCGGTTGGGCCCACGGCTTCCACACCTCCGGTCGCAAGCTCGTCTACTGCTACTCCCCGGCACGCTGGTTGTACGAATCGCAGATGTATCTCGGCGAGGGCCGAAGTCCACTCAAACGTGCAGCGCTGAAGACACTTTCAGCACCTCTGCGCACCTGGGACCAACGAGCCGCCCTGTCGGCCGATCGGTATCTCGCCATCTCCACCGTGGTTCAACAACGCATCACCGATGCGTACGGCATCGAGTCGACGGTGCTGCCCGCACCCTTCACCGTCGAGACGACGACGCCCGAGTCGATCCCCGAGGCGGACGCATTTCTCCAAGGCTCCGGTTACTACCTGTGCATCTCACGGTTGCTGCCGTACAAGAACGTGGACCAGGTGATGGCCGCATTCGCCGGCACCGACCGCAAGCTGATCGTCGTCGGCCGCGGCCCCGAGGCCGACCGACTGCGAAAACTCAAGTCCGACAACGTACTGATGCTCAGCGACCTCACCTCGGGACAGATGACCCGGCTCTACCAGGGTTGTAACGGTTTGATCGCCGCCAGCTATGAAGACTACGGACTGACCCCCATCGAAGCGGGTTTCCACGGCAAGCCCAGCGCAGTGTTGCGCTGGGGCGGTTTCCTCGACACCGTCGAGGAAGGCGTCTCCGGGGTGTACTTCGATCAGCCCCAACCGGATTCGATTCGTGACGCCGTAACCGAACTCGAACGAATCACATGGGAACCAATGAAGATACGAGCGCACGTCGATCAATTCAACGAAGAACGATTCGCCGCCGAACTGCACGCGGAGGTGTCCGAGATGTACACGGAAAACATGGAGAAGGCGGCATCGTGATGACCAAGCGCGCACTGATCACCGGCATCACCGGCCAGGACGGCCTCTATCTCGCCGAGCTGCTGCTGAGCAAGGGCTACAAAGTCTTCGGATTGATTCGCGGACAGAACAACCCGAAGACCGCCATGGTCGAACGCGAGCTACCCCAGGTTCAGATTCTGCACGGCGATCTGCTGGATCTGTCGGCCCTCATGCGGGCATTCGCCGTCGCCGACCCGGATGAGGTCTACAACCTCGGAGCCGTCTCCTTCGTCGCCTATTCGTGGGAGAACGCCCGCCTCACCACCGACGTCACCGGCGGCGGCGTGCTGAACATGCTCGAGTCCACCCGGCTGTACGAGCAGGTATCGGGCAAGCAAGTTCGCTTCTATCAGGCATCCAGCTCGGAGATGTTCGGCAAGGTCCAGCAGGTGCCGCAGCGCGAGGAAACACTGCTGTGGCCGCGATCCCCGTACGGCGTCGCCAAGGTCTATGGGCACTACATGACCATTAATTACCGCGAGTCCTACGGCATGCACGCCAGCTCGGGCATTCTGTTCAACCACGAATCCCCCCGTCGTGGACCGGAATTCGTCACTCGCAAAGTATCTCAGGCCGTCGCTCGCATCGCTCTCGGGTTGCAGAGCGAGATCTCGCTGGGCAACCTCGACGCCAAGCGCGACTGGGGATTCGCCGGCGACTACGTCGAGGCCATGTATCTGATGCTGCAGCAGGACGAGGCCGACGACTACGTGATCTCCACCGGCGAGACCCATTCCATCCGGGAGCTACTGGACCACGCGTTCGCCGCAGTCGACATCACGGACTGGGAGCGTTACGTCAGGATCGACCCTCAGTTCTTCCGTCCTGCTGAGGTCGATCTACTCGTCGGCGACTCCGCCAAAGCCCATGCAGCGCTGGGCTGGAAGCCGAAGGTCGCTTTCCCGGAACTGGTTGCGATGATGGTGCAGAACGATCTTGCCGAGCAGTCGCCCGACGCGGTCGCAATCGCGTGAACACCGGGCACCGCCCGACCGCGCTGATCACCGGAGTGGCAGGCCAGGACGGTAGCTACCTCGCTGAGCTGCTGCTCGATCGCGGTTGGGCCATCCACGGGGTTGCCAAACCCGGTGCACGGCAGCGCGCGGTCAATCCGCTCGTGGAACAACACGACATCGAGCTCAGCGAACACGGGACGACGCGAGCACTGATCCAGGACATCGAACCCGACTACGTCTTCCACCTTGCCGGTATCTCGTCGGTGTGGCGATCGTGGAACGACCCGGTTCTCACCACCCGGGTGAACGGCGTATCGGCGGCGGCGCTACTCGATGCCTGCTTCACCCAGCAAGAGGCGTCGGGCAAACGCATCGTGATGATCAATGCCTCCAGTGCCGAGATTTTCGCCGGATCCGGAGTTCGCCTTCAGAACGAAGGAACCCGGGTTGCGCCTACTTCTCCCTACGGTGCGTCGAAAGCCCTGAGCCACAACATGGTCGAGGTCTATCGTACTCGCGGACTCGAAGCGACCAACGCAATCCTGTTCAACCACGAATCGCCGCGACGTCCGGAGACCTTCGTGACGCGCAAGATCACCAAGGCCGCCGCCGCAATCTCCCGCGGCACCCGCGACACGCTGGAGCTGGGCAACCTCGCCTCGGTGCGCGATTGGGGCTGGGCACCGGACTATGTCGAAGCGATAGCAGCGATGGCCGACTACGGCAAGGGCGACAACTTCGTCGTCGCCACCGGCGAGGCGCACAGCGTGGCGGACTTCGTTGCCACCGCATTCGAGGCAGTGGGGATCGACGACTGGCGTGACTATGTCCGAAGCGATTCCGAGATGCTCAGACCCGTCGACTCGGCAAGAATGGTGGGCGACGCCACCAAAGCCCGAGACCTGCTGGGCTGGGCACCGACCAAGAATTTCGATCAGATCGTCAAGGCAATGGTCGAGTTCGACATGACCGAGGAGATGGCAGCATGACAGCGGTGGAACGGCCTGTAGGCGACGCGGAACCCGAGATCTACGACGTATCCAACTACAAGATGCAGGACATCACGTTCAAGCGGAAGTTGCGCAATCGCATCGGCACGCTCGGCTTCAACATGTTCGTGACTTTCATTCCGTCACATTGGATTCGGCAGAACTTCCTGCGTGCATTCGGAGCGACGATCGGTAAGGACGTCTCGATCTTCCGCGGCACCACCATCCTCGACCCCGAAGGCCTCACCATCGGCGATGCCTGCTCCATCGGCTTCCGCTGCATGCTCGACGCCCGTGGGGGCATCACCATCGGCAGCAACGTCGTCATCGCCAGTGACACCCACATCATCGCCGGCTATCACGACCACAACTCGCCCGAGTTCACCCCGATCCTCGAGCCCTGCGTCATCGGCGACTACGTGTGGATTGCCAGTCGCAGCACGCTTCTCAGTGGAGTGACCCTCGGCCGCGGTGCCGTCGTCGGTGGTTGCTCGATGGTGCGCGGAGACGTCGGCGAACTCGAAGTGGTGGCTGGAGTGCCCGCGAAGGTGCGAGCGATGCGTGACCCCAAGGCACTCGCGTACCGCCCGAAGTATCGGCCGCTGTTCTACTGATGACCCTGAGTGATTGCCGACTCGTCTACCTCGCCCCCCGATCCGGGGTAGGCGGGGTAGGCGACTACGCCGATGACTTCGCTGCCGCTGTCCGGCCCCATTTCGGCGAGGTGATCGAGTATCGCCACGACGGACCCGGATCCCACAGCGTGCGCGATATTCTGAGGCATCGCAGAGCGATTCAACAGATCGTCGATGCCGCTCCGGGTCGGGTCATCGTGCACAGCGAGCTGAGCGGCGGCTCGGTGATGCCGTTCTGGGCGACCGCTCGCCTCAGCGGCGAACCGATGGTGACCGCAACCGTGCACGACCCACCCGGCATCGTCTGGTGGCCCGCCCGCACCAAGTTCTTGGCCGGCAAGAAGGTGCTCAATCACGGCCTGCACTATCCGCTTCGGGCGATGTGGAGGCGACTCGAACGCAACGTGGTGGGCAGCCGAACCTTGTTCGCACTCACCCGCTCCGGTGCCGACTCGCTGGAACGCAGCTACCCCGCCGTCACGGCCGAAGCCGTGATGCACTTCGTCCCCGAACGTCCCGACATCACTCCGGCCGAGGACCGCCCCCTTGCCGTCGGCCTGTTCGGGTTCGTTTACCGCGGTAAAGGATTCGATCAGCTTCAGCAACTTCGTGATCGGCTGCCCAGTGAGATCGCCATTCACATCGCCGGACGCGGAACCGAACTCCTCGACCCCGTCGAAGGCGTGGAGATTCTCGGAGAGGTGAATGGACCGGACGAGGACGCCTTCTTCGCCTCCATCCGCGCACTCGTGGTGCCGTACGGCAAGCGATCCATCTACGGCGACGCCTTCCCTGCCTCCGGTTCGGTGAGCCGCGCCATCGCCTACGGAACCCCGGTGGTCTGCCTGGAAGAGGGCGCGCTGTCCGAGACCGATGGCGGTGCATTGGTTGTCGCGGGTGGAACCGACGAGATCGCCTATGCCACAGCCCACCTCGTCACCGATCGGGGCGCACTGACCCGGCTTCGCCGAGAAGTGGAGACGCTGCGCAGCGCCAACGCTCCCCACCTGGTGGCCGAAAGTTTCGTGTCGGTGTGGTCGAAATGATGCGGTGGTCGAAATGAACGGCAATCTGATCAAGGCCGGGGTCGCCGCCTTGTGGACCTACGGGGGTCGAGGTATCGGTCTGCTGTGGACCGTCGCGCTGATCGCCAAGCTCGGGATCAGTGACTACGGTCAATACGCCATGGCCTTCGCGCTGGCCGCGATAGTCGCAGCGCCACTGGATCACCCGTTCACCGTCCGCTCCATCCGGGTGAGCGAGCGAGAGTTCCTGGGCGAGCGCACCACCCGGGTGCTGACCGGTGCGGTACTGATCGTCGGCGGGCTCTGTCTGCTACAGGTGAGCTACATCGCCTGGTTCGCTCTCGTCATCGGCGGCGGCGAGTTGGTCTTCAATGCCTACAAGAGCAGGGCATTGCGCGACGGCCGTCCTGATCTGACCCAGCGCCTGGACACCACTCGGCAAGCGACATCCATCGCGCTGGCGACGGCGTATCTGTTCGCCGTGCCCGACCCGTCGCTGACGACGGCCAGCTTGCTCTACGCGGCACCGTATTTCGTCATCGCGCTGCTGGCCGCGCTGCAGACCCGAGTCTCGGCTCCGCAGATCCCCGGATCATGGCGCGAAGTGTCGATGCTGTTCTCGGAGAACCTCGCCAACGCTGTCTACATCCAGGGTGACGTGCTGCTGCTCGGCTTCCTCACCGACTCCACCATCGCCGGCTACTACTCCGTTGCCGCAGTGACGGCGTGGGCCGTGGCCTTCATCGGCCAGGCCTTCGGCAACACCTTCCACGAGAAGTTGCGTGCTGCAGACGGATTGGTCAGCGCCGGTCCGGCACTCAAGCACACGGCGATCCTCGGCGGTGCCGCTGGATCCCTGCTGTTGGCAACCGGCCTCGTACTCTTATTCACTCCGGCGTCTCCGCAGGTTGCCGGGGCCCTGGTGGCGATGTCACTGTTCGTGGTGATGCGGGTGATGAATCACGTGTTCACCACCGTCCTCTACCTCCAACATCGCGACCGCACGCGAGTGTTGGCGGCCGCAACGCTCGCGCCACTGAAGATGGTGCTCGTCTTGTGCCTGTTTCCCTTCGGGGCCGTCGGCGCAGCCGTGGCGTCGGTGATTACCGATGCCGTACTCCTCGTCTGGTTCATGCGCGCCCTGTACCGGGACCCGGTGAAAGAAGAAGTGACGCGATGAGACGCGCAACATTCCTGCTGTCCAAGGACCCCGTCACCGAACACGGTGGCGACATCGCCTTGTCTCGCTTGATGATGCAGCTGGCGCGCGAGGCCTTCGAGGTGCGCTCGATCTGTCTGTCCAAGGAGACCGATGTAGCCCCCGACGTCATCCGCGTTCCCAAGCCGAAGGTCGATTTCGGTTTGCTGGCGAAGTCGCTGAGGCCGACCCGCTCGGTGGTCCACGGGCGCTACGACGTCGATGCCTTCCGTGATGCCATCGACGCATCCACCTCCGATGTGTATGTGGCCGAACACAGTTACATGGCCGAGTCGTTTCTGCGCTCGGCCAAACTGGGATCACCGTTCGCCATCAATACCGTCAACACCGAATCGCAGGTGTGGAAGGTGACACGCGGAACGATCGGGCGCATCGAGGCACCACGCATCCTGCGTGACGAGATTCGAGTCGCACGGGCGGCGGATGCCGTCGGGACGTACGACGCCGACGAGGCACAGATGTACCGAGACAAGGGTGTACGTGACGCCCGTTGGATCGACCTCACCCTCGAACCCGCGCCGCAGCTGAATCTGGCCGACACTGCGAAACGTCTGGTGTTCATGGGTACTCGCGACTGGCCACCGAATCAGGAAGCCTTCAAGATCGCTCTGGAGTACTGGCCTGCCATCTCCGCGGGCATCGACGGTGCCGAACTGTGCATCATCGGCGCGAAGGCCCCGGGTGCCAAGGATCCCGTCTATCCGGCCGGAGTTCGCGACCTCGGGTTCGTCGACGACCTGCAGGAATTTCTCGGCACGTGCCGCGCTCTCATCGCACCCGTCGCCACCGGCGGCGGCGTACGCGTCAAGATTCTCGATGCTGCGAGCAAGGGCCTACCCGTCGTCGGAACCTCCGCCGCGGTCGGATCACTCGACTCGATTTTCGAGCTACCCACCTTCGACGACAAAGAGCAGTTCGTGGCCGAATGCCGCCGCTACCTGCTCGATCGCACCGCGGCCGTCAAAGCAGGCGAGCGTATCTACGAGCTGAACACAGCGCGTTGGCACGATCGCATTCCCCATTCGACCGTCGAGGCACTGATCAGCGCCCCACTGACGAGCACCCTAGGATGATCGCCATGACCCTCCGCTCACGTCTGCTCACTGTCGCAGCAGCCGCCGCGATCGCCGTCGGCCTCTCGTCACCGGTGGCTCATGCAGCACCCGCCGACCTGGGATTCACCGGCGGAGCGCCGTTCCTGACGCTCGACGACGCCACGCTGAACAACGAACTCGGAGCCGGACTAGAGATCGGTGCTTCCTGGGTGCGGGTGGTCGTGAACTGGGCGGCCATCGAGACGGCTCCGGGTGTGTTCGACTGGGGCAACACCGATCGCGTGATCAATGCGGCTACAGCACAGGGCTATTCGGTACTGGCCGTGCTGGGCGGAACCCCCGGCTGGGCACAGGGCGGCATCGCCTCCCCGCTACCGGGCGCAGTTCCCCTGGATCCCAACACGTTCGGTGCGTTCGCCGGTGCGGCAGCGGCGCACCTCGGCGATCGCGTCGACAGCTACGAGGTGTGGAACGAACCCAACATTCCCACCTTCTTCGCGCCCGTCGACGCCGCCCGCTACACCGGCCTGCTGCGTGCCGCGTATCCCGCGATCCACAACGCCGATGCCGGAGCCACCGTGCTCAGCGCCGGATTGGCCACCACCATGAACTTCGGAGCCTGGACCGTTGCGCCGGTGACCTTCTTGCAGCAGATGTACGCGGCCGGAGCAGGCGGATTCATGGATGCCGTTGCGCTGCATCCCTACACGTTCCCCTTCACCGTGGAGAACGACCCCAACGGCCAGTGGGCTCAGGTGGATCAGGCATACGGCACCATGGCGGCCAACGGCGACGGTGGCAAGAAGATCTGGATCACCGAACTCGGGGCACCCACCGGCAACGGACCGATGGCCGTCACCGAGGATGCGCAGGCCGCGATCATCGGATCGAGCCTGGCCAAGGCATCGTCACTGCCGTACGTGGGCCCAGTGTTCGTGCACTCGCTGCGTGACTCGGGAACCAACCCCGCCGACTCGGAACAGAACTACGGTCTGCTGCGCTCGGACTTCAGCCACAAGCCGGCATACGACGTGGTGGCCGGGTCGTAGCCACCTCTTGGGACCTCACACCCTTTTTGCCGACCGCGCTCCCGTGTTCGACTCGTAGAACGGGCGCGCACCGTGCAGCAGGGGTGTGAGGTTGCGCAGCCCGGGGAGCGGACCTCACGGTTCACGACCGCTCTCCATGCGCGGCATGCCGCGCATTCGACTCGATACTGAACCCTCAGGTCCGGGTCGTCTCGCCTCGCAATCAATCGCAGCGAGGAGTGGAACCGAATTGGACCTACGTGGAGTTCCGGAAGTTGCACTTTTCGACGCCGCTTCCGTGCTCATCTACCACGCCCTCGGGGCTGCAAATCCCGTTCGGGCTGATCGATCTGATCTCCGGCGTCACTCCCGTCAGCTTGGGTGATCGTCTCTCGCAGTGACAGGTTCATCGTCCGACGCCCTGTCGAGTGCGAGGGCTGCCAGCAGCCGTAGGCCGTCTTCGCTGGCACTGCCCGCGGCGGCGTTCAGGACGATCATCTCCATGCCGGGCTCGCCGGGGAGCGCGAAGTTCTCCTGATGAAGTTCCAACAGACCCACGAGCGGATGTCGGTAGGCCTTGCGCCCGTGCGTTCGCGCGCACACATCGGCGCGAGCCCATAATCGACGGAATCGGTCACTGCCCATGGACAATTCACCGATCAACGATGCCAGCCGTGCGTCGTCCGGATACTGCCCCGCGGCAAGACGCAGATGACCGACCGCGTCCAACGTGCACGTGTTCCAGTCGTCGTACAGGCCGCGCTCGGTTTCCTCGAGAAATATGTGCCGCGCAGTGTTCAACCCAGGGATGGGTTGGCCGTACAGCACCCGCGCCAGCCGATTGCCGGCCAGCACGTTCATGCGGTGATCCATGATGAACGCAGGTGCTCCCTCCACCAGATCGAGAACTCGCAGAAGTTCCGGCCGGATGCGCCCCTTCGGGGTCTTCGCAGGTCGGCGACGACGGCGAGCGAGGCGATCCAGATGCGCCCGTTCGGTGTCGTCCAAATCGAACACACGCGCCAGAGCATCGAGAATCTGCTCGGACGGCTGTGTGGCGCGGCCCTGTTCGAGACGAACGTAGTAGTCGATGCTGACACCCGAGAGGTGAGCGACCTCCTCGCGCCGCAGCCCCTCGACGCGGCGATACCGATCGACGGGTATCCCGACCGAAGCCGGATCGACACGAGACCGCCGAAGTCTCAGGAAGTTCGCCAAATCATCCACACCCGGAATTATCCCCCCGGATCCGACGGTCGGGAGTGGTACTGCCGATACCAGGAACACAGGAAGTAGCGCGGTGGAGCTTGCATCTGGGCATCTCCGCCGCTGAACCGCCGATCGGGACTCTTGGCCATGCTGACCCGGTACCGGGGTGAGCCCTGCGGTTAGTTGCAACCCGCGCTCCACTCCGAAGCCGGCATCGCGGGATCCCGCGGACTGAGGCGTCGAGTGGAGCATGCCGCGCACGCCGCCGTGCGGTTCGAGAACGCGCGCATCGGCATGGGTCCAGAAAATGCACTCCGCCCGATCCGGTGAGCAATTAGGCTGTGCGCGAAACCTAGCGAGCCGAAGCGACGAACGGATGCCCCTATGGCCGACAACCCGCAGAAATCGAATGCCGGCGTGTATGTGCTGTATGGAGTGGTGGCAGGCCTGTTGGTAGGCATCATCGTTGGAGTTCTGATCGACAACATCAGCATCGGGATCGGCGCGGGTATGTTTCTCGGCGCTCTGGTGTCGTCGGTCTTCATCGCCCGCATGAGCCGACCCCCGAGCTCGGGTGCTTGAGCGACGGGATTGCGACAGCACACCCCGTTTTCACGATGGGACGTCGCCATCTCAGCCGCATAAGTTCCAGCGGAGTGCTCATCCGACGGTCGGGAGTGGTACTGCCGATACCAGGAACACCGACCACAGGACGTAGCGCCCCTGAACGAGATGGCCGGAACCAGAGAGAGTGAAGGCGTCACCCGAACACGACGTCACTCGCTCGAGGAGCAACCGTGAAGACTCTCATCGTCTACGCCCACCCAGAACCGAAGTCGCTCAACCACTCTCTCGCGGAGTTGGCCGTCAGCACGCTGCACGCCGCCGGCCACGACGTGCAGGTGACCGATCTCTACGGATCCCGATGGAAGGCTGCACTGGACGCATCGGACTATGGACCTACCGCGTCGTCGCCGCTGCGAGTAGCTGCAGATTCTGGGCGAGCCTATGACACAGGCACTCTCACCTCCGATGTCCGCACAGAGCAGGAGAAGCTGTTGTGGGCAGACACCGTCATCTTCCAGTTCCCCCTGTGGTGGTATTCGATGCCCGCGATCCTCAAAGGGTGGGTCGATCGGGTGTTCACCTACCACTTCGCTTATGGCGTCGGAGAACACAGCGACACCAAGTACGGCGAGCGTTACGGCGAAGGCACCCTCGCGGGCAAAAGAGCACTGCTGTCGGTCACCGTCGGCGGCCCTGAACCTCACTACTCGGATCGGGGCATCAACGGCCCGATCGACGACCTCTTGTTCCCCATTCATCACGGCATCCTCTACTACCCGGGGATCGACGTTCTGCCTCCGTTCGTCGTCCACGGATCCGATCGATTGACGGCCGACGAGTATGCGGTGGCCGCGAAGAACTGGGAACGCCGGCTACTCGACATCGAGACGACCGAGCCGATTGCGTTCAGAAAACAGAACTTCGGCGATTACGAGATGCCGTCCCTTCGACTCAGAGAAGGCCTCGAACGGCCCGGGCAGGCGAGCTTCGCCATGCACTTGCAGCCGCAGTTCACGCCCGAAGAAGAACGTCGCGGGTGAGCTCGAGTTGGCCGAGATGTTGGGCCAGCTCGCGCACCAGGTGGGTCAACACCCACCGCGGTGAGACCGTCGCCAGCTCCGGGCGCGCGGATCGAGCCTCGCCAAGGCATCGTCACTGCCGTACGCGGGGCCCCGTGTTCGTGCACTCGCTGCGTGACTCGGGAACCAACCCGCAGACTCGGAGGGGACTACGGGCTGCTGCGCTCGGACTTCAGCCACAAATCGGCATACGACGTGGTGCGGGGTTCGTAGCACTCGGGACCTCACACCCTTTTTGCCGACCGCGCTCCCGAGTTCAACTAGTAGAACGGGCGCGCACCGTGCAGCAGGGGTGTGAGGTCACTCAGCCCGGGGGCGGTCCGGCATGCGGACCTCACGGTTCACGACCGCTCTCCCTACGCGGCATCCCGCACCTCCGACTCGATACTGAACCCTGAGGTCCGGGGTCGTCGCGCCTCGGAACCAATCGCAGCGAGGCCTGGAACGATGTTCCAGTTGTGACGGGATTTTCGCATGCAAGAAGAGAGACCGGTAACCGCGCGAAGTTCCGATGCCTCGAGGTCGATCACCGAAGGTGCTGTTTTGATCGTCTGCGCCGGGCGACCCGTCAGGGATTGGTTCCGGGCACCTCTCCGATGCAGCGCTGACACAATATTCGGCCATGATGGATCGGTGCCGACTACCGATCCGTTCCACGCACTCGTTCTCATGAACGCAGTGTTCGCCTCAGCCGCATGGTGCTTGGCCAAGCCGTCGTGGCCCGCATCGATATCTCTGGGCGTTGTCTCGATGTTGTGGCTGTTCTTCAACGCCCCCATCGAAGGCAGAACATTGTACGTAATCGACGCGAACCGCGGTCTGACCGAGTCCGACTTCATCACGTTTGCGGGGTTGATGTTGGCAGCGGTGACGATTGCCAGGGTGCGGCGCGGACAGCGATCGGGTACCTGAGCGTGTGGTCGCACTAGTACTACAGATGGATGCGCTGCTCGAATACCCGATGATTGACTCCTTCCCGTGAAACAACCTGTGCAGAGTCGCAGCAACATCGTCGTATTGGCATGTGCCGGGGCCGCGTTGGTGGCCGCATTCGTTCTGGGCCCCGCCGCGTTACTGCGCGGACGCTACCCGCAGTTCCAAGATCAGTCCGTCATGAGCGAGCTGCTCGGCCGCGGCTTGGTCGAATACTGGGGTAGCGGAGTCCGAACCTTCCCCACTGGCTTGGCCGAGATGGTGGACTACTGGTTCGAGTGGCACGCAATCAAGATCGTCATCTCGGTCCTGCTGACCGCGGTTCTGGGACTGCTGGCGTCCGATCTGTGGCGGCGATCCCTGACGGCCGGCGTGAGCTACGTGGTCGCGGCGACCACTACGAGTGTGCTGTCGTTGTTTTCGGTGTTCGTGGCTGTGCTCAACATCCAGTCGACGGTCGCACCCGTGGTCGCGCTGCTTCCCATGCTCTCCGCTGACAACGCGGACGGGCAGACAGCGCAATTACTGATCGAGAACGGTGTGCAGAGCGGAGACTCCCGGCCGCCTCTGCTCGAGCTGCTCACACAGGTCGAGCACTACAACTGGGCGGTGATCGTGGCTACCGCCGTGGTGATCGCAGTCGTCGCTACCGGCACCGTCATCGCGTTCCGACGCTTCGGATCGGCGGACGGCCCACGCCGTCGGATGTTCGTCGCTCTCGGATCGCTCGGTGCGGTGATGACGATCGTGATGGCGCTGCTGTTCGTCGCGGCCGTCGTTGCGGTCGTCGATCCAGGAGAAGCGCTACTCGGAGCCGTCGGGCTGTGACTTCTATTTCCGGCTGCGTTCGCGGGCACGCGCGCGGAACTGGCCGACTGCGAGGCCGATCAACGCGACCCCCAACAGGGTGAGGGGGACCTGAGCGCGGGGCGCGTCGATATCGAGTACGAGGATCTGCCACACCACCCACCCGATGGTCAGTAGCCCCACGCACACGACGTACAGCGCAGCTTCGGACGCGTCGACGAGGACGGCAGCCACGCAGATCAACGGTCCGAGTCCGAGGAAGAACAGCACGAACAACCCGGAGATGCGGTAGTCCCAGGTGTGCCACGACGGCAGCATCGCGACGTCCAAACCCAACGACCGCCCGGTGGGGTCCGTGGTCAACGACACTCCGTTGAACATCCCGGCTGCGCCCAACAGAATCAGCAGTGCCACCGTCGAGAGCTTGTTCATGGTGACGTCATGCGTTCGTCGTCCTTCGGTTGTTGCGACCCTGCGTAGCCGACGATTCTGCCAGAACGAGGCCGCTCGGTCTTGTTCTATTCGCGCCTGCAAACCGAGTTGCCTGGAGTCGCCGTCCACCGCACCTGCGGTTTACGCGTAGTACCTACTCCCCCGCGACGAACTCCTCTATCAAGCGCGTGACAGCGTCGGGTTGTTCGAGAGTGCTGCTGTGTCCACAGTCGTCGAGCAACACGAATCGGGCACCGGAGATCGCCGACGCGATGGCCCGGCCCCGCCGCGGTGGTGTCGGCTTGTCGTGAGCGCCGGAGACGACGAGCGTCGGCGCGGTGATCGCGGGTAGCTCTGCGGCAACGGATTTGCGGGCGACCACGCCGTGGATAGCCGATGCCACACCCGCCCTGCCGGTGTCACCCAATTGCCTCATCCAGTTGTCTATCGACTCCGAGCTACGGGGCGACGCGAGGAACGACGGGCCGAACATCGTGTCGAGCACCTGACGGCGAACCGGCCCGATGCCGGCAGCCCGGACAATCAACGCCAAACCCTCGTCCAGGATCACGTTCTTGGGCGTCTCCCGATCCGCCGACGTGTTCAGCAACGTCAGCGATGCCACCAGATCGGGTCGACGCGCTGCCAGACGCATCCCCACGAAGCCGCCCATCGACAGGCCCACCCAGTGGACGGCACCGACGCTCAGATGCTCGATCAGTGCGACTGCGTCCTCGTACAAAGCGTCCATCGAGTAACCGGAATCGGTCGCAGGCGAACGTCCCTGCCCTCGCCAATCGATGGTGACGCACCGATAGCGATGGCGAAGGCTCTCGACCTGGTGGTGAAACATCCAGGCGCTGAACAACAATCCGTGGCCGAACACGATGGTCGGTGCCGTCCGATCGAGGTTGAGCGGACCCGTGTCGGTGTAAGCAATCGTTGCCCCGTCACGGCAGATGGTTGTCATAGTTTTCCTACACTACGATGCGGGCCTTGATCGGCAGTTATGCTGTGCCCGATACACACTGGACCGAGTCGACGAATGGACGCGCCCGTGACCGAGGACCCGCAGAAGAACAATGCCGGTATGTACGTCCTCTACGGAGTTGTCGCCGGATTGCTCGCCGGCGTCATCTTCGGCCTGGCGATCGACAACATCAGTATCGGCATCGGCGTCGGCATCTTCGTCGGAGCACTCACGTCGTCGGTCTTCATCGCTCGGCTGAGCCACACGAAGGGCCCGAAAGGCGAGTAGCGAACCGTCGACACTCGCCTCATACCGGGTTCAGTCGTGTTCGTAGTAAACAGAATTCGTTGCCCTCCGGGTCCGCCAGCACATGCCACGATTCCTGGCCGGTCTGGCCGATCTCCACTCGTCGTGCGCCGAGTGTGAGAAGTCGTTCGAGTTCGGCGTCCTGATCTCGGTCGGTTGCACTCACGTCGATGTGCAGTCGAGGTTTCGCCTTCTCTGGACTTTCGTTGCGACTGAGGATGATGGTCGGCTGAGTGCCGCCGAACCCGTCGCGCGCACCGATCTCCACCGAACCGTCGTCCTCCCTGTCCAAGACGACGAAGTCCAACACCTCACACCAGAACGTAGCCAAGGCCTCGGGATCGCGACAATCGAGTACGAGTTCACTGATTCGACATGCCATGCTCGCGAAACTACACCCGTCCGACCGGGCTCATAGCCGATCTCCCTCAGACACCGTTGTTTTCATCGGTAATGCCTGGGTATGCGCCCTTGATGGCCGATCACGCTACCGATCCCGCACCCACCGAAGCAGATCCCGACGATCCCCGTAAGGCGGATTCACCTGCGGATCTGACCAAGCCGTCGTGGATCTACGTTCTGAAGAAGACTGCGCGTGAGTTCTCCCGAGATCAGTGCACCGACCTCGCAGCCGCGCTGACTTACTACGCCGTGCTCTCGCTCTTCCCCGCGATCCTCGCCATCGTGTCGTTGCTGGGCGTGTTCGGCCAAGGACAGTCCACGGTCGACGGCGTACTGCAGATCGTCGGCGATCTCGGACCACAATCCGCTGTCGACACGTTGCGTCCAACCATCGAACAGCTCGTCCAGGCACCGACCGCGGGCTTCGCCTTGATCATCGGTATCGCCGGTGCACTGTGGTCTGCGTCCGGCTACGTCGGCGCATTCGGTCGGGCGATGAACCGCATGTACGAGGTGGACGAGGGTCGGCCAATCTGGAAATTGCGCCCCGTGATGCTTCTGGTCACGCTCATCGCCTTGACCCTGATTGCTCTCGCCGCTGTCATGCTGGCCATCAGCGGCCCGGTGGCCAAAGCGGTGGGCGACGCCGTCGGACTCGGCGATACCGCATTGACGATCTGGAACATCGCCCGCTGGCCACTCGTACTGATCGTTGTGGTGCTCGCCGTCGCGATTCTGTACTACGCGACTCCGAATGTGCAGCAGCCCAAGTTCAAATGGATCAGTTCGGGTGCCGCCGTCGGCATCATCGTGTGGATTCTCGCCACTGTCGCGTTCGGTTTCTATGTCGCTAACTTCTCCAGCTACAACAAGACCTACGGTTCACTGGCCGGAGCCATCGTGTTCTTGCTCTGGCTCTGGATCACCAACTTGGCCTTGCTGTTCGGAGCCGAGCTGGACTCCGAACTCGAACGTGGTCGTCAACTGCAAGCGGGAATCGTCGCCGAGAAGCGACTGCAATTGCCACCGCGCGACACCCGGGTATCGGACAAGAACGACGAGAAGGATGCGCAGGCCGTCGAGCAGGGTCGTCGACTGCGGGAGGAACACAACCCGGGGCAGTGAGTTCCCTTTCCAGCTAGAGATCTCTGCGTTCGATCAACAGTTGCTCCACTCCGCGGAACAGATCCGGGGGTTCCCCGCGACCGGGCCGTCGAGTGGAGCATTCTGTGCATCGACCCACTGACATGCGAGAATTGTCCGGTCCACCGCACACCGTTCGACAATGTTGGGGAGCATCATGACCGGTTCGGTTGCCCAAGGAAGTGCGATGAAGAGGCGCAATCCAGTTGTCGTCTGGATCCTGTTGCCGCTCATCACTCTCGGCATCTACCACTTCGTCTGGTATTACCTCATTCACCGTGAGATGGCCGATTTCGATCGACGTAAGGTCGACCCGCCGGTCGTCGGCCCATTGCTGGTCCTACTCCTCCTCGGGTGGACCATCATCGGGCCGCTGATCAGCTACTACAACACCGGAAACCGCATCGCCGACGCCCAACGCGCGGCCGGCCTGCAGCCGACGTGCAGCTCCGTCGTCGGCTTGCTGCTCACGTTCGTCTTCGGCTTGCAGTCCCTGTACTACCAGGCCGAACTGAACAAGATCACGGCGCGATACAACGACGCCGCACCGGGAACCGTTGTGCCACTCGCGGTGTGACGGTCCACATCGGCCGCGCCGGTGGATGTCACGGCCGACTCCGTCGATGCGAGGCCGCGACGATCGATCCCCCGAGCACCAGGGCGTTACCGAGCAGAATGCCCGTCACCCCGAAGGGCCCGGCAATTGCGCCGACCGTCAGTGGGATGAGAATCTGCGCAGATCTGTTGGCCGACATCCGCAATCCCAACGCCTCGCCCTGCGCGGACTTCGGCACGATCGACACCACCCACGACATGGTCAGTGGCTGCGGAATACCCAACGCGATACCGAGGGCGATCATGACTCCGATGGCTCCGACGGCCTGCACGAACGGCAGCACGGCGAGAGCGATCGCGCCCGCCGCCAGCGAAACATTGAGCAGCACAGTGCGACCGAACCTCGCGTCGAGTCTGCCGAGCCCCACTCGGCTCACCACCGACACCCCGGCACGCAACGCCAGCAGCCAGCCCACCGTCGTCACCGACACCCCACGCTCGACGGCCCACGCCGGCACGAAGGCATAGAGCAGATCGACCGTCACCAGCACGGCACCGCTGACCGTCAACGATTGCCACATGCCCGGCAGCTTCAACAATTTCAGCCCCGACGCTTCCCCCTCGGCAGGTTTCTGCGCGCGAATGTGGTTGCGGCCAAGCATCAAGAACAGTGCGGTGGGGAGTGCGACCGCGGTGAACGCCCCGGCAGTGAGGATGCCGGCCGTCGTGTTCGGACTCTCGACGCTCGCTCCACCGAATCTCGACGCGACGGCCGTCACCGCGAGCGGCCCGACCAGCTGACCCATCGACGCGGCGGCAGTCAGTGCGCCGAAGGCACTTTCGTTCTTGCCGTCGACGTGGACGTGTGCGACGAACGCCTGCTGCCCGATCATGATGAGCAGATTGCCCAGACCGAACGCCGCCGTACACGCGAGCAACGCCCACATTGCCGAAAACGTAACGAGTACACCGGTTGCGATCGAGCACAACACAATTCCCGATACGATCACCACCGGCCCGCCGAACCTGTCGGCGATGCGCCCGATCGGGAGGGCCGCCAATACTGCGGGCGCAGCGAAGAGTGCCGCGATCACCGCCAGCGTCCGCGTGTCGGCACCCTCGGCGATCGCCCGGTAGCCGATCATCAACCGCACCCCGACCCACCCGGCCTGCGCAGTCGTCGCCTGAACGGTCAGAGCAAAGGAGTCACGAGAAGCCATCAGCGCAAGGGAATTTCGTCGGTTCCTCCGACCAACCTCGACACGTCGTTGATGTCGTCGCGCACCGCCCCGTATCGATCGGGATCGAGGTGGAAGATAGCCAACTGCAGTGCGTACGCAATGGCGATGGGAATGATGAGAGTGTTGTACTCGGAATCGTCTCCCCGTTGTGCGACGAGCAGATGAGTCGGGGCGGGCCTGAAGTGATAGCCCGGAGCATCGCTGATCAGAATCGACGTGCCGCCGCGTCGTTCCGCTTCACTGACCAGTGCAGGCAGCTGAGACGGTGCCTCGCGCAGTGCGAATGCGATAAGGATGGAGTCCTCGGTGAAGCTGACGAACCGCTCGGCAAGGTCCTTTCCTCCGAGGCCGAGCTCGACGACAACAAGCCCGAGTCTGCGGAGTCGGCGGGCCAGCATGTCCAGGGCCGGGCGTTCGTCGGCCTTGGAGAACAGGTAGACCACCCGCGATCGATGAATGGAGGTCGCCACTTCCACCAGCTGCTCCTGCGGGATGAAGCTCGACAACCGCTCCAGTGCGCGGGCCTCGTCGCGCGCGAAGACCGCCAGTTCGTGACCGGTATCGCTGCGCATCAGAGCCGATGCGGTCGCGGGTTCGGGGTTGTCGCGTTCGAGATCTGCGCGCAAGTCCGGGAAACCGCTGTATCCGAGCTTCTGGGCCAATCGCACGACGGTCGACTCGTGAGTCTGCGCGCGGGCCGCAACGGGAGCCGCGCGCAGAGTCGACGGCTCGGGCTCGCCGAGAAGCACCGCTATGACCCGCTTTTCGGACGTACTGAGCGACTTTCCGCTGCTCGCCACCACTGTTCGGAAGCTCATGCCCTCCACTTTCCACTGTGTCTGTTGACACACTCAACCACAATCCTGTAAACCTGTGCAAGATTGCAAGTGACCCACAGCACAGCAATCCGGCCGACCTTCTAGGCCACATCCGAACTTATCGTCAGAAAGGCGGCCGGCACGTGAAGATACTGCTCGGCACACAACACACGATCGAATGGATCGTGCTCGGCGCGACACTGGTCGTCGGCTTGGCGACGGTCACCATGGCGACCGGCTACGGCATCGCTGCCGACCCCGGCGTCGGCGCGGGCTTCCTGCCCCTGGTGGGCGGCCTCAGCATGATCCTCGGCGGTGCGATGTGGGCGATACAGCTCGTCCGAGCACCGCGGGTCACAGCCCCCGAGCCGGAGCTCGAACCCGCCACCTCCGCTGCCGTCGCCTTCCTCTCCAGCGACAACGAGGACGATTCCGACGAGACCGAACTCCCCGACCGCGCAGGCTGGATCAGAATCGGAGTCGTCGTCGCCTCGATCGCCGGCGCAGCACTGGTGCTCCCCACCCTCGGCTACACACTGTCCATGGCGCTGATGCTCGCCGTCGTGTTGACGTTCGTCGGTAAGCGCACCCCAGTGGTCGCCATCGGCGTCGCAGTGGCCTCCACCCTGGCCACCCGACTGGTGTTCGACGTCTGGCTCGGTACGGCCCTGCCCGCATCGTCCATTCCGTTCCTCGCCGATTGGGGGTTGTGAGCCATGGGCTTTCCCGATCTGATCGCAGGCTTCGTCAACGTCCTCACTCCGACGCATCTGTTGTTCGCGCTCCTCGGCTGCGTACTGGGCATGCTCGTCGGTGTGTTGCCCGGCTTCGGCCCCGCCGCTGCGGTGTCGCTGCTGATCCCGATCACCTTCGGCCTCGACGCCACCACCGCGCTGATCATGCTCGCCGCCATCCTGTACGGCGCAGCATTCGGCGGCACCGTCACCGCAGTCCTACTGCGCATTCCCGGTGAGGCGTCGTCCATCGCCACCACACTCGACGGCTACGAGATGGCCAAGAGCGGACGCGGCGGACCCGCCCTCGTCGTTGCCGCCCTCGCGTCGTTCGTCGGCGGACTGGTCGGCGTCGTCGGATTCGTCGTCGTCGCCCCGTTCAGCCGATTCGCACTCGAATTCGGTGCTCCCGAACTGTTTCTCGTCGCGTTGCTCGGCATGGCCCTGATCACCAGCTTCTCGGGCAACAACCCCGCGAAAGCACTGATCAGTGTGGGGCTCGGCCTGGCGATCGCGTCGGTGGGCATCGACTCCGGTCAAGGCATCCAGCGATTCACGTTCGGCATGCCGGAACTGTTCGACGGCGTCGCACTCGTGGCCGTAGTAATGGGCTGCTTCGGCCTCACCGAAATCCTCATCCAAGCCCGCTCGGCGGGCGGTGCGGGCCGACGACCACTCGCCGTCGGCAAGTTGCTTCCCACCAAGACGGACATCACCAGGTCTGCAGGCCCCACGATGCGCGGGTCGATCATCGGCTTCTTCATGGGCCTGCTCCCCGGATCTCCGGGTGCCGCAACCTCGCTCGCGTCCTATGCGATGGAGAAGAAGCTCACCAAGCGGCCCGGGCAATTCGGCAAGGGTGCCGTCGAGGGTGTCGCCGGACCGGAATCGGCCAACAACGCGCTCGCACTGTCGTCGATGATTCCCCTGTTCACCCTCGGCATCCCCACCTCCGCCACGGTCGCCATCATGGCCAGCGCCTTCACCATCAACGGTCTCATTCCCGGCCCACTGTTGTTCCGTGACAACCCCGAAGTGGCCTGGACCATCATCGCCAGCTTCCTCGTCGGCAACATCATCCTGCTGATTCTCAACGTGCCACTGGTTCGCCTGTGGATTGCCGTTCTGAAAATCCCGTTCCACTATCTGATGGCAATGATCCTGGCCTTCATGTTCCTGGGCGTCTACAGCATCAACGGCAGCGTCTTCGACATCTTCATCATGCTGGGCGCAGGCGTCATCGGGTATCTGTTCCACCTCACCAAGATTCCGCTCACTCCGCTCGTACTTGCCCTGATCCTCGGGCCGCTGCTCGAGGAGAACTTCCAGCGTTCGCTCTCGCTGTCCCGCGGTGATTACGGAGTGTTCGTCGAAGGCCCCATCAACAAGGTTCTCTTGCTCGTCTTCATCGCAGCTGTTCTGTTCGGAATGCTGCGCCCCGTCCTCGCTCGTATCCTCTCCCGCCGCGCCACCGCGAACCACCCCACCAAGGAGCCCGTCTCATGAGAAAACTGCCCATCCTCGTCGCGGCAATCTCCACCGCCGCCTTGATCGCCGGTTGCAGCGGGGGCACAAGCGATTCGGGAGCACCGTTCCCACGCAGCGGTGCGACCGTCGAATGGGTGGTCCCCTCGGCCGCCGGTGCCGGCAACGACATCCTGGCTCGCATCATGGCCCCCGCCATGGAGACCGAACTCGGTGTCCCGGTCAAGGTCGTCAACAAGGAGGGCGGCAGCCAGGTCGTCGGACTGAACTACCTCGCGAACGCCAAGCCGGACGGCGAGACCATTGGGTTCACGAACATTCCGTCGATCCTGGGGCGATACCTGGACCCGAGCAAAAAGGCCGGGTTCGATCGTGAAAGCTTCTCGCCCATCGGCTCGTTCGCGTCCAACGACATCGTGATCGGGGTCAACAAGTCCAGCCCCTACGCGAACATCGGCGAATTGTTCGATGCGGTGAAGGCCAACCCCGGCACCATCACCGTCGGCACCGACTCCCGCGCAGGAGACGACCACGTCAACCTGCGCACCCTCGAAGACACCCTGGGCCTGGACTTCAACATCGTTCACTACAACAGCGGTGCAGACAAGATCTCGGCCCTGGTCTCCGGTGAAACCGACTTCGCCCTCGGCGGAGTGTCCAGCTTCTACGGCCAGTTCGCCTCGGGTGAGGTGAACATCCTCTCGGTACTCACCGAGGAGCGAAACAAGCTCATCCCCGACGTACCGACTCTGGTGAGCGAGGGATACGACGCCCCGTTCATGACCAACAACTTCGCCATCAGCGCCCCCGCCGGCACCCCGGACGCGACGATGGCCACGTTGCAGAATGCCCTGGAGACCGCCCTCGCCGACCCCGCAGTCGCCGAGAAGCTGACCGGCGCAGCGACACAGCCCGATTGGGTCACCGGGGCCGACGTCGCCACCTTGTGGGAACAGCGCGAAACCCAGATCGAGCCGATCATCGCCGAACTGCTCGCCGACCAGCAATAAGCCACCCGAAAGGCATTGATCTCATGAGTACCGAAACCTATCCCGCCACTGCCGTATCCGACGACATGATCGACCGATTCTCTCGGGTTCCCGCAGCAAACGTCGGCGATGCCCAAGAGCGTTTCGGCATCATCGCCGGACTGCGACCCATCTGGGCCGGAGCAGCAGTCACCGGCCGGGCTTACACCGTGTGGACTCGATCGGGCGACAACCTCTACATCCACAAGGCTCTCGACGGCGCCCGCCCCGGCGACGTCATCGTTGTCAACGGCTCCGGTGACGACACCCGCGCCCTCATCGGCGATCTCATCGGGATCCGCGCAAAATCACTGGGGATTGCGGGTTTCGTCATCGACGGTGCCGTACGCGACGCCGACGCATTGGCCAAGTTGGGCCTGCCCGTCTTCGCTCGCAGTGTCACACCGGCCGGGCCCTACAAGAACGGACCGGGCCGCTTGAACGAGCCCGTCGCTCTCGGAGGTGTCGTCGTCAGTCCCGGTGACGTCATTGTCGCCGACGCAGACGGGGTTGTCGTCGTCAAGAGTTCCGATGTGGAGGACGTGATCGTCGCCGCCGAGGACGTGGTGGCACGCGAAGCATCGAAGCGAGAGAGTTTTTCGTCGAGCATGCATTGATCGGGACCGCTGCGGTATGCGTTTTGTCTGCTCCACTCCTGAGCCCCGGTGGCGGGGAATTCCCGCAGCCGGGGCCCGAGTGGAGCAGACCGCCCGGCAGCGCTTCGACCGTTCATGTGCACGCGAGATTACTTCTTCTTCGGGTCGTGGCCCCAATTCATCAGCGAGTAGCGCCATTTGGTGTCGGTGACGTCCCCGTCGGGCCGCTGCGCAAGGTGCCGTTTGCAGTAACCGACAACCTTGTGCATGTGCTCGTAGTCGTCGTCGGACAGGTCCGACTTCTTCGTCTTCAGGATCTCGACGATTCGGCGGCCACTCTCGTGGCCCGTCGACTCACCGCCGCCCTTCTTCTGCCCGACGTCCTTCGAGGCGTCGGTGCCGAGAAACTCCTCGAGCTCCTTAGCCGTCATGTTCACGAGGTCATCGAAATCTGCCTTGATGTCACTGTTGTCGTCAGCCATCAGTCCGTCTCCATTTCCGAACTCGTCAGGTGTCGTCGCAGCTGCATACCCCCGTTGTGCGCGACGTAACATGCTGGGCCTCGATCGTCGGCGGTGGCCCGAACATGCTGCGCTACCGATGCATCGGGCTCCTTCTTCCGAGCAATCAGATGACGGAGCCGACATCTCCGGCGACGATGTTGTCCAGCGCTCGCTCGGCCAGCGCGGCGATGGTCATCGACGGGTTGCACGCAGCTGTGGTGCCGGGCATGAGCGCCCCGTCGAGGACGTACAGGCCGCGCTGTCCGTGAACGCGGCCGTCGAGATCGCACACCGGGCCCATGTTGGCACCGCCCAACGCGTGCCACGTGGATGGGAACACGGCATTGGTATCGGTGAGGAGGCTGCCCGTACCGGCGATGCGCCGCACCGTCGGATCGATGGAACCGTTCTGAATGACACTGTCGCCATTGGCCGGCCAGTGCAACTGGGCCTGATCCGAAACGGAGTCGTAGGCGAAGTGACCACGTCCACGGCTTACCCCGTAGCCGACCAGCATGGTGCTGTGAGCGTCGAACGACAATGGCGGTATGGATGCTTGAATGACTGTGTGCGCGGTGTTCGGATCGTCCCAGTTGAGGCTGCCGAACACCACCGGACCCCCTTGGGGTGCACCGAACTGCTGCTCGATGCTCGACCACACGTAGATGCGATCGGCATTGGTCCCCCAGCCCCGACCCAGCTCGTCCGGTAGATCCGGAATGCCACCGGTTGCTCCGGCACGAACGAGCAGTCTGGTGGTGTTCAGACTGCCGGCGGCCATGATCAGCGCACCGGTAGTGAGGACCTTGTTCTCCAGAACCGTTCCGTCGGAATCGATTCGGTCTACGTGGACCGTCCAACAGCCGTCGCCGGCCCGCTCGATACGGGTGACATCGTGCTGCGTCGCCACTGTGGCCAGACCCGTCGCCTCGGCAGCTGCGATATAGGTGACGTCCACGGAGTGTTTGCCGCCGTTGTTGACTCCGAATGCACCGGAACCGTCGGTGTACGACGGTGCCATCACCCCGCGCGTCTCGTCCAGAGCGAAGTTCCAGTCGATCGGCATCGGAATCTTCGACACCGGTAGGCCGGCTCGACGAGCATTGGCCGCGAACACCCGTGCCGCTTGGTAATTGGGCGTCCCGATCAGCTCGTCGGGAGCCTGCTCGAGTTGCAACATCTTCGCGACGCGCGGGTAGTGCACACGGTTCAGGGTCGGCCAATCGAGCCCGGCCGGGAAGTGCGCCTCGAACACCGACTGCGACGGCTGGAGCGTCATGCCCTGGTAGATCAGAGACCCTCCGCCGACACCGGCCGCGCACAGCGCAGTCATGTTGTCTCCGGACACCGCCTCGAGCAGCCCGACATACGGATCGAACGGGACGGGTCTACCGAAGAGGTTGGGACTGGAACCGTGCCAGAGCATGCGCTTATCCGGCGACGTGGCGTCAGGGAACGTGTCCGCATTCGGCCCTGTGGGCCAACGCCTTCCGCGCTCGAGCACCAGGACAGGCACTCCGGCCTCGGCCAGGCGTAGGGCCGCGACGCCGCCGCCGAACCCCGATCCGATGATCACCACGCGATGCTCCTCGCGGGTCAGCGGAATCTGGACGCGTCGCCCACCGTCTGCGCGCGCCACCCCCGCACCCGACACAGCAGCCAACCCCGCGAGCGCAGTCGCGCCCAGAAACGAGCGGCGATTCAAGTTCGACACGTACCCCCCAATGGTGTGCAGCACCGCGCAGCGAGACCTGCGTCACGTGTGCATGCGGTGCAAAACTAGACAGAGGGTGACTGAAGTGTCAAGTTTTCACCCGGGTAGCAGCGGAACCAACCAACGAACGAGGTATGCGCGCAGACCGTCATCGTCACGAATACGGTCGTCGTCGAACAGGACGACCGACAGCCCGTTGCGCACCAACATGGACTCGATGCCGTCGAACCGCGTGGCGTCGAATCCGGGGTTGCGTTCGATGTAGCCGTCGAGGAACTGACGCACCACCGGCTCGGCTCGATCCATCATGTCCGCGTCGAACAACGGGTTGGCGTTGCCCGAACGCAGCAGAGAATTGAGTACCGGCTCACGTCGAATGAGGTTGCGCGCAGCCACAATTGTCTCGACAACGAACTCGGACGGCGTTTCGGCCTGATCGGCCTTTTCCCGTATTCCACCGATGACGTCGACGACGAGTCCGACCATTGCCTCGGAGATCATGTCCTCACGGGTGGTGAAAATCGAATACACCGTCTGCCGCGTCACGCCCGCGGCGCGTGCGGCCGCTGCGATGGTGACGTCCTCGAATCCACCCTCGGCGATGAGCCCGAGCGTGGCGTCGAGAATCTTCTGCTTCGAGCGCATGGTCCGAGTATGACTGCATTCCGGCGCTACGGCCTCATCCGATGACGGGCCGGAGACGATAAGCTCGCACCTGTTCATCGAATGGGGGTTCACACGTGAGCGACGAAACGACACCCGGGGCGACCCTGCGCACTATCACCGGTACCACCAGCGGAGACCTCGAAGCAGTCGATGCCGATGGGCTCATCCGCGCTCGGGGAATTCCTTACGCCACCGCCGCGCGATTTCGTAGACCCGAACCGGTCGACACCCCGGGTGCGACGCGCGACGCCACCCGACGCGGCCCCGTGTGCATCCAGCTGCCCTCCCGGCTCGACAATGTCACGGGCCCGATGGTCGACGGGCTCGAACAGAGCGAGGATTGCCTCGTGTTGTCGGTGACCGCTCCCACCGAGGCAGAAGGACTTCCGGTGATGGTGTGGCTGCACGGCGGTGGCTACGTCTCCGGCGGCGGGGAGGCCGAGAGATTCGACGCCGACCTGCTGGTCCGCGAGAGCGTCGTGGTCGTCAGCGTCACCTTCAGACTCGGCGGGTTCGGTTACCTGACCCCGAAAGACCACGGAGACAGCAACATAGGAGTGCAGGATCAGATCGCGGCACTACGCTGGGTGTCGACCAACATCGCTCGATTCGGCGGTGACCCGCGCAACGTGACGTTGTTCGGGCAGTCTGCGGGCGGCGATGCAATCCTCGCGCTGATGGCGTGCGAGTCGGCCGTAGGGTTGTTCTCGAGGGCAATCGTGCAGAGCGCGCCTCTCGGGTTGCGTTCGGGCCGTTCGACTCTGTACGAGACAGCCCGAAAGGCCTTCGCAGCGCACTTTCGTACGGACCCGGCCACCGCACCCGCGACGGATGTGCTCGGTGCAGAGCGTGCCGTGACGCAGGCCGTGCGCAGGTTCGGTGCTGCAGGCGGAATGCCGTTCGGGCCGGTTGCTCACCTCGAGCCCCTGTCCGGTGACCCCGATGCCGCCCTACGCAGAACTGCACCTCGCGTCGAACTTCTGATCGGTCACACGAGAGACGATGCTTCACCGTTCGTGAATGTCGTATCGAACACGTTGCGGCTGAATCGGTTCGGCATCGTCAGTTCGGTGCTGACCGCACCGGTCGTCCGACTCGTCACCAACCTGTTGTTCGGCGTCGACGGCATGGTGAAGATGTGGCACCGCGCCGGCGGTCAGGTCGCGTCGTACCGAATCGATTGGGCACCGAAAGGCGCACCGTTGGGGGCGTGCCACAGCATCGAATTACCGTTGCTGTTCGGAGATGCATGGTGGGACGCGCCGATGTTGGCCGGCACTACTCCGCCGGAGGCGTTGGCCGCCAAGGTGCGGCAGACATGGGCTGCGTTCGCCAGAGAAGGAGTGGCCGGTCTGCCTGGGCGTTCGATGGTGTTCTGACCGACGGCTGTTTCAGCTCCTCATCCGATGATGGGCCGTCGGTCCTTCGTCAGATCGTCGAGCTCGGCCTGCATTGCCGCATGAACCCGCCCCGCGAACTCCTCTGCCGTCTCGTCGTAGGTCGGCCGCATGGGAGCGAGCACCGACGTCTGGAGCTTGGTGGGCAGCGGCAGGTACGGAAGCAGGCCGACCATACCGAGATTCACTCCCCAGGGAATGGACACCGACAGTGGCAGAGTCTTGAGCCTGAGAGCCTTGTCCAACCTCAGCGCCTTCGCCAGCCGCTTACCGCTCCCGAGTACCAGCAACGACTCACCGGCACCGGCAGTGACCACGGGGACAATCGGCACCCCCGCCTCCATCGCCAACCGGGCGTACCCGGTGCGCCTGTCGAAGAGGATCTCGTTGCGATGCTTCCAGGCCTTGAGCGCATCGACATCGCCACCGGGAAACACCAGGACGTTGTTGCCCTCCTCGAACGCATCGAGGGCCGTCTGCTTGCTTGCGGACCTGGCACCGAACGGCTCGATCAATTTCTCGGCATGCAGCGTCCAGGCAATCTGATGCGTCAGTGTGATCAATTCACGGTCGACACCCAGTTCGTCGTAAGCGGCCGCGAACGCGAACACGTTGAGATCGATGATTCCACCGAACCCGTGGTTGGCAACGAACAACACCGGAGTGTCCGGAACCGGTTGCGCCACCGTTATTTCCAGCCTGTTGTAGAAGCGCACGGCATTGATGCTCGCCGCTCGCAAGGTACGCGCGATGTTGTCCATCGTCGACTACCGATCCAGTTGCAGATCGGCCAGCGCGCCGGCGATCACGAAGCCTCCAGCGATTGCGCAGCCCGCTGTTCTCGTTCGTTGTGGCAGGTGAGCGGTGAGCGCGAACGCCGCGGTATCCCAGACGTCGACGGCCACACCCGCGCGCAGCAGTGTGCGCACTGCCCTTGGGGCATACCGAGTTGCGGCGTAGAGTCCGCCGCCGATGTAGATCTCACGAATGCCGAAGGTGCGGGCCGCAGCTCGCGTGGTCGCCACCGCGGCGTCGGGCCCGGCGAGGAGTTCGTTCGCTCGGGTGGGTGCCACCATGTGGGCGACGCCGATCGCCGCGCGGGCGAGACCGACCGCCTCGGGGAGACGTCGAACGAGTGTGGAGACAGTAGCCATGAATCGATTCCTCAGGTAGTGGGAACAGCGGAGTCGCGGGCGAGCCGTCGGAGCAGCCCGACGGCCTTCTTGATGCCGTAGGCGACGATGGTGGTGCGGCCGTCATCGTGGTTCCACTGAAACAGAGCAGATCCGTCCTCCACAGATCCTTCGAGGACGATCGGCTCGCCATGCAATGGGAGTGGGCCGACGACTTTGATGGAGAGTCCCAGAACCTCGGTCCAGAAGTAGTCGTCGGCAGGGGCGCAGGTGGGTTCGAGGCCGAGAGCAGATGCGGCCGCAACCTTGCCCTGTGCGACGGCATTGGACCAGAACGGCGCTCGACGCGACGCGGCGCGCGCGTAGGCGACGTCCCCGGCAGCAAATACTCCGGGAACCGCTGTAGCGCAGAGGTAGTCGATTCCGACCCCGATACCGTCCGCGATACCGGCACCGTCCAGCCAATCCGTCTGCGGCACATCACCGGCGCAAGTGACGACGACATCGGCAGTCAGCTGTGTGTCTGCGAACTCGATACCTGTGACGGGCTCACCGACCAACGCGACGGGAGCGTCCGTCCGAACGAACTGCACCGATGCGGCCTCGGCTCGCGCCACTATCGCGTCGGACAGGAAAGAACCCAGGAGCCGTTGCAGGGGAGGATCCACATCGACGACGGTCACTGCGATACCGCGTGCAGCACAGGCACTGGCGACCTCCATGCCGAGGAATCCTGCACCGACCACGATGGCTGTACGGGCGGAGTCCAACTTCGGACGGAGTGCATGGACGTCGGCGAAGGTCCGCAGCACCGTCTCGCCTGCCTGCCCCGGACCGGCGATGCGGCGGGCCACCGCTCCGGTGGCCACGATGAGTGCGTCGTAGGGAACGTCGATTCCGGCTGTCGTAGTGACCATTCGACGTGCGGTGTTCAACGACGCCGCGGGATCGACGATCGCCGTGACGTCCAGATCCGACAGGTCCCAGGTTTCGGCCGCGGCGGCCTCACCTTTGAGCACGTGCTTCGACAACGGTGGTTTCGCATAGCAGCCGTCATCGTCCGCACCGATCATGACGATCGAACCTTCGTGTCCGCGGGCCCGTAACTCACGAACCGCTGTGCAGCCGGCGATCGAGTCTCCGACGACGACGATCCTGCTGTCGAGAGAGCTCACGCCTGTTCTCGCAGCGCCGCGACCGGGCACACGCCGATTGCCGATCGAGCCGAGGCCGCCAGGTCGTCGGGAATGTCGTTGTCGTCGAACGCATAATGCAGTTCGCCCTCGTCATCGAGGCTGAACACCTTCGGTGCCTGCTCGGCGCAGATACCGTGGCCCTCGCACCGATCCCAGTCGACGTCGATTCTCATTGCTGTGTCCCTTCTGCTGCCACCAATTCCAGCGGCAGCCGTTCGTATCGGTGAATGACGTTGTTGACGGCCCGTTTCGGCGCTCCCGTGGCAACGATTCGTTCGACTCGCCGCGCAAGTACTCGCAGCATGGTCTGGGCTTCCAAACGCGCGAGCCCCTGCCCGGCGCAGCCGTGTACGCCCGAACCGAAGCCGAGCTGACGGGCAGCATCGCGGGTGATGTCGAACTCGTCGGGCCGATCCCATTCGCGCTCATCGCGATTGGCCGACGCGTAGACCACCAACACGCGCGCGCCTCTCGGGACCCTAGAGCCATCGATCTCGACATCACGTACTGCTCGACGCGAGAACGCCCGGATCGGTGACTCGTAGCGAACCACCTCGTTGATTGCATTGGGAATCAAGTCCGGATCCTGCCGAATTGCCTGCCATTGATCGGGATGCCGCGCGAACAAATCGAGGGCACCGGAGATCGCTCCGATGGTGGTATCCAGCGATGGTCCGAGATAATCGATCATCAGAGCAGGGCACGCAGACTGCTGAATCTTGTTGTCGTCCGCGGCTCTCAGAACGTCGTCGCCCATGCTCCCGGGTAGCACCGATCGTTCTCGCACCACCTTCCTGGAGAAAGCGAACATTTCGGCGGCACCCTTCGCAGCCTTGGCCGAATGCCGATTGACGGGACCGAGAGAGTCGAATGTTGCTCCTGCCCAACGAAGGAGATCCTCGCGGCCGTCCTCCGGCCACCCGACGAGATCCGGAACGATCGACATCGGCAGGGCTGTCGCGAGATCGTCCACACCGTCGACCGACTTCTGGCGCAGGGCCGCGTCGACGATGCTTTCGGCCTTCTCTTCCACGGCGGCCTTCATCTTTCGCACGGCCTTGGGGGTGAGCCGATGCGCCAGCACCGAACGCTTGGTTGCATGCTCGTCGCCGTCGGTGTTGAGCGTCGTCCCGCGGCCCAACCGATTGGCAACAGGGTTGAGCGCGACACCGTCACCCGAGATGAAGGTCTCGTCGTCGAGCAGAACCGCCTTGCAGTCCGCGTAACGCGAGATCGCAAACACTTGCTGCCGCGGGAGCCACACCACCGGGCCGAGCTCACGCAGCGTCGCGTAGTGCGGATACGGGTCGAGGATCGCATCGGTGGAATAGATGTCGGTGCGGTACTGCGGGATGGTCGCGTTCGTTGTCATGAGGTCCTTCGGTGCCGCCGTGGAGGGGTCCGTCAGCGCTCGCCCACTCGCTTAATGACGATATCGTCACCCATGAGAGCGTCGACAGTCAAGCTTTTTGACGAATTCGTCATCATCGGTTCGAGATAGGCTGACCTCACGAACCCGTCGAGCAGGAGCAGACCGTGGCCGAAGGCAACCGTGTAGAGCGCCGAAAAGCGCGCACCAGAGCCGCCCTCATCACGGCCGCGCAGGGGTTCCTGGCGCGCGGTAACACGAACGCGCCGGTCCTCGAGATCACGCAAGCCGCCGACGTCAGTAACGGCTCCTTCTACAACTACTTCGAGACCAAGGAAGAACTGTGGCAGGCGGCCATCGACTCGGCCCTCGAATCTGCAGGCGACTACCTCGACTCGCTCACCGTCGGCCTGGACGATCCGGTCGAGAAATTCACTCAGTCGTTTCGGTTGTCCGGACGCCTCTTCCGTCTCGAACCGCAACTGAGCCGCGTCCTGCTGAACTCCGAGGCTGCGGCCTTCGCGGCCGCGGGGGGCTTGGCACCGCGATCACGCCGCGATATCGAATCCGCGGCTGCCGAAGGACGATTCGATGTGGACGACGCCGATGTCGCACTCGCCATCGTGGCCGGTTCCCTGCTGTCACTCGGGCGCCTACTGCTCGCCCAACCCGAACGGGACGAGACCGCCACCGTGGACGACACGACGAGGCGCGTCCTCCGCGCACTCGGAATCTCCGCCACTGAAGCCGAAACGCTGTGCAGCCGAGCACTTCCGACGTCTTACAGCGGCGGGGTACACGCAGCGCTCGACCCCACATCCCAGCCTCTCACCCAGCAGGTCGATCCTCCAGGTCAATGACCGGTGACGTCCAACGCAGCGCCGACGATCGAATCGGTGTCGATGTGATGGTGCTTGTACACCTCGTCCAGCGATCCCACCTGACCGAAATTGCTGACGCCCAACGAGGTCGACGCCACGCGGTTCACGGTGGCCATGAACGCCAGGGTGTGCGGATGGCCGTCGAGCACCGTCACCATCGGTGTCGCTCGATCGGCCGGCAGTAGCTGATCGAGAATCCACGACTCCGCGTCGCCGTGCCCTTGCCGCGCCTGAACGGCACGATAGAGCTGGCCTGGACTGGTGATGCACAGGACGTCCGCGACAATACCGATCTGCTCCAAACGTGTTGCCGCATCGAGGGCTTCGGACATCAGCGCACCCATTGCCGCGATCGTGACGGTGGCACCGTCACGTCGCACGAGAGGGTAGCCACCGGCCACCACCTGTTTGCGTCTGCGCTCACGGGCCGCCGGATCGCTCGGCACATCGGCCAACGTCTGATCCACCGGACGGGTCGACAGGCGCAGGTACGCCGAGGTGCCGTCGGGGCGGCCCAGCTTGGCGATGCTGGCGAGCAATGTCCACTCCACGTCGATGGCGAAGGCCGGTTCGTACGAGATGCACCCCGGCTGCTCCAGACCGATCGACGGAGTCTTGATCGACTGGTGCGCACCACCTTCCGCGGCCAGCGTCACCCCGGACGGTGTGCCGACGAGGATGGATTGGCCACCGGCATAGATGCCGTACGACCACGGCTCGAGGGCGCGTTCGACGAACGGGTCGTACATCACACCGATCGGGAACAGCGGCTCACCCCAACGACTCCAGGTCGCTCCGAGTTCGCCCATCAGACCGACCAGATTGGTCTCTGCGATACCGAGTTCCATGTGTTGACCTGTGGGTCCTTCGCGCCAATGCATGATCGTCTCGGCGTCGTCGCCGAACCAATCGTGGCGTTCGGCCGAGGACCAGACACCGACCTTGTTGACCCAGCCACCGAGGTTGGTGGTCGAGCTGACGTCGGGACTGACCGTGACGACGCGTCGGGCTGCCTCGGGTGCCTCACGGGTGAGGTCGATCAAGGTGCGGCCGAGCGCGGCCTGTGTGGTGGCCGTGCCCTTCGGAGTACGGCCGATGTCGGTGGGAACTGCGGGCGGCCGACTGATGGAGACCGGCTCGCGGCGAAGACGTTCGGCAACCTCGGTGCACAACCGGCCGGCCGCACTGGCGTCGTCGAAGCGGCCCCAGGGCGATCCCGCGTCCGTACCGAGAGTGTCTGCAAGAGAGGCGTATTCCTCGACCGTCAACAGAGAGGAATGGTTCTGTGGGTGCCCCTGAGTGGGGAGACCGAAGCCTTTGACGGTGTAGGCGATGATGACTGTGGGACGGGTGTCGTCGATCTGTGCGTAGGCGTCGCGCAGGGCGTCGAGATCGTGGCCACCGAGATTGCGAATGGACTCGGTGAGCATCACGTCGTCGAGGTCACCGATGAGCTCGCTGATCGCTGAGGCATCGGATCCGCTGCCGGGCAGCCGATCTCGTAGCTCGGACGCCGAGCAGCGCAACAACCGCTGATACTCGGGATTGGGCATGTCGAGGATGCGTCGACGCAGCGCGTCACCGCCTGTGCGGGCAAAGAGGTTCTCGAGCAACCGCCCGAACCTGACGGTGATGACCTGCCACCCGGCGGCATCGAACATCTTCTCGAGGCGACCCGCGGCGATGTTCGGCACGACTCGGTCGAGCGACTGGCGATTGAGGTCGACGATCCAGACGATCTCGCCCAACTCACCGATGCCGGGATCGATGACGGCTTCCCATACAGCGCCTTCGTCGAGCTCGGCGTCTCCGACGAGGGAGTACTGCCGTCCGCGAAACCCACTCGGGGCTTCTCCGGAAAATGCGGAGTCGACGAACCGACGCGACATCGCACCCCAAATAGGAGCTGTTGCACCGATACCCACCGAACCCGTCGAGTAGTCGACGGTATCGGGATCCTTTGCGCGTGACGGGTAGGACTGCAGACCGCCGTACGAACGCAGGGTCGTCAGGTACTTCTCGTCCAGCTCACCGAGTAGGTAGTTGATGGCGTGCAGCACCGGCGACGCGTGCGGCTTGACCGACACTCGGTCGCCTGCCTCGAGCTGCTCGAACCACAGAGACGTCATGATGGTGACCATCGACGCGCACGAAGCTTGGTGACCACCCACCTTCAGACCCGTCGGATTGGGCCGAATTCGGTTGGCGTGGTGAATCATCGACGTCGACAGCCACAGCACTCGCTCCGAGATGTCGTGGAGGGTTTCGCGCCCGCCGGTGACCGCATCACCGTCGGTCGAATTGCCGGTGGTCGGACTGAGGCTGGTCATGGCGAGCACTCCTGAGATAGGCGACGAATGATTGCTTCGAGGTGGAAGTGGCGGGACCGGATAAGATCCCGTCACTCACTGAGGCAAGCGTTCGGATTGCGAATCGCCGATTCGGTCGCGTCGGTGATGCAACCGGCGTCAGTCGACCAGAACTTCGACCGACTGCGCAATAGAAGTCACGCAAGTTGATCATTCTGCGCAATTTCGGACCGGTGCGACTGCAGTTTCTGGTCTACCTGATCACCCGGACCCGGAACCTCGACGGGTCGCCGAATCGACGACGGCCTCGAAAGCGTCGACGATCAAGGCAACCGAATCGTCCAGATCGAAGTCCGCGGTCTCGAAGAACGCGTCGGCTGTTCGATCGAGGAAGCCCGTCCACCCCGAAATCGCGGCACCGACCAGCGGCGGCAACGGGTCCGGGAGTTCGGCCAGGGCCGCAACCTGCCGCTCGCCCTCGGCGCGTGCCTGTCGCAGTGCGCTCTCGACGCCGGCCTGGCCGAACTCCTCCTCCCGCACCACCCGCAGGTAAAGCGCGCGGTGATCCCTCAGGAACTCGATGTGTCGTCGAACGAACCCTTCCAGCTGGGCCCGCACGGTCCGCTCCTCGGACTGCGGGCCCTGGGCGTCGGACAACTTACCCAGAACATCGGCGAGCGCCGCCTGGACCAGGCCCTGCTTGTCGGTGAAGTAGTAGAAGAGCAACCCGTGAGCCACACCCGCTCTGCGTGAGATCGCCGCAGCACTGATGTCTGCGCTTGCGCCCTCGGAGATCAACTCGATGGCCGCATCGATCAACGCCTGACGTCGATCGCGACGCGGGCGGGTGCGCCGCGACTGCTCTGCATCGTCGACGTCGTTCGAGGGCACCGTCCGAGACTAATGCAGTAGTCGCATGCGTCGACTTCTTGCGTTATATGCAGACGCACTGCAATATGTGCAACCGAGCCGGAGTTGCCGCGCTCACCATCGAGGAGGTCCGATGATCACAGTGACCAGCGCAGCGGGCGGAGTCGGACGGCTACTCGTTCGACAACTGGCTGCGCGCAATGCCGCCGTCCGCGCTGTCGTGAAGAACGACAGTCAGGCTGCGACGACCCGTCGAGACGGGGCGACCGAGGTCGTCGTGGGCGATCTGCGGTCGCCCGCAACACTCGACACAGCCCTGGCCGGGGCCGACGTGATCTATCACGCCGCGCCGACCCAGGTGATCGACGAGAGACCGATCATCGAGCATCTGATCGCGACGACACCGTCGAGTGGGTTGCGGCACATCGTGTTTCACTCCGTCATCCACCCGAATCTGCACGAGCTGACGCACCACCACCAGAAGGACATCGCCGAAGGCCTGCTCCAGGAGAGCGGGATTCCCACGACGATTCTCCGGCCGTCGCACTACATGCAGAACTACCTGGAGGTGTGGGAGTTCCTGCAGGCAGGCGTCATGCCGTACCCGGTGTCGCCGGAGAGCATCATGGGGGTCGTCGATCTCGCCGACGTCGCCGAGGCCGCGGCGAACGTGCTGATCGACCCGTCGCCGCACACCGGCCGCACCTACGATCTGTCCACGGTAGAACTGACCCGACACCAGATGGCAGCGATTTGGTCACGCGTACTGGGTCATTCGGTGACCGCTGTCCGCATCCCGCCCTCGTCGCTGACGAACACGCTCGACGTACTGCCGGCCATCCCAGCCGTCATCGGTCACGCCGTGCAATCGACGAAGCTGCGTTCGCTCGGACATATCGTTCGCGGCGCGCAGGCCGCGTCGAATCCCCGCGATATGAAGAACTGGCCGGAAGATGCACGTCAGGCATACCGCACGATGATGACCCACTACGACGGCCATGGCCTGCCTGCGGGAGACCTGACGGTTCTTCCGACTCTGCTCGGACGCACACCCACCTCGTACGAACAGTTCGCCCGACGCTCGGCCGCCGAGCTCGGGCATACGGGCCGATGAGCCGCACGGCTTTTCGCTACAGTCCAGGCCGCTCGTTGGTCACCGGTGCGAGTTCCGGAATCGGTGCCGAGTTCGCGCGAGCGCTCGCCGCCCGCGGCTCCGATCTGGTTCTCGTCGCGCGACGGGAAGAGCGCCTGACGGCGCTGGCAGACGAGCTCGAATCGACCTACGGTGTGCGCTGCCGAACGGTGCCCTGGGATCTGTCGGAGGAGGCCAGCGGTCGGCGGTTGCGCGCTGTCGTTCCCGAGCGCATCGACCTCATCGTCAACAACGCGGGCTTCGCCGTCCAAGGGCCCTTCGTCGACGGCGACGCCGACGACTTCGAGCGCCTCGTCGCCGTCGACATCCGGGCGGTCGTGGACATCTGCTCGGCCTTCCTCCCCGACATGGTGGCCCGCAGGTCAGGGACCATTGTCAACGTGGCCAGCACGACGGCATTTCAACCGGTTCCGACTCTCGCGGTGTACGCGGCCGCGAAGGCATTCGTCCTGAGCTTCAGTCAGTCGCTGTGGTACGAATCGGCACGGCACGGGGTCAGAGTGTTCGCGCTCAACCCCGGCCCCACCCACACCGAGTTCTTCGACGTCATCGGCGATTCGGCCGCCGCCACCGGTACCTACCAGACGCCGTCCGACGTCGTCGCCACCGCAATGAACGCCCTCGACGCGAAAAGATCACGGCCACATGTTGTTTCGGGCCGCCGCAATTCGGCTCGAGCAGCGATCGTGGGTGTTGTCCCCGCACGAGTTCTCTTACCAGCTCTCGCACGGATGCTCCACTAGACTGGCACGATCATGGCCAGGGTCTCCAGATTCACACTCGATGATCGCCGAGAAGCGGTGGCACGGGCATTCGGAGGTTCCGAAAGCCCCACCGCCGTAGCCGCGGAACTGGGCATCCACACCACCACGTTGTACCGATGGGCCGGGTCGTCGACAACGGACGAACCCGGTCCCGCACCGGAGCGGCTGATCGAGGCCACCCAGGAACTGCTTCGGAACGCCGATTACGCGGACATCACGATCGAAAGTGTCGCTGCCCGGTGCGGTCTCGCCCCCAGGACTGCCTTCCACCATTTTCCCAACAAGCGACAACTCTTTCAGGCTGCCGTGGACAATGCGGCCACCGTTCTGGTCGAGCGCATCCACGAACGATCCACGGCCGCCACCTGGCCGAACACTCCACTGGACCAACTACAGACGTTTCTCCGGATAGCGGCCGAAAGCATCTACGCCACCCCGCGGACACACGTGCTGTTCCGGAATCTCGGAGTACCGAAATCCGAGGGTACAGCCGAACATTGGCACGACGGTTTCGTCGACGCCATCACCGAACTGCTCCGCTCCGCTGCCGAAGCGGGACAGATCGACGACGCCACAGACCTACCTGCCGCAGCCAGGCTGCTCACCGGTGCCATGCGCGGCATCCACACCGCAGTGTTCGACGGTGCCGATACCGCTACTGCGCTGACGCTCGTCGGGCGCGTTCATCTGCTGATCCCGCCTGCCTGAACACGCACGCCGCCCCACCTCGGGCACCGGCCGACGGCCAATTTCTCCTGACTGTCAGTCAAATTATTGACTGGTAGTCAAAGTGCACTTAACCTGGATCACAATCCGCGATCGCGACGAAAGGTCGAATCATGAGCGCAACGGACGATGCAACCACGATCCAGACGCAACGGGTCGCGCCCGACTACATCGCGCATTGGGTCGTCAAATCCGCGCGAACCGAGGAGATGGTCCGCTGGTACGGCACGGTTTTCGGTGCCGAGATTGCGTACCAGGACGACGAGATCACGTTCTTGACCTGGGACGACGAGTCGCATCGGCTGGCGATCATCGCGGTACCCAAGCCGGTGAAGTTCCTGTTCCCGTTCGCGAAGCTGCGCCGCAAGGCCTACGGCATCGATCACATCGCCCTGACGTTCCGGTCGCTCGAACGGCTGCTGGAGAACTATGTGCGACTCAAGCGCCACGGCATCCTTCCGGTGTGGTCCATCAACCACGGACCCACGATCTCGCTGTACTACGAGGATCCCGACGGTGTTCGGCTCGAATTCCAGGTCGAGAACTTCGACCCCGACAACACCGCGGCCTTCTTCTTCACCGAGGAATTCGCCCGCAATCCCATCGGCGTCAACATCGACCCCGACTACCTCCTCAGCAGACTCCGCAACGGAGCGACGCACGAGGAACTGCGCCAGCGCGAAGCAGGAACCAGGCCCGGCCGGCCCGTGATCGCCAACAAGAAGACCATCACTCCGAAAACTCTGTGACCGATTGATAGGGGGAGATCGAACAGCATGTCCATCAATATCATTCGAACCGCGGACGGTTGGTGGCGTCTCGACGGCGACCAGGCCGTCAGGATCGACACCACTGCCCAGACCACCCGCGAACTACTGGGCGACCGCGCAGCCATCGATGCTGCGTCGGGGGCCGGGACGAACGTCGCGGAGCTCGAACTCCTCTCCCCTGTCACCGCTCCGTGCCGGGTGGTGGCGCAGTTGCTCAACTATCGGTCACATGCGATCGACACCGGTGCAGACCCGAACACTTTGCAGCCAACATTCTTTCGTAAATCCTCCGCATCGATCAGTGGTCCGAACGATCCCATCCGGCAGCCGCCGGAGGTAGCACTGCTCGACTACGAGATCGAGCTGGGCGTGGTGGTCGGTGCCGATATTCCTATCGGGACGACGGTCACCGACGACGATCTCGCGTCCTACGTGGCGGGCTTCGTCATCGGCAACGACGTATCGGCTCGGGAGATCCAGTTGACGATGGTGCAGGTGTACGAGAGCAAGTCGTATCCCACCTTCACTCCACTCGGCCCCAGGCTGGTGCTGCTCGACAACGACGAGCTGCGTCGACTGCCGGAACTCCGCATGACGTTGTCGGTCAATGGGGAGATACGTCAGGACCAGACCATCGGCGACGACCTCATCACTCCGCCGGCAGAGGCCTTCACCAGGCTGGCCCGTTTTCAGAACATGACCGCGGGCGACGTCCTGCTGACCGGCACACCGATCGGCACCGCAATCTCGGCCCCACCCAAAGCAATCCAGAAGATCGGTGAGCTCATACCGCCGGCACTCAAATGGAAGTTCTTCTTCGCCCGCCAGGCCAAGAACCCGAAGTACCTTTCGGTCGACGACGTGGTCACTGCCACGATCCGAACCCCTGACGGTTCCATCGATCTTGGTACGCAGGAAACCGTCGTCCGATGAACAGCCCGGTCGTCATCATCGGTGCCGGCCCCGCCGGAACCACTGCCGCTCTTCTACTGGCACGCAGGGGCATTCGTACGGTGCTCCTCGAACGTCGACGGAGTCCACTGTTCCACCCGGCGGCCCACGTCATCAACGCTCGAACGCTGGAGATTTGGAACGAGTACAGTCCCGAGCTGGCCAAGTCCATTGCGGCGATGTCGCCTCCACACGAACAGGTCAATCTGATCAGCTGGTACGGCGACTTGGCCGGTGACGCCATCGGGTCGATCGATCTGCTCTCCGATCCCGAACGCAAAGCCATCGTGGAAAGCCAGAGCCCGTACATGGTCTCGCACATCGGCCAACACATTCTGATGCCTGCGCTGTGGGATGCAGTGGACTCCGAGCCGTTGATCGACTTCCGTCGCGGAGTCAACGTCGAATCGGTGGAGTCGACTTCCGACGACGCGCGAGTGTCCTTCCGCACCGTGACGGGTGACGCCACCGAACTCCGTGCGCCGTACGTCCTCGCCTGCGACGGTGCCAACAGTGCGACTCGCGATGCAGCCGCTATCTCACTGACCGGGCCCGTGCTCGCCAACATGGGCAGTGCGTTCTTCACCTCCACGACACTGTTTCCCGACGACGCGCGTCCGCTGCTGAGTTGGATCTACACACCGGATCTGTGCGGAGTGCTCATCTCGCACGCGGACCACCGATACATCCTGATGACGGCCTATCTGCATCCTGCGCAGGAGATCGCCGTCAACGGTCGTCGGTTCTGGGAGAAGACCCTGCCGAAGGTGTTGGGCACACATGACTTCGAACTCGAATCCACGGGCACGTGGGTGATGACCTCGCAGACAGCCGACAGCTTTCGACGCGGTCGTCTGCTGTTGCTCGGCGATGCGGCCCATCGTTTTCCGCACACCGGTGGCTTCGGGCTCAATTCCGGCGTCCAGGATGCCCACAACTTGGCGTGGAAGCTCGACGCCGTGCTCTCGGGCGCAGCTGCTCCGGAACTGCTCGACACCTACGACACCGAGCGCCGCCCCGTCGTGGAGAAATTCGCCGAACAGAGCGTGGCCAACCACTTCCGGATGGACGACATCGGCAAGCGGGTGGGAATCACCAATGCCATGTTGGCCAAAGCAACTCAGGCCATGGGACGGGCACCACTGAACAAGCTCCCGGGACGGCTGATCGCACCCATCGCGGCGGCAGCAACACGCAAGCAGATGAGCCGGTCGCGGAGCCTGCGCCCGGACGTCCCCGGGTCGAGCGAACTTCGTGCCGAAATTGCAGCGGCGATCCCACTGCAGTTGGAGCATTTCGTCTCCACCGGTCTGCAGTTCGGATATCTCTACGACAGTCCACTCATTGCACAGGACACGTCGACGAAGCCCGCGGAGGACGTTGTCGACTACGTGCCCACCACCTACCCCGGTGCTCGAATGCCGCACGCCCTTCTGTCCGTCGACGGCCAGCTCGTCTCGCCGCACGATGTGTTGGACCCGAACATGCTGACGCTGTTCACGTTCGATGGTCCTGCGTGGGCATCCGCGGTGGAGAGTGTGCGTCCCGGACATCCCGGAATTGCGCTCGTCGTGGCGGACGCACCCGTCGGCGTCGATCGTGGCGAGCTGATATCGCTGTACGAGGTGGGCGAGAGCGGGGCGATTCTCGTCCGACCCGATGGTCATGTTGCCTGGCGGGCGACTGATTGCCAGGCTTCGCTCTCCGATTTCCTGAGCACGAGTTGGGGGAGCTACTACGCCGAGACCGTGTGATGAACGTGAGATCGCATTGGGTACGTCGGGGGGATAGCTTTGCGCTCATACGGTCAGTATGGCTCGGGGGTGCGCTGACCCCCGAGCAAGGCAGCACGGGCTTCCGACACGGTGTGACGCAGCCACAGAGCTTGGGTGGGCACCTGCGGAGGGTCGACGACCTCGAGTACTCGAACTCTGCCCCGATGGTAGAGCCCGGGTTCGGCGGTGACGAGCGAGACGCAGTGGTTGCCTATTACCGCCGTGGTGGGCGTTGTGCCGTGCACAGTGTTGACGACGGTTGCCGGTTCGAATCCGAATCGTCGGAGTATGGAGAGCAGAAAATCGGAGTAGAACGACCTGCCCGGCTCACCCCACAACATCAGCGTCTGGTCCTGTAAATCCTGCAGGACAAGTGAATCTCGTTCGGCCAATGCATGAGTCGAGTTCATCGCGACACTCAACGAGCTGTATGCAACGACCGCCGCAGCGAGGTCGGGGGGAGTTGTGGCACCTCGACGAAGTCCCACATCGATGCGACCGGCGAACAAGGCGGGGGCGATTTCGTCCGGGTACAGCTGGCGAGCGGTAATCGTCGTCGATGGCAGCGCCACCCGCACGGGTGCGACGAGGTCGAAGACTTCGTCCGGCGTGATGGCAGGGGTGTGTCCCACCACGAAGGTGCTCGCGATGTGCTCCGACGCAACGATCGTCGATCGAACCAAAGATTCTGCGGCTGCGAGCAGAGGCACTGCCTGTACCGCCAATACCTCTCCTGCAGAGGTCAATTCCAGCTTCCGACCCACTCGTTGGAACAGCTCGACGCCGATGGCCTTCTCGGTCTGACGCAGCGAATTGCTGAGCGCCTGCTGTGACAGGTCGAGCTCGTCCGCCGCTCGCGTCACGTTACGAACTTCGGCGAAGACAACGAAGTGCGCAAGCTTGTAGAGGTCGACCGACGTCCCCGCATGCATGACCATCCACAAAGCATACTTGTTGAAACCCGTAATTTGTTGTTGGTTTATTTGTCGATGGGTTCCTAGAGTTACGACAGAGCCACTTCGGCCACCAACACTCGAGATGGAGTACCCATGAATTCCGCATTGCAGGGAAAGTCGGCAGTTGTCGCCGGAGGTGCCAAGAATCTCGGAGGACTGATCAGCACGACGTTGGCTCGACACGGGGCCAATGTGCTGGTGCACTACAACAGCAGTGCAAGCGAGGCCGCCGCCGACGCCACTCTCGCCGAAATCGACGCCACCGGCGTGAAGTCTGCCAAGTTTCAGGCAGACCTGACCGACCCCACCAACACCGCGGCACTGTTCGCCGCCGCAACACGCGCCTTCGGAACCGTCGATATCGCCGTCAACACAGTCGGGAAAGTCCTCCGCAAGCCGATCCTCGACACCACCGAAGCGGACTACGACGAGATGTTCGCCATCAACTCCAAAGCCGCTTATTTCTTCATCAAAGAAGCGGGAAAGGTGCTCGCAGACAACGGCAAAATCGTCTCCGTAGTCACCTCGCTACTCGCCGCCTTCACCGGGGGATACTCCACTTACGCGGGCGGCAAGAGCCCCGTCGAACACTTCACACGAGCAGCCGCGAAGGAGTTTGCCGACCGTCTGATTTCGGTCAATACCGTCGCACCCGGTCCGATGGACACGCCGTTCTTCTACCCGCAAGAAACGCCGGATCGGGTCGAGTACCACCGATCACAAGCCCTCGGTAATCAGCTCACCCACATCGAAGACATCGTTCCGCTCGTCACGTTCTTGGTCGGCGAAGGCCGGTGGATCACCGGACAGACATTGTTCGCAAACGGTGGATACACCACTCGCTGAGTGTGTTTCACGATCACACGAAGGGAAGCAGATTTATGACAGCTCACGTACCGGCCCCCGTCCAAGCAGTCCTCGACGCGGTCGAGGCCGGAGACCGACGGGCATTCCTGGCCGCGTTCAGCCCTGCAGGAACAGTCGACGACTGGGGCCGCCGCTTCACAGGCGAGAAGATCGCAGAGTGGAGCGACGCCGAATTCATCGGCAAAAATGTCACCCTCACGGTCGCTGATGTCGAGGTGGAAGGCGCACAGGTGGTCGTGCGTGCGCAGGTCGGTGGAAACGGGTTCAACGGCCCCAGCACCTTCACATTCACGATGTACGACGACGTACTGTCCGAAATGACCATTCGAGCCTGAATGCCCACGAAACCGTGGAGCCGGGCACGGGGTTGTCGCGGTGCCTCCCGCGTGACACGGTACCCAGTGACAGCGTCGAAAGGGAGCCTGGTGTCGAACTCGGAATCGATAGGAATCCTCGGCGAGAACGGCCCGGTCGTCGTCCTGTTACCGGGCGGGGCTGAGCCCGTCGACGGGTTCTTTCCCGGTCTCGTCGAGGGACTTCGCACCGACCCCGGATGCCGAGTGGTGTTGTACGACCGCCCCGGCACCGGTGCACACGCGACAGGCGGGTCGCTGGCCGGAGCGAGCGCCGCGCTGCACACGATGCTGCGCGAGCACGAACTGGCACCTGCCATCGTCGTCGGGCAGAGCCTCGGAGGTGCCGCGGCTCTACTGCTCGCGCGAGATCACCCTGAGGACGTCGCGGGTCTCGTTCTCCTCGATCCATCCGCCGTCAACGACGTGACACTGGCGAAAGCCACCGAGTCGATGGCTCGAGTGTCCGACCTCGCCTGGCGAATTCCGTTGTTCCGAAAGCCAATTGCATCGGGATTGCGCACTCGAGCAGAGAAGTTGGCCGACCGACACGAGATGCGATCGGACTGTCGAAGCGCCATCGTGCGGACCGCAGAACTCGACCTTCCGCGGCTTCGCCAGGCGTCCGACGGACTGGCGGCGCTTGCGAAGGATTTCCAGGAATCCGACCTCCCACGCGTGCCGTCCGTTGTTGTCACCGCCGACCGCAAAGAAAATTCACGAATGACGTCGGCGCACAGACGTGTGGCCGATGCCCTGGGTGCGACGGTCGAACAGTGGCTAGAAGCAGATCATTCGGTGCACTTGACGCACCCCCAGGAAGTTCTCGATGTGTGTAGGCGAGTCGTCGCCATGGCCGCTCGGTAGACACCCGACGAAAGCCGTTGAGCGATAGCGCTACCGGGGTGAGGAGACCGCATCGGTCCGACTGCCCATCGACTGCCGCGACCGCAGCCTGATACCCACCGTGGCGACGGCGATGATCACTGCTGCCAGTACTGCCGTCCAGCCGACTGTCGTGTTGGTCAACTCGCCGGACAGGCGTCCCTGCGCCAACCAACCCAGCCCCCACACGATCGACAGCATCGGAGCGATCACGCCGTTCGAGTACCGCGCCAGCGTCACCCCCACCAGAGCGGCAACGACGAGCACGACGACCGCCCATGTTGTTGCGCCGCTGGTGATTCCGAGGCTCACCAACCACGCCGAGATGTTGGCGATCGTGGCCACGCACACCCACCCGAGATAGAGGCCGAAGGTGCCGTCGGTGATCACCGCGTCGGCGACGCTTTCGGGTCGGTGCTGCTGCATGAGTACGAAGATGCGCACCAGCACTGCCAACAGCGCAACGATGACCACAACGCTCAGCCATACCTGGCCCAGTTGAATCGCGAGAATCCATGCCGGATTGAGCAACATCGACGCGATGATGGGAACCCGCAACGCATCGTGGCGTGCGGTACGTCCTGGCAAGAACTGCCAGACCGCATACGCGATCAGACCGGTGTAGATGACCGACCAGATCGAGAACGCCGGCCCCGCGGGAGCCACCAACGTCGAGGTTGCACTCAGTGCCCCGCCGGCTGCCTGGGCAATGGGCGTACCGATCCACGCGCCCGAGCCCAGGAAAGACACGACCACCGCAACGACCGCACTGACAACGACACCGATTCTCATGGCTCCGTTCATCCCCGATCCAGATCGGCGGTAAACACGGTTGATCGAAGACATACGACGGAAGGCGCCTCGGGGTTCCCTCACTACACGCTTCGGAAGGGATTCTGTCCACAATCCGCTGGGAACAGTGAGGGCCGACTCCAGCAGAAGGCAGGATGTGACCGAGTTCTGGTAGACACGCGTTGTGCTTTCCTACTCCCGCTCGATGTCCGCGCTCGTCTGCTGTCTTGCGCTGGCCGCGTCGGCGGGATGCGGTTCGACACCCTCACGACCTGCCGCCGCGTCTTCGACGGCCTCGACCACCACCGCAGCCCTCTCGTACAACCTGACGGGCGTGCCGGGCACCGTGCTGAGTTCCGAGGACTTCGGTGCCCGATCCACCGAACTCTCCGCAACCGGTGCCACGCTGTACCGCTTCGTGTACGAGTCGACGTCGGGCGTCGACGGTTCCCCGACGGCAGTCTCCGGCGTCGCAGCCGTTCCAGCCGGAACCCCGCCCGCGGGCGGTTGGCCGATCGTCGTCTACGGGCACGGCACCACCGGCGTGCAGGCCGACTGTGGGCCTACCCTGTATCCGGATCTGCTCGGTTACCAATATGCGGTGCAGAACTTCACCGAGCTCGGGTACGTCACCGTGCTGCCCGACTATCAGGGCCTGGGCACCGGCGGTGGAACGCATCCGTACCTGGAACCGCGAACCGCCGGAAACAACATGATCGACGCGGCCCGCGCAGCGCACAGCGCACTGCCCGGGGTGTCCACTCGCTGGGCGGCAGTCGGCTTGTCGCAGGGAGGCCAGGCAGCGTGGGCTGCAAACGAGCTGAGTGCGTCCTACGGTCAGGGACTCAGCCTCGTCGCATCGGTGTCGCTCTCACCACCGACCGACCTGACGCCTCTTGTTCGGGCCGGCGCGGACGGGACCCTCACCGGGCCGCAGAAGGAACTGCTGCCGTACCTGCTCTACGGCGCACAGCAAGTGGACCCCGCGATCGATCCGAAGGACTACAGCGGCACCGTCGCCGAGGCCAACAACGAGCTACTGCTCACCTGCCAGGGCGGCGACACCGAGGGCAAGAAGCGTGCAGTACAGGCAATGGCACCCGACGAGTTCGCCGCAGACTCGGCCGAGTCCGAGCGCAAGCTCCTCGACGTCATCGGACGCTACACATTGCCCCAGGTGCGGACCGAGGTGCCGATGTTCGTGGCGTACGGTGCCAAAGACGACATCGTGTTGCCCCAGTGGACCGCCGACGGCGTCGAAAGGGCTTGTGCGTTAGGAGATTCGATGGTTGCACAGGCTCAACCCGAACAGGGCCACGACGTCAGCGACAAAGCTGCCATGGAATTTCTGGCCGCCGTGTTCGCAGGCCAGTCGGTGCCCAGCACATGCTGACGAGCGGCTCCGCTTCGGAGCGCATCACCGAGTACACCCATGAAGGACTCGTCTTCGACGTCCTCGATCAAGGACCGCTGAACGGGCCGGTTGTGTTGCTGCTGCACGGCTTTCCCGAACGAGCATCGTCGTGGTCCGCAGTGATGACCATCCTGAACGATGCCGGTTTCCGCACTGTTGCACCGGATCAACGTGGATACTCACCGCGGGCTCGGCCGAAGCGGCGTCGCGACTACCGGGTCGGGGCACTGGTGGGCGATATCGTCGCCCTGATCGATGCCATAGGCCGCCCCGTCCATCTCGTCGGACACGACTGGGGAGCAATGATCGCGTGGGTCACCGCAGGCCGACGCCCCGATCTGGTGTCGTCTCTGACGGCCTTCTCGGTTCCCCATCCCGGTGCATTCATGACCGGCTTCTTCCGCTCGAACCAGATACTGCATTCCTGGTACTTCGCGTTCTTCCAGTTGCCGATACTGCCCGAGAAATGGATGACGCGGCCCGGCGGGAGCGCCGAAAAGTGGTACAGGCGAAGCGGTATGACCGAAGAAGACTTGGAGCGCACCAATACGGAGATCGTGGAGTACGGCGCGCTGCCGTTCGCCGTCGCCTGGTACCGCGGAATGCCGTTCTCGAACCCGGGCATCGGCCGTCTGCGGATCACGGTTCCGACCACGATGGTGTGGAGTGACGGCGACACCTTCATCGGCCGCGCGGGCGTCGACACCACCCAGAACTACATCGACGCGTCCTACACGCTGACCGTTCTGCCCGGCATCTCGCATTGGATTCCGACGCACACCCCCGACGCGGCCGCTGCCGCGATCCTCGACAACGCCCAACTCGCAGTTGTGCAGGGATTCGGAACCGATTCGCCTGCATAACTGCGAGTTCGGCGAGTGGCAATGAATGGGGCGGTGCACTCGACACATTTACGCCCCTTGCCGTAATCCGCACCCCCTGCACGGGGTGCGGATTACTACTAGGGGCGTATGTGCCAGTCGGACGGCACCGCGGTGATGTTCCAACCCATCTCGGGACCGGTGGACCATCGCCTCGCTGTAGTAAGCCGATCGCAGTCCTGGCAAGGCGTCGAGTGTCGATCCGGTACGGATTCGTTCGTCGCGGTCGGGCCCACGGATTGCGTTGACCTCCCGCTTGATTCGACCATCATCGGTGGCTGCGGCGGCCTTCGCACGACTCGCCCCGGCAGCTGACGTCCAGGACTGGCCGAGCGCTACGCCCGGCCTTGTGTGACGCCCCTCGATGCGGTCAACTGCTTCTACAGGATCGGCCCAATCAGCGCTGGTGTTGCAGCGCGTGCGGAAATCGAGCGCGCGCGGCACGACACCACGCGAAGGAGAAGCGCAGATCATGAACATTTCGGTACGACAGGTGGTTCTGGACTGCACCGATGCCCGTCGACTCGCCGAGTTCTATCGGCAACTCCTGGGATTCGAGTACGTTCCCGGCGACGCCGAACCGATGAACCCGGACTGGCTCGCCATCAACGCTCCCGACGGTTCGTGGCGCATCGCGTTTCAGCAGATCGACACTCTTCCCGAAGCAACGTGGCCGGACGGCGAGCACCCGCAGATGGCGCACCTGGACTTCATGGTCAGCACCGTCGCAGATCTCGACGAAGAGCATTCGCGCGCAACGGAATTGGGCGCACGCCTGCTGCGAGACCTGCACGACGATCCAGAGGAGCCGATCCGAATCTATGCAGACCCGGCCGGCCACCCCTTCTGCATCTTCGTGGGTGCCTGAGCGCGGCCGACCTACAGATCAGCTCCCCACATTCGGATACCCGACGCCGATCGGAGTCGGAATCACCGAACTGGGGAGCTGATGTGCGAAAAACCCGAAAACTCAGGCCAGTTGCACCGTTGCCGTAGCGCGGTGACCGAAGATGCGCTTGCCCTCGAACGTCGCACCGATGGATACGACAGCGGTTCGAGTGGCCTCGTCCTTCGACTTGATCTTGCCGCTGAAGACGATTTCGGCGGGCTTGTGAGCATCCACCGGAATCGGGGTGGTGAAGCGAACGGTGTAATCCTTGACGGCACCGGGATCGCCGAGCCACTCGCTGATGAATCCGCCGCCGACGCCCATCGTCAGCATTCCGTGCGCCAACACGTTGTCGAGATCGATCATCTTGGCGAAGCCTTCGTTCCAGTGAATGGGGTTCGCATCACCGGCGACGCCTGCGTAGTTCACGAGATCACCTCGGGTCAGCCGCACCGTGCGAGAGGGCAACTCGTCTCCGACGTTCACCTCGTCGAACTTCTGCGTCGGCTGTCCCCGGTACTCCTCGACGATCAGCGGCTCGTGCTCCTGCGGGGTGGACAGGGTGTCGTGCTCGCTTGCGTTGGCAACTGCTGCGTCCATCGACGCGCCGAACATCACCAGGTTGCGGGCAGCATCGGCAATGGCCGGATCGATTTCACCGGACCGTCCGACGAGCAGGGTGGTGTACGTGGTCTGCACCAGTTCGTTCTTCTGGTTGGACACGACGTTCTTGGTGACCATCATGTCTCGACCCATGACCGTCTTGAAGGAGTCGAGCGAAACGTCGCACGTGAGCTGGTCGCCGGACAGGATGGGCTTCTGGAAGACCAGCACCTGGTCGGTCTGAAGGATCTGGCTCAGGTCATATCCTTCGGCGATGGACTCGAGCAGCTTCTTCTGTGCGAGGGTGCCGACCAAGGACATGAATGTCAGAGGTGCAACCAAAGCACTGTGCCCCAGCGCGGCCGCAGCATCGCCGTCCCAGTGCGCGGGGTGGAAGTCCTGAACGGCACGGGCGTACTCACGAATCTTCTCGCGACCCACCTCGTAGTAGTCCTCGGTGCGGTAGTGATAACCGACCATGCTCCTGGCATGCTCTGCCGGATCGAATGCCTGCTCGTCGGTTGCTACCGCACCGGACTCCGTTACCTGCTCTGCCACTGTTGACCCACCGTCTCGTCCCTGCTGATCGTCATTACCGAAAGAAACCTACCCAACGACGACGCTGGTTGGCCAGGACGGTCGCTCAAGCCGAACGGTGTCGCGCGGCGTCGCGGTAACCCACGACGCCCACCATCGCGTCCGACGCAGACGGCCCACCGGCCCGGCTCATCGCTCCACGAGGGTGGTGCTGACGCGACGCGACGGCATCGACGGCCATCAGGGCGGCACCGTGAGCAGTGAGCGATTCCGGATTCGCGGGAACGATGACGGGCAGCATCAGATCGCGGCGAAACAGGCGGCGAAGGGACGGGAGGTTGGCACAGCCGCCGACCATGACCAGAGCATTGACGGCACAGGGCGCATCGACGATGACACTGGCTACCCAATCCTCGAGCGAGCGGATGCTACGTTCGAGAACATCGTCGAACGTGTTGCGCCACAGGCGAACCGGACCACCGACGAACGGACCGGCAACCTCGGCCACCCGCAACCTCGAGAGTTGCTCGCGCGCCGTACGAATCGCGACCATGAGGTCCGCTCGTGCGCGATCGGACGCCAACTCGTCGGCTCCGAATGTCGAGAGCAAGTATCGCGAAATCTGCTCGTCGCAGCCGATGCCGCCGAACAGTGTGGTGCGCACCGAACTGAACACTCGGCCGGTGGCCGGGTCCGCGATGGACATCGTGGTGCCCGACGCTCCGATGTCGCAGATCGCGACCGTACGTGCACCCTCGAGTTGACCCGTGCCCCGCAGGTACCGCAGCTGAGCACCGAGTTCCGATGCGACCAGCAGACGATCGGCCTCGTACGTGGAGTACGCAGACGTACGTCCGCGGGCACCGGGGTCGTCGGGAACAGCCAAGACGATGTCTGCGCGCTCGACCATCTGATCGCGCGACATCGAGTCGAGCAGATCGAGGGCAACCTGAAGATGGTCGCCGGGATCGAACGAATGCACGATGTGGGCCGACCGCACCGATTCGTCGATCGCATCGACGGCGACCCCTCGGGCAGTGGCAGAACCCACCGAGACACCAAGGACTGTTCTCATGTTCCCTCGACTCGAATAGCTAATCCGACCTGCTGATAGTAGCCCTCGAACCGTCGCATGGACAGTAAAACCGAGATCTAATTGAACTCCGGGTTTGTTTTCGGGTTTCGAGCGCCGAGGAGCAACGTCAGGCGACGTGATCGAAGGGATCACGACGGTCGGACAACAGACGTCCCCAGTCTTCCTGCGCCGAGGTCATTGCCGCACCGGCAACACCGTGGTCCGAGGCCAGACCGCGGGCGGCGGCAACGATGGAACGCGCCGATTGCACCAACGACACGTCGAAACGGAAACTGTGCGCCGCCAATTCTGCGAACGCCTCATCGGGACTGCAGCCACGCAGCGCGATGAGAACACCTACTGCTCTGTCGATCGTCGTGCGGGTCACCATCTCTACTGCGGGATTGTCGGTCATCGAATACTCACCGTCTACTGGTCGATCAACCGATGGTAGCGAGGCTCGAGCAGAAGTTCAGGTGTCCGAGTGGAATTCACACACCCGTCATGAGAAGGACTTGTCCGAGTATCAAACCCGCACGCTCCCAATGAAACACACAATCGGATCAACCGATCGGGTCCACTATCGGCTCGGCAGCGGGCTCCTCCGAGGTGGATGTGGGCTCGGTGGTCTCGGAAACCTCCACGGTGGTCGTGGGCGAATCCGTGTCCGGAACCTCCGGCTCGGGTTTCGGCTCGGGTTCCGGCTGCGGCTGCGGTTTCGGAGAGACGGTCGATGTTCGGCCACCGCCGGATTCTTCGACGTCCGGGGCATCGGACGAGTTTCCGCCTCCACCGACGATCACCCGGTCGGGCTTTCCTCCGCCACCCGAACCGCTGCCGCCCGAACCTCCGGTTTCCGACGCCGCGTCGGCTACGGGACCGGGAACGAGGCCTTCCGACAGTGCCGGCTCACTCCACGCACCGATCGGAACCGGTCCGAACTCGGGTGCCTCGAAGGTGCGCGTCTCGACAGCGGACGCACTCGGTGAACCCGATGGTGCGCCCGTGGAATCGACCACCACCCTCGCCGACGATGGCATATCGGCGACGGCGTCGGCGGTGCCAACCGCAGGATTGCTCTCTGGACCGGTTGCCGTCATTGCCCACACCGTCGCGCCGCTGAGCGCGGCCAGGACTGCAATCCCCAGCCCGATCATCGTCAGTCGAGCAGTGCGCGGGTTGCCCGTCCGATCGCCACCGGAAAAACCGTCGCCTGCCTCGATGTCCTCACGACCGTCGGTCGACAGCTCGCCACTCGTCGCGGCGGCGGCCGCGACGCCGAACAACGCCGCGGCGATCCCCATCGGAACTCCGGAGTCCAACCGCGGATCTCCGGCATCCACCACGACGACGTCGCGCACACGGTGGGCGGCCAGGGCGTCGCGAACGATCCCGCAGAGCACGATGCTGTCGCAGACCACCGCGGAACCCATGATGGTCAGATCGTTCTGGGCCGCCTGCACCCTCATGATTCCGAGCATCGTGGTGACGGCGTCACCGACACCGCCGGGAGCCGACGCGACAGTGACGACGCGGGTGGACACTGCTCCGAGTTCGGGCAGATCGGCCTCGACCAACACAGCCGACACCTCGTCGACACCGACGTGTACACCGAGCGCTATGGACATGATTCGTCGACTCCCCCGCATTGAACTCGAACCGAGAGTACCCTTCGGGCACGCAAAACGGGGAAATCAATTGTTTTTCGCGAAGGTTAGAATTCCAGCTTGCTCGCCTCGTCTCGGGCCGACTCCGCCGCGCGGCGTTCACGCTCGAACAGCAGACCGAACGTGAAGCCGTTCTCCCCCGCCGTCGATCCTGCTCGCGCACCCAGCGTGCGCAGAATTCCTGCGGCGACCACCGCATCCTGATGTTCGCCGAGTACTTCCTGAATCATTTTGAACCGCTTGATGTTTGCCTTCGACACTTTCTTGTCCACCACCGGCGCGACCAACTCGGCCGCATATCGAGCTCGCTTCGACGCCTTTCTGGCGCGATGCAGCGCCTCGTCATCGGTGCCGTGAACCGCACTCTTCGTGCGATCGATCGCCTTCTTGCCGGCCTTGCGCGCAAGCTTGACCAACAGACGCTCGTCCACCTCTCCGTCGATCGGCAGCCCCCGCGACCAAGCCGACAACTGCGTCAGCAACGCGCGATAGCGGTCGCCGTCGAGCTCGGCCATGGCAACGTCCCGATGCCGAATCTGCTCGGCCAGCAGATCGTTTTCCACTCGCGAGGCCACCGGCCCCAGCACCCATTCGGGCGGCAGTTCACGCAGGGCAGCCGCAAACCGTGCGCGCTGCACCTGGCGGTCTCGCACCTCACCCAGAAGACTTGCGTACCAGGACAGCTCGGCTTCGAGGTGTGCCGCCGGCTCGTCCTCGAACAGACTCCCGAACACGCGAAGGGTGCTGCGATATCGCCTGATCGCCACTCGGGTGGAATGGATCGGATCCAACCCTCGGCGTAGATACACATCACCCGCGACGATTGCCTGCACCTGTTCATCGAGGTAGTCCGTCAGCAACCGAACTCCGGCATCGGCCGACACCTCGCGTACGACGGACAGCGCCCTGTCCAATTTCGACGGGTGCGCCGACGGGCGAGCACCGTTGCTTCGCAGCAGCTTTCCGGCCTTCTTCAGAAACGACTCCGAACCGGCGGGCCCGAGTTCTACCTCGACCTCTCGCCACCGCGGACCCGTCGCGCCCCCGATCAACGTCACCGACACGGCGTCGTCGGCTATCTCTGCGATCACCACCCCGTCGGCGTCGGACACCGAATGCACAGTCCGCCGCGTCGTCAAGGTTGCGACGGCGGACAACTGCGCACCCATCACGGCACCGCGAAGAACATCGGCCAGCTCGTCCGGCACCACGTCGTCGGGACCGCCGCCGAGAGGAAGTCGAATCTCGGTTCGCGCCTTCTCGGCCGGGACCTTCGCATGCCAGCCGTTGTCGGAATCTCCGGTACGCCTGCGCAACGTGATTCCCCGGCGCAACAGATCGTGCCCGGCGGTATCGAAGTACTCGCTGATCAGATCGGTCTCACCCGACGTCAGACTCCCACCGGTGGGCACCAACGAAGCGAGACTGGGCAACTCGTACTCTGCGTCGACGTCGAACTTGTCTTCGCGCTCGGTCTGAATCGACTCCATACGACCATCCTGCCTCGAGGACCGGGGCCGATGGCGGGTGAAATCGCAGACTCGTCAGCCTTGCGGCATATCCAGCTTCGGAAACGGAAGCTCGAACATTCTCGTCGAGCTTGTGGTCGCCGAAGGTCGGGTCGTGGTGGTCGGAGGAGTTGTCGCCGGGGGAGTTGTGGTCGGGGGAGTTGTGGTCGTAGCCGGGGCCTGCGTGGTGGTGAGGGGTGCCGCCGTCGTCGTCGGTGCCGCCGTGGGATGCGTCGAGGTGGACGCGCTGGGCGACGTCGACTCGTCGTCGTCGGACGATGCCGCCGTCCCCCGCGGCGGCGCGGCCGCCGGTGCCGAAGCGGAGGTCGTGGGTGAGTGCGACGAAGACATCGAAGGCGAGGACGTAGAGGGCGAGGATGTAGAAGCCTCGAGTGACCCGGGCGGGAACGCCGGGGCGGAGGCGTCGCCGGACGGGGAGGTCGCTGCCGACGGGGGGATCGCTGCCGACGTGGTCGACAGCGGCATCGAGGACCGGTCCGGATCTGCCGGGGAACCGGCCGATGCAGGAGCCAGGGACCGGGAGCGGACGGTCTGCGAGGAGTCCTGCGAACCGACCACCGACCCCGCCGGATCGTCGGTACCGGTCCGCGCAGCTGCAGCAACGACGGTCCCCGCCGCGCACACTGCAACCAGTGCGGCGACCGTGCGCCCGAGATGTCGGGACTTGTTCACTCTGGTTATGCGCTTGGAGGATGTATCGCTGTGGCGTGGGCGTTTGGAGACCACCGCGCCGACCGGAACAACTGCGGCCACCGCGCGATCCTCGGAATCGCCACCGACGGGCGCGAATTGCTCGGTGATCTCCTCGTGCGTCGTCGACACCGGCCGCAGCCCCACCGTCCGCGCAATTCCTGCAGCACCGCGGGCCGCCAAGAGTTCCGGTTGTTCGGGTACGAACACGGGCACAGACACTGCATCGAACAGGATCTGTCGAACGATCTGCATATTGGCACCGCCACCGACCGCAACGACAGCATCGACTCGAATACCTTGCGCAGCAACGGCATCGAGTACACCGACTGCCATCGACACGGCATCACGCACCGAGTCGCCGATGAGCTCGTCGAGCGTGCCACGCCACAGTGTTGCGCGGCCGCCGACGAATGGTCCCGGAACCGAGACGCTGCGCAACAGCGACAATTCGTGTTTGGCGACTCGAACGTCGTGGACGAGCTGTCTGCGGGCCTCGACCGTCAGCGCTTCGGCTGCCCCGAACACGGCGATCAGGTGATCGCTCAAGAGGCGATCACAGGCGTCGCCACCCAACTCGTCGGTACGAGACGCTGCGAGCACCCGGCCGCTGTGGACATCCACCACGGACACCGACGTGCCGGACGCACCCACATCCATCAGGGCGACGCAGCTCTCCCCTGCCAGCACACCTGTCTCCCGGAGCGCACCCAACTGGGCACCGAGTTCCGACACGAGCACGACGCCGTCCGAGAAATCCTGATCGAAGGCCGTTGTGGGGTTGCTCTCGCGCAGCGCGAGCACCGGATAGAACTGCTCCGACGCATGCACCGCCGCCAGAGCGTGCACCGAGGTGACGACGGCGTCCCAGGGATCGGGAGCAAGACCGTTGGGCGCGGGCCGTGAGGCCACGGAATCGTGTACCTCCAGCACGGACTTGGACCGAGCGTTGTTGCTGATCACGCTCCGAACCCCGCTCGAGCCCAGAGATGCACCGAGAACTGATGCACCGACAGCAGACGCACCGACAACCGCGGACACAAGAAACCTCGTTCTGGTAGGCCCCAACCCACGTAGAGACTCCAGGGTAACGCTATAACAATCCGATCGCCATGTTTTTGTGCAATCAAACAGACTCGAAGGTCAGTCGACGCTCGACTGGTTGAAGTTCAGGTATGCCTTCGACGGGGTGGGTCCACGCTGTCCCTGATACTTGGAGCCGACTGCCGCGCTGCCGTAAGGGTTCTCGGCGGGCGACGACAGCCGGAAGAGACACAGCTGCCCGATTTTCATTCCCGGCCACAGCGTGATCGGCAGATTGGCGACGTTGGACAACTCCAACGTGATGTGCCCGCTGAAACCCGGATCGATGAACCCGGCCGTCGAGTGGGTGAGCAGACCGAGCCTGCCGAGCGAGCTCTTTCCTTCGAGTCGACCGGCCAGATAATCGGGCAGCGTCGTCAGTTCGAGGGTGGAGCCGAGCACGAACTCACCGGGGTGCAGAACGAAGGGTTCGCCGGCCGCAGGCTCGACCAGAGTCGTCAACTCATCTTGCTGCAACGCCGGATCGATGTGGGTGTACCGGGTGTTGTTGAACACCCGAAACAACTTGTCGAGCCGCACGTCGACGCTCGACGGCTGGACCATCGACGGATCGAACGGTTGGATCGCCAGGTTGCCCAGGGTCACTTCGGCACGGATGTCACGGTCGGAGAGCAGCACCTCTGCAGGCTACTGGTCCACCACGGGCTCTCGCGACACCCACAGTCCTGGTCGACACGAGAAGGTTTGCGGTAGTCGCCGTGCACGCCGTACTTCCGCTGCGCGGCGTGAAAAGAACCGTCCGACTCCCCTGCTAACCTGAACTCCGCAACACCACGCCGGTGTAGTTCATTGGTAGAACGCGACCTTCCCAAGGTTGAGAGGCGGGTTCGATTCCCGTCACCGGCTCCACGAACCGACCTCTCGGTTTCACATCTGCCTCGTAGGCACCTCTCGGTCACCGACAGTTCCGAGTCACTGTGGCCACACCCGAAACAAACCGACCACCAGACATTTCGGTTCATATCCCTGTTACCGACCAGTAGCACTATCGAATTCATTCATTGTATCCGCAAGAATTCCTGCATTTCAGAAGAAACTCCTTTCGCCTTCTTCGGCGTGCTAGAAATCGAATGTCGACGTTCGTTCACACGGCAAATGACCTGACAGGAATCCCCTCATGCGTTCACTATTGACCATTGCTGCGGTCACCTTGACGACGATGGCTGTTGCCGTCTCGTCGGCCACCGCGGCCCCCGCCCTCGCTGCACCCGTGCGCACCGGCGCAGGTACCCTTCTCTGGGAGGATCAGTTCAACGGCTCAGGTGGACCGGACCCCTCGAAATGGGGATTCCAGACCGGTCGCTGGGGCGCGAGTTCTGGTGAGCAGCAGTACTATACGAACTCCTGGAACAACGCGAACCAGTTCAACGGAACCCTCAACATCACCGCGCGTCGTGAAACTCCGCCGGACGGCAAGTGGGCGCCGAACAACTTCACCAGCGGTCGCGTGGTCAGCATGGGCAAACAGTCGGCAACCCCGCCGGTACGCATCGAGGCGTCGATCAAGATGCCGAGCGCGCCGGGTTTGTTGCCCGCATTCTGGACACTGGGCCTTCAGCCCGGAGGCGAATATTCGTGGCCGAGCCAAGGCGAAATAGACGCTGTCGAAATTCCCGGTACGAACGGGCCCTCGTTCAATTTGCACGGTCCGTCGAAATGGAATTCGGGCCAAGACGTCAAAGCCGGCGGCGGAATGGGCCCCGTTGGTGGTGGTTTTCACACGTACCGAATCGACTGGTTACCGACCAGCATCACATGGTTCGTCGACGGAGTTGCGCGATACTCCCTCACCAAGACTCAGTACGAGGCAAAAGGCGGCAATTGGAAAGCATTCTCGGGGGCCTGGCCGCACTACATCCTCCTCAACGTGGCTGTGGGTAACAACTGGGTCGGCAAAACCCCCACCAACACCCCCTACCCGCAGACGATGAGCGTCGACTGGCTCCGCGTGAGCCGCCTCTGACCTGGGGTTGCACCCGACCTACCGAGGGCCCAGCACATCGGCTGGGCCCTCGTCGTGCGCCGATCACCCGCCTTCCTTCGGCTCAGTTCTCGGTCGCAGAACATGTCCTATGACTTTTACTTGCGAAATACGTTTCTCATAGGGACATGTCACAGCTTCAGGAATATTGTCTAAGCATGCGCGGACCACGCCGGAGCCTGATCACCCTCGTCATGACCGCTGCGGTTGCCGTCGCGGCACCGATCGCCCATGCCACACCACTGATGCCCATCGCGGCGGCACCCGAGCAACCCGATCACGCCGATGCCATTCGCTATGCGGCAACCAATCGCGACGCGGCCCCACCCGGGTCGAACGACATCTCGTGCACACCCACTGCGGAGCACCCCGAACCCGTCGTCCTGGTGCACGGCACCGACTCGACGGCGTATTCCGATTGGGCCGGCTTCTCACCTATACTCCGTGCAGCCGGATTCTGCGTGTTTGCCATCAACTACGGCACCTCACCCGACGGCACCAGCAACGGCTACGGTGCAATCGAAGACAGTGCGGCACAGCTGAAATCGATGACCCAGTCGATTCTGGACGCGACCGGAGCCTCGGCAGTCGACGTGGTCGGCTACTCACAGGGTGCCGCGGTCGCGCGATACTTCGTCAATCGACTGGGCGGCGACACCATGGTCCGTCGGTGGGTGGGAATTGCATCGCCGACCTACGGCGGGACCATGTACGGAGCGACCCCCGTCGTGCAGGCTGTGCCCGGTGCAACCAATCTGGTGGCCGGCGAATTCGGACCCGGGTTGGCGCAACTGATGGCCGGATCGGACTTCTTGAACCGTCTCAATGCAGGCGGCGACACCGTTCCCGGCGTCGAATACACGTCCATCGCCACCAGGGTCGACGAGGTGATTCAGCCGTATACCAATGCGCTACTTCGGGATCCGGGAGCCCGGAACATCGTGGTGCAGGACGTGTGCCCCGACACCGACGTAGCGCACTTCACGTTCACCTACGACCCCACTGCATTGCGCCTGGCGCTCAACGCCCTGGATCCGGCGAACGCACGACCGCCGACATGCGTACCGGTACCCCTGGGATCGGGAATCCTCGACGTCGTTCTTGCCAGTAATTGACCTGTCAGCTCAGCAGCTGATGCGCTCTGAGTCCGACGTACAGTTCTGCAGCCTGAGCGGGATCACGAAAATCTCGACCGGTCAGCTCGGCAATGCGACGTAGGCGATACAACACCGTATTGCGGTGGTAGTGCAGCGATTCCGCGGCGTCCTTGGTGGATCCGCCGCACGAGAACCACGCGTCGAGTGTGGCCAGCAAGCTTTGGCGCTCGGCGCGTGGCAATGCCAGCAGCTTGCCGAGAATCTGGCGCGAGGCGATGCGACCCGACTTCGGATCGCGGACCAACAGCAGCGGCACCGGTACCGAGTCGTATCGCACGGGCGTCGACTCGGCGCCGCTGCACGATCTCGCCAACCGCGCCTGGCCCACGGCGTCGCCGATACCCGACGGGGACCGGAAGACAGAACTGACCCCCACTCGTCCCGCGCACAACTCACTCAGCGTCACCAGTGCGGAGTCGATCTCCGATTCGGTTGCGGCGCAGATCAACCCGACGCTACCGTCCACCTCCGCATCCCACACGGACTCGGTACCCGCCGCACGAAGCCGCGCGATCAACCCGTCCACTCCCACCGCCGTGGTCAGCGGCTCCTGCGACACCACCGCGAAGAAACCGTGGTCGGGAATGCGAAATGCGCGCAGCGCATCGGCAGCCGCCGACGGGTTGGCCGCATGATCTGCGAACAGCACCCGGATCAGTCGACCGCGGGCCTCGGCACTCTCGCGGGCACGCATGTCCGCACTCTGCCGGTACGCCTCCGCCGCCTCGTCGGAATACACGTCGACCAGAGCCCACACCTGTGCGGCCATGTCGAGAAGTGCGTGACTCGCGCGGCCGTCCGAGCGCTGCATCAACTCGTCCCAGACCAACCTGCCGCCGAGCCGAAAAGCGTGCAGCAGAGCCGCCAGCGGTACGCCCTGCTCGGCTTTGAGCCGACCGGCGTCTCGGGCCGACTCGAGCAGCATGGGTGCTCGGCCGGACAGCTTGCCCAGCATCGACGCCAGATTGCTCCGCGCGGCCTCGTGCAGTTGTTCGGGGGTGAGCAGCGTCGATTCGAGATAGGCGTGCTCGGCCCCCAGGATCCGGCGCACCAGCTCGCTCGCCAGATCGTCGACGCCGTCGAGCATCGTCGCAGCCAGGTCGGTCGGCGACGGATGCAGATCGAACTCGGTCGCGGTCATGACAGAACTCTAGCCGCAGGCATGTAAGCCACGCCACACCCCGACTGTGCAGCGGCACAACCAGTGGGACTCGATTGAGAGCGACGGCCCATAGCGTTCATGCCCGGAATGCGACGACAATCACACTCGACGCCGTCTATCCGAACAACGACTGGAGCCGAGAAGTTGACCAGCGAAGCCACCCCGCACCTGCATCCCGTCCCGACCATCGGCTCCGCCTCCCAGCCTGCGGTCGATGCCGCTCTCATCGATCTGGCTCAGGGTGAGAAGACCTGGGGACAATCGACCCTGGCCGATCGGCGGGCCTTGCTCGAACGGATGCACGCGCTGACGTCCGCTCACGCCCAGGAGTGGGTGACTGCGGCCTCGTCGATCAAGGGCCTCGACAGCTCGTCGAGCCTCGTCGGCGAGGAATGGCTGTCCGGCCCTTACTCGTTCCTCGGTGCGCTCGGTGCGCTCACCCACACACTCACGGCGCTGGAAGCGGGCACCAGTCCGCTGGCTGACGTGAAGTTCGGGACGGCACCGGGTGGGCGGACGACGGTGTCGGTGCTGCCGCTCAACATCTTCGACCGCCTGCTGCTCAACGGGTTCACCGGTGAGGTGTGGTTGAAGCCCGGAATCGATCGTGCAACGGCACAGCGCACAGCCGGGCTCGCCCAACTCGATCCCGCTCACACCGCGGGCATCGGAGTGGTCCTTGGTGCCGGCAACATCACTTCCATCGCACCACTGGACGCCCTGTACGAGTTGCTCGCGTTCAATCGGGTGGTCGCACTGAAACTGAACCCCATCATGGATCCACTGCTGCCGGTCTTCGAGAAGGTGCTCGCACCCCTCATCGACATCGGTGCGCTGCGCCTGCTCACCGGTGGTGCCGACGTGGGCACCTACCTGGTGCGGCACGAGCGCGTCGACCACGTTCACATGACCGGAAGTTCCCTCACGCACGACGCGATCGTGTTCGGTACCGGCAACGACGGGGCCGCCCGCAAGGCCGCGAACGATCCGATTCTCACCAAGGACATCTCCAGTGAACTCGGCGGCGTCTCGCCCACCATCGTGCTACCGGGCGAGTGGAGTCGCGCGGACATCTTGTTCCAGGCCGAACACGTTGCCACCCAACGCCTGCACAACAGCGGGTACAACTGTGTCGCGTCACAGGTCGTCGTGTTGTCGTCCGAATGGAAGCAGCGCGACGAGTTCATCGCCGCTCTGCGCGCGGCACTGGATCGGGCACCGGCACGTACCCCCTACTACCCCGGCAGCGACAGAAGAGTGTCCGACGCCACCGCCACCTACCCGGCCGCGGAACGACTCGGCGACGGCGGTGGCCGCGTGCTCATCACCGACCTCAATCCCGGTGAATACGCGCCTCTGCTGCAGACCGAGTACTTCGCTCCGGTCATGGGCGTCATCGAATTGCCCTACAGCGGTGCAGCATTCGCCGCCAAAGCCGTCCAGGCCGCGAACGAGGAATTCACCGGCACGCTCGGCATCAACATCATCGGCTCCCCCTCCACGATCAAGGGACTCGGCGAGAAGTTCGACACCATGCTCGCCGAACTGCGGTACGGCACCATCGCCGTCAACGCGTGGACTGCGCTGGGATTTCTCACCGCATCGGCCACCTGGGGTGCCTACCCCGGCCACACCATCGACGACGTGCAGAGCGGAATCGGCATCGTGCACAACGCCTTACTGATCGACGGGGCAGAGAGAACAGTGGTGCGCGGCCCCTTCCGCCCGCTCTCGCGTTCACTCGTCAACGGGGAGATGTCCATCTCGCCGAAGCCGCCGTGGTTCGTCACCAACAAGACCGCAGCGAAGACCGGCAAGTTGCTCACTGCATTCGCAGGTGCACCGTCGTGGTCCAAACTGCCGGCGATATTCGCCTCCGCCCTGCGCGGCTGACATTCCCGCGCCCACAACGACGTCAAGGACAAAGATGAGCTCACAGCACAAGACTGCCGACTACATCGTGGTGGGCGCAGGTTCCGCCGGCGCGGTGGTGGCCAATCGCCTCAGCGCCGACCCTCGCAACGAGGTGATCCTGCTCGAAGCAGGCCCCGAGGACAAGAACAAGTTTGCCCACATCCCGGCTGCGTTCTCCAAACTCTTTCGGAGCGAGGTCGATTGGGACTACCTGACCGAACCCCAGCCCGAGCTGCGAGACCGAAACATCTACTGGCCACGCGGCAAGATGCTCGGCGGCTCGTCGTCGATGAACGCGATGATGTGGGTGCGCGGCTTCGCAGCCGATTACGACGACTGGGCCGCGGTCTCCGACGACTCATGGTCGTTTCGCAACCTGGTCGGATACTTCCGCAAGATCGAGAACATCGAAGGCACAACAGCACTCGACGCGGGCACCGACGGCCCACTCATCGTCTCCCACCAGCGCAGCCCCCGCGACCTGACGTCGTCGTTCCTCGACGGCGTCGAAGAAGCAGGCTATCCGCTGGAAACCGCCAACCTGCCCGAGCCCAGGGGCTTCACCCGCACGATGGTCAACCAGAAGCGCGGAGCACGCTGGAGCACCGCGGATGCATACCTGCGACCGGCGAAGAAGCGCAAGAACCTCACCATCCTCACCGAGGCACATGCCACTCGCGTCCTCTTCGAGGGCACTGCGGCAGTAGGCGTCGAATATCGCTCCGGTGGTGAGGTACACACCGTGCGTGCGCACAAAGAAGTGATCCTCTCCGGTGGAGCGATCAACACCCCACAGTTGCTGATGCTCTCGGGCATCGGCGACCAGGACCAGCTCAAATCCCACGGCATCGCCGTCCAACACCACGCGCCCGGCGTCGGGCAAAACCTTCTCGACCACCTGGCCGCCCTCATCGGTTGGAAGACCGAAAGAGACTCCCTCTTCCACGCCGAGAAGATCCCCGAGTTGGTCAACTACCTCACGCGCCGACGCGGCATGCTCACCTCCAACGTGGCCGAAGCGTACGGATTCATCAAGAGCCGAGAAGATCTCGCCCTGCCCGACATCGAACTCATCTTCGGGCCGGCACCGTTCTTCGACGAGGGACTGGTCGGCCAGGATTCGCACGCCGCCGTCATCGGCGCGGTACTCGTCAAACCCGAGAGCCACGGCGAGATCACCCTCCGCTCGTCCGACCCCTTGGCCAAGCCCATCGTGGAACCGCGTTACCTCAGTGACCCCGGCGGCCTCGACCGCAAGGCCATGATCGAAGGGCTACGGGCCTGCGTCGCAATCTCGGAAACCCCATCGATGAAGGGCGAGCTCGGCGACATCCTCCGCCCCAAGGTGGCGTCGAACATTTCCCCGGCGGACCTGCTCACCGAAGCTCTCGAGCAGAACGCGCACACTCTGTACCACCCCGTGGGTACGGCCCGGATGGGTAACGACAAGGGAAGCGTCGTCGATTCCGAGCTTCGGGTGCGGGGAGTGGACCGCCTCCGAGTGGCAGACGCGTCGATCATGCCGAGCATCATTCGCGGCCATACGCATGCACCGTCGGTAGTCATCGGCGAACGGGCTGCGGATTTGATACTTCGCTGACTCGGGGACGAACAACGGGAAACTTTCCGGTTTGACGGTCCGGTTTGTCGGGTAACAGGTGGACACGCTCCCAGACAGGGATCGAGATGAAACCCATCCGCTCGGCAAGCAGCGCCGAATGAACCACAACGCTCGAGAGACGAGCACGGAAGGTTGACCGACATGTTTACTGTTCGTAAAGCTTTGGCCGCCACCGCAATCGGTGCAATGACAATCGTCCCGCTCGCTGCATGCTCCAGCGAAGAGGCTTCCAGCACGGTAGACGCTGCCACCTCTTCGGCAGCCGAGGCCATGGAGAGCACTCCCGAGCCTGCAGCCGAGGTCGACGACCTCAGCAACGGCGTGGACACCGCGGTGGCCCTCGATCCCGGCTTCCTCGGCGCACTGACCACCCTGGGCCTGACGCCCGGAGTAGTCGGAACCGCCACTCTCGCAGACGGTTCCATCCGCTTCCCGATCACCGGCGGAGACGTCAAGTACTGGGAGCCCGGCACCGTGGATCCCTACGTCCAGGGCGAGATCATGCACGACGGCAGCGGCTTGTCGCTGACCGCGGGCGACACTGTGGTCGAGCTCACCAATTTCGACATCGACCCCGGCACTTCGCTTCTCACCGGTGACGTCACCGTCAACGGCACCGAAGCCGCCGCGGACGCAGTGCTGTTCGATCTCGACGGCCGCACCCTGCAGCCGCTCGCGACCGGACCGGACAACACCGCAATTCTGCAGGGCACCCAGGTGAAGATCTCGGAGACTGCTGCCGGACTGCTGAACGACACGTTCAAGACCGACGCCGTCACCCCGGGACTGCTCGTGGGCGTCGCGACCATCACGGTCAAGACCGCCGCGTAACTATTTCTCCAACCCGTGCGCGAGAGGTCACCGTCCTGGACGGCGGCCCTCGCGCACGGGTGTTTGCGTTCGTAGGAACAGGAGCGATTCGGTGAGAGTGTTCACGAAAATCTATGGCGGACATCCACTTCACGCCGTCGGCCTGCTGCTGTCCTTTGCCTTGGTCGGCTACGTCGTAGAACTCGTCGGCCCGCAGGCTCTGTGGAACGACGACATCTGGTGGAAGTCGATCATCGTGTGGTTCTTCGGATCCGTTCTGCTGCACGACGCGGTGCTGTATCCGCTCTACTCGTTGGCCGACCGCTTCGTCACCGCCCTACCGCGCCGACACCTGACCGTCTCGCCGGTGAACTTCGTCCGAGTTCCCGCACTCGGTGCCGCGCTGACGTTTCTCATGTTCTTCCCCGGGATACTCTCCCAAGGCGCGCAGTCGTATCGGGCGGCAACCGGTTTGACTCAAGAACCGTTTCTCGGACGCTGGCTTTCCCTAACGGCCGCGCTGTTCACGGTGAGCGCAGTCGCTTACTTCTGTCGTTCGATACTGGTACGGAGCCGAGCATGAGCGTCACCGCGGATACCCTGTTTCATCGGGCTGCAGCCGGACTACCCTGTTGGATCGGCGATTCCGACGGCAGCAGGGAGCAACTCCCCACAGCCCGCTGGATGGGCGGAGATGCCTCTTCCGCCGAGGATCGCCGCGCCGACTCCGCGATGATCAGTCGATGTATCGGCCCCACCATCGATCTCGGCTGTGGGCCCGGGCGTCTCACCGAAGCACTTGCCCGACGCGGAGTGTCTGCCCTTGGGGTGGACACCTCGAAGGCTGCCGTGGACCTGACCATCGGTCGCGGCGGCAAAGCCGTTCTACGTGACCTCTTCGAGCCGTTGCCCGACACCGGTCAGTGGTCGTGTGTCCTACTGGCAGACGGAAACATAGGCATCGGCGGTGACCCGGTGCGCTTGTTGCGCCGGGCAGCCGACCTCCTGGCCCCACACGGAGCCGTCATCGCCGAGGTGGATGCGCCCGGCGACTACGGAATTCGGCACCGAACCGTGCGCTGGGAAACCGACACCATGGTCGGTGACTGGTTCGCATGGTCGAGTGTCAGCGCCGACGCCACCGCAGATCTGGCGAGCGCGGCAGGACTTCAGGTGGTCGACGTGGCACCGATCGACGGGCGCTGGTTCGCCCAGATGACGCCTGCGCCGCTCACCAATTCGTGAACAGCAGATGATTGATCGCCAGTGCCGCGATCACCTGCAGAGCCAGCCAGAATCGATGCGTACGTATCGGCAGTACGGCCGGAGCAATGAGCATCCACATCGCGAACGGCAACCAGATCCGTTCGGTCTCGGCCTTGCTCAACTGACTCAGGTCCGCCATCACCACCGTCGCTACGCCGCCGATCACCAGCAAGTTGATCGGCTGCACCCGCGTGAGGATCCGCGGAAATGCCGCCGGGACAGCCACACCCAGCGCACAGAAGAGCGCTGCGAAGTTTGCCCAACCCCAGTACTCGAACGGCCGATCCTTGGCGATGCCCTGGTAGTAACGCTCCTGGACCAGCTCGTAACCGTCGTACCACCAGAACCCGTACGCCGTGAAGATTCCGGCCACGATCGACGCTCCGATGACCGCGCCCACGAACGGAAGTATCTTTCGACCGGCAACGAGGACCGCCACCGCGGGCAGGCCCATGAGCACCAGCCCGTAATTGAGATAGATACCGAAGCCGAGCAGGACTCCCGCACCGATCGACGCGGGCCACAGGTATCCCTTCGTGGAGATCGCCAGCAGCGCAATACCCCACGCGGCGACCCCGGCATACAATGCATCCGCCGATACGGCGATCCAGACGGCAGCCGGTGCCACGGCAACGAACGGTGCTGCGCGCCTTGCCATGTTCTCGTCGCCCAACACCCGAAGAGTCAGGACCACGGCGACCGCAGCGCTCGTACCCACCAGCACACACAGCGTCGCCGCCCATGCTCCGCCGCCGAGGCCGAGTCGGTCCAGCCAGACGAACGACAACAATGCGCCCGGCGGATGCCCGGAGACATGCGTCGTCCACGAATCCGCCTGGTAGTCAAGAATTCTGTCGGAGAATCCGCGCAGAGTTGCCGGAATGTCGGTGATCCCCGGCACCTCGTGCAAGTACTCGTCGGTCGACGCCAGCTTGTCGACGAAGCCGCGCTTCCACCCGTCGACCATCGCCAACGACATCGTCCATGCCGCAGACGAGCCCCAGACGACGAAAAGCAATCGCGTCCAGGACAACCGGCGGGCCACCGTGGGGCCCCACAGCACGGTGGCCACGGCGATGAGCACGGCGATCGGAGTGCCCCAGCCGAAATGAATTTCGCGGAACCCGAACAGCGGTGCCGCGTCGGCGAAATCGCGTACCTGCTGCGGAGTTCGGTTGATGATGGGAGTGACGAGTTCGTTTCCCAGATACGGCACGACGAACGCGACCACGACGAGGGCGACGGCCAACGTACCGGCGACGGCTTCTCTCCAGTAACGGATAGTGTTTTCTCCCTGCGGGCCTCGAAACGAACACGGTTTCGGACAAGCATATCGACCGACGGTGATAGAGGATGAGCAGATGAACAAGCACGTGCACGGACGGGCCGAGGTCGCCGTCATCGGCGGTAGCGGCTTCTACTCGTTCTTCTCCGACGACGCCGAGGAGATCGTGCTCGACACCCCCTACGGATCACCGAGCGCTCCCATCACGCTGGGCGAGGTGGAGGGTCGGCAGGTGGCGTTCCTGCCCAGGCACGGCCGCAACCACGAGTTCTCCCCACACACGTTGCCGTACCGCGCGAACATGTGGGCGCTACGGATGCTCGGGGTGAGCCGGGTGTTCGCGCCCTGCGCCGTCGGATCGCTGGTACCCGAGTACGGCCCCGGAACAGTGGTGATTCCCGATCAACTCGTCGATCGAACGTCGGGACGCAAGCAGACGTACTTCGACAACGGCGGCATCCACGTCGAATTCGCCGATCCCTATTGCGGGGAGTTGCGCACCTCGGCCGTCCAGGGGTCCGCTGTGGACGGCGGTGTCATGGTGGTGGTCGAGGGTCCTCGGTTCTCCACTCGCGCGGAAAGCCAGTGGTTCGCCCGCCAGGGGTGGACATTGGTCAACATGACCGGTCATCCCGAGGCTGTACTCGCGCGGGAACTCGAGCTCTGTTACGCCCCGATAGCACTGGTGACCGACCTCGATGCCGGGATCGAATCCGGCCAAGGCGTCAGAGCTGTGGACGTGTTCGCGGAATTCCAGAAGAACATCGAACCGCTCAAAGCACTGGTTCGATCAGCCGTTCGCGCCGCTCCTACCGGGGACTGTCCCACCTGCCGCGTGCACACCGGTGTCACCCTGCCGATCGAGCTGCCATGACGCGGGTACTGCTCACCGGGGCAGCCGGTTTCATCGGCGGCCACATCCTCGACGCCGCCCGCACTGCCGACCTCGACGTGGTGGCCGTCGACGCAATGCTCGAATCAGCGCACGGCCCCGACGCCCGTGCCGATGAGATCGTCGACCTCGACGTGCGAGACAAGAACGCGCTCGTCGAGGCACTGCGCGGAGTGGACGTCGTGTGTCATCAGGCCGCAGTCGTAGGGGCAGGCGTCGACGCCGCAGATGCCCCGGCCTACGCAAGCCACAACGACTACGGGACGGCAGTTCTGCTCGCAGCCATGTACGAGGCGGGCTGCTCCCGACTGGTCCTCGCGTCCTCGATGGTCGTCTACGGCGAAGGGCGGTACCTCAATTCGTCGGGCGAAACAGTCGTTCCTCGACCCCGCTCACGCGCCGACCTCGACGCCGGCATGTTCGACAACCGCGACCCCGAATCCGGTGAGCCACTCGATTGGCTTCTGGTCGAGGAGGATTCGCGACTGGAACCCAGAAGTACCTATGCCGCCAGCAAACTGGCGCAAGAGAACTACGCCTATGCCTGGTCGATCGCCACCGGTGGATCGGTGGTCGCACTGCGCTACCACAACGTCTACGGGCCGAACATGCCGCGCAACACCCCGTATTCCGGTGTGGCCGCGATGTTTCGATCATCTCTCGAACGGGGCCAGGCTCCGACGGTGTACGAGGACGGTAAACAGGCCCGCGACTTCGTCCACGTGCACGACGTCGCGGCAGCCAACATCGCGTCGATCTCCGCAGAGCTCCGCGGCTTCACCGCTCTCAACGTGTGTTCCGGACAACCGATCACCATCGGCGACGTCGCCGGCATCCTCGCCGACGCACGCGGCGGGCCGGCACCCGAGATCACCGGGCAGTACCGAGCGGGCGATGTAAGGCACATCGTCGCCAGTTCCGAACTGGCCGAACGCACCCTCGGATTCCGCGCGAAGATCATGCCCCGAGACGGTCTCACCGCCTTCGCCGACGCACCGTTGCGCGACGCCGAGGGTACGGGACCACCTCGTGTCTGACCGGGCTTCGGTGACCGTCGTCGTGCCGTGCATGAACGAAGCCGAATCGCTTCCCGCAGTGCTGGATTCGATGCCGCCCGGGTATCGGACGATCGTGGTGGACAACAATTCGACCGACGACACCGCGGCCGTCGCAGCGGCGCACGGAGCCACCGTGGTGGCAGAGTCCGTGCCGGGCTACGGAGCGGCCGTGCATGCGGGAGTGCTGGCCGCCGACACCGACATCGTCTGCGTTCTCGACGGAGACGGCTCGATGGATCCACGTGACCTGCCGACGCTCGTGGCGGCCCTCGATCGGGCCGACCTCGCCGTCGGCCGTCGGCGACCGGCCAAGGGCAGTTCACCCCTGCACGCCAGGATCGGTAATGCCGTTCTGTCCCTTCGACTCCGGACCAAGTACAAGCTGCCGGTACACGATCTCGGGGCAATCCGGGCGGTACGCCGACAGGCACTGCTCGACCTCGACGTCACCGACCGCCGCTCCGGTTACCCGCTGCAGCTACTCGTGCTGGCAGCCGAAGCCGGCTGGACCGTCGTCGAACACGATGTGGACTACCGTCCGAGAACCGCAGGAACATCCAAGGTTTCGGGCTCGGTGAAAGGGACGATCGTCGCCGTCCGCGATTTCTGGAAGGTGCTCTCGTGATCGTCACTGCCCTCGTCGTCGCCAAAGCTCCGGTTCCAGGCCTGGCCAAGACTCGACTTGCCGCCACGATCGGAGATGCAGCTGCGGCCGAGCTGGCCGCAGCCTCGCTGCTGGACACCCTCGATGCCGTCTCGGCGGCGGACGTCGACCATCGCGTCGTGGCCCTCACCGGCACCCTGGCCGACGCGGCTCGCACCCAGGAACTGACCCGCGCACTCGCGTCGTTCACGGTGATAGCGCAGCGCGGCGACGGTCTGGGGGAACGGCTGGCCAATGCACACGCCGACGCAGCCAACGGCGGAGCCGTCCTGCAAATCGGCATGGATACGCCCCAGGTGACCGCGCGCATGCTCTCCGACGCCGCCGCACAGCTCGACGGCAGTGACGTGATCGGGCCCGCCGAGGACGGCGGCTGGTGGGCACTGGGCCTACGTGACCCCGCCATGGCTCGGGCACTGCTGTCTGTACCGATGTCAGAACCATCGACCGGTACCGACACGCGCGCCGCCCTGACGGCCGCGGGGGCGTCTCTGGTGGCGCTGGAGGATTTACGGGATGTGGATTTCGAGACGGACCTCGATCCGGTCTCGCGCGTCTGCGCATCGAACAGTCGATTCCGTATTGCCGTCGACCGAATTCGAACGAACCGGGATTTTCAGTACGTTACGTGAGGTTTGTTTCACCGGAATCGATCACGGCCCGAAAAGCTCCACATCTGTTGCGGAGCAGTGCCTTCGATCTGACCGGATTGTCCAGCCGTCACCGACCAATATCGAATTGCAACAAAGCCCAATCACCGTTTCACGGCGATTTCACAGACACGAGTGCTAGAAAGTGTGTCATGACCGGGTTGTGGATAATCGTTACCGCATGGATGGTGTGCGCGGCAATCGCCGCCACCGTCCTCGGTCGCGTGGCGCACCGGGCTGATTCGGAAGAGTTGGGCTCGACCCTCGAGTGGGATATCGGCACTCTCGACCACGAAGTCAGCAACGACAGCTGACCCGTTTCAATCGACCTGTTCGACGATCCCGGTCAGAATGCTCGCGGCCGAGGCCAGCGTTTCCCGTTCCTTCGGCGTCAAATCTTTCAGCTGTTCGGCGAGCGCAATCTCTCGAGACGCAACCTCTTCGCGCGCAGCCGCGGTTCCGGAATCGGTCAGTTGCAGAACCACCTGCCTGCCATCCGTCGGGTGTGGTGCCCGGGAGATCAGTCCCGCCTCCACCAGCGAATGCGAGGACCTAGACACCGATGGTGGTTTGATGCGCTCCCGCGCTGCCAGCTCACCCGTCGTCATCGGCCCCTCGCGCAGCAACGTCGTCAGAATCGACAACTGAGCAACGGGCAATCTGTCGCTGGAATGGCGCAACCGCAGCCTTCGGTTGAGCCGCATCGCGCTGACGGACAAATCCCGCGCCAACTGGGAATCGGGTACATCACTCACGCTGTCCAGATTACGACATCGAGGGGCATTCGCCCGATTCGACCGAAACAGCGGATCGGTCGATTCATCACCCCTCGAACAGGGCACCGATACGGTTCCCGGCGCACTCGAACCACGAGGTTCTGTTGCTGCGCGCCACGCCGCGGTGGCCCCACTAGGCTTCCGCAGGTGGACGCCACGGACTGGGATCGCAAATACGACCGCCGAGAACTCGTATACGGCGAGGCACCGAATACCACTGTGGTCGAGGTCGCGACCTCACTGAAGCGTGGTCGCGCTCTGGATCTCGCGTCGGGTCAGGGTCGAAACGCCATCTGGCTGGCAACCCGCGGCTGGACCGTCGACGCGGTCGATTTCTCCTCAGTAGCGCTGACGCGGGCAAGTCGAGTGGCCCACTCGGCCCCCAGGTCGGTTCGCGAGCGCCTGACCTGGATCCACGCAGATGTGACGCAATTGGCAACAGAGCCCAACTATGACCTGGTGCTCATGTTGTACCTCCATTTGCCGCCGGACGAGCGACGCCGAGCCGTATCGGCCGCCGTTTCAGCACTGAAACCTGATGGAATCCTCATGATTCTCGGACACCACTCGTCGAACATCACCGAGGGCGTCGGCGGCCCACAGGAGGTCGAAATCCTGTACACACCTGACGATTTGGTTTCCGACATAGGCTCGCGCCTGACTGTCGAGACCGCCGAAAATCGGTATCGAGACGTGAGCGGCGGCACGGCGATCGATGCACTGCTACTGGCGAGTAGGTCTGGTCTTGGCAGCGAAACGGATCGGGGGTAACATCGCTTATGTTACCGACGAGTAGCTAACTTGGGCGGTACTTACGAGACCGCACCACCGACTGGAGAGCGAACGAGCAATGGGCCATTACAAGAGCAACCTTCGGGACCTCGAGTTCAACCTCTTCGAGCTGTTCGGCCTCGACGAGACACTCGAAGGCGACAACTTCGGCGATATGGACGGCGAAGTCGCCCGCGACATGCTCCGCGAGGTCGTGCGCCTGGCCGAGGGTCCACTGGCCGAGTCCTTCGCAGACGCGGACCGCAACCCGCCGGTCTTCGATCCCGACACCCACACCGTCGCACTGCCGGAATCCTTCAAGAAGTCGTTCAAGGCACTCTTCGACGGTGAGTGGTGGCGCGTCGGCCTCGACGAGGAAATCGGCGGAACCCCCGCTCCCCGCAACCTCCTGTGGGGTATGAACGAGATGCTCCTCGGCTCGCAGCCTGCAGCTTTCATGTACTCCGCCGGCCCTGGCTTCGCAAACATCCTGTACCACAACGGAACCGATGAGCAGAAGGAATGGGCCAAGGTCATCGTCGACCGCGGCTGGGGTGCCACGATGGTACTCACCGAGCCCGACGCCGGATCCGACGTGGGCGCAGGACGCACCAAGGCCATCAAGCAGGACGACGGCTCGTGGCACATCGAAGGCGTCAAGCGCTTCATTACCTCCGCCGTATCGGACGACCTGTTCGAGAACATCTTCCACCTCGTTCTCGCTCGCCCCGAAGGTGCCGGACCGGGCACCAAGGGCCTGAGCCTGTTCTTCGTCCCGTCCGTACTCTTCGACTTCGAGAAGGGTGAACTGGGCGAGCGCAACGGTGCATTCGTGACCGGCGTCGAGCACAAGATGGGCCTCAAGGCCTCCACCACCTGCGAGCTCACCTTCGGTGGCCACGGCGTTCCCGCCAAGGGCTGGCTCGTCGGCGAGGTTCACAAGGGCATCGCGCAGATGTTCGACGTCATCGAGCACGCTCGAATGATGGTGGGCACCAAGGCAATCGGCACCCTCTCCACCGGCTACCTCAACGCACTCGAGTACGCCAAGGAGCGCGTCCAGGGTGCCGACCTGACGCAGATGACCGACAAGACCGCACCGCGCGTCACCATCACGCACCACCCCGACGTCCGCCGCAGCCTCATGCTGCAGAAGGCGTACTCCGAGGGCCTGCGTGCGGTGTACCTCTTCACCGCAGCACACCAGGACCCGATCACCGCCAAGCAGGTCTCGGACGCCGACGCGGACATCGCATACCGCGTCAACGACCTCCTGCTCCCCATCGTCAAGGGCGTCGGATCGGAAATCGCCTACCAGGTGCTGGCCGAGTCCCTACAGACCTTCGGCGGCTCCGGCTTCCTGCAGGACTACCCACTCGAGCAGTACATCCGTGACGCCAAGATCGATTCGCTGTACGAGGGAACCACCGCCATCCAGGCGCAGGACTTCTTCTTCCGCAAGATCGCCCGCGACCGCGGTGTGGCCCTGGCTCACGTTGCCGGACAGATCAAGTCGTTCATCGACAGCGAAGCAGGCAACGGCCGCCTCAAGGCCGAGCGCGCACTGCTCGCCACCGCACTCGAAGACGTGCAGGCCATCGTCACCTCGATGACCCAGCACCTCATGGGCGCACAGGATCAGCCCACCGAGCTGTACAAGGTCGGTCTGGCATCGGTGCGATTCCTGATGGGCTTCGGCGACCTGCTCATCGGCTGGCTGCTGCTGCGTCAGTCCGAGATCGCCATCGCCGCACTGGACAACGGCGCAGAGGGCAAGGAAAAGGCGTTCTACGAGGGCAAGATCGCAGTGGCCTCGTTCTTCGCCAAGAACATCCTCCCGCAGCTCACCTCGACGCGAGCAATCCTGACCAACATCGACAACGACATCATGGAACTGGACGAAGCAGCGTTCTGATTCCCTGAAAAGACAAGGGCCGCACCTGTTCGCAGGTGTGGCCCTTGCTCGTTGTTGGGCCGAGTTTCGTTGTCGGCCCGGGTCGTCCGCAAACGCGCGCGCATTTGTCAGGTGCGCGCGAATTCCCCGACATCGTCAGGCGATTTCGCGCGCGTCCAGCGAATGCGAGCGCGTTTGCTGTCCACTCGATGTAAGTCGGATGCTCCCCAGCGGTGGCGGCAGAGCAGCGGACCGCTCCACGGCTCGTGCAACGCGAGCCACCAACTCTGCCGGATTCGCCAGGTCCGCCCATGTCCCACCGGATAGCCGAGATCGCGCACCGCGTCCTCCCGCACCTTCTCCTTGAACACCACGTCGCCGGGACTCTCACCCTGGCGTAAGTACTTGGTGTACTTGGCTTTACCATCGAACTCACACACGACGACGCCATTGACCAGCCAGTCGATCCGCGCCACCGACCGACCGCGTAGATCCAGTATCTCCACCTGCGATTCGACGTCGAATCCACCCTCGCACAGAATCATTCGGCTCTGCGATTCGCCAGGGTTCTCGCTGCGGCCATCCATGACTTTCACAGCTCGTCGCGCCTGCGCCACACCTTTCCATCCACGAGCCAGCTGCAACTCCGCGTCCAGCTCCCGCGAATCGCAGCGCCTCAGAGCCACGTCACCTGCAATTACTGCAGACAGCAGCGTCTCGGTTCGAGCAAGGTCGACCACCGTCCGAGCCAGCGAGGTCACCGAAATACCGTCTACTGTCACGCTCGAAACCGACGGTGCACAGTGCACGGTCACCGCGGTGTTCGTGCGACCGCCGCCGCGGCGGTGCCGGGTGACGTGAACCTTGCCGAATCCGCCAACCGGTAACGGCAATTCGTGCAGTAGCGCAGCCGAGCGATGACTGACGACGTAGCCCTCGGACAAGGCCGGCAATACAGCGTCGATCAACAGTCTGTGCCGCTCCGTTTCCGTCAATTCGGCCAACCTCGACGACGGAACGTAGACGCCGTTCACAAGACGCTCCCAGCCACCCCGCTCGTACAGTGCCCGCAACTCGTGGTCGGCGATCCCGTGTACCAGCGCCTCGGAGCGTCGAACCATTCGGTCGTCCTTCATGCTCCGAGTCTCGGCTACTCCTCGACAGAGTCGCGCCCGAAAGCAGATGACTGTGCACAACTTCGGGCCTGTGGATTGATACAGGTACAGGCGTACCAGTTCATCGCATGCTAGGTCGCGCAAAGGCGCGCGCGTTTGTCAGGTGCGCGCAGCTTTGTTCGCGGTCAAGCCGTAATTCTGCGCGCGTTCGGCAAAGGCGCGCGCGTTTGCGAATTCTGGGCCGGCGAACCCCGAAACCGAACCCCTCGAACAGAAACTATTGCTGCAGTTTGCGGAACTTGCTGCCGTGGAACACGATCGGGTTCACTTCGCTCTGCACTTCCAGTGAATGTATGCGCAGCAACACGATGGTGTGGTCGCCCGCTGGAATTTGCTGATCGATGGTGGTGTCGAGCCACGCTGTGGCACCGACGATGAATGCGGCTCCCCCGTCTGTGACGGTGAGATCGAGACCGGCGAATCGGTCACCGGTTTTGGCCGCCAGCGTTCGCACGGCATCGTTGTGTGCCTCGCCGAGAACGCTGACGCCGATGTTGGGAGCCGCTTCGAGCTTGGGCCACGTCGTCGACGTGTTCTGGATGCACACGGCCACCAGGGGCGGATCGATGGATACCGAGACGAAGCTACTCGCAGCCAACCCCACCGGCACGCCGTCGATCTTCGCGGCGATCGCCACGACGCCGCTGGGGAATTGGGCGTACGCCTCGCGCAGAGTCTGCTGATCGAGGACGGTACGTGTGAGCGTCATGAGAGATGCTCCCTTTCGGTGGTCTGGTGCAGCGCTGCACCTGTGCAGTGCAACCCCCGCACGGACACATTGATTTCCAGCAGGTCCCTGTTACCAGCAAACACCCGATCGGGCGTCGACGCCACAGTCCGGCTCGAGGTGATTCGAATGTGCTCGGTCGTCACTCATCAGGCTCCGGCGCGGCGTCGGGTCGAGGTGCCGGAGATGGGTCCGGACGGTCGGGCTGAACGCACTTCACGATGGGAATCGGGTCGTACTTCACCGTTCTGGTGTTGCGCGAAATCTCCCTGCCCGACGCGGCATCGCTGATGACCTTGGTATCACTGGCCGTGAATCCCGGCCCCCCACCGGATGCGACGCAGCCGGCACCGGCGGGCAGCGTCACCGTGTTGGGTGACGTGGGCCTGGTACGCGGACCGGTGATCGATTCGACGTCGACGGTCTTGGTTCCCCAGAGCCGCACGGTGACGCTGGACGAATCGGCGAACGATTCGATGACCACGCCGGTGTCGTTGGGGTTGGTGAACTTCAGGTCGATGGCACCCTCGAAAACCGTTGCCTCTCGGGCCTCGGGATACCGGCTGATGTAGTAGCTGTGCTCGGTGTGATCGGTGTCTTCCATGCCGGCGAAGTAGGACGCGTTGTACAGCGTCGTCGCGAATTGGCTGATGCCTCCGCCGACGGCGCGATCGGGGCGACCGTTGTCGATGATCCCCGACTCGACGAAACCCTGCGCCGTACCCCGCGGACCGGTGTATCCGTTGAGCGAGAACGTCTCTTTCGGCTTCACGAGCGCACCGTTGACGATCTGCGCCGTGAGCCCGATATTGACGCCGGACGCATACTCGAAGCCGCCGGTGGTGTACTCCGCGATCACTTCTCGCACACCGAGATTCTGTGCACCCTCGGTGGTCAGTGCAGGCGGAGCGGGTTCGTAGATCGCCTCGGTGGTGCGGGGCCCGTCCGCAGCCAGCAGTGCCGGCAGCTGTTCGAGGGTCTTGCGCCACTCCACCAGCTCGCCCATCACTCCGGGTACGACGGTCGGCGCACCGCCGGAGAAGGTGAACGACGCGTCCTTCGGGGGCACCTCGGTGCGTACCAGCTGTGGAGCGAGAATGCCGGTGGCGACGTCGGTGTCATAGACGGGAGTGAGCCCGCCCTGGCCGTCCGGATCGAAGCGCAACACCTCACCCACGCGATCCGGAGTCAGCGTCGCGTCGACGTTCTGCCTGCCGGCGACGATCACCGGGGCCGACGTCGCAGGAACGGCAATGTCGGCCAGGGCGCGATCCACGGCGTCCTGCGTCACCGATACCGGGGTCGACTGGTAGGCCACTTCCGTTGCACCCGTTGCCCATTCGGTCTGCAAGTTCCGACGCGTACCGTCGGCGTCCAACACCCGGCCGGCCAGTGGTGCAACAGCCACGGCAGTGGTGCCCTCGAACACGACGTCACCTTCGACGGGCGCACGATCGGTTTCGGCCCGGAGCCCGTCGACGACGGCGGTCAACGCCTGCTCGTCCACGGTCGAGACGACGCCGATCTCGCGGCTACCGAAGAACGACGTCAATCGGGTGACCGGATTGATCGGCTGAGATCCCGCACGGTCGAGCGTCGCGTCCCAATCGACTCCGAGACCGGCGGCAACGGGGAGCACGTCGACCTGTCGATCGCCCACGTCGACCTGAACGGGTTGCTCTGCGCGGGGTTCGAGCTCGGATCGCAACGCGGCTTCCGCGTCGGAATGCGACTTTCCGCCGACGTCGATTCCGGCGACGGTGACACCACGGGGAACCCGATCGCTCGAGGTGATCCAGTCTGCGGCGTAAAACAACGTCAGAACGGCCACCACCGCACCGGTGCCGATGGCGATCTTCCGCCAGGGCGGCGTGAAACCGGGCTCCGCTGTCTGCCGATTCTCCTCATCCGGGGGCGTCGCCGGTGGTTCGGCTGCCGAACCGGAGTCCGCGAGAACCCCCGGCTGCTCGGCGGCAGCGGGCTCTGCAGGTACTGCCGGCTGCGCCAGGGTCGGCGACTCGTCCGCGGCGGGAGTCCGTTCCGGGGCCGAGGGGGACGAAGCCGACTCGACGTCGTCCGCCGAACCGCCGGATCCGACGACCTCTGTGGTGACGGCATCGGTCGGGTCGGACTCGGTCGGGTCGGATTCCGTCGAATCTGGATGAGTGGTGGGTTCTGCGGCGTTCGTGCCGTCGGCCGACGCGTCGTCGGGCATCTCGTCGGGCGGGCCATCGATCTCGGACGGCTGCTTCGACGCGTCGGTCTCGTCCGTGACTGCTCCGAACACTTCGGTCGGAGCGTCGTACGGAGGTACGTCGGGGCCGGGCTCGTCGCCCTTGGGCACGTCGCCCGACCTACTGTTGCCCTCGCTCAAGTTCGACCCTTCCAAGACCACCGCTCGCTGAAAGTCCCACCCGTGTGCACGGCGTACCCCGCGCACGAGCTTACGCAAACCGAAAGGCGACGCTCACTCGGCGACGTTCGGCGTCGGAACGAAGAAAGGCTCCGTGCTGCTGCCGGGTCGGGGGTCAGGCAGCAGCACGGAGCCACCTGGAATATATGCACTCTTCGGCCATGCGTTACACCCAGTGAAAAATCGTCTCGTCAATTCATTCGATTGAATGATTCGCGAGAGGTCGAACTGTCACCCTGCCCGACGGCGCGAGTCCAATGTCCAGTCCTGACCAGCGCCAACGTGAGCAGGAGTCGATCTCGCGGATCGGTCAGATCGTGTCCGGTCAACTCCTCGATCCGGCGGACGCGGTAGATCACCGTGTTCCGGTGGCAGTAGAGCGCCTTGGCTGCATTCGTCGGGGAACCGTCGGAGGCGAGCATGTGCGCCAGAGTGTCGAGCAATGTTCCGCGATGCGGCTCCGGATGCGTCCACAAACTGCCGAGAGCGTGACGCACCAGCAACTCCGACGACTGATGGTCGGCGGCCATGATCACCCTCGGCAGTCGCTCCGTCGCCAACGCCACGCCGCTGCCCTCGGTGATGGTCTCGGCCGTCAACGCTGCCAACCGGTACGCAGCCGCGAACGAAGACACCCCCTCCGGCGAATGCGCGACACCGACAGGGCCCACGGCTTGGGCCGCCAGGGCATCGACGACGGAACTCCACGAACCGCCGCCGAGGGCGACGAGGGCGAATTGATGCCCGTCACGGGTGTTCCAGTGCGATACCGCGCCGATCTGATCCAAGGCGTCCTCGGGTGCAGGCAGCGGCGGCGATCCCTGATCGTCGAGCGGCCCGACGACACACGCAATTTGCTGTGACGCCGAAAGGCCAAGGGTGGCACGAGCTTCGATCACGAACGCCGGATCGCCGCCGCGCCCGGATCGAAGGCCGTCGAGAATTTCCAGAACGTTGGCGAGGTCCCGCTGCTGCATGCGGGCACTCTCCTGCCGGTACGCCTCGACGAGAGTTTCGTACTGACTGTCCAGCGCACGCCACAACTGCTGACCCGCCACCAGCAGCAGATGCTCGTCGATTCTGGATCGGCATTGTTCGCGCTCGAGCATCAACTCCTCCCAGAGCGTTCGACTACCGAGCGTGTACGCCTTGAGTACCAATTCCATCGGGATCCCCTGACGGGCACGCTCCCTACCGGTACGACGCCACACCTCGCGCGTGTTGTCGTTGGCAGCAGGCAGCCCTGCGAGAGTGCGGAGCCCCTGACCGATGTGCTCGCGGGTACTGCGTCTGATCTCGCCCGCGATGTCGGGAGTGGTGCTGGCGAGGTAGGCGGGCTCCTGCTCGATGAGCGCCAACGTGATGGAGTCGGCGATCGTGTCGGCCCGTGGCGTCAACGCCGCCCACGCGCTCCTGATTTTCTCCTGATCCGAGTCCGTCACCGCGCCGCGGGCTGCGGAGCGCGTCGTGTCGCGTCGACCACCTGGAGCAACCACCTTCACAGTTTTGCGCACTGAGCCCACATGACAGGGCGATTTGACCGGTACTGGTGCCCAGCGACCCAAAGATTCTGTGCGCACCGCCCATATCGCCCGTTGTGCGCGACGCACCATAGTGAACGCAACAGATTGTGAGGTGCGTCACTTGAAGTCTCTCGACACGATGGAACCGGTTCTCACTATGAAGGACGTCGAAGTGGCGTTCGGCGGGATCGTCGCGCTCTCCGGAGTGAGTCTCGACGTACGCCCCGGCGAGGTCCTCGGAGTCATCGGCCCCAACGGAGCCGGCAAGACGACCCTGTTCAACGTCGCGTGCGGACTCGTTCGGCCGCAATCGGGAACACTCGGCCGACACGGCGAAACGCTGCCCCGGCTACGACCGCACGACCTCCCTCGCCTCGGCATGAGCAGAACCTTGCAGGGACTCGGATTGTTCGATCGGATGACCGTGCTGGACAACGTCATGATCGGTGCCGACCGAACGGCTCGGACCGGAATTCTTGCGGGCCTGCTCGGATTGCCATCCAGCGCATCCGACGACGCTGCGGTCCGCTCGACCGCGATGGCCATGCTGCAACGATTGCGGATCGACGACCACGCCCACCGCTTGCCCCCGAGCCTGCCGTACGCGGTGCGCAAGCGCGTCGCACTTGCACGTGCACTCGTCAGCGAACCGACACTGCTGCTGCTCGACGAGCCCGCGTCGGGGCTGTCCGGCGACGAAATGAAGGAGCTCGGCGACGAGATTCGTTCTCTCGCTCGTCCATCGGGCTCGGACTCTCCGCCGGTTTCGGTGATGCTCGTCGAACACCACATGGACCTCGTGATGAGTGTGTGCGACCGCATCTACGTACTCGATTTCGGCAAGGTCATCGCCCAGGGAACCCCCGACGAGATCCGCGAGGATCCTGCCGTACTCGCTGCGTACCTCGGAAACGAAGTGGCACATGAAAACTGACGCGGCACACCTGAGGATCACCGATCTCACCGTGCGTTACGGACCGGTGACCGCCCTGGATTCGGTGTCGATGACCGTCGCCGCCGGGGCCATCACCGCCGTACTCGGGGCCAACGGAGCCGGAAAGACGACACTGCTCCGTACCGTCTCGGGCCTCATCCGACCGGTATCCGGGCAGATCGAACTCGCCGGTGTCGACGTCGTCGGCGTAGCACCGGATCGAATGTCCCGCAAAGGGCTGGCCCACGTTCCCGAGGGTCGAGGCGTGATCGCCGAACTCACCGTCGACGAGAATCTCCGACTCGGAGCATTGGGACGCAACCGAAGTCATGATGCCGTCACCCTGGACCGGATCTACGATATGTTCCCACCACTGACAGGCCGGCGGACCTCGTCCGCGCACACCCTGTCCGGCGGAGAACGACAGATGCTGGTGATCGGTCGAGCACTGATGGCGACACCATCGGTTCTGCTGCTCGACGAACCGTCTCTGGGGCTCGCGCCGAAAGTCGTCGCACAGATCTTCGAGACGCTGCGCGGACTCGTCGATTCCGAATCGATGACCGTCGTACTCGTCGAACAGAACGCCCGTAGCGCGCTGTCGATCGCCGAACACGCCGTAGTCCTGGATCTGGGCAAGGTCGCGATGGAAGGCCCCGCCGACACCCTGGCCGGGGACGACGCCCTCCGACACGCCTACCTCGGGTTCTAGAGCCGAAAGGACCACTGCCACAGTGCAACAACTGCTCACCATCCTCATCAACGGCGTGACGACGGGCATGATCTACGCCGCCTTCGCGCTGGCCCTCGTGCTCATCTGGCGATCGACCCGCATCGTCAACTTCGCCCAGGCCCCGATGGCCATGATCACCACCTACGTCGCACTCGTCGTCATCGACGCCGGATACTCGTACTGGATCGGATTCGCAGTCGCACTCGTCAGCGGGCTGCTGCTGGGAGCGTTGATCGAGCGTCTCGTCATCCGGTTCGTCGACAGTTCCTCCCACATCAACCCGGTGATTCTCACGCTCGGGTTGTTCATCATCATCCACGCCGTCGCGGCCATCATCTTCGGTAACCAGTTCCGTTCGTTCCCAGCACCGTTCGGTCTCACCGGCCAACGCATCGGAGAGATCAACGTCGCGCTGACCGGCTACGACATCTTCAAGATCATCGCAGTCCTGGTGGTATTGGCACTGCTCGTCCTGCTGTTCCGCTTCACCGATCTGGGGCTGAAGATGCGCGCCAGCGCATTCGAGCAGGAGGTGGCCAAACTGCTGGGAGTCCGGGTGAGTCGAATGCTCACGCTCGGTTGGGCTCTAGCCGCAGTGGTCGGCTCACTGGCCGGACTGCTCATCGCGGGCGGCTCTCTGGTGCACCCCGGGTACATGGACTCGATCGTCGTATTCGGTTTCGTCGCAGCTGTTCTCGGTGGTCTCGACAGTCCCGGCGGCGCAGTGGTGGGCGGCCTGCTGATGGGAGTCGGGCTCAGTTTCGTCAGCGGCTACCTCGGTCAAGACCTCGTGTCCAGCGCGGCGTTGATCATCCTCATCGTCGTACTCCTCGTACGTCCGAGCGGATTGTTCGCCAGCGCAGCAGCCAGGAGGGTATGACGTGAACGCAACTCTCACTCGCCTCACGGCAACCCCGGTGCGACGCCACTTCCTCTGCGCTGTCATCGGACTCGTCGTCATCGTGCTTGCGCTCGAATCCCTGAGCACCTTCCGGCAAAGCCAACTCACCTCGGTTGCCTACCTGGCGATCGCGGCCGGCGGGCTGACCGTGCTGACGGGGTTGAGCGGCCAGCTTTCCCTCGGACACGGTGCGTTCATGGCCGTCGGCGCGTACACCGCGGCATTGATGTTGCGGGCCGACGATTCGGGATGGTCGGTGCCCCTCGTGCTGCTGGCCGCCACCGTGATCTCTGCTGTGGTGGGCGTCGTGGTGGGTGTGGCCGCTGCCCGACTCCACGGGCCCTACCTGGCCGGTGCCACGCTTGCCCTCGCCGTCGCCGTACCGGGCCTGGCCCTGTACTTCTCGGACTACCTCGGCGGTGAACAGGGGCTCGTCGTTCCGGCTCCGAAAGTCCCGGACCTGATCGACGACGTGATGTTCTTCGTCACCGGAAACGAGCTCAGCGGAACGAAATTCGTCGCCTACGTCAGTTGGGTTCTGCTCGTCATCGTGTTCTTTCTGCTGGCGAACGTGTCGTCGAGCCGGATCGGCCGCCGCTGGCGAGCTGTTCGGGACGACGAGGTCGCCGCAGAACTGGCCGGCATCGACCTCGGGCGCGCGCGCATTCTGGCGTTCGTCGTCAGCGCGGCCTGTGCGGGCGCGGGCGGCGCGGTGCTCGCGATGTCCGCCCGGATCGCGGCACCGAGCGGTTTCACTCTGACACTCTCGCTGACATTGCTCTCGGCCGTCGTCATCGGTGGGCTCGGAACCCTGTCCGGGGCACTGATCGGAGCAGTCCTGCTGACGTACATCCCGCCGGTGGTCACCAACCTCGGACTGGATCTGGGGCTGAGCAGTCTGCAGTCCGCCGAGCTCGCCCCACTGGTGACCGGAATATTCACCGTCGTGGTCATCCTGTTCGCCCCACTGGGTTTGGTGGGCACGTATCGAAGGTTGCGTTCAACCAGAAAAGAGATGAAATGAAGAAGTTCGGATCGGTGGCGGTCAGAACGACCGCACTCGTCGCCGTCGTCTCGCTGGCCGCGGCGTGCGGTGCAGGCGGTAGAGACGAGGCAACGGAATCCTCGGAGGGCTCGACGGTCGGCATCACCGACACCTCGGTGAAGATCGGAGCCCACTTCCCGCTGACCGGGGTGGCGGCACCCGGATACAGCGAAATCCCCACGGGCGCGAAGGCGTACTTCGACTACGTGAACGCCGCGGGCGGCATCAACGGCCGACAGATCGAGTACGTGGTTCGCGACGACTCCTACGATCCGACGACCACAACCCAGGTCGTCAACGAACTCGTCCTGCAGGACGAGGTGTTCGCCGTCGTGGGCGGACTCGGCACGGCCACCCACAGCGCAGTGATCGACTTCCTCAACGAGGAGGGTGTGCCCGATCTCTTCGTCTCTTCCGGCGCGATCATGTGGGGCAACGACCCCGAGAAGTACCCGAACACCTTCGGCTGGCAGCCCGACTACCAGGTAGAGGGCAAGATCATCGGCGACTGGGTGACCAAGAACCGCCCCGACGCCAAGGTCGGCCTGTTCCTGCAGGACGACGACCTCGGCCGAGACAGCGAGGAAGCAGTTCGGCAGTATCTCGACGACCAGATCGTCGAGGTGGTGCGCTACACCTCGGGCAATACCGATGTCGCACCGCAGATCGCCGCTCTGCAGGGTGCCGGAGCCGATTTGGTTCTGGGCTTCAACGTGCCCTCGTACACCGCACTGAGCCAACTGACATCCATGAGGCTCAACTACGACCCCGAGTGGTTCTACAGTTCGATCGGTTCCGACGTCGATCTGGTCGGTTCTCTACTGGGACGCTTCTCCCAAGGTGCGGTCACCAACGGCGCGCAGTCTCTCGAAGGCATGATCTCGCTGGAGTACATCCCCGGCGTCGACTCCCCGGAAAATCCGTGGACGCAACTGTGGCAGAAGGTGTGGGCGCAGAACGGAACAGGCGACCCACTGACCAACTACCGGATCTACGGTCTGAGCCAGGCATATGCATTCGTGCAAGCTCTGGAGGCGGCCGGCGAGAACCCCACTCGTGAAGGCATCGTCGCTGCCATCCAGGACGGCGGAATGGACTTCGAAGGCCCGCAGCTCGCCCCGTTCCGGTACTCGGACGAAAGCCACCTCGGAATCTCCGGAGCCAGTGTCTTCCAGATCCGCGGCGGTGTGCCCGAGTACCTGACGCCGGTTCTGCAGACGGACATCGGCGACTCGGCGGTGGAGGAATACACCGGGGAGGAGTCGACCCCGCCGGAGAGTGGCATCCCCGGCTGATCGGACATGAAAAAGGGCACGCATTGCATGCGTGCCCTTTTTCACGTTCTGGTCGGCAGATCCGAAAACCCCTCGATTGCCGGATCCGCCGACCGTGTGTCCCCCGATTCGGGAGCAGCCGAAGCTGCAGTGATCAGCGCTCGATGATGGCCGTGACGCCCTGGCCACCGGCCGCGCAGATCGAGATCAGGCCGCGGCCCGAGCCCTTCTCGGCCAGCATCTTCGCCAGCGTCGCAACGATGCGGCCGCCGGTCGCGGCAAACGGGTGACCCGCGGCGAGCGACGATCCGTTGACGTTGAGCTTGCTGCGATCGATGGAACCGAGCGCGCCGTCGAGTCCCAGACGCTCCTTGCAGTACTCGTCACTCTCGAATGCCTGCAGAGTTGCGAGCACCACGGAAGCGAACGCCTCGTGGATCTCGTAGTAATCGAAGTCCTGCAGCGTCAGGCCGTTACGAGCGAGCAGACGCGGAATCGCGTAGGTCGGAGCCATCAACAGGCCGTCCTTGAACGAGCCGTTGCCGTGCACGTAATCGACCGCTGCAGTCTCGGAATCCACCAGGTGCGCGAGCACCGGGAGGTTGCGCTCGGCAGCCCACTCGTCGCTCGACAGCAGTGCGGCCGACGCACCGTCGGTGAGCGGCGTCGAGTTACCGGCCGTCATCGTGGCGTCGCCCAGCTTGGTTCCGAACACCGGCTTGAGCGTTGCCAGCTTCTCGACGGTCGATCCCGGACGCAGGTTGTCGTCGCGAGTGAGGCCGAGGAACGGCGTCACCAGATCGTCGAAGAAACCGCGGTCGTATGCGACCGCCATGTTCTTGTGGCTCGCTGCGGCCAGTTCGTCCTGGTCCTCGCGACGGACGCCGAATTCCTTGGCGGTGATGGCAGCGTGGTCACCCATCGACAAGCCCGTACGCGGCTCGCCGTTGCGCGGAATCTCGATGCCGAGCATGCCCGGACGGACGTTGCCGAGCAGCTTGATGCGGTCGCCGGTGGTCTTCGCCCGGTTCAGGGAGAGCAGGAATTCACGCAGTTCGTCGTTGACGCCGATGGGCGCGTCGGATGTGGTGTCCACTCCGCCGCCGATGCCCGCATCGATACGGCCCGACGCGATGGCGTCGCCGACGGCAATGATCGACTGCAGGCCGGTGCCGCAGGCCTGCTGGATGTCGAAGGCCGGGGTGTACGGGCTCAGCGCGCTGCCGAGAACGACCTCACGAGTGAGGTTGAAATCGCGCGAATGCTTGAGCACGGCACCGGCGGCAACGAGACCGAGGCGCTCGCCTTGCAGACCGAATCGCGACACGAGACCATCGATGGTGGCAGTGAGCATGTCCTGGTTGGACGCCAGCGCGTACTTCTTGTCCGAACGCGCGAACGGAATGCGGTTGCCACCGACGATTGCGACCGGTCGTAGCTGCTTGCTTGTCACTGACGTCTCCAAACATCGTCCCCAGCGTGTGGGGAATGGCCCTGGTGGAGTTTCATCTTACTGGCGAGTAAGTTGGTTGTCGACACCCGGTCGTGCGCCTCGCTCCTGGAGCGAGCAGCGCTGAATGAAAGGTACGACAGTGGCAGCCTCCAAGGGAGCCCCAGATCTCTACTCAACGTTCCTCGCGTCCGCGCCGGGAGCCTTCATCGCCAAGCAGGCAGGCCTGCCGCAGCCCGAGAAGCTGCGTCGCTACAAGGCAGGCGAGCCGCCGCTGGCCGGCCCGGTCCTGATCGGTGGCAGCGGTCGCCTCGTCGAGCCCCTGCGTGAGCTGCTCTCGGATTACCCGCAGTCGCAGCCGCACGACGACAAGCACGGCGGACTCGTGTTCGACGCCACCGGCATCGGCAACGTCGCCGAGCTCGAGCAGCTCTTCCAGTTCTTCCAGCCGGTCATCCGCAACCTGGCACCGTCGGCTCGCGTCGTCGTCATCGGCACCACCCCCGAGGAGACCTCCAGCGTCGACGAGCACATCGCTCAGCGCGCCCTCGAAGGCTTCACCCGCAGCGTCGGCAAAGAGGTCAAGCGCGGGGCGACGGCTCAGCTCGTCTACATCTCCCCCAAGGCGTCGACCGGCCTGTCCGGCCTCGAATCCACACTGCGCTTTTTGCTCTCGGCAAAGTCCGCCTTCGTCGACGGCCAGGTGATCGCTGTCGGCGATGCCGATTCGCAGGCCCCGGCATCCTGGGACAAGCCGCTCGCCGGCAAGGTAGCCGTCGTCACCGGCGCTGCCCGTGGCATCGGCGCCACCATCGCCGAGGTCCTCGCACGTGACGGAGCCACGGTCATCGCAGCCGACATTCCTGCTGCCGGAGAAGCGCTTTCGCAGACGGCCAACAAGGTCGGCGGCACCTCGCTCGCACTCGACGTCACCTCCCCCGACGCCGGCGAGGTCCTCTCCAAGCACCTGCTCGAGCGTCACGGCGGTGCGGACATCATCGTGCACAACGCCGGTATCACCCGCGACAAGACGCTCGCCAACATGGACGACGCTCGCTGGAACTCCGTCATCGGCGTCAACCTCGCTGCACCGCAGCGCATCACCGACGAACTGGTGGCCTCCGGCGCACTCAAGGAAGGCGGCCGCGTCGTCGACGTCTCCTCCATCGCCGGCATTGCGGGCAACCGCGGCCAGACCAACTACGGCACCTCCAAGGCCGGCGTCATCGGCCTGGTGCACGCCTCCGCACCGGTGCTGGCGAAGAAGAACATCACCATCAACGCCGTGGCCCCCGGTTTCATCGAAACCGCCATGACGGCAGCCATCCCGTTTGCCACCCGCGAGGCCGGCCGACGAATGAGCTCGCTGCTGCAGGGCGGCGAGACCGTCGACGTCGCAGAGTTGGTCTCCTACTTCGCATCTCCCGCATCCAACGCCGTCACCGGCCAGGTGGTGCGCGTGTGCGGCCAGAGCCTGCTCGGCGCATGAGCACCGTCACGCTCACCGCGCAGCCCAAGACGTCCGACATCTACACAGCCGCTGCATTCGGCGCGTTGCCGTTCTTCGGATCGCGGTCGTCCTCGGTTCCCAGCACGGTGTACGAGCTCAAGGGTCTGCGAGTGGACCCCGACAACCTCGCCGGGTACTGCCGCGCGACGGGTCTGCGATTCGGCGATCAGCTGCCGGTGACCTACCCGTTCACGTTGGTGTTCCCGACGGTGATGAAACTGATGGTCTCCAAGGGCTTTCCGTTTGCCGCCATCGGTTCGGTGCACGCCGAGAACGTCATCGAGCAGTTCCGCGGCATCTCCGCATCGGAGCCGCTGGACATTCGGGTGCACGCGGAGAACCTGCGCGAGCACCGCAAGGGCTTGCTGGTGGACCTGATCAGTGAGGTCAAGGTAGGACGCGAGCTGGTCTGGAAGCAGACCTCGAGCTTCCTGAGCCTGCAGAAGACCTCACTGTCCGGTGGACCTCGCGAAACACCGCCCGCCGACGAGGTTCCGCCGCCTCCGACCCGCACCCTGCGCGTCGATCAGCGGATCATCAGCCGGTACGCGGCCATCTCCGGAGATCGCAACCCGATTCACGTATCTTCACTCGGCGCAAAGGCATTCGGATTTCCGAAGACCATTGCGCACGGAATGTGGAGTGCTGCAGCGGTACTGCAGACCGTGGAGGGTCGAATCCCGGAGGCTGTGAACTACAGCATTCGCTTCGGCAAGCCGATCATCCTGCCCGCGACGATCAACGCCTACGCCGATGCCGTGGGCACCGGCTGGGACCTGTCACTGAAGAACCCGAAGAAGGGCTACCCGCACCTGACGGGAACCCTGCGGTAACTGTTGTTGCGCCCAGCTCGAAGTTGTGGACGGATTTCCCAGGATTTCCGTCCATGACTTCGAGTTCGGGGCTCTACGTAGTGGCGGATTTCTTACCGGCCAGGCCGCGCCACGCCAGATTCTCCAGCAGGTCGGCTGCTGCATCGACCTCGATTTCGCCGCCCGCCACGCGGTCGGCCACGGCCTCACCTGCACCGACGAGCGCGACGGCCATCAGCCCGAAGTTATGTGACTGATCCGGGTCTCGGGTACTCATGGCCAGCAGTCCTGCGGTCAGCTCGATCAACCGATCTCGACTGCTCTGCACCTGCGAGGCGAACGCCTGCTGCCCGATGGCCTGACGGTAGAGCACCATCCACGACTTCCGGTTCTCGCCGACGAAGCCGAGGAAACCGATGAGCGCCTTGCGCAACTGCTCGCGCGGCGTCAGAGTCGGGTCCGCGGCGGGCGTCAGAGCTTCGACGAATTTGACGCCCTCTCGATGGATGCACGCGGCGAACAGCTCGTCCTTGGACCCGTAGTACAGGTAGAGCATCGGCTTGGAAATGGCCGCCTTCTTGGCGATCGAATCCATCGACGTGTCGTGGAAACCGTTGTCGGAGAACACATCCACGGCCGCGTCGAGCATCTGCTGCTCGCGGACGGCGCGGGGCAATCTCTTGGTGCCGCCAGCCATGGACCCTCCAATACGTACGAAGTACTAGACGTTACTCCACAGTAAGGTCGAGCACCGACCGATCAGGCTCCGCACGCGCCCTTGAATCGGGCGACCGTCGCTGCAGCCTCGTCCACCTGTGCCGCGTCCAGGCGTCCCGTTGCCACCGCGTCTTCGAGGTTGTCCAACACCGCGGGCACCTGATCGGTGGTCAGCCACAGCGCCACATCGGCTCCCGCAACCAACGCCGCCTCCACTGCGTCGACGATTCCGAGCCGCGCCGTGATCGCCGCCATGCCGCTGAGATCATCGGTGAAAATGGGGCCGTCGAACGGAGCCGCCCCATATCCGACGCCATCGCGCAACAACGCCATCGCCGCCGGGCTGATACTTGCGGGCACTCCGGGCTCGGTCAGTCCGGGCACGTCGAGGTGCCCCACCATGACCCCGACACCGGCACTGTTCAGTGCAGCGAACGGCAACAGATCCTTGGTCTTCAGCTCGTCCAACGTGGGTGTGGTGACGGCACCGGTATGCGAATCTCCCGAACCCGAGCCGTGCCCCGGAAAGTGCTTGATGACAGGCTTGATTCCCGCGTCTTCCAGGCCGCGCGCATAGGCACCCGCGTACTCGATGACGACCTGTGGATCGTCGGAGAAGGACCGATCGCCGATGACGGAATCATCGGGCTGTGCACTGACATCGACCACCGGAGCGAAGTCGACGGTGACCCCGAGATCCTTCAATCCCCGGCCGCGCGTCAGAGCCTCCTGGTACGCCTCGTCCACCGACATCGTCTGGGCCAACACTCGGGCCGACGGTGCTTCCCCGAGCAGATCCGCAACCCGCGAGACACGTCCGCCTTCCTCGTCGATCGTGACCATCGGAGCCACCGCGGACGCGTCGAGAACCTGCGGTACCTCACGATTGCCGAGCATCGACTCGTCGGTCCAACTGCCGACGAAGATGCCGCCCACCTGCTCGGTGGACATGATCTGGACAGCATCCTGCGTGCCGGTGACCCCGACGGTGAGCAGCTGCGCCAAACGCTGCCGCTCGGTCAGACCGTCGACGAAGGCAATGCATCCGTCGACCGACGGCAAGGGTTGCGCGACAGTCGTGTCCGCTGCCGTGGTCGTCGTCGAAGCAGGTGGCACTGCCTGCGTCGACGCGACCGGCGTGGACTCGCTCGAGCACGAGACCAACATCCCCACACCGACCGTCAACACCGCAGCGGACCGAACCGAAAACCGAAGTCGCATGGAATACGACGGTAGCCGAGATCGTCGGTGTCGCTACCGCCCCTCCGGTTGGGATCAATGCGACTCTGTTGCATTCTGAGCGACTGAAACCCACATTGATCCGGGGTGGGGGCGGGGTAATCTGGACGAAAGCGACATGAGGAGGATCTGGACCATGACTTGCGACCTCATACTCATTGCCTACGACGGTTCTGACAACGCCAAACGCGCGATCGACTACGCGGGCCGGTTTCTCACCACCTCTCGCGCGATCGTCGTCACGGCCTGGGAGCCGATGGTGCGCCAGGCAGCTCGCATGTCCGGCCTGTCCGGCGTCATGCAACCCGAATGGGTGCCCGACGACGAGGCCGAGGACGTGGCGCTCACCGACGCGAAGGTGACCAACAGCGAGGGCGTCGCGCTGGCCGAGGCCGCGGGGCTGAAGGTGGAGGGTCAGTGCACCGAATGCTCCTCCGCCATCTGGAGCGCCATCGTGGAGAAAGCCGACGAAATGGATGTCGACATCATCGTCACCGGCACGCGAGGAACCACCGGTCTGCGTGCCCTGCTGCAGAGCTCGGTAGCCGAGCACGTTCTTCGCCACAGTCACCGGCCCGTCTTGATCGTTCCCCCCGGCAAGTAGCGCGTCCACCGGCCGGTTCGCTGGGCACGAGTGATACCGTGATGCCCGCGTGGGGGTCCACCTCACCTTTCGATCCGTGAGCCGACTGACTGGAGAACCGAGATGAAGTTCGCTGTCCCGGGTGTCATTGCCGCCGTCGTCGGAGCCGTGCTGGGTGCAGGCGTCGTATTCGGAGTCACCGCCGCCGCAGCCGACAACTCTCGTCCGGATATCGATCGCACCGGAAATGCCGATTCGTCCTTGCTGAACCAGGTTGAGTACGGCAGCCGTTGACGCTGGTCGCATTCGTGGATCGATGATCTCGGCCGAGCCGCTCGGCCGTAAATGGCTTCTCGGCGTCTCGGCTCTCGCATTTCTTCTCACTTTCCTGCAGGTCCCCGGCTTCACCGTCGCCGACACCAAATTCGACCTGGCGCAGAACCCACTCGGATTTCTCGAGCGTGCGTCGCATCAATGGAACAGTGCGGCACCGCTGGGCCAGGTGCAGAACCAGGCCTACGGCTACTTCTTCCCACACGGCGCGTTCTTCGCCGGCGGTGACCTCCTGTCGATCCCACCGTGGATCACCCAGCGCATCTGGTGGGCACTGCTGCTCATCGCCGGTTTCTGGGGAATCGTCCGACTCGCCGAGGCCCTCGGCATCGGCAGCCGCAGTTCTCGTCTGATCGCGGCCACGGCGTTCGTTCTGTCTCCGCGAGTCATCACCACACTGGCGTCGATCTCCTCGGAGACGATGCCGATGATGCTCGCGCCGTGGGTGCTGATTCCCATCGTTCGTTGCCTGAACACCGAGTCCGCGCGGTACACGGTTCGGCGAGCAGCGGCTCAATCGGCGCTCGCCGTGGCACTGATGGGTTCGGTCAATGCAGTGGCGACGGCCGCCGCCGTTCTGGTGGCCGTGATCTGGATGCTGTCGCATCGGCCGAACAAGCGGTGGCTCGTGTTCAGCGGCTGGTGGGCCGGATTCCTTGTGCTCGCCACATTGTGGTGGATAGTGCCATTGCTGTTGCTGGGCAAAGTTTCTCCGCCGTTTCTGGACTACATCGAGTCGTCCGGCACCACCACTCAGTGGACGTCGTTGACGGAAGTCCTTCGCGGCACCGGCAGTTGGACGCCGTTCGTCTCACCCGAGCGCGTCGCCGGTGCCGTGCTGGTGACGCAGCCCGCAGCAGTGATCGCGACCGGCGCGATCGCGGCTGCGGGAATCGCAGGCCTGGCCATGCGATCGATGCCCGCCCGTGGACGGCTCACGATCATGCTGTTCGTCGGCCTCGTCGGGCTCGGTGCCGGGTTCGTCGGCGATCTCGACGGTCCCTTCGCTGCCACGGTTCGCGTGTTCCTCGATTCTGCCGGTGCGCCGCTACGCAACATTCACAAACTCGAGCCGGTCATTCGAATCCCGTTGGTACTGGGGCTGGCTCACCTGTTGGGACGCGTTCCGCTACCGGGTTCGGTGCCGCGGCCACAGTGGCGATCGGCCGTCGCGCATCCGGAGAAGCACCCGATGATGGCGGTGACCGCACTGGTGTTGGTGGCGTTGGCGCTGTCCACCTCGCTGGCGTGGACGGGCAAGCTCGCGCCTCGCGGAGCCTACGAGGCCGTTCCGCAGTACTGGCACGACGCCGCGAACTGGCTCACCGACCACGCCTCTGGCTCGAGTCCGGACGGTTCCGACGCGCAACGCGCCCTGGTAGTGCCCGGGGCACCGTTCGCACTACAGACCTGGGGGCTGACCCGCGACGAACCTCTGCAGGCTCTCGCCACCACTCCCTGGGCCGTTCGCGACGCCGTCCCGCTCACCCCGCCCGGAGCCATTCGCGCGCTGGACTCCGTGCAACGACTCTTCGCCGACGGGCGTCCGTCGACCGGACTGGCCGACACCCTCGAAGGACAGGGCATCAGCTACGTCGTCGTGCGCAACGATCTCGATCCCGAGAACTCCCGATCCACCCGTCCGGCGTCGGTTCACCAGGTGCTCGACGGTTCGCCGGGCTTGGCCCGAGTGGCCGAGTTCGGCGAGGACGTCACTCCCGGCCAAGTCGACGGCGTCGTGCTCGACGGCGATCTGCGGCCGCCGTATCCCGCTGTCGAGATCTATTCGGTGAACGGCCCGGCCGACACTCCTGCGTCCGGGCCCTACACGGTCGATCTCGATCGGGTCCCGGTGGTACAGGGCGGTCCGGAGTCCATTCTTCGCTCGAACGAATTGCGTAACAACGGCATTCGCACTCCCGTCCCCGCCGGCCCGACGCTGCTGGCGTCGGATGCAGCTGCCGCGGGCATACCCGTCGACTCGGTGACGGTGACAGACACCCCGATGAACCGTGAGACGGATTTCGGCCAGGTCGACAATCACAATTCCGCACTGCGGGCCGCGGACGAGCCCCGGCGATCGCTCAACGAGGTTCCCGACTACCCGGTGTACGGGGCGAACACCGTGGACGCCGAATGGGAGGGTGCCACTCTGACGGCATCCAGTTCGGCATCGGACGCGACGCAGATCGGCGGCAGCGTCCCCGGCAGCGGTGTCGCGGCCGCAGTGGACGGCGATCTGGCCACCAGCTGGATCAGCAACGGCATCGATCGCGCTGTGGGGCAATGGCTTCAGTTGGATTTCGACACCCCGGTGCGCGGCGGTCTGCTGCATCTGCGCACCAGTCCGGGAACGATCGGCGACCCAGTGAAATGGGTCGAGGTCACCACCCCGAACGGGTCGACGGCGGCCCGCGTGGACAAGCCCGGGGACCCGATGACGGTGTCTTTGCCCGGTGGCGAAACGCCGTGGCTGCGGATCACCGCGAAATCGACGGTAGACGGGACCCGCGGTAGCCAATTCGGCATCAGCGAGGTCTCGGTGGACGACTACTCCGATCGAGACAACCCGACGCCGGTACCGATCGTGCACCGCGCAGTGCTGCCCGACCCTCCGGCCGGGGCGAGCGTCGACGCGTGGGAACTGGGCCAGGAATTTCCTGGCCGATCCGGTTGCCTCGACACCGAGGACCGAATCCGTTGCAGCAGTGGACTGTCCAAAGCCCCGGAGGAACTGGGCCGTTTCTCGCGCACCATCGAGGTGCCGATGGGTACCGCCGTCATCCCCGACCTGACGGTCCGTACGCGGCAGTCGCCCGAGCTCGAGGCATTGCTGGCGCAGCCGGATCGACCGCTGGCCGAGGGGGCGTCGGACGTCGCAGATCTGCAGGGTTCCGCGTTCGCCGCCACGGACGGTGACCCGCGCACGTCCTGGACCGCACCGGAGAAGTCGATCACCGAACGAGCCGGCACCAATCCCACTCTGACCATCCAATTGCCCGCTCCCACAATGGTGGACGGGCTCGAGCTCAGTCCGAGCCTCGGGGCGCTTCCGGCCCATCCCACCCGGGTCGCGATCAACCTCGGTAACGGTCCGATGGTCCGCGACGTCGACACCGACGGTTCGACGACGCTCGAGCTGGCACCGTATGTGACCGACCGGATCGTGTTGTCCATCGTGGACTGGGACGGCGTCCTGGACCGAAACTCGTTGGGCTTCGTCCAATCTCAGCCACCAGGATTTGCCGAAGTGACCCCGCTGGCCGCCGGGGAGCCGATCGGCGCACCGTACGACGGTGACCGTGAGATCACCGTCGACTGCTACAACGGACCACTCGTCTCCATCGCCGGGCAGACGGTGCGCACATCGGTGACCGCTACCGCGGAGGAATTCCGTTCCGGCGAACCACTGAAAGCATCGGTCTGCGACGCCGATACCCCGGTGAACGAGAATTTCGTCAACCCGGTATCGCTGCCCGAGGGCCGCCAGGACGTAGTAGTGGAGCCCGGTGCATCGTTCTTTGTCGACGGTATTCGACTGCGCAGCATGCCCATTCCGGCCGACTGGCCGACAACCTCGGCACCACAGGCGGCGAGAACCACGGCCTGGAGCCCCGATCACCGGGAGGTGGCGCTCACCTCCGCCACCGAAGATCGATTGTTGGTGATTCCAGAGAGCAACAACAGCGGCTGGCGCGCCACCATGCCCGGGGGCGGCGAGTTGTCCCCGGTGGTGGTCGACGGGTGGCAGCAGGCCTGGATGATTCCGGCGGGGGCGTCGGGCACCGTCTCGTTGGACTACACCACCGACCGTTGGTATCGACTGGGGATCTTCGGTGGATTACTGCTGTTGATCCCGTTGCTGCTCGCGGCTATTCGTATGCCCCGTACCAAACCTGGCCTCGGCTCCCCGCCGCGTCCGTGGCGTAGCACCACCGCCGCACTCGTGGCACTGGCAGCGGCGACGATCGTACTGGGCGGGATCGCCGGCGTGGTCACTGTCGCCGTCGTCGGCGTGGGTGCCTTATATCTGGATCGCCGTTTCGACAGAGCGCTGACGGCACACGTATTGGTCTGCGCTGCTGGTGGATTCGCCATGCTCGGCGCTGCGCTGCTTTCCCTGGGACCGTGGCGATCGACGGACGGGTACGTGGGCGGCTCGTACGGGGTACAGCTGGCTGCGCTGATCGGGATCGTCGCACTGGCGATCAGTGCGATGCGTCGACCGTGAGCGGTTTCCTCTTCGAAGCCAAGCGTCGTCGAGCAGGTTCCTCCACCAGCGCGTAACTGGCCGCTGCCACCGGAATCGACAGAGCGAGAGTCACCGTCGAGACGAACAACATTCCGCCGGAGAACGGAACGATGCCGAACACGGGGAACACCACGGCCAGAACGGCCAGGTGCCAGATGAAAATTCCGTACGACCATCGGCCGAGCGTGAGCATCACCGGGTGCTCGAACACTCGGTGTCTGCGGCCGGTGTCGGCAAGGACCAGGGGCGCGAGCATCGCGAACGCAAGAACCGCGCCGAAGACGATCTTGAGCTCGAACTGCCACGGCTCGGGCCGAACCAACCCCTGCGGTCCGGCAAGCGGAGTGACCGACAGTACGAAGGCCGTGACCGCGATCGACGGCATCACCCATCTGCGCCGAGCCCACCGATGCACCCAGGTCTGCGGTCCGACGGACACCTCGGCCAACACCATGCCCGCCGCGAACCAGGGGAGGTACCCGGGCAGCCAGTTGTCGTGGTGAATGGCGTCGGCGGTCGTGATCGGGAGGAACGCCCAGCACAGTGTCGCCGCGGATGCGCCGAGCAGTACCCAGATTCGGTATCGGGCCGAGGCCCCGCGCACTCGGATCAGCAGCCACGCGAACACCGGCAGCAGAAGATAGAAGGCCACCTCCACCGACAGCGACCACATCTGCGTCATGCCCTCGGTCAACGTCAGCGGTACGAACACCTGCGTCAGAGACAGATTGGCCAACCACACCCGATAATCGCCGCCCGCGTGTGGCAGGAACAGCAGCACCAGCACCGTGACCACCCAATAGGCGGGCAGGATGCGCACCGCGCGCGACCAGAAGTAGCGGCGGGTGGGCTGCGCCTGCGCGAGTCCGCGGGCCTGCGCAACATGGGGCCGCCACAGCAAGAATCCCGAGAGCGCGAAGAAGATCGCCACCGTGAGATCGAACCTGCCCCAGATACGGCCCATGAGCGGCGAATTGGCGGCACCGGTCTGAAACGCGACGTGGGTGAGGACGATGCCGATCGCGGCCAGCGCGCGCATCCCCTCGAGTGCAGGGACGAACCCGCGCAACGGTACGACGGATGCCGGCTCGATTCGGGTGCTCATGGTGCATCCAGTGTGCCGTGTCGAACCGGCATGGACGAGACCGGCACCACTGTCGACTGTTACTGTCACCTGCGACGTGTCGTAAGAAATCGGGCATCGAGTCGGGGGCGAACGTTGGTCCCGCCTGCGGTGTCGTCCAGTGAAGCGGTCGAACAAGGAGAATCAGCATGGCGGAGCGCTCAGGGCCGAGCCGGATAGTGGCTCTTGTACTCATCGGCTTGGGTGCATTTCTGGTGGTCGCCGCCATCCTCATTCCGACCTACACTGTCTCGGCGCTCGAGAAGACGCCGCTGGACCTCGAGGTCACCACCGTCTCCACCGGCACCGGCAGCGTCCTGGACGCACGATCGTTGGCCGCGGGCCGCGCAGTGGTCGACCAGAACGTTCCGCTGACCTCGCAGCGATTCGTCACCGTCGAGGATCCCTCCGACTCCGACATCATGACGCTGCAGGCCGGCCAGACCCTGCGCCGCAGCGACAAGCAGGCCGACACCGGACTGCTGACCGCCAGCGTCGACCGCGTCACCATCGACCGCAAGACCTCGATGCCCGTCGAGAGCCCGATCGGCACCATCCAGGTGGCCGGCGACAAGCCCGCCGAGGAAGTTGCCCACACCGGCCTGCAGTACAAGTTCCCGTTCAATTCCGAGCAGAAGAGCTACCCCTTCTTCGACGTCAACGCTCGCGCATCCAAGGACATCGATTTCGTCGAGGCCACCGAGATCAACGGCACGCCGGTGAATCAGTACCAGCAGACCGTCGGCCCGGTCGACCTGTCGACGGTGGTGAACCTGCCGACCAACAAGGTGACGCTGCCCGCCGACACGTGGGGCGTCGAAGGCGGCACTGCACCGGTGACGATGACCCGCTGGTACGAGAACACCCGCACCCTGTGGGTCGAGCCCGAGACCGGTGTAGTCATCAAGGGCGAGGAGCAGATTCACCAGTACTACGGACGTGAAGCAGGCAAGCCCGAGGTCGACGTTCTCAAAGCACCGATCACGTTCGACGAGAACACCGTCGAGTTCCAGATCCAGCAAGCCAAGGACGGCCAGGACAAGATCTCGCTCTTCGGACGCACGGTTCCGATCGTCGCCGGCATCCTCGGTGTCATCTCGTTGATCGCCGGAGTGTTCCTGCTGCTGCGCGGCGGCGGCAACGGTGGACACCGTCAGCCTGCACGTTCCGACGCTGCTCCGCGCCCCACCCCGAGCGGTGGAACCGCCCCGAACCGTGACTGGACGACGGATCGCACGGAAGAAATTCCGAGGACGAACCTCTCGAAGGAGTAAATGCTTTCGGCAGGAGTGAAGCCTGCGGAAAGAGCCGGATTACGAGTGGCGTGGTCGAGTGCCTGTGCGGGCACACGACCACGCCACTGGCGTCTTCTCAGGCACCGTTGCGGTTGCCCCACAACACCAGCGCACACACCACCGTCATCGTCACCGCTGCGGTGATTGCCGCGACGGTGATGAACTGGGCCAGTGTCGAGGCCACGAAGAGCAGCAACAGCACCTCGGCGGCGAGGGCGAACCACGCGACGAACGCCAGGTGGGTGCGTTCACCCGCGATGGCCCACAGCAGCGCACCTTGCAAGACGGCCAAACACGCGCCCTGCAACACGAACAGCCAGACATAGTTCTGCACACCGGAGTACGTATCGCCGACGACCAACGGCAGCAACGGCGATGCCAGTGCCCCGCCGATCACCAGCACAATGCCCAGACCGGCGACGACGGCCAGGGCCGAGCGCACTGCGGCCGTCGAATGCTGTGGGTTCGCCATTCGCGGGTACAGCACCACTCCCACTGCCTGCGGTAACCACAGGGCGGCCTTGGACGCGACGGCTCCGACGGCGTACAGCCCGGCCTCGGTACTGCTCAACAACGAACGAGCCAGCACCAGATCCAACGCGGACAGTGCGATGAGCACCAAGTGCACCTGCGACGCCTGCAGCACGGTCGATACGGTCACCTTGGTTTCCGACACCGCGTTCACCGGCACTCCGGCGGCCGCTCGCGCGCCGACGGCCACGACCCCGATTCCGGCCGCGGTTGCCAGCAGTACCGAACCGGGGCCGCCGCCGAGCAGCAGTACGACCACCGCCGGCGCGACCTTGCCGAAACCGGCGGCCGCGAGCACCAGGCTCAGGGCTCCGAACCGGCCGCGCCCCTGCAACAGTCCCTGCTCTGCGGCCAACAGCACCAGGACCGGGGCAGCGATGACCGCCGACAACGTCGCTGCCGTCGAGACATCCATGGCAGCGGACAGGGCAGGAGCGAGCGCGACTGCCAGCACCCCGACGACCGCGGCACAGCGATACCCGACGGTCCGCAACTCGCGTGAACTGCGGCCCCGCACCACCTCGCGCGCGACCACGGATTGCAACGCCAATGCCGGAACTGCGAGAACCAGTTGCGCAGCAAGCAGACTCGCGAATACGCCGTACCCCTCGACCCCGAGCATGCGACTTGCGAGTACTTGAAGCAGGTACGCCGCAACGTTCGCGAACATCGAACCGGCCGTCACCATCCCCATCCCGGCGACGGACGTACCCGCCGGGTGGTCTGCCTCGGACGAGGCGCGGAAAGACATGAGCCCACGGTATAGGGTGCCGATCATGGCGTCGTCGAGGTCGAGGTTGACGCCGCCGCTCTACAGTCTGCTGCTCGCCGTGGTGATTCTGGGACCATTGCTCGGCCCCGGGTATCTCCTGCTACGCGACGCCGTCAGCACTCCCCGTTCCTACTTCACCGACTCCGCCTGGGGAATCGCCGACGCGGCCGCGCGCGCCGTACCGCAGGATGCCGCGCTCGCAGCGTTGACGACGGTGTTCGACGGCGGACTGGTCGTCAAAACCGTTCTACTGCTGGCATTGTGGATGGCCGGTTGGGGCGCGGCAGTCATGGCGCAGAAGGTTCTGCCCACCGTTCCGCTTCCTGGCCTGCTCGTCGCGTCGACAGTGGCCGTGTGGAACCCCTACGTCGCCGAGCGCTTGCTACAAGGACATTGGAGTCTGCTCGTCGGTTATGCCGCCCTGCCCTGGACGGTGGTCGCGGCAATCGGCGTCAGATCCGGTCGTCCGTGGTGGGCCCTCTCGGTCTGCCTGGCCGCAGCGGGACTCACCCCCACCGGCGCACTGCTGGCCGCATCGATCGCACTACTCGTCGTGGCCCTCCCCGGGGGTGTCCGACGCGTCCTACGCGTGGTCGTCACCCTGGTGATCGCGGCGGTCGCGTCGGCGCCGTGGTTGGTGGCGACGGCGGTGTCCGGCAGTGGCGTCGAGCAGGCGGATCCGGCCGGGTGGGCTGCGTTCGCGGCGCGTGCGGAGCCGGGCCTCGGCACCCTCGGCTCGCTCGCCGGACTCGGCGGAATCTGGAATTCGGATGCTGTACCCGCCTCTCGCACCGGTCTTTTCGCGTTGATGGGCACCGCGCTGTTGCTGACGGTGGTCGCGTTCGGTGTACGGCCGCTGATCAGGCGTCGCCGCAATCCGGTGATTCTGGTTCTGGGTGTCGTTGCGATCGGTGCCATCGTGATTCCTGCTTTGGCAGCAACGGGTCCGGGGCTGGCAGTGGCCCGCGCGGTGGGTGACACCGTGCCCGGGGCCGGTCTACTACGCGACTCGCAGAAGTGGGTCGCGCTGGCAATGCCGATCTATGCCCTCGCCGCTGCGGCAGCGTTTTCACCTCGTCGTCCACCGAATCCGGTGCAACCGGCCGCGGTGAGCGCGGTCCAGCGCACCCGATTCGGCGGGTGGCTGCCGGCAGCGGTGGCGATACTCGCACTGGTGATCGCTCTGCCGGACCTCGGCTGGGGGGTCGGCAAGGCACTGAAGCCGGTCGCCTATCCATCGTCGTGGGACGCCGTCTCGACAGCACTCGCTGGACAGGGCGGTGACGTAGCCGTATTACCGGCAGGCATGTTCCGCCGCTTTCCCTACAGCGGCAGCGCACCGGTCCTCGATCCCGCGCCGCGCATGCTGCCCCTGGACGTACTGCAGACCGGCGAGCTCATTGTCGCGGGCGGCACGGTGCGCGGCGAGGGAACCCGCGCCACTGACGTCCAGAGCGCCCTTCTCACAGGCGAATCCGCAGAGACACTCGCAGAACTGGGCGTCGGCTGGGTGCTGGTGGAGAACACCACTCCCGGCGAGCTCGGCAATTCCGCGCAGACGCTGAATTCGCTCGCAGTGACGTATTCCGACGAGCAACTCACCCTCTATCGCGTACCCGAACCGGTGATCATCGAAAGCCGCTCGAACACGGCCGTCGTGATCGCCCATCTGGCCTGGGCACTGCTGCTTCTCGGAGGACTAGCGATAGGACTGCTGAGCCGATTCACCTTGCGAAGCAACATCAGTCGCTCCGACCAGCCCTGACGACCAGGTTCCGCGCGTCGTCGCGTCGAGGACCGAATACACACCCTGAGCGCACTGCTCCCACGAGAACTCCCCGGCGCGCACGCGCGCTTTCTCACCCAAACGAGTGCGGGCGTCGGCGTCCTGCACCAGCTCCGAGACGGCCTGGGTGAGGCCGGAGATGTCCCGGTCGTCGACCGACTGACCCCCCACCAGAATTCCGGTCACGCCGTCGATGACCGAGTCGGTGAGTCCCTTGGAGCTGCGATAGCCGACCGTGGGAACGCCGTGCTGAGCGGCTTCGACCACCGCGAGGCCCCAGCCCTCCTTGCGCGAGGGCATGACGTGCACCCACGACCGGCCGAGCAACTCGTGCTTGCGCTCCTCGTCGACGTGGCCGTGGAAGGTGACGTACTGCTCGATCCCCAGTTCGATCACGTAATCGCGAAGGTTCTGCTCCCACCAGCCACCACCGATGACGTCGAGGTGGATGTCCGGGATTCGGCCGCGCAGCGCCGCCACGACATCGAGAGCGTCCTCGATCTGCTTGTGCGGTACCAACCTGGACAACACAGTGAGCGACGGGTGAGCCGTCCGGGTGCCCTCGTCTCCCTCCGGCACCGACTGCGGGATCTCGTCGGCACCGTTGCGGACCACGGCGATGCGCTCGCGGTCGACACCGAGGGCGATCAGCTCGTCGGCGGACGGCAACGACACCGTCAGGTACTGATTGCGACGGTGTACTCGGGGGGACACCGTCGATTCGAGCCACCAGCCGAGCTTGGCCATCATCGGCCCCGCGACCGGCCACTGCTCACGATGGCAGTGGTGCACCAGCAACGTCACCGGAACGCCCAGTGCGGCACGCGAGAAGAAGGGAATGCCGTTCTGGGTATCGATCACCGCGTCGGGTGCGATGCCTTTGAGCGGGCCGAAGCCGAGCCGTCCCGCTGCGATGGCCGCCAGTGCGCGCGGGTAGACCGACAAGCGGCCACCACCGCGGCTGATACGGATGCCGTCGACGATCTCCTCGGCGGGTGCACCGGGGTACGACGCCGTCCTGAGCGTGACGCGTACACCGCGTCGAGCCAGACCTGCGCCTACCTGCTCGAGGTATCGCTCGCTGCCGCCGCCCTGTGGGTGCCCGGTATCGCGCCAGCACAGCAACAGAACCTCGCGCACAGCTCGCCTCACCCAATTTCCGCATGCTCGTCGATTACCGCTGCCACAGTAACCGCTAGGGTTCGTTTTCGTGACTTCCGCCGTGACACGTCTGTTCGCCTCTCGCGCGACGCTGCGCCGCTCGGTGAGTCTGCTGAAAGACTTCGGCCACGAGCAGAGCGCTCCGGACATCTTCTACGGCGCTCTGGCCCGCGATTCCGTCGAGCTGATCGGCGACCTGTATCGGGGCCTGACGGGTACGGACATGTCCGCGGCGACGGTATTGGACGTGGGCGGCGGCCCCGGCTATTTCGCCGAGGTGTTCGGCGCGAGTTGCGCGCGCTACCTGCCCGTCGAGCCGGATGCCTCCGAGATGCATGCCGCGGGGTTGCAGATTCCCGGGTCGGTGCGCGGCTCCGGTATGGCACTGCCCTTTCGCGACGACAGCGTGGACATCTGCTTTTCGTCCAACGTCGCCGAACACGTACGTGAGCCGTGGACCATGGCCGAGGAGATGCTCCGAGTCACCAAACCCGGCGGGCTCACAGTGCTCTCGTACACCATCTGGTTCGGCCCGTTCGGCGGTCACGAGACCCGGCCCTGGCACTACCTCGGCGGCGAATACGCGGCCCGACGCTACGCCCGCACCACCGGGCACGAACCGAAGAATCGCTTCGGCGAATCACTGTTCGACATCAGCGCGTCCGATGGATTGCGTTGGGCGCGAAGCACTCCCAACGCCACGCTGCTGGCAGCTTTTCCGCGCTACCACCCGCGCTGGGCCTGGTGGATGATGCGCGTTCCGATACTCCGCGAGTTTCTCGGCAGCAACCTCGTCCTCGTTCTGAAACCGAAAACATATTCCATGGGTCATTCCGCAGGCTCCACTCCCGCCTAGTCTGGATCGATGACCGCACTCGCTCTCGACATCGGCGGCACCAAGATGACAGCGGCACTCGTCGGTGCCGACGGACGTCCACAGAACCCGGTGACGGTATCCACCCCGGACTCCGCAGTATGGCCGGCATGCGCGTCGTTGCTGCGAAAGATCGCTCCTGGACAGCACATCGACCGCATCGGCGTCGCCTGCTCCGGGCCGGTGAACCTCGAGGTCGGATCGGTTGCACCGATCAACATCGACGAGTGGAAGAACGGCTTCGCTCTGAGCGAGCACATCTCGGCAGTGTTTCCGGACGCCGACATATCTCTGGCGATGGACGGCAGCGCAGCGGCACTGGGTGAGCATCGCTTCGGCGCTGCTGTGGGTGTGCCGGACGTACTGAGTCTGGTGGTCTCCACCGGCATCGGCGGTGGGTTGGTGTTGGGCGGCAAGATAGTCGCCGGAGCCAGCGGCAATGCCGGCCACATCGGCCACATCGTCGTTCCCGGTTCGACGACGCCGTGCGCGTGCGGCGGAATCGGCTGCGTGGAAACGGTGTCGAGTGGGCCCTCGGCGGTGCGGTGGGCGCGTGAGCAGGGATGGCCGGGCAGTACCGGAGTCGAACTGGCCGCAGACGCCGCCGCAGGCACGCCGGTTGCCATCACTGCTCTGCAACGCGCCGGGGTGGCTCTCGGTCAGGCGATCGCCTCGGCCGTAGCCCTGGTCGACGTACGCATGGTGGTGATCGGCGGCGGCTTCGCGCAGGCCGGCCCGCCCCTGTGGGACCCGATTCGAGAGTCGATCGGACTGCACGCCCGGTTGACTTTTCTCGACGGTCTGCAGGTGGTGCCGGCTGCGTTGGGCGGCTTGGGAACGCTCGTCGGGGCAGCAGCGCTCACTGCCTGATCACACAGCCAGAACGGTGCACTCGCGTCACGCGACCGGAAGCCACTCCGACTTGGCGAAAACGAACTGCTCGCATCGACCGCTCAAGCGCAGCAGCAAGCGCAGATGTGGGTGCGTTTCAGGCTGGTTGGCGCGGACCACTGTCAATTCGCACGCACCGTAACGCATCACGGAGTGCACGTGATCCAGAAGCGGATCGGGCACGTAGCCGAGATGCATACCTGCACCTGTGATTCGGACAGCCTGCGGGTTTATTTCGTTGCCGGGTTCCGTTTCCAGCATGAGTTGCGCACCCGGCGCGAGAGTAGAAGTGTATGCACCTGCCATCGCGTCACAGTGGCGAACACCATGCGCGAGAAAATGCGCGGTGGTCTTATGCGTTTCCGAATCCCATGTCGGCAAAGAGATCAACTCGATCGGGTCGCCTTCGCGGTGGCCTCCCGATGCGGCGAGGATCTCCCAAGCGTCGGCATCCGATTCGAGGTCGAGACCGGCGAGATAGACGGGTCTATCCGGGCGTTTTGCACTCATCACCCGATCGGCGAACGATGGAAAAAGTCGGCTCGAACGATACTGGCGATGCACATCACCAAATCCGACGATCGGCAGGAAATGCGCGTCGTGCATCGCGGCCTCTAGATACCTGAATTCGTAGAACGGCTGGCCGTCGTCGATGACCTTGTCGAGGTACCCGATCGCACGATAGGTGCTGTCCGCCACTCCACGGCGCGTCACGATGAGCCTCGACCTGCGCACACCGATGGCTGCATCGGCACCTATAGGCGCAAATTCAATGGAGAGCATCGATGAGTCGCTTTCGGTTCGTTGCTACCGCTATCTGCACGAATGTACGGGTCTGGTCCGACAAGTTGGGAGCAGCGTTGATCACATCGTCGCACAGGTCGACGCTCAGACCCACGATTCGATCGCGCCAAAAACGTCGAGCATTCGCGCTCGCGAGCGACAGGGCCTGCGTCGCGATATCGACGAGTCCGACAGCCACACCGCCGTCGAACCGCTTCGTCACACCCCGTGCGCACCAGAGCTCGACCGATCCCGATCGCACACGGTCTGCCCGGAAGACGTCTCCGTTTCCACTGGCCAGCGCGGAACCGTGGTCGAAAGACGGACTCAGGCACACCACGCCGGTGGTCGGATTCTGCAGGACTCCCCAGTTATGGGCGTGCCGATCGGTGTTGGCGATCAACGCGTCGAACACGAGATAACCGGCAAAGACGTCGAATGCAGGCCAGCTGTGGAACTCGGTGTCGACTGGGCCATTCATCGAAGCAAGAACAGCCAGAACGGCAGATAGCGAATGGCCGCGACTGAGTTCCGAGTCGAAATCGTCATTGCGCTCTGCGAGGAGTGCGGCACCAGGAGTCCAGCCCCAACGCTCCGGCCGCATGTCCCGACTCATGGATCCCAGGACCGATCTTCCGGTTACGCGATGGACGACCGTGGCCAATTCCGTCTCGACTGCCGGCACGCTGACCAGACGGGCAAGCTCATACGAGATCTTTTCCGCCCAGTCCTCACCTCGCACCAAAAGATCCGGTGCATCACCTCGCGCCCGGCGTTCCTGCGAAAGCGTCAGTTCCTTGATTCGTCGCGGCTTGAACAACCAGCGACCCGACTGAGAAGACGCGTCCGGCGCAGTGAACCACCGCTTCTCCTCGGCGCCACCCGGCTCGCTCTCCCCGCGCGTCCAGTCTGCCAGGTCCACAACAGGGAAATGTTCCACCACGCTCGACACATTGGGTCGTCGGTCACGAGAACAACGTCACGGCTCGCCAGACCCGTTGCGGCGCTACTGGCTACCCCGAAGAGCCAGAACGGGGCCCACCCCTCGGTGAGCCCCGTTCTGTTTCGTGAATACTACGCGCCCAAACGCTGCTTGAGGGCGTCGAATTCGTCCTGAATTCCGGTGGGCAGTTTCTCGCCCACGAAGTCGAACCACTCCTGGATGAGCGGAATCTCGGCCTTCCATTCGTCGGTGTTCACCGCGAGTGCCTCGGCGACATCCTCGACGGTGGTGTCGAGTCCGTCGATATCGAGGGCATCGGCGGTCGGAACGACGCCGATCGGGGTCTCGACGCCCGCGGCCTTGTGCTCGATGCGCTCGACGATCCACTTGAGCACGCGCGAGTTCTCACCGAATCCGGGCCACAGGAAGCGCTTGTCGTCGCCGCGGCGGAACCAGTTGACGTAGAACACCTTCGGCAGCTTGGACTCGTCGGCGTTCTTGCCGAGGTCGATCCAGTGCTGGAAGTAATCGCCCACGTTGTAGCCGAGGAACGGCAGCATCGCCATCGGGTCGCGTCGGACGGTACCGACGGTGCCCTCGGCGGCAGCGGTCTGCTCGGAGCCGACGGTGGCTCCCATGAACACGCCGTGCTGCCAGTCGCGGGCCTCGGTCACCAGCGGAACGGTGGTCTTGCGACGCCCGCCGAACAGGATCGCCGAGATCGGCACACCCTGCGGGTCGTCCCACTCGGGAGCCATGGACGGGCACTGGGCCATCGGCACGCAGTAACGCGAATTGGGATGTGCGGCATCGGTTCCGGACTCGGGGGTCCAGTCGTTGCCTTTCCAGTCGATGAGGTGTTCGGGCTTGCCTTCGAGGCCTTCCCACCACACGTCGCCGTCGTCGGTCAGGCCGACGTTGGTGAACACCGAGTTGCCCTGATCGATGGTCTTCATCGCGTTCGGGTTCGAGTCCCAGTTGGTGCCGGGCGCGACGCCGAAGAAACCGAACTCGGGGTTGACGGCGTAGAGACGACCGTCCTCACCGAAGCGCATCCACGCGATGTCGTCGCCGATGGTCTCGGCGCGCCAGCCCGGAATGGTCGGCTGAATCATCGCGAGGTTGGTCTTGCCGCAGGCGGACGGGAAAGCCGCGGCGACGTAGTAGGCCTTGTCCTCGGGCGAGATGAGCTTGAGGATCAGCATGTGCTCGGCCAGCCAGCCCTCGTCGTGGGCCATGGCCGACGCGATACGCAGCGAGTAGCACTTCTTGCCCAGCAGAGCGTTGCCGCCGTAGCCGGATCCGAAGCTCCAGATCTCGCGGTCCTCGGGGAAGTGCGTGATGTATTTGGTGTCGTTGCACGGCCACGGCACGTCGGCCTGGCCGTCGGCGAGCGGAGCGCCGAGCGAGTGCAGCGCCTTGACGTAGAAGCCGTCCTCGCCGATCTTGTCCAGCGCAGCCTGACCCATGCGCGTCATCACGCGCATGGAGATGACGACGTATTCCGAATCGGTGAGCTCGACGCCCAACTTGGGGTCGGCCGCGTCGAGCGGACCCATGCAGAACGGCACGACGTACATCGTGCGTCCGCGCATGCAGCCGCGGTAGAGATCGGTCATCAGCGTCCGCATCTCGGACGGGTCCATCCAGTTGTTGGTGGGACCGGCGTCGATCTCTTCCTTGGAACAGATGTACGTGCGCGATTCGACGCGGGCGACGTCCGACGGATCGGAGTTGCCGAGGAACGAGTTGGGCTTCTTCTCGTCGTTGAGGCGAGTGAAGGTGCCTGCCTCGACCAGCTTGTCGGTCAGGCGCTCCCATTCGGCGTCGGATCCGTCAGCGAACACCACTGCGTCCGGTTCGGTCAGTTCGGCTACCTGAGCAACCCAGGCAAGCAGTTCTTTGTGTCGAGTCGGCACGCTGTCGGTGCTGCTCAAACCGGGAATGGTGGCTGAGGTCATCTAACTCTCCTGGGGTTAGCCGGAACCGGGAAGAATTCGCACGATCGCTGTGGGCAAGCACGCACGAGTAAATCTCGGTTTTCCCCTCTCGGCGGGGCGCTGCTCGACCATTCGAGCTGCAGTACACCATCTTACTGGGTACGGCAAGCCGAGGACCGAGCGCCGGATGTCCTGTTCATCAGGTTAACGCCGAGCGACGTGAATCCAGAAACAGGGTGTTGTCCGATTGGTCACAAGACCGATTCAGATAGGGAAAGATCCGCGTAAGAAGCCTTTTACCTGGGGCGATACTAGGTCCGAACCGAGGCGCTACAGCTCCCCCGATTCGGTCATTTCGCCCCGGCCGATACCGTTCGCTTGTCGAAAAATCTCCCAGGTTCGGTAGTGGCCGTCACGTCCGAAGGCGGTGAACTTGTCTGTCACACCGTCGCCGTCGACATCCGTCGCCACGGTGATGCCGGCACCGGTGTGCCGCACTGAGGTCTCGTAGTGACCGTCGCCGTCGAGATCGAACAGGTCCGGCGAGACGATGGACGTCCCGCCTGCGTCGACCTCGTGGTCCGCCGGCTCATCGGTGGGGAATCCATCCGCTGCGAAACCCTCGACTGCGATCATCGACGCTCCTTACCTGATTCGACCGATACTGCACCCATCGACTTCGACACCTATGGACTTCGACGCAGGGAGACGTCGAACGGTTCCACCGGTCCCCGGAATCGCTCCAGTCCTCGGTCGATAGCCGAGAGATCGCGATCGCACGCCGACAGCAGCGCCGAACGGTGGTCGGCAAGCCTGCGCAGTTCGGCATCCACCTCGGCAAGGGAAACATCGATCCGGGCCGCTGCCTCCCGATCCGCGACGGCGAGGGCGGCCGCGAGAGCGGACTCGGCTTCGAGAACGCGCGAGTGCAGCCGCTGCTCCACCGCGGACCTCACCCGGGCCAGGCATTCCTGCGTCCAACTTCGCATGTGTGCCCGATCGGCCACCAACGCCCGCGACCGCGTCAACCACCACGCGAGGGCGCCGCCGAGCACGAGGGTGATCACGGTGTTCGCCACCGCCCATGCCTGCACCAGCGCCATCGGCGAGACCACCAGGCGTCCCAGGCCCACCCCCGCCGACGCACCGACCACGATCATGATGGCGTCCTCGATGCCGCGACGCCGGGACGGTGCTCCGATGTCGAGCCACTCGTCCTCCCCGCTCGCGTGGGTCACCGTCGGGCCGAGCCCCAGATCGGACTCCACCGCTCGCAGGCCGGCGGTCAGCGCAGCGTCGGCTCGACTCTGTGCGCCGTGCGCAGACTCGGCTACATGTGCGGGCAGGTGTTTCAGCTCTGCCCGTCGAGCACCGTCGATGGACCCTCTCACCTCGACGCCCAGTTCGCGCAGATCCTCGGCGGCCGCGTGGAGCAAGTCCACCCGCACACGCTGAATCAGGTTGTGCAACAACGCACGTCGATCACCGCCAAGACCTTCCCGTTCACCGACGAGCGCGGCGCGTCGCGCCCGAAGCGGTACTGCGTCGCTACCCCCGGTCACCGCGCGTGCCTTCGCTACGATGGCCGCTCTAGCTCCGACTGCGCAGTCCTGCACCGCCGCAGCATATTTGCGCTGCGAACCGAGGGCCGTCGCGTCCAGCAGCAGAGCGCCGAGCCGCTCCGTCACAGCATCGAGGCCGGATTCGGCGCACAGGACCGCGTCGCCAGTGTCCCTTCCCACCCGCGCCAACCGCACCGAGATCGGATGAAATGCGCACTCCACCGCTCGTGGAACACACTCGGCAACCAGGTCACCGTCGGCGATCACCACCTCCCGCCAGTGTCGGTGCACGTCGATCTTGTTCACCACGAACACGACCGGCGTGGATTCGAGCGCGCCTCGCCACCGCTCGATGTCGGCACGGCCGACCGGAGCCGAGGCGTCGACGACGATCAGTACGACGGCCGCATCGATTGCCGAATCAGTGAAGTCGACGCCGCGCCGGGACAGTTCGCAGCGCAGTTCCGATTTGCCCGATCCGGCCGTACCGGTGAGATGAACCCCGGCGGGTCTACTCTCCCGGGCCCGTGCGATCCGGTCGAGAGCATCCGAGTTCCAGCGCCGAAGAACGCTTTTCATGTCCTCCGACAAGGGCGTCATCGAGGCAGCATCCGCACGTAGCCCCGACACAGCGCGAGTGCCGCACGACGCACGTCCGAATCCCCGGACGCGGCCGCGCGCTGCTTCCACAGACCTACCTGCTCCGCTACGACCTGCTCCGACGCGGTCTCGATCGGCACCCCCAGATACACGGCAGCGCACCGCATTTCCGCGGCAACGGCCTCGTCCGACGCCAGATACGACTCGACGGCCCCGCGCACCGGCCGATATCGAGCGGCGATCTGCTGCAGGTTCCGGTGCAGGTCTGCGTCGCGACTGGCTGCGGCCGCACTCACCGCCGCCGATACCGCGGCCAGCACCGCGTCGACACCGGTCGCTCCGACCAACTGCGCGAGCGCATCGTCGTCGGACGCATCGGCTCGCTGTCGGAGCACGTCGACGAGCAGGGCCACACCGCGCAGTTCGATGCACTCGATCAACGCCTCTCGGCGACGGGTCGAGACCGCGATGTCGGCGGCGAGAAAGCGATCCACGGTCAGCATCTCCGCGGTGCCCACGTCGCTCGCAGCGACGGCGCGAACGTCGGCCATGACGAGTCCCGTGCTGCGCAGCCCCGCCGCGGTGGCACCCATCATCGGCAGAACGGTCCGAGCGAGCTGTTCGGAGGCCGCTGCGGCCGCCGCTGCGGGATCGTCGAGAGTGTCCGTCTTGGTGAGTACGACGACGGTTGCGTTCCGTGCGCCGCTGGAAGAACCGAGGAACGCGCTGTCCACCGACGACACCGCGCCCGCGATCACGTAGACGAGAACATCGAAGACGGTGCCGTCGGTCGCGCTGTCTTCGCGAACCAGGACATCGAGGCCGTCCGCGTCCAGATGCACCGATTCGAGAACCGCGACGATCGCGGACTTACCCACGCCGGTTCGACCCGTCACACACACGTTCAACGGCCGTAGCCGTTCCTGCAGCGCGGTGTCGACGGCCTTGCGAGCATCATCGTTCGACGACACCGCATTCGACGACACCCCGCTCGAGCTCACCGCGGTGCGGTCGCGCAGTCGTTCGAAACTCGCCACGCTCATGTTCGATCCCCCCGAAACGACCGTCGTCTGCCCCCGACGCGGCGTGCAGCCCCCTGCTGCGGCACCGATTCTGGCACATCGGACGAGCGCCGCGACCCTGCCGAGAGAATTGCACCGTTGTAATTAATCGCAACGTTTGTGCCCCTGATCAGCGGGAGGACGGCAAGTCTCAACTTCAACTCGAGACCCACGTGTCACACGGCCCGTCTATGCGCGACAATGGACACGTGAACGAGCCTCAGGACACCTCTGTCGACACCGCGGAGAACGCAGCGCGCACCCCCGAACGGGGCTCGAGGCTGTACCCGCGAGTGACGAGCTTCCGCTCGCGGCGTGGTGCGCTGACCGAGGCTCAGCAGGGCACATGGGACAGCCTGTGGCCGCGCATCGGCCGCGACGTCGCCGACGAGCAGATCGACATCGACGCGTGGTTCGGCCGCAGCGGGCCGGCGATTCTCGAGATCGGGTCGGGTACCGGCACGGCCACCACCGCGATGGCCACCGCGGAGCCGCACGTCAACCTCATGGCCGTCGAGGTCTACCGCCCCGGCCTGGCGCAGACGCTCCAGCAAATCGAACGAGAAGGCATCGAGAACATCCGGTTGCTGCGCGGTGACGCCATGGACGTCCTCGAGAACATGCTGTCGTCCGAGTCGTTGACCGGCGTTCGTGTCTTCTTTCCCGACCCCTGGCCCAAGGTCCGCCACCACAAGCGACGCCTGTTGCAGGGGCCGACCTTCGCGATGATCGCGGATCGGCTGAAGCCGGGTGGCGTTCTGCACGTGGCCACCGACCATGCCGAATACGCTGAGTGGATTGCCGAAGCCGGGAACGCCGAACCCGGTTTGACCGTTCTCGATTGGGAGTCACCGATGACACACGAGCGTCCGGTGACCAAGTTCGAGGGCAAAGCGCAGCAAGTCGGCAGCTCGGTGACGGAATTGATCTGGGGAAAGAAGACAGCATGAGCGTCAGTACAGACCTGCCCGACATCGTGGTCGACGCCTCCGAACTCGGCTCGATCGGTGAATCGCGCCACAGCAAGCGCGTCCTGCTGGTCTGGGACGCCCCCAACCTGGACATGGGTCTGGGCGCAATTCTCGGTGGCAGACCCACCGCCGCCTACCGCCCACGGTTCGATGCGCTCGGCCGTTGGCTGCTCAGCCGTACCGCCGAACTCTCCACCTCGGGCACCGCGACTCTCGAACCCGAAGCGACGGTGTTCACCAATATCGCTCCCGGCAGCGCCGACGTCGTCCGCCCCTGGGTCGAAGCATTGCGTAACGTGGGCTTCGCGGTGTTCGCCAAGCCCAAGGTCGACGAAGACAGTGATGTCGACGCCGACATGCTCGACCACATCGATTTTCGCAACCGTGACGGCGGCCTCGCCGGGGTCATGGTCGCGTCCGCCGACGGTCAAGCGTTCAAGGGCCCCTTGGAGGCCATCGCAGCAACCGGAGTGCCCGTCCAGGTATTGGGCTTCCGGGAGCACGCAAGCTGGGCTGTCACGTCGGACATCTTGGAGTTCCTCGATCTCGAGGACATCCCGGGCGTCTTCCGTGAGCCACTGCCACGGGTGAGTCTCGATTCCCTCCCCGACGAAGGCGCGTGGCTGCAGCCCTTCCGACCGCTGTCCGCCCTGCTCGTCGGGCGCCAAGGAGTTTCTTAAGTGTTCGCCAGATGGGGAGACATCGTCTACCGGCTGCGGTACACCGTCATCGGTGTCATGGTGGCCGGGCTGCTGGGCTTCGCGGCCTACGGCCTCGATCTCAACAGTCATCTCAGTCAGAGTGGTTGGGACGATCCGACGTCGGAATCGGCCCAGGCTGCCCGTCTGGCGGACACCACGTTCGGTCGCGACAACCAGGGTGACGTCATCGTCCTCTACACCGCGGCACCGGGCTCGACCATCGACGACCCAGCGTTCCAATCCAAGATCGTGGCGAACCTGGACTCCCTCGCAGCCGATCATCCCGATCAGATCGACAAGGTCAACGGCAGTTATTTCAAAACGGCAGTCGCCCCCAATCTCGCCGCCCTCGGAACGACGGACAAACAGAACGCCATCGCCAGTGTCGCCATCAAGGGCGCTGACGACACCGAACTGACCAACAACTTCCAAGCCGTGAAGGACGCCTTCTACGTCGACGGCGTCGACGTTCAGGTCACCGGCCTCCAGGCCGTCGCGGGCGCACTGCAGTCGACGTTGGCCGGCGACATCTCGCGCATGGAGTTGCTCGCCATACCCGCGGTGGCAGTGCTGCTGTTCTTCATCTTCGGCGGCGTCGTCGCAGCCGCACTTCCGTTGATCATCGGCGGGCTCACCGTCGTCGGAGCCAACGGCATCGTCAAGTTGTTCACCAACTTCACCGAGGTCAACTCGTTCGTCGCGCCCGTGGTCTCACTCGTCGGCCTCGGCCTGGCCATCGACTACGGGCTGTTCATAGTCTCGCGATTCCGAGAGGAACTCGGCGACGGTTACACCCCCCGTCAGGCCGTGCGCCGCAGCGTCATGACGGCAGGTCGCACCGTGGTGTTCTCCGCGACGATGATCGTCGCCTCCCTCGGTGGCCTGCTGCTGTTCCCGCAGGGCTTCCTGAAATCGGTGGCGTACGGTTCCATCGCCACCGTCGCCCTCGCTGCTCTGACGGCCGTCACGATCCTGCCCGCGATGCTCGCGATTCTCGGGACCCGGGTGGATGCGCTCGGACTCAAGTTCATGCGCAAGACCAAGTCGAGCGAAGAAATCGAGAACGGCATGTGGGGCCGTCTCACTCGCTGGGTGATGCGCAACCCGGTCAAGGTCACCGTCCCGATCGTGCTCGGTCTGGTGTTGCTGACACTTCCGGTCGGCAACATCAAATTCGGCGGCATCAACGAGACCTATCTGCCCCCCGACAACGTCACTCGCGTCGCGCAGGGCGAGTTCGATTCACTGTTCCCGGGTCAGCGCACCGAGCCTCTCAAATTGGTGATCAGCAACGCTCAGGGCCCCAACCTCGCCGCGATCACCAACCAGGCCAACAATGCTCCCGGTCTGATCGAGAAGTTCTCTCCGGTCGGGGCCAGCAAAGACGGCGTCATCGTCTTCAAGGCAGGCCTGGTCGACCGCAACGACTCCAAGCCTGCCATCGACTTCCTCCGCAGTATCGACGTACCCGACGGTGCGTCGGTTCTGGTGGGCGGCACCCCGGCCATCGAACAGGACTCGATCAGTGCGCTGATCGACAAGCTGCCCCTGATGGCGGTGCTGGTGATGTTCATCGTGACGTTATTGATGTTCCTGACCTTCGGATCGTTGGTGTTGCCGATCAAGGCCGTCCTGATGACGATCCTCGGTCTCGGAGCCACGATGGGCATCCTGACGTGGATCTTCATCGACGGCAACGGTGCGGGGCTGATGAATTTCACCCCTGGTCCGATCATGGCTCCGGTCCTGGTGCTGATCATTTCGATCGTGTTCGGCCTGTCCACCGACTACGAGGTGTTCCTGCTCTCACGGATGGTCGAGGCCCGCGAAAAAGGCTCGAGCACAAGCGAAGCCATCCGCATCGGAACCTCGCATACCGGACGCATCATCACAGCAGCGGCCTTGATTCTCATCGTTGTGACCGGGGCGTTCGCGTTCTCCGATCTGGTGATGATGAAGTACATCGCCTACGGCATGATTGCCGCACTCATCATCGACGCCACCCTCATCCGCATGTTCCTCGTGCCTGCCACGATGAAACTGCTCGGCGACGACTGCTGGTGGGCACCGCAGTGGATGAAGCGAATCCAGCGCAAGCTCGGACTCGGCGAAACCATTCTCGAAGACGAACTATTGCCCATCTCCGACGTGCCCGAACTGGCCCTCGCCGGGGGTGCACCCTCCACGACGGTCGCTCCGCCGCTGCGTCCGACACCGCGCCGCAGCGAACCGCTCACCGAGCCCATTCCCGTGGTGGCACCGCAGGGTTCGGGGCCGATCCGCGCGACCCACGCCGCGAAGGAAGAGTCCAGGCGCAGTGTGACGGGTCGACCGGCCACACCACCCGAGCCGACTCGACAGCCGGCCACTCCCCCGGCACAGAACGCTCCTCGCTCAGCCCCGATTCAGCCGACTGCGCCACGCCCCCGCCCGACCGTCGAACCCCGCCCGACCGTCGAACCGGAACCGACCCAGGCCGCCGAAGTGGTTCGGCCTGCGCCGTCGGCCGAGCCGCTACGAGCACCGAGCGCGCCGCGCCCGCCGGTCGCACCGCCCAGCCGGCCCCGCCCGGCACGGGCATCTCGAGCCGAGGAACCGGATTCACGGTCCATCGAGAGTTGGCTCGCAGATCTGCGAGCACCCAGCGCATCGCCGCCGAGTCGGCCGAGTGCACCGGTCAACGGTTCGAGCCGAAACGGTCATGGCGACAGCGACGCGAGCCGCAACGGTCATGGAACGAATGGGTCCACCAAGAACGGGTCTGCACAGAACGACACCGCCCGGAACGGATCCGGACAGAACGGATCCGGACAGAACGGATCCGCGCACAACGGGTCCGGACAGAACGGGTCCGGACAGAACGGGTCCGGCCAGAACGGTGCCGGCCAGAACCGTGCCGCGCAGAACGGGTACGGCGCGGGCCCGTCGAACCGAAATGTGTACGGCAGCAATGGGACCGAGCGTAACGGCGGCAATGGTTCCGTGCACCACGAGCCCGGACACGAGGACGCCGAACACAATCGCGCCAACGGGTCCGCATCGAACGAGTCGAAGTCCGACAAGCCGTCGGGCCGTCGGGCAGCACCGGCTGCCGACAACGGCGACAGTGGCCGTCATCGCGGCGGGGAGAACGGACAGGTATTGAGCGTCAGCGAATTGCTGGCGAGGGAACGTAACCGTTCACGCTGATCGAGCGCTCACGGGGAGGTGAGCGGATCCCTCTGCAGGTCGTTGCGCAAGCTACACTCTCGCCCGTAGTGGGGGTCTACGTTTCACCCACGCGGCGGCGACGTCGCGTGCACCGAGGGGGAGTTGCGCACACGTGTTCGTTCGATGGGGAAATTTTGTCCACCGCCTTCGCTACAGCGTTCTCGGGATCATGGTGGCCGGTCTGGCAATCTTGGCCGCCTATGGCTGGGACCTACCCGACCACCTGAGCCAGAGCGGTTTCGACGATCCGACGTCGCAGTCGGCCGTGGCCAGCGATCTCGCGAACGAGACGTTCGGGCGAGACACCGAGGGCGACGTGATCGTCCTTTACACCGCCCCCGAGGGTTCGACGATCGATGATCCGTCGTTCGGTGCGGCGATCACCCAGAATCTCGATTCGCTGGTCGCCGACCACCCGGACCGCATCGCGAAGATCAACGGCAGCTACTTCCGCACTGCCCAGGCTCCCGTATTGGCGGCGTTGGCCACCGCCGACAAGCAGCACGCCATCGCCAGCATCGCGATCGTGGGCAACAACGACACCGAGTTGACCGAGAACTTCCAGGCCGTCCGCGACGCCTTCTACGTCGACGGCGTCGACGTGCAGGTGGCCGGCCAACAAGCGGTGGCCGCCTCCTTGCAGTCGACGATGACCGACGACATCCATCGCATGGAGGTCCTCGCCATCCCCGCTGTCGCGGTGCTGCTGTTCTTCGTCTTCGGTGGCGTCGTCGCAGCCGCGCTCCCCCTCATCGTCGGCGCGCTGACGGTCATCGGTGCCAACGGCATCGTGAAGCTGTTCACGCATGTCACCGAAGTCAATACGTTCGTCGCACCGGTCGTGTCGCTGGTGGGGTTGGGCTTGGCCATCGACTACGGGCTGTTCATCGTCTCGCGGTTCCGCGAGGAGTTGGGCGATGGCAGGTCGACGCCCGATGCGATCCGTCGAACGGTCATGACGGCCGGGCGTACGGTGGCGTTCTCGGCCACGATCATCGTCGCGTGCCTCGGTGGTCTGCTCCTGTTTCCGCACGGGTTTCTCAGGTCCGTGGCCCTGGGGTCGATTGCCACGGTCGCTCTGGCGGCGCTCAATGCGATCACCATCCTGCCTGCGATCCTGTCGATCCTCGGCCCACGCGTCGACGCCCTCGGCCTGAAGTTCATGCGCAAGACCAAGTCCTCGGAGGAGATCGAGAACGGCAGATGGGGCAAGCTCACCACCTGGGTGATGCGCAATCCGATCAAGGTGGTCGTCTCCATCGTTCTCGGACTACTGGTTCTGACGCTGCCGATCGGGAATCTGGCGTTCGGCGGCATCAACGAAACGTATCTGCCGCCGGACAATCCGACGCGAGTGGCGCAGGAACGGTTCGACGAGTTGTTCCCCGGCCAACGCACCGAGCCCATCAAGCTCGTCATCCAGAACGCACAGGGTTCCGCGCTCGGGGCCATCACGACCCAGGCGAACAACGCACCCGGCCTGGTCGAGCAGTTCACCCCCGTCGGTGCCAGCAAGGACGGCATCATCGTCTTCAAGGCCGGGTTGATCGACCGCAACAGCAGCGCATCGGCGATCGAATTCCTCCGCAGCATCGACACTCCCGACGGTACGACGATGCAGGTGACGGGAACGCCTGCGATCGAACGAGATTCGATCGATGCCATTGTCGATCGTCTACCGCTGATGGCGGTGCTCGTCGTCGTGGTGGTGGTCGTACTGATGTTCCTGACGTTCGGATCTCTGGTGCTGCCGATCAAGGCGGTACTGATGACGACACTCGGCCTCGGGTCGACGATGGGCATACTGACGTGGATCTTCATCGACGGCCACGGGGCCGGGTGGATGAACTTCACACCGGGACCAATCATGGCGATGATTCTGCTGTTGATCGCGGCAATCGTGTTCGGACTCTCCACCGACTACGAAGTCTTCCTGCTGTCACGCATGGTAGAAGCCCGCGAGAAAGGTTCCAGCACAAGCGAAGCCATCCATATCGGTACTTCTCACACCGGACGCATCATCACCGCGGCAGCCTTGATCCTCATCGTCGTCACCGGGGCGTTCGCGTTCTCCGATCTGGTGATGATGAAGTACATCGCCTACGGCATGATCGCCGCACTCATCATCGACGCCACCGTCATTCGTATGTTCCTGGTGCCTGCCACCATGAAACTGCTCGGCGACGCCAGCTGGTGGGCACCGGCCGGAATGAAACGATTCCAACGCCGGCTCGGACTCGGCGAGACCATCCCGAAAGACGACTGACGCTCCTGCCCCGAGACGCGTCGATGGACCACTGCAACGCCCAGACGTATGCAGTGGTCCATCGACGCGGGCGGAGGATCAGGAGCTCTCGGCGCTCTCCCGATCGGCGAACACCTTGGCATATCGGGTTCCCGCGATCAGCAGCAGCAGACCTACTGCGATGAAGGCGATGACGCGGAACAGTCCGTCCAAGGCAACCAGGTCGAAGAGGAACAGTTTCGCGATGGCCGCCGCCGTCAGGGCCAGTCCGGCGACGAGTGCCGCGTGGGCATGCGTGACGCTACGCAGCCCGAAGGCCAGGAGCGCGAAGGCTGCGATCATCCACTCGATGGTCGCCGCGGTGTGACCGGCGGTGAATCCTGTTGTTTCGCCGCCGATTCCGATGCCGAGGGTGACCGTTGCCGCAGTCAGTCCGTAGAGCGCGAGTACGCCGGCGACGATGGCGAGGGTCTGCATTCCGTCGTCGATCAGCTCCAGATCGGCCAACACATAAGCGAAGGCGAAAGCCGTTGCGGCCAGTAGGATTCCAGCCACAACGATTCCGGCGCTGTCGACGGCGAAGTCCGAGTCCAGCACGGCCCGCGGCGGGCAGACCGAGACGAACATCAGTGTTGCGATCACGCCGAACCCGCTGCCGATCAGGTAGGCAAGTGTCGAGCGGGTGCGGTGGGCCACCGCGATGAGGGCCAGCGCGATGGCGAACAGGACGACCGGGCGAATCTCGACGCTCGTCGACTCGACTGCGGCCTGGAGCGTGGCCACCGCGCCGATCACCGCGACGGTGACGCGAGCGTGGTTTGGCAACCAGCTCACCAGGAGCACGATTGCCAGCGCGGCAGCAGCGAGGACGAGCTGGAGAGCGATGGTCGCCGGGCGATCGAAGACATCGGCCGAGACCAGGACCGGCAGTGCTGCCAGAGCGATCATCACAACCGAGACGACATCGGAGACGTTGCGGCGCAACAGCTCGAGTGGCATTGCGATACCGAAGGTGGCCACGAGCACGACGGCCAGGAGCAGCCAGTAGTTGCCGGTCGAGCCGTTCAGGTCGGCGGTGGCGATCGCAGCCAACATCGCGACGACGAGAGGAACGGTCCGAACGACCTGCAAGATCTGCCAGTTCCGCCCGAGCTGAGCCGGGAAGCTCGCCACGTAGGTGGCGATGAAGAATGCGATCAACGCCAGGGTGAGACCGTCGGTGAGTACCGGACCGCAGACGGCGACACCGGCCAGGATCAACACGCCCATCGGCTGAGATTTCCACTGGACCGCCAGAGCCGTTCCGGCTGCGGCGATTCCGAATGCAACGATCAGCCCGATCACGGGATCGAGCCAGCCGTAGAGGACCGACGTCGCGAGTACGTCGAGGTACAGACCGGCGATGCCGGTGGCAGCGAGCGCGATTCCGCCGACGCGTCCGCCGGAACGCCCGAACACCCGAACGCCGGCACCGACGAGCGCCAGGGAGAACACGGCTCCCGCAGCGACTCGCAGAGGCGGACCGAACCACCCGGCCTGTGCCGCGAGCACCAGCAACATCACGACTCCGACGAGGGTGACGCCTGCACCCGCCACGGCCAAGAGTCGACTGATGACCCCGTCGCGCTGCCACCAGGGTTCCCTCGGCGGAGCGGGCGGCCGCGGCGCAACGACCGGCCCACGCGGCGCTGCGACCGGACCGGGGGCCGTCGGCTGAGCTCGACCCACCGGCTGACCCACCGGCTGACCCATGGTCCGGTAGTCCGGCAGACCGTAATTCGGCGACGGGAGCTGCGGCGATACGAGAGGCGGCGATACGAAAGGCGGCGCGAAGTACGGCGTGTACGACGCTGTGACGGGAGCAGGCGGCACCGGGGCAGGGGCCGATGCCGGCGGTGCCGGGGCAGGGGCCGGTGCCGTCGGAGCGACACCGAGCTGGGTCTGCAGAGTCTGCAGATCGACGGCCACCTGACGCATGTGGTCGCCCAGGGAATCGAAGCGGCTGGACAGTCGCGCGACGAGTTGCGGATCCAGCCCGGAGTTCTGGGAAGAAGTCATGGGATAGATACTGCGACCATTGCCGCCCGAAAGCGTGAGTAGTGCTACTCGGTTCTCTCGAGTAGAAGAGCCGGATTCAGCCGAACATCCTGCGAATCGAGCTGCCGAAGGGGTGCTTCGCTGTCACCGAGCCCAGGCGGACCTTGCCCGAGACCACGAGATGCAGCGGCCCGTACGGCGGGCCGGTGCGGACCTTGTTGGTGACGCTCCCCGCTACGGTCTCGACACCGTTGACGTCGACGGTGGCCTCCATCGGGACTATCAGGCTCACCGAGCTGCAGTAGTCGTCGACGTGTATTTCGACGACCTGGGTGGACATGACTGCCTGGGTGAAGTCGAGTGTCACCGACGACATGCGGGTGGAGACGCGCAGGCTCGGCGGCACGTTCCACGGGCCCTTACGAGTGATGGTGGACATGCTGCCGCGCAGAGTATCCGGCGTTCCGCCGCCGTGGCCCCAGTGCTCTTGCACCACTCGGTGCGGCGACGGTTGCGGGGTCGGCGCAGCGAACGGTTTCGGACTCGGCCGCTGCTCCTCGGCGAGCTGCATCCCGGGCAGATCGACGAGAACCGAGTTCAGCTCACCACGGGTCTTCGATGCCAGAGCAGTGTCCATCCGCTCGGTGAACTCGCCGAGCGAGAGCATGCCCTGCCCTACAGCACGTTGCAGCAATTGCCCGACGTGTTCACGCTCGGCATCGGACACTCGCAGATCCCTTGCCTCCATGCACTCAGGGTAGCGAAGATCTCAGGCTGCGCGGCCACCCAGAACCGACAACATCCCGGACACCGACGCGGGCCAACCGAACTGCTCGGCGCGCAGCCTCGAGGCGGCACGGCGGTCGTCCACCGGTAGTTCGAGAACCCGCTCTATCTCCGCGGCGAATCCGTCGGCGGTGTTCTTCGAGGATCCACCGCAGTGCGGAGTGACGATCTGTGCCAATGCCGACGATTCGGAGACGACGACGGGCGTCCCGGCTGCCAACGATTCGAGCGCAGCGAGTCCGAAGGTTTCGTGGGGCCCGGGCGCGAGAGCGATGTCGGCCGAGGCCAGCAGCGCGGCGACGGTCGACCTACCGGCAACGAAACCGAGGAAGTCGACGGGTAGGCCGCGGGCGCGCCGTTCGAGGCCTGCTCGGCGGGGGCCGTCCCCGGCGATGACCAATCGAGCGCGTATACCCGAATCTTGCAGCGCAGCAAGCGAATCGATACTTCGTTCCACATGCTTCTCCACCGAGAGTCGGCCGCAGTGCACCAGTAGGCGATCGGCGTCACCCAACCAGTGCGAGCGATGGCCCGGGTGCCGACGCCGCGGGTGAAACAGGTCCAGGTCCACCCCGAGCGGCACCCGATGAACGTTGCCGACGCCAAGGCGCGCGAACTCCTGTTGCGCGAACTCCGTGGTGCACACCACGGCGTCGTATTGCTCGGCGGTGCGTAGATTCGCCACGTCGGCGCACCGGCGAGCCCACTGCATCGGCATCGTCTGCGCGAGTATCCGATCAAGCCGTTCATGGGAGATCATCACGCTTCGTATATCCCGGCGCGCGGCCCATCGCCCCATGCCGCGCAGCGTCATCCGGTCCGACACTTCGATCACGTCCGGAGTCAGACCACCCACCACCGCGGACACTCGGCGCGGATCGGCCACCCGGTAGCCGCCGGTGCCCGGAATCCGCGGGCCGGGCACCTCGATGCGCACCACGCCGGTCGGGAGCAGTTCTTCGCTCCACCGCACACCGGGCACGATCAGCGTCACGTCGTGACCAGCGGTGACGTAACCCGATCCGAGTTGATCGACGGCAGTGCGCACACCACCGGACCGCGGGCCGTAGAAGTTTGCCACTTGGACGATGCGCACTCGCTCAGTCTTCCCATCGGCACGTCCGCTGGGCACCGAGCCGATGGACTGTGGTCGAACCCTCGCCGAATTCCTGTGTGGAGATCGCGACCAACGGGTAGGTGGGACAGATGCGAGTGACACTGCAATCCACCGGAAACGCCCCCGCACCCGAGGTCTGGGAGCGCTACATGGAACCGACAGCGTGGAAGACGTGGGCTCCGCAGATCATCGGCGTCGACTACCGCGGGGAACGGCTCACCGCCGACAGCACCGGCCGAGTACTGGGCCCACTGGGCTTGCCGATCGATTTTCGGGTGCACTCTGTCGACGAACGCTCGTGGACGTGGGCATGGTCCGCATGGTTCCAGAATCAGGCGATCGGGGTCGATCTGACGCACGGGGTCGTCTCACGGCCCAACGGAACCAGAGCCTGGTTGACGATCGACGGCCCGGTGCCCCTGGTTCTGCCGTACATCCCGGTGGCCAAGTTCGCGCTCGGCAAACTGTGTGCGCAGTAGCTCTGTGCAAGAGCCCTATTCGGAGCGCGTGACGGTCTTCTCGTCGCTCTTGTCGGCGACGTGGGTTGGCTCCGGCGTCGGTAGCGAAGAATCCTCGCCCGATCCGTCGAGATGGCCGTCGAACTCGTCGATCGCCTCGTCGCGTTCGGCACCACTCTGGTCGAGGTCGGCATCGACGCCCTTCGAGTGCTTCGCCGGGTCGACGGTGGTGTCCACTGATTCTTCGTTGTCGGTCATGGGATGCAGAGTGCCCCTCGGCACCCGATACAAACCCTCAGATTCCCTTCTCGATGGCGTACCGGGTCAGTTCCACGCGGTTGGCCAACTGCAATTTACGCAGCGTCGCCTGCACGTGGTTCTCGACGGTCCGATGACTGAGCGTCAAACGCGTCGCAATCTGCTTGGCGCTGAGCCCTTTTGCGACCAGACGCAGGACCTCGGTCTCCCGGTCGGTCAGAGTCGGGCGAGAGTCGGACTCCGGTTCCGGTGACGACGACATCCGCCGGAACTCCCCGAGTACCAGGCCCGCGAGGCCGGGGGTGAACACCGGCTGCCCGGCCGCAGTCGCGCGAACGGCGTCGAACAGTTCCTCCGCCGAGGCGCTCTTGACCAGGTAGCCCGTCGCACCCGCCTTGATCGCGTCGAGCACATCGCTGCGTTCCGCAGACGCAGAGAGCACCAGAATTCTCGTCTGCGGCGACGCGTCGAGGACGGTAACGGTGGCGTCGGCACCGTTGCCGTCGGGCAGATGCATGTCCATCAGCACGACGTCGGGTGTGGTGGCTCGGGCTCGCCGTCCGGCTGCGGCAACGCTGTCCGCGGTGGCGACGACACCGAATCCGGCGACCTCGAGATCACGGGCGACGCCGTCGCGCCACATCGGGTGATCGTCGACGACCATCACGGAGATCTCGGCGTTCGTTTCCTCGGTCATCTCGATCCCTTCGTTCGTGGAATACGAATCTCCCATTCGGTTCCTTCGCCCTCTGCGGTATCGAGTAGCGCAGTGCCACCCAGAGATTCGACGCGGCCCAGTATCGATTTCGACACGCCCATCCGGCCCTCGGCTTCGGCGGCGGCGAGCCGTCCGGTGGGGATTCCGTGGCCGTCGTCGCGGATGCTGACGATCAACTCCCCGTCGACGTCCTCGAGCAGGACGTAGGCCTTGGCTGCGGCACCCGCGTGACGTTCGACGTTGGACAGTGCGGTCGCCACGACAGCGGAGAGTTCCTCTGCGACATCGGATTCCACGAGTACCGGGTCGGCCGGAGTCGACACCGAGACAGCGGTACCCGCCTGGGTGCGCAGCAGTGCTCTGACATCGACGATGGAGCCGGTGTGATCGCCGCGCGGAGCTGCCTGCTCCGAGATCAGCACGCGCAGCGCCACTTCCTGTTCACCGGCGAGCTCGGCGAGTTCTGCTGCCGGCCCGCCAATTTCGAGACCGCGGCGACGGACGAGCGCCAACACCTGGAGCACACCGTCGTGCACCTGCCGGGCGAGCCGCTCACGTTCCTCGGTGATCGCGGCCGATCGTGCTGCGCGCCGCAACTCTTCGTGAGCGCGCCAGGCGGTGTTCGACGCCATTCCCAGTGCCAGCCCGGCCGAGAGCAACACCGGAGCGGTGGCGTCGGACCACAGATCGGTGTCGAAGCGGTCGCGCACGAGCGCACTGACCAGCGACATCACCACACCCGACGCGATACCGCCTTTGGGGCCCAGCAGAATTGCCGCGGAGATGACCGCATTGGTTGCCCACAGGGTGGTCGGTAGGGTCTGACGGGTGCTGTACCAGTCGTAGTCGGCTACCAGTCGCGTCGACGCCATCAACGCGACGACGATGATCTGATCGGCGAGCACCACCTGCCAGCGCGGCAGCGATGCGCGCGCGAGCATCAACGCCGACGCCCCCGACCACACAGCCATCAGGGCGACGAACACCCAGCTCAGCCGGGGGTTGGTGTAGTTGTCGACGGTGGCAGCCTGGTAGCTGATCGCGTAGACGAGGGTGACCAGTCGAAAGGCTTGCGAGGCCCGCCACAGCGGAGTGTCGGGATCGGACGAGGTGGGCGTGGTGCGCACCCGGTCAGCCGTCCGCATCGTTCGTCCGGTCCGGAGTCTTCAGCTCCCCCTTGGCGAGTCGATCGGGCTCGGTCGAGCCGGGCGGTGTGTGTGGGTCACTCGGTTCGGCCGCGTACAGCGGGTCGGTCGGTTCGAGTTCCTCGTAGACCTCCTCCGGATCGTCGGCCAGCAGAGACCGCACGGCGGTGTTGAGGACTGCGACGATCGGTACGGCGAGCAGGCCGCCGACGATGCCGGCAAGCAGGATTCCGACGGTGATGGACAGCACCACTGCCAGTGGATGCAGCCGTACCGCGCGTCCGAGCAGGAGTGGTTGCAGCACATGCCCTTCGAGTTGCATGACGGCCACCACGATGCCGAGGGTGATGACGGCGGTGATCAGGCCCTTGGTCACCAGCGCGATGAACACGGCGACGAACCCGGTCAACACGGCACCGATGATCGGGATGAACGCGCCGATGAACACCAGCGAGGCCAACGGGAGAGCCAGCGGCACACCGAGAATGGCGAGCCCGGCACCGATGCCGATCGCATCCGCGGCCGCCACGGCCACCGTCGCACGGACGTATCCCACGAGCGACCCGAAACCCTGGATGCCTGCAGTGCGAATCTTCCGACGCGCCTTCGTCGGTGCCAACCGCGTGATGAACTGCCAGATCTGATCGCCGCCGTACAGGAAGAAGATCAGGATGAACAGGGTGAGCAGTGCGCCGGTGAGAATCTCGCCGATCACCGTCGCCGTGGTCAGCGCTCCACTGGTGACGGCCTCCTGGTTGTCCTGAATGACCTTGACGAGGTTGTCGGTGGCCTGTCGAATCTGGTCTTCACTGATGTGCAACGGTCCGCTGCTGAGCCATTCCTCGACGCCGTTGATCGATTGGGTGAACTGATCGCCCACCTGCGGCAGACCTTCGATGAACTGCTCGACGATGAAGGTCATGATTCCGGCGACGACGCCGAGGCTGGCGATGATGACGACGATCACCGCCACGGCCCGCGGCACGCCGCGTCGCTGCATCCAGTCGACGACGGGCACGAGCATCGCCGCCGCCAACAGCGCGAGGCCCAGAGGGATCACGACGGTACTCAGCCTCGCCACCACGTAGGCGAAGGTGATGAATCCGGCGAACAGGACAAGCAGTCGCCACGTCCATTCCGCCCCGACCCGCACCATCGGGTGCACCGAATCCGCCGCCGAAGTGGGGCCCGGGGACGCCCCCGTACCTTGCGCCCGCAACTCGTCGGTGCTCACCCGCTAAATTTAACCTGTGCTGGCATCTTTCCGAGCGGTCTCGCTCACCCTGAAGAGTCGCTGGCCGCTCTATATGTTCTCGATGCTCATCGCCAACGTCTTCGGTGCGGTGCTCGTATTCGCATTCGTGCGTTACGGCCTGCCCATCCCGGAATCGGATTCGATCGTCGCCGACCGAGTTCGCAACGTCTACATCTTCGGGGCATATCTCGGTGTTGCCCTGGTGGTGAGCCTGATCTACGCGTACACATTGCTGCGCTCGGTCATCCGGTGGCAGCTTCGTGGGGGCCCGCCCACCCGCAAGGAGCAGATGACGACGCTGCACGCCCCGCTGCGGCAGGCGATCGTGCACCTGATTCTGTGGATCATCGGCGGCATCATCTTCGTGTTGCTGACCATCGCGGAGATGCCGTCGCTCTCGATCGCTGTCATCGTCACCGTCGGCATGGCCGCCACGGTGACGTTCGGCTTCACCTACATGCTCGGCGAGCGCATTCTGCGGCCCGTCGCGGCACTGGCTCTGAGCGAGGGGCGCTTCGACCGGACGATGACGCCCGGCGTCGGCACCCGGATGGCCATGACGTGGGGGCTGGGCACGTTGATGCCCGTCATCGGCATCATCCTGCTGTGTGCCACCCAGCTGACCACCGATCTGGTGTTCTCGCCCAACGCACTGGCCGTGGCCATCATCCTGCTCAGCGTGCTGGCCATCGTGCAGGCGTTCGTACTCTCGATGCTCACCGCGAGCCAGATCTCCGATCCGATCAGTCAGCTGCACAGCGCGATCGAGCGCGTGCAGCGCGGCGAGACGGACGTCGAGGTCGATGTGTTCGACGGTTCCGAGATCGGCCGCCTCCAGGTCGGCTTCAACCGCATGATGGAGGAATCGGCCGAGCGTCGCGTCCTGCGCGAGCTGTTCGGCCAGCACGTCGGCGAGGACGTGGCGCGTCGCGCCTTGCAGTTCGGAACCGAACTCGGCGGCGAGACACGATTCGTCGCCGTGCTGTTCGTCGACATGGTCGGCTCCACCGCCACCGCCTCCGAGCGCCCACCGAGCGAGGTCGTGGTGTTGCTCAACGAGTTCTTCCGCGTCGTCGTCGATGTGGTCGGGCGGCATCACGGATTCGTCAACAAATTCATGGGCGACGCGGCCCTGGCCATTTTCGGAGCCCCGCTCGATCGTCCGGACGCTCCCACTGCCGCACTTGCCGCCGCCCGTGAACTGCGGTTCGCGCTGAACGAGATCACCGGCCTCGACATCGGCATCGGCGTGTCCGCGGGACTGGCCGTCGCCGGCAACATCGGCGCTGCCGAACGCTTCGAGTACACGGTCATCGGCGACCCGGTCAACGAGGCCTCACGACTCACCGAGCTGGCAAAACTGCGTCCCGGACGCGTCCTGGCGTCGACCTCGGCCCTGTACTTCGCCGACGACGAGGAACAGGAACAGTGGGAGCTGGGAGACCAGGTGCAACTGCGTGGTCGACGACGTGCCACGCACCTGGCCTGGCCGGTGGAGTTTCCCGACGTCACACCGGCCGACAGTTAGTCTGACAAGGTGCCCGACCCCAGCTCCACCCGCGGACCTGCCGTGCGGCGTCCGCGGAACCGGCTCCGGTGGGTCAAGTGGATCGCCGGCATCGCCCTGGTGGCCCTGCTGGTGGGCGAGGGTATTTATCTGTGGCCGCGACTGCACGAATCCTGGACCGCCGTCCGCGAAATCCACTGGGGCTGGTTGGCGGCCTGCGTCGTTGCCCAGGCGGTGTCGCTGAGCGCCTTCGGCCGAGTGCAGAAGCAATTGCTGGACGCGGGCGGCGTGAAAGTGCGTCAGCGCAAGTCCGTGGCCGTCATCTACGGCAGTACCGCGATGGCGCTCACCCTCCCCGCCGGTCAGGTGTTCTCGACGGCGTTCACCTATCGCGAGACCCGGCGCTGGGGCGCGAGTCCGGTCGTGGCGTCGTGGCAGCTGGCGATCTCCGGCGTCATCGCCGCGGCCGGGTTGGCGGTGCTCGGCGTGGCCGGCGGACTGGTCGTCGGCAGTTCGTTCAATGCCTTCACCGTGGTACTTCCGATTGCCGGTGTCATCGCCATCGTCGCCGCCGTTCGCTACATCTCGAACCACCCGGAGTCCATTCGGCAGATCGCCCGCTGGGGTCTTCGCAAATACAACGCGTTCCGTAATCACGAGCTCGACGCCGGTGCCGAGGCAATCGACAAGATCATCGGTCAGGTCCAGTCCGTGCAGCTCGGAAAGCGGGACGGCGCACTCACACTCTCCTGGTCGGCCGTGCATCGACTCGGGGATGTGGCGTGTCTCGCCTTCGCCTGCTTCGCCGTCGGTGCAGATCCACGACTGTCCGGTTTGCTCATCGCCTTCGCGGCGGGCAAAGCCGTCGGATCCGTTCCGCTTGCGCCCGGCGGCCTGGTTGTCGTCGACGCCACCCTCATCGCGTTCCTGACCAGCGCCGCGTCGATCACCGCGTCGCAGGCGGTCGCGTCGGCGCTGGTGTATCGCGGAGTCAGCTTCATCCTCGTCGCCGTCGTCGGGTGGATCGTGTTTCTGGTGCTCTTTCGCAAGCATCAGCATGCCGATCTCGAATTCGACATCGCGCTCGAACAGCAGGAGACCGCCGAGCTGCGACGCACCGAGGACAGCCGGGACGCGAAGGGCGATCCCGAGCAGGCGTAAACGCTTTGGACTCAGTGGCGTCCGTCACTTTCTGTTCATCCGGAATATATACGGACCCCGGTCCGCTTGTGTACTATGAGCATTGAAACTTCAACCCCATAGGAGTCACCATGACCACCGCCATCGCACTTCCCGAGCTCACCGCAGGCACCTGGGCCATCGACGCAACGCACTCCACCGTCGGATTCACCGTGCGCCACCTGGTGGTCAGCAAGGTCCGCGGCCGTTTCCAGGCCTTTACCGGCACCATCACCGTCGACGCCGACGGCACCCCGTCGGTCGACGCCGAGATCGACGTCACCTCGATCACCACCGACAACGCCCAGCGCGACGGCCACCTCAAGACCGCCGATTTCTTCGAGGTCGAGAAGTTCCCCACCGCAACGTTCAAGTCCACCTCGGTCAAGGCCGACGGCGGAGACTTCATCGTCACCGGTGACTTCACCCTCCACGGCGTCACCAACTCCATCGACCTCAAGCTCGAGTTCAACGGCGTCAACGCCGGCATGGGCAACGGACCGGTCGCCGGCTTCGAGGCCAGCACCGTCATCAACCGCAAGGACTTCGGCATCAGCATCGACATGCCCCTCGAAGGCGGCGGCGCAGTCGTCGGCGACAAGATCACGCTGAACCTCGAAATCGAAGCCGGACTGCAGGCGTAATTCGTTCGCGTTTCGCTTTCCCTGCCCTCCCCCCGTCCGGATCAATGCGCCTTTGTTGCACTCCAACCGACTGAAACCCACATTGATCCATCCGGGGTGGACCATCGAACGGCCCGTATCGCATCAGCGGTACGGGCCGTTCGGCGTAGGTGTCTACAGTGGTGCCCGTGAAGTTTCGCTCCCCCGTAGTTGCTGCCGTGCTCGACTTGCTGATGGTCGTGTTGTTCGCCGCCATCGGCCGTCGCAGTCACGAGGAGGCCACGGCGCTGTCCGGCCTCGTCCACACCGCGTGGCCCTTCGTCGTCGGCGCTGCGATCGGCTGGGTCGTCACGTTCGCTCTGTACCGCAACAAGTTCGACGCTTTTCTCATCGTCCCGACGGGCATCGTCGTGTGGGTGATGACGGTGGCAGTGGGCATGGTGTTGCGTGCCCTGACCGGGCAGGGAACAGCCGGATCCTTCATCGTCGTCGCGACGATTTCCACCGCAGTTCTGCTGCTCGGTTGGCGCGCGCTCGCCAGATTCGTTCCCTCGGTTCGGTGACTGGGGCCTTCTCGCGATAGGATCATCCACGGTGCGCCGGGAAGTCTGGTCGGCAACTGTTCTGTGCTGCGCGCATGCCCTTTCATTCGACGGGTTCGCACTGCACGACGTTGCTACCGAAAGGCCTTGTCACTGTGACTGATTCACCGAGTCCGTCTGATTCACCGAGTCCGAAAACCCGTTTGCCGCTGTTCTCCCGCGGTTCCTGGTCCGAAGCGGACCGCATGGCGCAAATCCTGCGCAAGGAGACCGTCGGCGGCGCCTTGCTCCTCGTCGCCACTCTCGTCGCGTTGATCTGGGCCAACTCGCCCTGGTCCGCCGCCTACGACACTCTGATGAGCACTCGCGTCGGGCCGTCGGCGCTGCATCTCGATCTGACGCTCTCGACCTGGGCCGCCGACGGGCTGCTGGCCATCTTCTTCTTCGTCGTCGGACTCGAACTCAAACGCGAGTTCGTCGCCGGCGACCTCCGCGATCCGGCGCGGGCCGCACTTCCGGTGGCCGCAGCCGTCGGCGGAATGGCGGTTCCCGCAATCATTTTCGTGCTGTTCAACCTCAGCACCGGGGACGGCGCGCTTCTCGGCTGGGCCATTCCCACGGCAACCGATATCGCGTTCGCCGTCGCCGTTCTGGCTGTGATCAGCACGCATCTTCCCACTGCGTTGCGCACTTTCCTGCTGACTCTGGCCGTGGTCGACGACCTGCTGGCCGTGAGTGTCATCGCAATCTTCTACACCGACGACATCAACTTCCTCGCGCTCGGCCTGACGCTGATTCCGCTTGCCCTGTTCGCCGTCGCCGTGCAGATGCGCGTCCGCTCGTGGTGGGTTCTCATCCCATTGGCCGTGGTGACGTGGGCACTGATGCACGAGTCCGGAATTCACGCGACGGTCGCAGGCGTACTGCTCGGCTTCGCCGTCCCCGTCATTCGCAGTAAGGCCAACGGCGGTCCCGACGCCGGACCTGGCCTCGCCGAACACTTCGAGCACAAGATTCGGCCCATCTCCGCAGGAATCGCGGTGCCGCTGTTCGCCTTCTGCGCGGCGGGAGTGACGGTCGGTGGATTCTCCGGACTCCGCAGCGCACTGACCGACCCGATCGCCATCGGCATCATCGCCGGTCTCGTCATCGGTAAGACCATCGGCATCTTCGGCACCACGTATCTCGTATCTCGATTCACCCGGGCGACGCTCGACGCCGGACTCAAATGGCTCGACGTCCTCGGCGTCGCGATGCTCGCCGGTATCGGCTTCACGGTGTCGTTGCTCATCGGCGACCTGGCCTTCGGTGAAGGAACCCAGCGCGACGACCACGTCAAGGTCGGTGTGCTGACCGGTTCGATCATTGCGGCCACCATCGCGTCGATCATTCTGCGCACCCGCAACAAGGCCTACCGGGACTTCTACATCGAAGAGACCCGCGACGACGACCACGACGGAATCCCGGACGTGTATCAGCAGAAGAAGTAGCAATCGTTGGAATTCGGATCGCTCGGTGACACGATGTGTCCGTGAGCGAAACCGTGCGCGAACTGTTGACCCGGTACATCGACACCGGACTGATGCCGGGGGCAGTCGCTCTCCTGGGTGGCCCTGACACAGAACCTGTCGCGGTCGGGTCATCGGCGGTCGGCGGTCCACCGATGACAGTCGACGCCATCGTCCGGATTCAGTCGATGACCAAGATCGTCACCAGTGTGGCCGCCCTGCGACTGGTGGAGGCGGGCCGACTGACGCTGGACGACGACGTCCTGCCCTGGCTTCCCGAACTTGCCGAACGTCCTGTGCTCACCCGCCCCGATGCTGCACTCGACGACGTCGTTCCTCTGGACCGACCGATCACGTTGCGGCACTTGCTCACCAACACCAGTGGGTTCGGGATTCAGATGGACGGCACTCCCCTGGCCCGAGCGATGAGCGACAACGGAACGGAAGCCGGCCCCGCGCCGTCTCCGCTCGGGGCAGACGAGTGGCTGGCACGCATGGCGGAACTGCCACTGGCTTTTCAGCCCGGTACCGGGTGGCGCTATCACCACGGCTTTGCGATCCTCGGCATCCTCGTCTCTCGCATCGTCGGTCGACCTCTGCAGGATCACCTGAGTGACGACCTGTTCGGGCCACTCGGCATGCCCGACACCGGACTGTGGGTTCCGACCGACCGATGTCATCGCCTGACCGCGGCCTACAAGCTCGAGAACGGGTCGTTGATCGAGACCGAATCCGCCGCAGGCGGGGCCTACGCGGGCCCGCCCGCAGTCGACGTGAGTCACGGCGAGTTGGTGTCGACGGTCACCGACTTTCACCGCTTCCTTCGTGCGATCCCGACGCTGATATCCGCCGAGCACCTGGAGCAGACGACACACGACCAGGTGCCCGCGTCGCTCAAGACCGACGAGAGTTTCTACCCGGGCTTCTGGCCGGGTACGGGGTGGGGATTCGGCGTTTCCGTCGTCACCGAAGGACATCACCTCGGTCGTTACGGATGGTCCGGCGGCCAGGGCACCGACTTCTTCGTCGACCCGGACGGAACGGTCGGCATTCTGCTGACGCAGACCGAACTGGGCGAGGCCACCTTTGCGCTGCTGTCGGATTTCCAGGAACTGCGCTGAGTCGTTCGCAGCACCTACAGTTGTCGCCGTGATCGACAACCGGTTTCGGGCATGACCGACCCTCAGCCGCTGGCTCGTCGCCTCGGACTGTTCGACGCCGTCGTCATCGGAGTCGGCTCGATGGTGGGTGCCGGAGTGTTCGCGTCGTTCGCCCCTGCGTCGGCCGTCGCAGGTGCAGGCCTGCTGATCGGTCTTGCCGTCGCCGCTGTCGTGGCGTTCTGCAATGCGACGTCTTCTGCGCAACTGGCCGCGCAATATCCGACGTCGGGTGGCACGTACATCTACGGCCGGGAACGACTCGGAGCGTGGCCGGGATTTCTGGCTGGGTGGTGCTTCGTCATCGGCAAGACCGCGAGTTCGGCGGCCATGGCGTTGGTGTTCGCGGCCTACGTCGCACCTGCTGGTTACGCGAAAGTCGTTGCTGTCGTGGCTGTTCTTGCGTTGACGGCAGTGAACTACTTCGGTATCACCCGCACGGCGATGCTGACCAAGGTCATCGTCACCGCCGTGCTGACCGTCCTGTGTGTGGGGGTGGTGCTCGGTCTCACCGGTACGTCCGGGCCGACCGTCGACGGACTTAGATCGTTCACCGATGACGGGTGGTACGGGATTCTGCAGTCGGCCGGTCTGTTGTTCTTCGCCTTCGCGGGCTACGCACGTATCGCGACCCTGGGTGAGGAAGTGGTGCGGCCCGAGCGCACCATTCCTCGCGCCATCGTCTCTGCGCTGGGTGTCGCGTTGCTCGTCTACGCAGTGGTCGCGCTGACCTTGCTGTCGGTACTCGGCCCGGATCTACTGGCGGCGTCGTCGGCCCCATTGGTCGATCTCGTCGAGTCATCGGGCTCTTCGTGGGCAATACCCGTCATGCGCGTCGGCGCTGGGCTGGCCGCACTCGGCGCACTGCTGGCCCTCATCGCCGGCATCGGACGCACGTCGCTCGCCATGGCCCGCCACGGCGATCTGCCGTCGTATCTGACGGCGGTCCATCCCCGCTACTCCGTTCCGCATCGCGCCGAGATCACTCTTGCCGCGATCGTCTGCATCCTCGTTCTCCTCGTCGATCTGCGGAACGCCATCGGATTCTCGTCGTTCGGGGTGTTGCTGTACTACCTGGTTGCGAACCTGAGCGCGTTTACGCAGGGACCCGCGAACCGGCGGTACCCCAAGGTTCTACAGATCGTCGGCAGCATCGGATGCGTCGTCCTGATTGCCACGCTGCCTGCCTCGTCCATCGCCGTCGGAACCGTCGTGGTCGTGCTCGGCGTTCTGTACCGCCTTCTTCGAGTTCGGCAACTGTTCACTTGACGATTGATTTGACGACCGTCAATATAGACGCATGTCGAATCAAGACCAGGAGTGCTGCTCGCCGCTGATCCGCGAACCCTTGAACGCGGATTGGGCCGGAGATCTTGCCCGCATGTTCAAAGCATTGGGCGATCCGGTGCGCCTTCGCCTACTCAGCCTCGTGGCCAGCCACGCAGGCGGCGAAGCGTGTGTCTGCGATATCTCCCCCGCCTTCGACTTGTCGCAGCCCACCATTTCCCACCACCTCAAGGTCTTGCGCGAGGCGGGGTTGCTCGACTGCGAACGACGCGGCACCTGGGTCTACTACTCGGTCGTTCCCGCTGCGCTGCAACAACTGTCGGCAGTGCTCAGCGCTGCGGAGCCCACGGAGGTCATGGCATGAGTACGACGACCGATACCGCCGTAGTCGGCAAGCTCTCCACTCTCGACCGGTTCCTACCCGTCTGGATCGGCGTGGCGATGGTCGTCGGTCTGCTGCTGGGGCGCATGATCCCCGGACTGAACGACGCCTTGTCGTCCATCTCCATCGACGGGGTGTCGCTCCCGATCGCCATCGGACTGCTGATCATGATGTACCCGGTGCTGGCGAAGGTGCGCTACGACCGCCTGGACACCGTGACCGGCGACAAGCGACTGCTGATCGGATCGCTGGTCCTCAACTGGATCCTCGGTCCGGCCCTGATGTTCGCTCTCGCATGGCTTTTCCTGCCCGATCTGCCCGAGTACCGAACCGGCCTGATCATCGTCGGACTCGCTCGATGCATCGCGATGGTCATCATCTGGAACGACCTCGCCTGCGGAGACCGAGAAGCCGCCGCAGTTCTGGTCGCGATCAACTCGGTGTTCCAGGTATTCATGTTCGCGGTCCTCGGATGGTTCTACCTCTCGGTGCTTCCGGGTTGGCTCGGACTCGAGCAGACCACCATCGAGGCGTCGCCGTGGCAGATCGCCAAATCGGTGCTCATCTTCCTCGGAATCCCGTTGATAGCCGGATTCGCATCTCGTTTCTTCGGGGAACGCGCCAAGGGCCGCGAATGGTACGAGGAGAAGTTCATCCACAGGATCGCTCCATGGGCGCTCTACGGCCTGCTGTTCACGATCGTCATTCTCTTTGCACTGCAGGGTGATCGGATCACCTCACAGCCGCTCGACGTGGTGCGTATCGCGCTGCCACTGCTGGTGTACTTCGCAGTGATGTGGGGTGGCGGCTATGCCCTCGGCGCCGCGATGGGTCTGGGCTACGAACGCACCACCACCCTCGCATTCACCGCCGCCGGAAACAATTTCGAGCTTGCGATCGCCGTCGCCATCGCCACTTACGGCGCGACATCCGGGCAAGCGCTGGCCGGCGTCGTCGGACCACTCATCGAGGTGCCGGTGTTGGTCGGTCTCGTCTATGTCTCGCTCGCACTGCGTAAGCGCTTCTCTCCGAATACCGAACCCACAGAGGTGATCTGATGTCCGACACACCCAGCGTTCTGTTCGTCTGCGTCCACAACGCAGGCCGATCTCAGATGGCCGCCGGATTTCTGACCCACCTCGCCGGCGACACCGTCGAAGTACGTTCTGCCGGTAGCGCGCCCGCCGACACCATCAACTCAGCAGCGGTCGAGGCCATGGCCGAGTTAGGCATCGACATCTCGACGCAGTCCCCGAAGATCCTGACCCCCGAGGCCGTGGAGACATCCGACGTCGTGATCACCATGGGCTGCGGCGACGCCTGCCCGGTGTTCCCGGGTGTGAGTTACCGCGACTGGGCACTGGCCGATCCCGCCGGCAAGGGCGTCGAAGCCGTGCGTCCGATTCGTGACGAGATAAAAGGCCGAATCGAAGACTTGATCGCCGAACTGGTTCCAGCGAAGCAGAGTTCGGCCTCATGACAAGACCCAGCGTGCTGTTCGTCTGCGTCAAGAACGGCGGCAAGTCGCAGATGGCGGCCGGCCTGATGCGCAAGATCGCAGGCGATTCGGTGGACGTGCACTCTGCCGGAACAAAACCCGGCGGAGCTGTCAACGCACTGTCGGCCGAGTCTCTTCTCGAAGTCGGCGTCGACCTGTCCGGTGAGCAGCCGAAGCCGATCGACCCGGAGTTGTTGTCTCGCATCGACTACGTCATCACCCTCGGGAGCGAGGCACAGGTCGATCCAGTCGACGGTCCGATCTTCGAGAACTGGAACACCGACGAGCCGTCCGAACGCGGTATCGACGGAATCGAACGGATGCGTTTGGTACGCGACGATATTGCCGCTCGTGTCGATGAACTCGCGACCCGAATGCGCAGCACCGACGGTTGAGTCGAATGGCGTCGGAGGTGGTGGTGATCGGCGGCGGTCAGGCAGGACTGGCCGCCGGTTACTACCTGCGACGAGCCGGGCTCGACTTCGTCATACTCGACAACCAGACGCATGCCGGAGGGTCCTGGCAGGACTACTGGCCGTCGCTGCACCTGTTCTCGCCGGCCGAGTACTCACGCCTGCCCGGCTGGCCGATGCCGCCGTGGCACAGCGGCTTTCCGCCGGCGTCGCACGTCGTGGACTACCTCCGGGCATACGAGAAGAAGTACGAGTTGCCGGTGCGTAGGCCCGTCGAGGTGACGTCCGTGAATCGTGTCGAGGACGGCTATCGAATCGACACCGACGGCGCGTCCTATTCTGCCGCAGCCGTCATCAATGCCACTGGAACGTGGTCTCGGCCGTTCTGGCCGAGCTATCCCGGCATGCGTGACTTCGGCGGGATCCAACTGCATGCCGCCGACTACCGATCACCGGATGTGTTCGTGGGCAAGCGCGTCGGCATCGTCGGGGGCGGAAATTCAGCGGCGCAGATCCTCGCCGAGGTGTCCACCGTCGCCGAGGTCCTGTGGTTCACCAACCGTGAACCACGCTTCCTTCCCGACGATGTCGACGGCCGGGTGCTGTTCGATGTTGCCAGCGATCGGGCCCGCGCTCTTGCCGAGGGCACATCGGACTCCGGCGGGGTTGCCGGTTTGGGAGACATCGTGATGGTCCCGCCGGTGCGAGAGGCCCGCGATCGTGGAGTTCTGCACGCCAGGCCGATGTTCATCGCGCTCACCTCCGACGGCGTCACCGACGGGCACACGACAGAGAAGCTGGATGCCATCGTGTGGTGCACCGGTTTTCGACCAGCACTTCGTCACCTGCGCCCACTTCACCTGCACGCCGACGGGCCGCGAATTGCGCTGGACGGCAACCATGTTCGCGACGAGCCGACCCTGATGTTCCTGGGCTACGGTGACTGGACCGGCCCGGCCTCGGCAACGCTCATCGGTGTCGGCCGCACAGCGCGTGCAGCCGTGGACACTGTCATTCGAAGAGGGAAGGTAGATCAGTCATGAACGAATACCCCGTAGTGGTGATCGGCGCAGGGCCTATCGGTCTTGCTGCCGCGGCCCATATGACCGAAACCGGTTCCGACGTCGTGGTTCTCGAACGAGGCTCGTCCGTAGGTGCGGCCGTCGCAGAGTGGAATCACGTTCGGCTGTTCTCCCCGTGGTCCGAGGTCGTCGACCCCGCTGCCGCACGCCTGCTCGAACCCACAGGTTGGACTGCACCGAACGGCGACACCTACGCCACCGGACGCGAATGGGTCGAGCAGTATCTCGCGCCCCTCGCAGCTGTCCTCGGCGACGCCGTCCGAGTCGACTCCGAGGTGGTCGGCGTCGCCCGCCGCGGACGCGACCGCGTGGTCGACGCCGGCCGCGACACCGAACCGCTGTCGGTGCACATCCGGCATTCCGACGGCGGCGAGGAACGCATCCTCGCCCGCGCGGTCGTCGACGCGTCGGGCACGTGGGGATCACCGAATCCACTGGGCAGCGAGGGACTTCCGGCCATCGGCGAGAAGGCCGCCGCTGACCGGATCGACTACCGGGTGCCCGACTTGACCGACCCGACGACTCGATCCGCATTCGCGGGCAAACACGTCGTCATCGCCGGTAGCGGCCACTCGGCCCTGACCGCGATCATCACCTTCGCCGAACTCGCCGCAGAGGAACCAGGAACGACACTCACCTGGGCCGTGCGCCGAGGCGTCACCGCGGAGGTCTTCGGCGGCGGCGAAGCGGACGAACTCGCGGCCCGCGGCGCGCTCGGCCAACGTGCGAAGAAGGCAGTCGACGACGGATACCTCACCGTCGTCTCCGGATTCCGTACCGAAACCGTTGCGGTGGAGGATGGTTGGCTCGTGCTGATCGGCGACACCGGTGCCCGCATCGAGAACGTCGATCGCGTCGTCGCGCTTACCGGGTTCCGCCCCGATCTGTCCTGGCTGTCCGAGGTTCGCCTCGATCTCGACCCCACCCTGCAGGCACCGAGATTCGTCGCGGAATTGGTCGACCCCAACATGCACTCGTGCGGATCGGTGTCCCCGCACGGCGTCGACGAACTCACCCAGCCCGAGCCCGGCTTCTACCTGGTCGGCATGAAGAGCTACGGCCGCGCGCCGACGTTCCTGGCGATGACCGGATACGAGCAGGTACGCAGCATCGCAGCCGAACTCGCCGGCGACCACGAGGGCGCACGGAAGGTGGAGCTGACGCTTCCCGACACCGGCATCTGCGGTGGCGCAGGCCTGTTCGACGAGCCCGACGCACCGTCGACCGGCGGTTGCTGCAGTGCCCCCAGAGAAGCTGTGGCGCAACTGATCTGACGCGAGCCCTCCGGGAGGTGAAACAGTCGACTACACCTTCTGGGAGAGAAAGAGTTCGGTGAGCCAGCGTTGTGATTCGTCGAGCCACTGGCGGTAGTGCCCCATCGCGCAATGATCGTCGTCCGGATAAAGGATCACAGTGCCGTTTGGAGCGGCGTCGGCGAGGTCGACACTGTCCTGGGTGCTCATCAAAGTGTCGTGGTCGCCGTTGATCACCAGCAGAGGTATCGAGATGTCGGCGTATCGGTCCCGAATGGACAGAGCGGACAGTTTGCGCTTGAGGTCCAGCGGATGTCGCGCGCCGAGCGTCTGGGCGAGGGCGTGGAGAATGATCTGCGGGGTTCCCAGCGCCCCACCGGTGAAAGAGCGGTGCGTTGGAGCGCCGCACGCGATGGCACCGGCGATCCGGTGGTCGGTGGCGGCCAGGCGGGCAGTCCAATATCCACCGAAACTGACCCCCACCATGGCAATCCGTTGGGAGTCCAGGCGATCGTCGGCCACCAGGTGGTCGATGACCTCGTGGTAAACCGCTTCGGATTCCGGGCCCATGGGCTTGGTGTAGGCGTAGCTGCCGGGCATCTCCATCAGGAACATCGCCATGTCCGAGTCGCGGTATCGCAGTTGCGGTATCGCCAATTCCTGGGCGGTGCCCTCGAGCCCATTGGTGGTCAGCACAATCGGGTGCGGTCCCGGTCCGGGCGGCAGAACGAGATAGCCCGCCACGGTTTCGCCGCCGGAGACTGCCATCTCGACGAACTCGACGTTGAGGTTCAGCAGTGGGGCCACGGCGCCGATGAGGACGTCGAACAGTTCTCGTGAGCGCCGATAGGCTTGCATGCGCTGCTCACTGTGGCCGGGAAAGGCGCTGACCTGGTAATAGGTCATGGCCTTCACCCAGGCGTCGAGTGCCCGGAAGGCGGTCGTCACCCGGAGTCGATCGGCCGCGGGTGCGTGGGCGGCGACAAGGTCGGTGATTGCGCCTGCGCTCGGTTGTGGACCGTGGTCGGCAAACAGAGCTGCTGCGGGAGCGATCAGATCAGCGAGGGCCTCACCGTCGGCCGCGGTTGCGGGTCCGCCGATATTCGGGACGGTTCCGACGGCGAGGTCGCGGAGCAGCCCGGTGGCGTGATCGGCATGGCTCGACGCGATGCTGTTCCAGTAACCACACCAGCGGTCGTCGCGGAACGAGCGAATGCCACTCAACTGGTGGGCGAATACGGTGCGGTCGAGACCACCCATGTTGGCGTAGCGCAGGGCGAACAACGCGGGCAGAAACGGTGCGACGCCGGTCGCTCGCGCCGCAACATCGGTGGTGCGCGTGATGGCGCAGGCAGTGACGAACATCTTCTGCAGCACAGACACCTCGGAACCTACTTCGCGCACGATGACTTCCCACCCTTTCGGAACGATCGTTCCGACGCTAACATCGAATCACGCTACACGGAACACTCGTTCCGTTACCGAAAGGAATCGTGCGGTGAAACTGCGACGGATACGGACCGCGGACGGGCTGCAGTTACAGACCTCGACCACAGGTGAGTCCTGGCAACCGACACTCGACCGGTCGGCCTTGGGCGGCCGCGTTTTCGATCCCGAGTGGGAACTGGCCCGCGCCGATGAACACCTCCAGCACAGTGCGCTGGTGCTGCCGTTCCAGCCGGCTTCGTTCCGGGACTTCATGCTCTACGAACAACATGTTCTCGACGCGAGTCGGGGCTTGCTCCGGCGTTTCCATCCGAAGCAGAGCCGGGCAGTGGCCGGCGTCGAGGCGCTCACCCGACGGCCTTTTCCGCTGCTGCGCCCCAAGCCGCTTTTCTACACCCAACCCATTTACTACATGTCCAATGCGCTCACCTTCGTCCCCTCGGGGACTGCGCTCGCCGCCCCGTCCTATGCAAAAGCATTGGACTACGAACTCGAGATCGGCTTCGTCCTGGCACGGGGATTGTTCGACGCCACCGTGGACGAGGCTCTCGACGCCATCGGAGCGTTCGTCGTCCTCAACGATTTCAGTGCCCGCGACGTTCAGCGCTCCGAGATGGACAGCGGATTCGGGCCACAGAAGTCCAAACACTTCGCGACCTCGCTCTCGGAGGTGGCCGTCACCGCCGACGAGATCCTGCCCACGATCGACTCCTTGCGGGGAACGGTCACCATCGACGGCACCACCGTGTCCACCGTCTCGAGCGCCGGGATGCAGCACACCATCGGGGAAGTATTGGCACATGCCTCCCGCAGCGAGACACTCCGGCCCGGTGAACTGTTCGCCACCGGCACCCTGCCCGGCGGCAGCGGGATGGAAACCGGACACTGGCTCACACCCGGGTCCACCGTGGAACTGGCCATCGACGGGATCGGCAGCATCAGCCACGTCATACTCGAGTCGTGACGTTCTCCGCCCCCGAAGACGTGCCGGCTCGATCGAAACGGGACACCAATCGCGCAGAATTACAGACCCGCTTGCTCGACACAGCCGAGGAACTCTTCGCCGACCGCGGCTACTTCGGTGTCGGTGTCCGCGATATCACCGACCGCGCACACACCCGATTAGCTTCGGTCAGTGAGCAGTTCGGGGGTAAAGAAGCGCTCTTTCAAGCCGTGCTGGCGCGACGCATCCGCCCTCTCAACGACGATCGACGCGCTCATCTGTCGGCGCTCCCGACGCGTGGAACCCGGCCCGCACGTCTTCGTGCACTGATCGACGCGTTCACCGAACCGATGCGCCGCCGTGCCGGTGACCCTGGATGGGACAACTACTTTCGGCTCATCGCCCAACTCTCGAACTCGGGCAACCCGATCGGTCGCCTGATCGTCGACGACTTCAACACTATCGCCACCGATTTCATGACCCAGATGCGCGCACTGTTCCCACATGCGAACGAGGTGGCAATCCACGACGCGTACCTGCATCTGGTCGCCGCCGCGATGCACACCTACTCCAACAATCTCCGGCTCGACAGTCTCACCGGGGGCCGCATGCATGCACGCGACATGGACGAACGTCATAGAGCGTTGCTGCGCTTCGCCGAAGGGGGCATCACCGCGACGGTGACTCGTGCTGCCGCCGACTCACCGTTGTACCGAGGCGAAGCAGTCACTCAGCCGAACGCCTGATACCCCAGCCAACCGGCAAGACCGAGGCCGAGAATCCCGACTCCGACGCGCAGGACGATCGGCGAGATCACTTTGACGGTCGGTGGCCCGCAGGCTCCGCCGACGAAGCACCCGATCGCCAACGCGAGTGCGGCCCACCAGTTCACCTGGCCGGAGAACGAGAAGATGATCGCAGCAATGAGATTGGCGATGCCGAGGAAGAAGCTCTTCAGAATGCTTGCGCGCCAGAATGTATCCGACGTGCAGATAAGCGCCAGAGCCAGGAAGATGACGCCGGCTCCGGCTCCGAAGTAACCCCCGTAAATGGCGACAGCGAACAGTGCCAACGGATACATCGTCGGGAATTGTCTGCCGCCGGACAACTTTCGGATTTTGGGTTGCAGCAACAGCGCAACCGCAGCCATCGCGACCAGGAACGGCACGACCACCTCGAACGATCCGTCCGGTGTGACGAGCAACAGAACGGCACCTGTGCTTCCGCCGAGCGCCGAGTACACAGCGTAGCGAACCAGCTGCTTGCCGTCCTTGGCCAGCTCGGTCGAGGAACTGGCCGTCGCTCCGACACCCGCGGCGACCAATGCCACCGTGTTCGTCACGTTCGCCGACACCGCAGGCAAACCCACCGCCAGCAATGCTGGATAGGACACCAGCGATGCGAGTCCGGTGAAGAACCCGATGAGGCCGGCGAAGAACCCGGCCACCACCAGTAGTCCGAAATCGAGCACCGTCACCGAATAAAACTACCGCGCCTAACGACCGGACCCTATTCGACGGGGTTTGCCATCTCCTGCAGCAACCGGCTCGTCATCCGCACGGCCTGATCTCCGCCGTCTGCATCCTCGATGTACACCGCGAAGGCAACGTCGCCGCTGGTGGCGAGGACGAAGCGATCGTCGCCGCTCTCACCGGCAAATCCCTGAACTCCGTCGAACGTATCGAGGCCGCTACTGCTCGACGAGTCGGCGAGTATGCCGCGCAACCGGTTCGTTGCATCCGGTCCGATGGGTTCGGATTCGCGATCGGCAACGGCGGTCTGTCCGGTGACGATCGCCGGAGTCGGCGCGCTGCCGCGGGAGATAGCGGCCGCCATCTGCGCGAGCCCGAACGGTGTCACGGTCGCCTCGTCACCCGAGGTGGTGGACACGGTGCGGATGCCATCGATTGCACTGCGACTCTTGGCAGGATTTCCGGTGTAGGCATCGAGTCCGGGCATGGCGTAATGGATTCCCAGGCCCAGCCGCGCGGCCGCATCCTCACCGCTGTCGTCACCACGATCGGTCTGTACCGCCTCGAGAAGATCCGATGCGGTGCCGGCCGGGTAGAAACCACCGAAGGCCACGTCTCCCTGCTCGTTGGCGTAACTGTTCTGTGCTGCACCGAGAATCGCACCGGTCGAGGTCGACAAGGCCACGATCGACGCGGACGTCCCCGCCATCACCACAGCGTTCTCGGCTGCGAGTTGCACGCGCGGATCGAGCGTCGCATGCAGATCCGGCCCACCCGGTCCCTGAAATCCGACGCGGCGCTCGCCGGTTCCGTCGACGGTGTAGGTGTCGACGGCCCAGCCCGCGGTGGCGTCGCGGCCGGCTTGCCATGCGGTGCGCAGAGAATCGAGCACCGGTGAGGTGATTCGCCGGTCGTCGACGATCAACTTCGGTTGCGGGGAGACCACCACACCCGGCACGGCCCGCAGATCGTCCTCGAGAACGGCGAAGTCGTCGTCGCGCAGAGTTACTGCGGTGATCGGTGCGCCGCCGGCCGAATTCAGCTCTGTCATCATCGATTCGGAGGTGATGAGCGGAGCGACGACATCGATGACGTCGGCAAGTTGGGTAGTGGACGCAACCGGATCACTGGTCTGCGCCGGGTCGAGGGAGATGGCGTTGATGGTCCGCTCACTCATCAGTACGTTGTTCGCGGCATCGAAGATCAGCGGAGGCGCGGCGTCGGTACGGGTGTAGCGCACCGATCCTCCCGAGGTCATGTCCGGGACCAGGGTTGCCGGATCCCACGCGATGCGCCAGCCCACGCTGAGTTTCTTGGTCGAGCCCTGCGCGCTGTACTTCCAATCCTTGCCCTCACCGAAGTTCCAGGCGGACGCAAGAGTGAAGAAGCCGCTCTCATCGGAGAGGTCCATGTACTGGGTCAGGTCGAAATCACCGGTCGACGTGCCCTCGGCCGACAGGCCGTCGAACATCTGATTCAACGCAGCCGTCGCGGCGTTCGGGTAGGTCGTCAACGCGGCGGCGGCCGCAACATCACGGTTGTCGAGCGCGTCGACGAACTTCGAGACCAACACCTCGGCTTCGCTCGGTGGCCGGTCGACCATCCAGAATACGGCCGAGACCGACAGCGTCGCCGATGCTGCTACTGCGACGAGGTAGCGACCGCGAACTTTGCGCGGGCCACGACGGACACGACTCATAGAACTCATGAGTCACAATATTCACTGTAGTCACATGAGTAACAAGCACGGGATTCATACGAGCCGGTCACGATTGAGATACGACGCGGTCTGTTACCGCAGGCTGTTCACCTCAGAAAGCGACCCGCCGCTTCGATGGCCGGTGTCGAGCTGCCCGCATTGTCGACGAAGACCGCGAAGGCCAGATCGCCGGCAATACCCACGAACCAACCGTGCGCACCCTCGTTGTTGGGCCCGAATTCGGCGGTGCCGGTCTTGCCGAGCAAACCCGGGATGTCGTTCAGTGCCGTCGCTGTACCGCCGGTGATCGTCTCGCGCATCATGGTCTTCAACTGTTCGGTGACCTGCGGGTTCACAGCTGCGGGCTGCATGTTTCCGACGCCGGGCTTGCCGGTGACAACCGTCGGCGGGAGCATTCCGTTGTTCGCAATGGACGACGCAACCAACGCCATACCGAACGGTGACGCGGTCACCTGCCCCTGGCCGATGGCGGATTCGACGCGCTGCGCCGGGGTATCGGCAGACGGTACCGAGCCGGTGACGGTCGTCAGGCCGGGGGTGACGTAGTCGACGCCGAGTCCGAACTGAGCGGCTGCGTCGGTCAGACCGTTCGGCGGCAGGGCAACGCCGAGCCGGCCCATCGTCGTGTTGCACGATTTTGCGAACGCGGTATGCAGCGGCACGTCACCGAGATCGAAGTTGTCGTCGTTCGGAATCTGCCTGCCTTCGATGTTCTCGGTGGCCGGGCACGCCAACACGGTGTCGGGAGTGACGGCCCCGGACTGCAGAGCAGCCGAGGTGGTGACCGTTTTGAACGTCGATCCCGGCGGGTACAGGCCGGTCAACGCGATCGGGCCCTCGGCGTCCGCGGCGGCGTTCTGAGCTACGGCCAGCACATCTCCCGTCGACGGTCGAAGCGCGACGATCGCAGCCTGCTGCGGCAATTGCGCCAGAGCGTTCTCGGCCTTGAGCTGGAGCGCCGAGTCGAGGGTGGTCGCGATGTCGTCGCCGGTTCCTGCGTCGCGGCCGGCAAGCTGAGTGACGGTGTTGTCGGCTGCAATGGACTGAACGGCCCAGCCGCGATTCGCAGCCTGCTCCTGCTCCCACAACGTCGTCAGGTCGTTGAGCACCGGCGAGACGAGGTTGCGATCGGTGGCCAACAGGCGCGTCTGCGGTGCCAGCGTGACTCCGGGAACCGTGGCGAGCTGGGCACCGATGGGGTCGATATCGGCCTGACGAAGCGAGACTATGGTTGCTGAATTGCCCTGCGCAGCAGCAACTGTCGACGCGATGGATTCGGCAGTGATCCCCGAAACGACGGGTCCGACGAGATTTGCGACGGCGACCGGATCGGCCGTCGCATCGACGTTGACGAGGGTGACGACCTGCTGCGACATGAGCTCGCTGCCGTTGGCATCGAAGATCCGCGGCGCGACGAGCGCGTCGGTCGGAGTGAACCGCACGGATGAATCGGCCGTGAGACCTGGCACCAAGATTGCCGGATCCCAGGTGATCTTCCAGCCCTGCTGGGTCTCCGCTGCGGTAGCCGAGGTGGTGTAGTTCCACTCCTTCGGCTCGCCGTCCGGTTCGGCCGTGCCGTCGGTGGTGGTCGAGAAGCGCCAGGCGGCGTTGAGCGTGAACGTGCCCGCGTCCTCGTTGGGGTCGACGGCCTCGAAATCGGGCGTGGCAGTCACTGTTCCGCCGCCGGACAATCCGTCGTACAACGCGGTGAGCGCGGCACTCGCGCTCGCCGGATCGGTGGTCAACGCGGCCGCCTGGTCGATGTTCGCGCTGTTGACCGCGGCCGCGAACTGCTCGGCGACCGTCTGCGGCTGATCGGGCCCACCCTGACCGCAGGCGGCGAGCAGCAACGCCAGTACGGACACGATCGCGGCCAAAGTCGTCGGTCTTCTCGTTGTACGCACGGAGTCGATCATGCCCCAGGCCACCGACCAAGTGATGGTGGCGCAATTCTCGAAGTGGGTGTAATCATGTAATTACTATTACTTCGAGTGCAGGAGCCCTCATGAAACCCAACGGACGCTCGTTCGGCCGACCCGGCGGCTGGCAGCACGCAGACATCCCGAATGCCACCGACGCAGCCGAGTGGTTCGGCGGCCGACTCCCCGAGTCCTGGTTCGACGGCGACGCATCCGTCGACGTCGACCGCGAGGAGATCGTCGTCATCGGCACCTTGCCCACGGAACAGGACAGTTCACCCGCCGCGGTCGAGGGCCGCATCGCCCGCTTCCGAGAGACCACCCGCGGCGACCGCATGCAGATCGCCGCCGAGGCCGAGAAGCGTTACGGACGCAAGGTCGCGTGGGGAGTCCGGAACAACTCCGAGGTCATCCTGTTCACCCATCTCGCCGTCCCGGTCATGACGCGCCTGCGCCAGCCCGAGCGTCGCGTCCTGGACACCCTCGTCGATGCCGGCGTCGCACGCTCCCGCGCGGACGCCTTGGCCTGGGCGGTCAAGCTGGTCGGTGAACACACTCAGGAATGGCTCGGCGAGCTCCGCGGGGCCATGGAGACGGTCGACGAACTGCGGAAGAAGGGTCCAACGATTTAATTCGATTGCGAGGGGCCCTGGTTCGGGGTTAACCTGACTCTCGTCTTGTTGTCAACGGATTCGGAGAGGCCATTGCTCTTCCAAAGGTTCTAGACGCCTGCAGATCGATCGCACGCACACCTTTGGAGCGCTCATGCCTCACTCATCCTCCCTGTCCGTCTCCAACCTGACGTTCGCCTGGCCGGACGGTGACCCCGTGTTCGACGCCCTGTCGGCCATATTCCCCAGCGGTACAACAGGTCTCATCGGATCCAACGGTGCCGGCAAATCGACACTACTGAAGCTGCTCGCCGGTGATCTGACGCCGCAACACGGTTCGATCTCCATACCCGGCATACTCGGTTACTTGCGCCAGGACGTCGCACTCGATCCCCATCTCCCCGTGGATGCGGTATTGGCCGTTGATTCGATCCGAGAAGCGTTGCACCGCATCGAATCAGGGACGTCATCAGAGGATGATTTCACGATCGTCGGATCTGCGTGGGACATCGAAGAACGCGCCCTGGCGCTGCTGGACAAGCTGGGACTCGGACACATAGTCCGCTCTATCGACGACCTCGATCGACGGGTCGGCACCCTGTCCGGTGGCGAGGCCATGTTGCTGGCTCTCACAGCCCAGTTGTTGGCCGAACCTGACGTGCTGCTCCTGGACGAGCCTACGAACAACCTTGATCGGGTTGCGCGAGAACGGCTCTACACCGCCGTCGACGGGTACACCGGAGTGCTCATCGTCTGCACCCATGACCTGGAACTACTCGAACGGGTCGATTCCATCGCCGAGGTGCGTGCCGAACGCAGCGGCATTTCGCGACTACGCATGTTCGGCGGTAACTATCACCACTATCGAGCCGTAATCGACGCCGAGCAGGAAGCGGCACGGGCGACCATCCGCGATGCCAAGAACGACGTTCGCAAACAGGAACGCGAATTGATCGACACCCGAATCAAACTCGACCGACGTGTGCGCTACGGCAAGAAAATGGAAGAGCAAAAGCGCGAACCCAAAATCGTCATGGGTGCGCGAAAACGCGCGGCACAGGAATCCGCCGGGAAGCTTCGCAGCACTCACAGCGATCGCGTCGACGATGCCCGGTCGTCCCTGTCGGCCGCCGAGGATCTCCTGCGCGACGACCGTGAGATACGCGTCGACCTGCCCGCGACGAAAGTCCATCCTGGACAGGTGGTTCTGACTGTCGACGACCTGCACATCGTAGGGCCCGAGCGCATCGCGCTGATCGGGCCGAACGGGAGTGGCAAAACCACCCTGCTGCGTAATTTGGACGCCACAGGGGCAGCGGTGCCGTGGAAGTACCTACCGCAGCGACTCGACGTCTTCGACGAAACGCGCAGCATTGCCGAGAACGTCGCCGACGTGGCACCGCACGCCACCGCCGAACAGATAAGGGGCCGTCTCGCCCGGTTCCTCTTCCGTGGATCCGACGCCGATGCCGTCGTCGCCACCCTCTCCGGCGGCGAACGACTGCGGGCTGCACTGGCCCGAATTTTGCTGGCGGAGCCTGCTCCGAAACTACTGATGCTCGACGAGCCCACCAACAACCTCGACATCACCAGTCGCCAACACCTCATCGAAGCCCTGAACACATTCGAGGGTGCACTGATCATCGCGAGCCACGATCGGCCGTTCCTCGATGCCCTCGCCCCCACCCGCACCATCGACCTGGGCGCGCCCGCTCAGACCGCAGAGTCCGCAGAGTCCGCAGAAGAGGCAGCCGCCCCGGGTGAATCAATGTGACATTTGGTGGCCTTTGTGGGGGTCAATGTCACGTTGAGTGGACTTCGGAAGGGAGAATCGGAAGGTGGAGTACGCCTCGAATGCAGACGATGGGACACGGATCGCCTACACGGTGGTGGGGTCCGGACCACCGTTGTTGATGGTGCACGGCAGTTTTCTGACGCACACGATTTGGCGGACGTTCGGCTACGTGAAGGCGCTGCGCGGAAGTCGGCAGCTGATTCTGATCGACAGTCGCGGGCATGGCCGCAGCGACAAGCCGCATACTCCCGACGCGTACGCGATGAGCAACATCGTCGGCGATATGACCGCGGTACTCGATGCGGTAGGCGCACCGACCGTCGACTATCTGGGGTATTCGTTCGGAGCGCGGGCCGGGTTGGCGTTGACGGCGGCTGCTCCCGAGCGAGTCCGTTCGCTGGCCGTCGGGGGAGGTAGTCACGGCGCTCAGGCGGGCGCTTTCGATCGCCTGTTCTTCCCCGGCTGCGCGGATGTGTTGGAGCAGAGCGGGATGGACGGGTTCCTCGAGGCGTGGAACGCACACCGCATGTTCCCCATCGACCCGGGAACACGAGCGGTGTTCTCCGCCAACGATGGTCAGGCCATGGCTGCGTACATTCGCGCCTGCGACGCCGATCCCGGCCTACCCGACGACGTTCTGCAACGATTCACTCAGCCATCGCTGTTCTATGTCGGTAGCGAGGACAGAACCCGGCTCGACGACACCCGTGCCGCGGCGGCTCTGGTCCCGAACTCCGAACTGCACATCATTCGCGGATTCGACCATGCGACGACGATGGCCGCATCCGAGGAGGTACTTGCTCACCTCGAACGGTTCTGGGTCAACTGACCTCAGCGTCCACAATTCGCCTCGAAAAGCGGGATCCCGCCTCCCACAGCGAATGGGGGACGCTCACATCACCTACGCCAACCGAACCTGCCAGGCCCACCCGCAACTGACCTCAGCGTCCACAATTCGCCTCGAAAAGCGGGATCCCGCCTACCCGAGCGAATAGTGGACGCTCAGCATCACCTTTTCAGCGCAGGGAACTGGTCGTCGCGCCACTCCGTCTCCAGCGGCCCGACGGCAGCGTCCTCGCGGGCCCTCAACTCCACGCGGCGGATCTTGCCCGAGATGGTTTTCGGCAACTCGAAGAACTCGATTCGTCGTACGCGCAGGAAGGGAGCCAGGTGCTCCCGCGCATATTTCAGGATCTCGAATGCTGTGTCCTCGTTCGGTTCCCAGCCTGCAGCCAAGGCCACGTAGGCCTTGGGGACGGCCAGTCGCGTCTCGTCAGGGGCCGGCACGACGGCAGCTTCGACCACGGCGGGGTGTTCGATCAGCACGCTTTCCAGCTCGAACGGGGAGATCTTGTAGTCGGAGGCCTTGAACACGTCGTCGGTCCGGCCGACGTAGGTGATGTAGCCCTCGGAGTCTCGGGATGCGACGTCGCCGGTGTGGTAGTAGCCGTCGGCCATGACGGCGGCGTTGCGCTCGGGGTCGCCGAGGTAGCCGGTCATCAGGTTGAACGGATTCTGCGCCAGGTCGAGACAGATCTCACCCTCGTCGGCGAGTTCGCCGGTGGTGGGGTCGACGATCACGACGGGTACTCCCGGTAGCGGGCGGCCCATGGATCCGGACTTGAGCACCGCACCCGGCGTATTGGCCACCAACGCAGTGGTTTCCGTCTGTCCGAATCCGTCGCGAATGTTCAGGCCCCACTCACGCTGCACCGTCGAGATCACCTCGGGGTTGAGGGGCTCACCGGCACCGATCGCCTCCCGGAGCGAACCTCCGCCACCGGCCAGATCGGCCTGAATGAGCATGCGCCACACGGTCGGTGGTGCGCAGAAGGTCGTCACCTCGGCGCGGCGGATCTGCTCGAGCAGCGCCTTGGCGTCGAACTTGCCGTAGTTGTAGATGAAGATGGTGGCCTCGGCGATCCACGGCGCGAAGAAGCAGCTCCACGCGTGCTTGGCCCAGCCGGGTGAACTGATGTTCAGGTGCACATCGCCCGGACGAAGCCCGAGGAAGTACATCGTGCTCAAATGGCCGACGGGATAGGAGATCTGAGTGTGCTCGACGAGCTTGGGCTTGCTCGTCGTGCCGGAGGTGAAGTACATCAGCAGGCGGTCGGTGGGCGCGGTGACGGACTCGAACGGCGTGGCCTCCACGGAACGAGCATCGGAGTAATCGACCCAGCCATCATGAGCGGTAGTCGCGATCCGCAGGTAGTCCCCGGGTACGTCGTCGAATTTGCCGGTGTCCGAGGGGTTCACGATCACTGCGCGGGCATTGCCGCGTACCACCCGATCGGTCAGATCGCTCGAACCGATGGCCGTGGTCGTCGGCATCAGGACGGCTCCCAGCTTCATCACCGCCAGCATGGCCTCCCACAGTTCCACCTGGTTTCCGAGCATCAGGATCACCGAGTCGCCGCGGTCGATTCCCTGTTGCTCGAGCCATCGCGCAACCTGATCGGAGCGGCGGGCGATGTCGTCGAAGCTGTACTTCGCCTCGCTGCCATCCTCCTCGACGATCCATAGCGCGGTGCCGTCGTTGCCGCGGGCGATCGCGTCGAACCAGTCGATTGCCCAGTTGAAGCTCTCGCCGAACGACGGCCACTCGAAAGTCTCTATGGCACGGTCGTAGTCGCCGTACGCGTCGAGCAGAAGATCTCGAGCGTTCCTGAATGCCGTGTAAGCCGAGTCGGCCATGCTTCCTCCTGCGCGTGTGATGCCCATCACCGTCACGGTAGGGGAGATGAACACTCACTCGCTACCCCTGAACGGGGGTGGCACATCGGCTACCCTCGGGCACCGTGGCCATCAGATACTTCGCCATCGCCTGTGCACTGGGAATCGTCCACGCAGCGTTCTCCGGCTATTGGGCTGCGGGCGGCAGATGGATGCTGAACACTGTCGGTTCCTTCGCCACCGAATGGGTCGACCGCGACCCACAGACGGCTCGAACGGCGCTGCTGGTGCTCGCACTCGTCAAACTTGCCGCCGCCATTCTGCCGGCCCTCGCCTACATGAACCGGCCGCGCCTGGAAGCACAGAACCGGGCCAGGGTGCCGGTCTTGATTCTCGGCATCTCCTGGCCCGGCTCGATACTGCTCATCATCTGGGGCGGCGCGTCGTTCGTCGGAGCGGTGATCGGCTTGATCGCGTCGGACGAGAACCGAAGCGTCAAATACGGCCACCTGTTCTTCGACGGCATCTTCCTGCTCTGGGGTGCGACGCTCCTGACGGCACTGATCCTTGCCCGTCGCACCCCGTACGGTCAGCGCTAGATCCGCTCCCCCGTCTCGGGGTGGAAGAGGTGGATCGCGCCGTCGAGTCGAGTCAGGCCGATGCTCTCACCGATCTTGGCCGGGGCCCGCACTGCCGAACGCGCGACCAGCGAGACCGGACCGCCGTCGACACCCTTGACCTTCGGATCGTCGAGGTGCGCGTACAGGTAGGACTCACTGCCCAGTTCCTCGATCAGATCGACCTTGCCCTCGAAGCCTTCACCGCCGCCCTGCACGATGCCGAGCTGCTCCGGACGTAGCCCGACGGTGACGTTGTCGAGACCCAGGCTCGCGAGCCTGGTGAGCTCGTCGCGTTCGAGGGGCAGCAGGAAGCTACCGATCTGCACTCCGCCCGAGCCGATGGGAACCGTCATCAGGTTCATTGCCGGCGAACCGATGAAACCGGCGACGAATGCGTTGACCGGATTGTCGTACAGGTCTGTCGGAGAGGCGAACTGCTGCAGCTTGCCGCCGCGCAGCACAGCCACGCGATCGCCCATCGTCATGGCCTCGACCTGGTCGTGGGTGACGTAGACGGTCGTGGTGCCGAGCCTGCGTTGCAACGCCGCGATCTGCGTACGTGTCTGAACTCGCAGTTTCGCGTCGAGGTTGGACAACGGCTCGTCCATGCAGAACACCTGCGGCTCACGAACGATGGCGCGCCCCATGGCAACTCGCTGACGCTGACCACCCGAGAGCTTGCCGGGCTTGCGGTCCAGGTACTCGGTGAGGTCGAGGATCTTCGCAGCCTCGGCGACCTTCTTGGTGCGCTCCTCGAGGGATACACCGCGCATCTTCAGGGCGAAGCCCATGTTCTCCCCGACGGTCTTGTTGGGGTAGAGAGCGTAGTTCTGGAACACCATGGCGATGTCGCGGTCCTTCGACGGCACCCCCACCATGTTCTTGCCACCGATCTCGATGGCACCACCGTCGATCTCCTCGAGGCCGGCGAGCATCCGCAGGGCAGTGGACTTGCCGGAACCGGAAGGCCCGACCAGAACGACGAATTCGCCGTCCTGGATGTCGAGGTCGAGTGAATCGACGGCGAGCTTGTCGGCACCTTCGTAGACGCAGGATGCCTTCTTGTACGTGATTGCAGCCATGAGACTTTCTCCTACTTGATTGCGCCGAAGGACAGACCGCGCACGAGCTTGTTCTGCGCGAACCATCCGGCAAGGACGACGGGAAGTGCTGCGAACGTCGCAGCAGCGGAAAGCTGAGCCCAGTACAGGCCCTGGCCGGTGATGAAACCGACGAGATACACCGGAATCGTTTGGGCCTGAACAGCAGTGAGGTTGACGGCGAAGAAGAACTCGTTCCACGAGAAGATCACGCAGATCAGTGACGTCGCCGCAATTCCGGGAGAGACGAGCGGAAGGATCACCTCACGCACCGAGGTCCACAGCGATGCTCCGTCCATACTCGCGGCCTCGAGCAGTTCGCTCGGCACCTCGAGGAAGAACGAGCGCATCATCCATACGGCGATGGGAAGATTCATCGCGGTGTACAGCACGACCAGGGTCCAGATGTTGTCCAACATTCCGATGTCGCCGACGATGACGTACAGCGGGACGATCGCCGCGACGACCGGGAGCATCTTGGTGGAGATGAAGAAGAACAGCACGTCCTTGGTCTTCTTCACCGGACGCAGTGACAGTGCGAAGGCAGCCGGAACACCCAGCAGCAGAACGAAGATCGTCGAGACGACCGTCGCGAACGCCGAGTTCAGCAAGGTGGTGCCGATGCCACTCTCCAGGACCCCGCGGTACTGATCGAGGGTCGGTGTGAAGAACAGCTTGGGCGGGTCGGAATAGGCGTCGGCCTCCTGCTTGAAGCCCGTGAGCACCATCCACAGCACCGGGAAGAAGAACGCTATGCCGGCCACCCAGGCCACGAAGGACCAGATGGAACCCGGGCCCCACTTGCTCTTGCGCTTGATCGGCGCAGCGTCGGTCGTCGTCTTGTCTACAGTTGCAGTGCTCATCACGCAGCCTCCTCGGTTCCGCTGAAGCTCTTGAAGATCAGTCTCAGCGCCAGGGTGCTGACGATGATGGTGGCCACGACCGTGACGACGCCCATAGCGGCGGCCTGACCGATGTCGAAGCCGAGGAATGCTCGCTGATAGATGTAGAAGGGCAGGTTCGCACTCGCCACACCCGGTCCGCCGGAGGTCATCATGTAGACGGCATCGAACGTGTTGACCAGGTAGATGGCCCCGAGAACGGCACCGAGCTCGATGAATCGGCGCAGGTGCGGCAGCGTCAGCTCACGGAAGAGCTTGACCGGGCCCGCACCGTCGACGCGTGCCGCCTCGGCGATGTCCTTGGGCATGGACTGCAATCCGGCGAGGATGAGCAGCATCATGAACGGGGTCCACTGCCAGATGAGGTTCGCCATCACGGCAGGCAGCGGGTAACGCGAGACCCAGTCGATCTGATCCACACCGAACGGGCTCAGCGCGAAGTTGATCAGGCCGAAGACGGGATCGAACATCGTTGTCTTCCAGATCAGGGCACCGGCGACCGGGGTGATCAAGAACGGAGTGATCAACAGTGTTCGGATCAGGCTGCGGCCGATGAACTTACGGTCCAGCAGCAGAGCCAGGAACAACCCGAGAACCACCGAGATGATGACGGTTCCCACGATCATGATCACCGTGTTGAGGGCGACCTCGCGGAACTGGCTGTCCTGAAAGACTGCCACATAGTTGTTGAGCCAGTTGAACTTCTGCGAGCCGGGCCGCACGAGGTTCCACGACTGCGTCGAGTAGTACAGCGTGAACAGGAACGGGACCTGCGTAACCAGAATGGCGAACACCATGGCCGGCAGCAGTGGGCCGCGGCGACGCCACCCTTCCGCCTTCGAGATCGCTCTGGGTCTCGGTACGAATTCCTCGGAATCGGCGTGCGCCGATCGTGTTTCGGTGGTGGTCATCCCTGGCCCTCCTGGTACGTCTTGCCGACCACTTCGGCGTACTGCTGCGCTTGTTCGAGCGCGTCGTGGACGCTGATTCGTCCTGCTACTGCGGCGCTGATCTGCTGACTGACCCGGGTACCGAGGTCCTGGAACTCCGGAATGGTCAGGAACTGCACACCGGTGTATGGAACCGGATCCACGGTGGGGTTGTTCGGGTCTGCACCGTTGATGGAGTCGAGGGTGACCTGCCCGTACGCAGCAGATGCCTCCGCGTACTCGGGAATTTCGTAGGTGGACAAGCGGCTGCCAGGAGGCACTCGTTCCCAACCCAACTCGTTGCCCACCTTGTTCAGGTACTCCTTGCTGGTCATCCACGAGACGAACTTCCAGGCATCGTCCGGGTTCTCGGATGTCTTCGGGATACCGAGTGCCCAGGAGTACAACCATCCGTTGTCACCCTTGGCGGCCGACGGCGCTTTGGCATATCCGATCTTGCCGACGACGTTGCTCGAGGTGGGATCCTCCAACACCGACACTGCGGAGGTTGCGTCGTACCACATCGCGGTATTTCCCTGTGAGAGCTGCGTTCCGCACTCGCTGAAACCACTTGTCGCTGCACCGGCTTGACCGTGCTCACGTACCAGGTCGACGTAGAACTGAACGGCCTGTTCCACCTCTGGGCTATTGAGCTGAGCGTTCCAGTTCTCGTCGTACCAGCGGCCGCCGAACGCGTTGATGACCGTGTCGAGCGGTGCGAGCACCTCACCCCAACCGGGCTTGCCACGCAGGCAGATTCCGGAAAGTCCGGGACTGTCCAGCTTGGCCGCGGCGTCGGCGACCTCCTGCCAGGTCGGCTCCTCGGGCATCGTGATGCCGGCCGCCTCCATCAGATCCTTGCGGTACATCAGGAACGACGACTCACCGTAGAACGGCACGGAGTACATGCTGCCCTCGTAGGACAACGACTCCTTCAACGTGGGGATGAAGTCGTCCTCGTCGTAACCCGGTGTGGCATCGGCGTACTCGGAGAGATTGGTCAGCCATCCGTTCTCGGCCCATTGCGGGGTCTCGAAGTTGCTGATCATCACCACATCGAACTCACCGCCGCCGGTGGCAACCGACGCCGTGATCTTGGCTCGCGCCTCGTTCTCCGACAGCGACACGAACTTCAGATTGATACCCGGGTTCTCGGCCTCGAACTCGGGCGCGAGCGAAATGGCATCGGACATCTGCGAATTGGAGACGATCGCAACGGTGATCGTCTTGCCGTCACCGTCACCACCGAACGAGCCGGCACCGGCGCATCCGGACAGTACCAAGGTCGTCGCGAGCGAGGCCGCGACGGCCACTTTCGGTAGAACCCTCACTGAAATACCTTTCCATTGGATGTCGCCGTTGCCGGGGCGTGCGCAACGAGCCAACGTGCACTTTCGATGTCGGTCACCAGGATCGAGGCCAGCCCACCGCGCAGAGCACCGAGCAGCGCCTCGTGTTTTCGCTGTCCGCCGGTGACGAGGACAGCTCTGTCGCACGCCCTGATGGCGTCGAGACCCACCGACACGGTTCGGCCGGGGAGCGATCCTCCGGTGTCCTTGCCGTCTGCGTCGTAGAACCGTCCGCCGATTTCACCGACTGCGCCGAGGCGACGCAGTTCGTCGAGCACCTCGAGGTCGATGAAGCTGCCCTCGAACAACGTGGTGGACGTGGAGACGGGACCGATGCCGTACATCATCACATCGGCATCGGTCCCGGACTTGAGGGCGCGCGAGATCACGGAATCCTGCTCCAACGCAACCACTGTGGCCTGATCGGCATACAGCGGTGCATTGAGCCTGATGGGCGTCGCCTGCAGATACGCGGCGCAGCGTCCGAGCGTGTACTCGACACCGGTCTGATAGTCGGCCGAGGAGATGGAGCCGTCGAGTTGCACCACCGCAGCACATTTGGTGGACCTGGTCTTGAGTGAACTTGCGACGGCCACCGTCTCGGGTCCCCAGGTGAACCCGAGAACATCGCGATCCTTGAGCCGACGGGAGAGCAACGTCGCCGCCGCGCGACCGAGGGATCCGTAACCGGAGTCCGTGCCGTCGATGACATCCGAGACGACCAGCACCTCGGTCAGGCCGAACTTCGCTTCCAGTTCTCGCTCGACGTCGGCATGCACGGTGCCCTGCAGATCGTCGGGGACGTTGATCTCGATCGTCACCAGCCCCAGGGCGCGAGCTCGAGCAACCAAACGCCCGGCCGTCGGGCGTGAGACGCCCAGATTGACGGCGATCTCCGCCTGCGTCGCGCCTTCGAGGTGATACATGGTGGCGGCGCGCAGAGCCAGACGGAGATCCTCCCCGGACCGCGCGGACTTCGCCCCGCCGGGCTCCGATCCGTCCATTGCGCCTCCTGACTGGTGAGCAGATGCTCAGCTCGTGTTCATCTGCTCACTAAGCTAACATTAAGGTGTGATCCACACAACACCCCCTCGCAGTCAGCGACCCGTGCCACAGTCCATGCAGGCCAGCGTGCTCACCGGCGTGCAGGAGATACGAATGGAAGATCGGCCGGTGCCCACACCGGCTCATGACGAGGTGCTCGTCCAGGTCACCGCCGTCGGAGTGTGCGGCTCCGATGCGCACTACTACCGCGAGGGGCGTATCGGCGACTTCGTCGTCGACGGCCCCCTGGTACTCGGCCACGAAGCTGCCGGCGTCATCGTGGTGGTGGGCTCCGGGGTGTCCGACACCCGTGTCGGCCGGCGCGTCTCCATCGAGCCGCAACGACCCGATCCCACCAGTGCCCAATCTCGCGCAGGCCGCTACAACCTGTGCCCGGCCATGGAATTCTTCGCGACCCCGCCCATCGACGGCGCACTCGCGGAGTACGTGTTGATTCAATCCACGTTCGCGCACGACGTTCCCGACACCATCTCCGACGAGGCCGCGGCCCTCTTCGAGCCCCTGTCGGTCGGCATCGCGTCGGTACAGAAGGCCCGGATCTCCGCCGGTTCGAGCGTGCTCATCGCGGGCGCAGGACCCGTCGGAATCGTCACCGCTCAGGTGGCACGCGCCTTCGGAGCCACCGAGGTGATCGTCACCGACTTGGATGCATCGCGCCGAGCCAACGCAACGCGATTCGGTGCCACCCGAGTGTTGGACCCCACGGCCGAGGACGTGCGTTCCCTGACGGTCGATGCTTTCATCGACGCTTCCGGTGCAGCGCGCGCGGTGTTCGACGGCATCCACGCGGTGCGGCCGGCCGGTACCGTCGTTCTCGTCGGCATGGGCGGATCCGACTATCCGCTGCCGATCTCGGTGATTCAGAACCGAGAGTTGGTGCTCACCGGCGTATTTCGATACGCCAACACCTGGCCGATCGCACGGTCGCTGGTGGCGTCGGGCATGGTCGATCTCGACGCGATGGTGACGGCGCGGTTCGGGCTAGAGCGCGTCGAGGATGCGTTGAACGCGGACAGGGAACCCGGAAGCATCAAAGCAGTGGTCATTCCAGGACTTTCGAAGGAGACGAACGCATGAAGTTGAACTCACAGAACCTCTCCGACTTCATCGAGGACGTCGCTGTCCCGACGTACGACAGGTCCGAGGTGACTGTGGGCATCGTGCATTTCGGTGTCGGCGGCTTCCATCGAGCGCACCAGGCGATGTACGTCGACCGTCTGCTTCAGCAAGGGCAAGCACTGGACTGGGGAATCTGCGGTGTCGGTGTACTGCCGGGAGACCGCCGCATGAACGACGTCATGCAGGCACAGGACTGCCTGTACACGTTGGCGCTCAAGCATTCCGACGGCACCTGGGACACCCGTGTCATCGGTTCCATCGTCGAGTATCTCTTCGCACCGGACGACGCCGAGGCCGTGATCGAGAAGATGGCGGCCGACACGACGAAGATCGTCTCGCTCACCATCACCGAGGGTGGATACAACTTCTCCGCCACCACCGGCGAGTTCGACGCGAACAATCCGGCCATCGTCGCCGATCTCGCCGACGGAGCCGTTCCGGCAACCACTTTCGGACTGGTCGTCGAGGCGTTGGCTCGACGCAAGGATCGGGGCCTGAAGCCGTTCACCATCATGTCCTGCGACAACATCGAGGGCAACGGCCATATGGCGCAGTCGACCTTCACGACGTTCGCTCGATTGAAGGACCCGGTGCTGGCCGACTGGATCGAGGCAGAGGGCGCATTCCCCAACTCGATGGTCGATCGCATCACGCCGGTCACGACTCCGGAAGTGACCGAACAGCTTTCACTGCGCTACGCCATCGACGATCAGTGGCCTGTCGCCGGTGAGCCCTTCACCCAATGGGTGCTCGAGGACAACTTCACGCTCGGCCGTCCGCCGCTGGAGGACGTGGGGGTACAGGTGGTCGACGATGTCACTCCCTACGAGCTGATGAAGCTTCGGCTGCTCAATGCCAGCCATCAGGCACTCGCCTACTTCGGCTATCTCAGCGGCTACCGTCTGGTCCACGAGGTCTGCCAGGATTCACTGTTCGCGGAGTTCCTGCTCGCGTACATGGACGAGGAGGCGACCCCGACGCTGCAGCCGGTCCCCGGTATCGACCTGGCCGACTACAAGCGGACCTTGATCGAGCGGTTCTCGAACCCCGAGATTCGCGATACCGTCGCACGTCTGTGTGCCGAGTCCTCGGACCGAATCCCCAAGTGGCTCTTGCCCGTCATTCGCAAGAACCTCGAGACCGGCGGCGAGATCGTCCGCTCCACCGCGGTGGTGGCGAGCTGGGCCCGCTACGCCGAGGCCGTCGACGAGTCCGGCAATCCCATCGAGATCGTCGATCAGCTGAAAGATTCACTGGTGCCGATCGCGCAGAGTCAGCGCGAGAACCCGACGGCGTTCATCGCCAACCGGGCAGTGTTCGGCGACCTGATCGACAACGAGCGCTTCGTGTCCGCATACACGAAACAACTTGCATCGCTACACGAGAACGGTGCGAGGGCAACCCTCGAGGCGCTCAGGTCAGCTCACTGAATCGTTCGGTATCGCGGACTTGGCCGGAGACGATAACGGTATCGCCCGCGTCGATGATCGTGTTCGCGGTGGCGTAGGTGAACCCTTCGCCCGGACGCTTGACCGCGACGACGGTGACCCCATGCTCGGTGCGAACTCCGCTCTCGCCGAGCGTCTTTCCGATGAGCGAAGCCGGTGGTGACGTCTTCGCCATCGCGAAACCGTCGTCGAACTCGATGTAGTCCATCATCCGTCCACGCACCAGGTGAGCTACTCGCTTGCCCATGTCGTGCTCGGGCCGGACGACGTGGTGGACGCCGATCTGGCTGAGGATCTTGGCGTGCGCGTTGCTCAGAGCCTTGGCCCAGATGGTCGACATCGACAGGTTCACCAGTGCCGACGCGGTGAGCAGACTTGCTTCGAGATTGGAGCCGATACCCACCACGGCACGGTCGTACTCGTGCACCGAGAGCTGCCGTAGCGACTCCTCGTCGGTGGTGTCGGCCACCACCGCATGGGTCAATCTGTCTGCCACGCGCTGGACCACGGCCTCGTCGCTGTCGATGCCGAGCACCTCGACTCCCTGGTCCATCAGCTCCAGGGCCAGAGACTTACCGAAGCGGCCCAGACCCAGAACGACAACGACGTCGGAGGACGGTTTCCTAGCCAATGAACGGCCTTTCCGTGGGGAGGGTGTAGCGCCGTCCGCGGTCGCGGGCGGCGAGGGCACTGACCAGAGTGATGGAGCCGATGCGGCCCAGATACATGAGCACGATCAGGATTACTTGGCCCCAGCCCGGCAACTGCGCGGTGATACCCGTGGACAGGCCGACGGTCGCGAACGCGGAGACGACCTCGAACAGGAGCACGTCCAGGTCGAAGTTCGTGCCGGCCAACAGCGTGATGACCGGGAGCACGACCAGAGCGACGCCGATCAGGGCAACGGTCAACGCCTGACGCTGCACTCGCGCATCGATTCGACGATCGAACACCGTCACCTCGCGGTCGCCGCGAATCTCGGCCAGGATGACGAACAGCAGCAGCGCGAACGTGGTGACCTTGATACCGCCGGCAGTGCCGCCGCTGCCACCGCCGATGAACATCAGAATATCGGTGATCAGCAACGTCGCGTTGTCGACATCGGCGTAATCCACGCTGTTGAACCCTGCGGTTCGCGGCATGACGCCCTGGAACGTCGCGACCATCATCTTGCCCCAGAAGCCGAACCCACTCAGAGTTCTGGACCACTCGAACAACATCACCACGGTCGGCCCGAGGACCAGAAGAACGCCGGTGACGGTCAGAGTCATTCGGGTGTGGAGTGACCAACGGGGGTGCGGTCGACTGCCCCGGGCACGCGCGCGAACCCGGCGGGCGATCTCGAACAGAACCGGAAATCCGATGCCGCCCAACACGACTGCGATCAACAAGGGCACGCAGATCCACGGGTCGGTGGCGAACCCGATCATGTTGTCGCTGAACAAGGCGAAGCCGGCATTGTTGAATGCCGACACAGAATGGAAGATTCCCAGCCACAGAGCGCGCCCGAGTGACTCGTCGTATCCGAGGAAGAACCGCGCCGCCAGACAGAGGGCGACCACGCCCTCGATCATCACACTGGTGCGAACCACGCCGACCACGACGCTTCGGACGTCACCCAGCCCGGACGTGCGGACCTCCGCCGCCGCATTCAGCCTGCCGCGCAGCCCGATTCGATCAGCGAGGACCAGCCCCACCAGGGACGCGATGGTCATGATCCCGAAACCGCCGATCTGAATCAGCCCGAGAATCACGCCCTGCCCGAACCCCGACCAATACACCGGGGTGTCCACCACGATCAGCCCCGTCAAACTGACCGCCGAGGTAGAGGTGAACAACGCCTGCAGAAGTCCGGTGGAATCGCCGGACAGGGTAGCCGCCGGAATCATCAGCACCAGTGCACCGAGGGCAATGGCGAGCGCGAATCCCGCTGCCATGAGCCGGACCGGGGTCGGCCGGAAGATCGCGGACCATCGCGATGGCTGGCGGGCGTCTGTCACCCGGCAGACAGTACCGGTGCGCTTCGCGCCACGTGCATGGAAGTGATGGGCTACGAGGTTCCGTGCGCGTCAGCACTCCACGTCAGCGCACCACAGCCTTCGCCACCGTCCAGGCACGACCCTGCTCGCTCAACGTGAAGCCCAGACCCGGGCGCGCGGACAGGTGCATGCGTCCGTCACGGGTCTCGAGGTGCTCGTCGAACAGCGGGTCCAACCAGTCGAAGTGCTCCACCCACGTCTGCAGGGGATACACCGCTGCGAGGTGCAGATGGATCTCCATGGCGAAGTGCGGAGCCAGCTGGAGATTGTGGTGCTCGGCCAACGTGGCCAATTTCAGGAACTGCGTGATCCCGCCGATACGGGGCGCGTCGGGCTGCAGGATGTCCACCGATCCGGCTTCGATGAGCCGCACGTGCTCGCCGACGCTCGCCAACATCTCACCCGTCGCGATGGAGGTGTCGAGGCTGCGAGCGAGCTGAGCGTGCCCCTCGGCGTCGTAGGCATCGAGGGGTTCTTCGATCCAGACGAGATCGAATTGTTCGAGTATTCGGCCCATGCGCTGCGCCGTCGGGCGGTCCCATTGCTGATTGGCGTCCACCATCAGCGGGACATCGTCACCGAGGAATTCACGGACCGCAGTGACGCGGGCGATGTCGGTTCGCCAATCCGGCTGCCCCACCTTGATTTTGATGCCCCCGATGCCGTTCGACAACGACATCGCAGCGTTCTCGATGACCTCTTCGATCGGCGTGTGCAGAAATCCGCCGGACGTGTTGTACGTCTGCACCGAATCACGCGCCGAGCCGATCAACTTGGCCAGTGGTAACCCGGCCCGCTTGGCTTTGAGATCCCACAGTGCGATGTCGATTGCGGCAATCGCCTGCGTGGCAACGCCGCTGCGGCCGACCGAGGCACCGGCCCACACCAGCTTGGTCCAGATCTTGCCGATATCGTTCGGGTCCTCGCCGATGAGAACCGGCGCAATTTCCTGGGCATGGGCAAACTGGGCCGGCCCGCCCGCGCGCTTGGAATAACCGAAACCGATTCCCTCATGGCCCTGTTCGGTGCGAATCTCGGCGAACAGGAACACCACCTCGGTCATTGCCTTCTGCCGACCGGTGAGCACCTTGGCGTCGCTGATCGGATTCTGCAGCGGCAGCACGATCGAGGACAGCGTCACCTCCGCGATACGGTCGATGCTCGCAGCCCCCGGGGCCAGTGCCATGATCGCCGCATTCGGGGCGGTGAGGCCGCTGGTCGGTTTGTCTGTGCCGATCGTCATCTGCTACTCCTGAAATAGTCGATTACGTTGATTCACAGCCTATTTCGACGAACAATGCGCGTCCAACACCATTTACCGGCGGATCGATACCGCCAGGGCATCGATATTCGACGCGATGTCGGCGACCCGGCCCACGAACGTGTGATGCGTGACGCCCGACGAGTGGGGAGTCATCAGCACGTTGTCGAGATCACGGAAAGGCAGAGAACTGGGTTCGCCCATCCCGTCCGGGCCCGGGTAGCTGTACCAGACATCGATGGCGGCTGCGGCAATCTCGTTACGTGACAACGCGTCGAACAGTGCCTGTTCCTGCACGAGGGGACCACGACCGACATTGACGAGTACCCCGTCACCGCCGAGCCTGCCCAGTTCTTCGGCTCCGATCATGCCGCGGGTGTGCTCGTTCAGCGGCGCGGATACCACCAGAACGTCCGCGAACTCGGCCAGCTTTCGCAAATCCTTTGCATCGGAGACCCACTCGAGCCCATCACCCGTGGCCCGGCCGCTCCCGGTGACCGCAGCACCGGTTCCCCCATACGCCTGAAACAGTTGCCAGGTTCGCTTGCCGATGTGCCCGAACCCGACGAAGCCGATGCGAGCACCGCTCAGCGACAGCGGTTTCGCGATGCTCGGGTCGTAGACGGCAGTGGCGAACACACCCGCACGAAGTGCACGATCCTGCTGCAGGAACTTACGGCGTAGCATCACCGTTGCCGCCACGACGTACTCGGCAATCGACTGCTCGTGATGAAAGGTGTTGCGCACCCGCACATCGGGGCGCAATCCAGAACGATCGACGTTGTCCGTTCCGGCACCGGCAACGTGCACCATACGTAATTTCGGCGCTGCGGCACCCATGGCCGCACTGAACTTGCCGCCGACGTACACATCCGCGTCGGCAAGTTCTTCGATGATCCGACGTTCGTCGAACGGAACGCACCAGATCACCTCTGTTCCGGCGGGTAGATTCGCCTCGAACTGCTCGCGGTGCGGCAGCACGTTTCGATCGCCGACGACAACCTTCATCAGCGCACCAGTGCCGGCCGTTTGCTGTCGAATGTCCATCCTTCGATCAGGTACTGCATACCGATGGCGTCGTCGCGGGAGCCGAGACCTTCCTTCTGGTACAGCTCGTGTGCCGCGTCGATCTGCTCGAAGTCGAGTTCCACACCCAGGCCCGGCTTGTCGGGCACTGTCAGGTAGCCGTCCTCGATCGTGAACGGCTCCTTGGTCACTCGCTGCCCGTCCTGCCAGATCCAGTGAGTGTCGATGGCGGTGATCTTCCCCGGCGCAGCCGCGGCAACGTGGGTGAACATGGCCAGTGAGACGTCGAAGTGATTGTTGGAGTGCGAACCCCACGTCAAACCCCACGCATCGCACAGTTGAGCAACGCGGACCGAACCGGCCATCGTCCAGAAGTGCGGGTCTGCGAGTGGGATGTCCACGGCACCGGAGCGGACGGTGTGGCCCATCTCGCGCCAGTCGGTGGCGATCATGTTGGTGGCGGTCTGCAATCCGGTGGCGCGCTTGAACTCCGTCATCACCTCACGACCGGAGAAGCCGCCCTCCGGCCCTACGGGGTCTTCGGCGTAGGCCAACACGTCGCGTAGTCCACGACACGTCTCGATCGCATCCTTCAGCAGCCAACCACCGTTGGGATCCAACGTGATTCGAGCCTTCGGGAATCGCTCGGCCAGCGCGCGCACCGCGGCAGCCTCCTCGGCGGCAGGCAGCGCACCGCCCTTCAGTTTGAAGTCCTGGAATCCGTAGCGCGCCTGCGCAGCCTCGGCGAGGCGCACGATCGACTCGGGATCCATGGCCTCCTCGTGCCTGATACGCATCCAGTCGTCGGCCCCGGCCGCCTCGTCGACGGCACCGCGGTAGGCGAGGTCGGTCTTGTTCCGATCGGCAACGAAAAACAGATAGCCCAGTGCTTGAACCTTCTCACGCTGCTGGCCGTCTCCCAACAGTGCTGCGACGCTGACGCCGAGGTGTTGGCCCAACAGGTCGAGCAAGGCCGATTCCACCGCGGTCACTGCGTGGATCGCGACCCGCAGATCGAAGGTCTGTGCTCCGCGGCCACCGGAGTCACGATCGGCGAACGCGCGACGCATTTCGGCCAGCACCGCGTTGTAGTGGCCGATCCCTTGGCCCTCGACCAGCGAACGAGCGTCCTCGAGAGTCTGCCGAATCGCCTCTCCGCCCGGCACTTCGCCCACGCCGATGCGCCCGTCCGAGTCGATGAGCACCACCAGGTTGCGGGTGAAGTACGGGGCGTGAGCTCCGCTGAGGTTCAGCAACATGTCGTCGTGCCCCGCGATCGGAATGACACGCATCTCGGTGACGACGGGTGTGCTGGTGTGGACGTTCATGTCCGGCCTCTCTCGTACTCCATCGGTGACTCGGCTCACACGACAGTAAGAGTGTCCATTGATTCCTGTCCAAGACCATCTGCGCATCAACCGATGCAGTCACGGTATCGGTGGCCGCGGAACACGCTCATCACACCTGGCAGCAAGATCGATACCGTGACTGCATCAAAAGCGACATTATTCGACTTGGACATGTATCGATGAGCCTTCTACCGTGGTGAGCTATGAGCCAGGTCACGGTCTGGCCTCAGCGCACGTACCGCACCACAGCCTTAGGAGTCACCTCATGACAGCGTCGACGACACAGTCCACCAACCTCACCGGCCGGATGATCATCGCCGGCGTCCCGGTCTTCGGTGGCGGTACGCAGATTCACGGTATCGACCCCAGCACGGGCGCACATCTCGAGCCTGCTTACGGCCACGGGGACGAGGGCGACGTCGAGAAAGCCTGTGCCGCAGCAGCCGAAGCATTCGCCGATTACCGTGCCACCTCCTCGGAGACGAGGGCTCAATTCCTCGAGGCCATCGCAGACAACATTGCGGCCCTCGGCGACACACTGATCGAGCGCACTGTCGCCGAGTCCGGACTGCCACTGGCTCGCATCACCGGTGAGGTCGGTCGCACCACCGGACAACTGCGCCTGTTCGCCTCGGTTTTGCGCGAGGGCAGTTGGAACGGTGCCCGCATCGATCCCGCTCAGCCCGAGCGCTCACCGCTCCCCCGCGCCGACATCCGCCAGCGGCAGATTCCGCTGGGACCGGTTGCAGTGTTCGGGGCCAGCAACTTCCCGCTCGCCTTCTCTGTCGCCGGGGGCGATACCGCCTCCGCACTTGCGGCCGGATGCCCGGTGATCGTCAAGGCGCACGACGCACATCCGGGAACGTCCGAACTGGTGGGACGCGCCATCACCGACGCCGTCGCCGCCACCGGAATGCCGTCGGGCACATTCTCTCTGCTGTTCGGCTCCGGCAGAGGACTCGGCACCGCCTTGGTCACCGACCCTCGCATCAAGGCAGTCGGATTCACCGGATCGCGTTCGGGTGGAACGGCTCTCGTCGCCGCCGCAGCCGGTCGTCGTGAGCCGATCCCGGTGTACGCGGAAATGAGTTCCATCAACCCCGTTTTCGTCATGGACGGCGCACTCGCCTCCCGCGGAGCCGAGCTCGGCCGCGCCTTCGTCGCATCGCTGACGATGGGCTCGGGTCAGTTCTGCACCAACCCCGGTCTTGTCATCGCCGTCGACGGGCCCGGACTGCAGTCCTTCACCGAAGCGGCCACAGCCGCTGTACAGGAATCCGCACCCACCACGATGCTGACCCCGAACATCGCCTCGAGCTACGCGGACGGCGTCGCCACCCTGTCCGACTCCGTCACCGAGCTCGCCCGAGGCACCGAGACCGACGCTCCCAATGCCTGCCGCGCAGCGTTGTTCGAGACCGATGCCGATACATTTCTCACGTCCGAGGCGGCGCAGGCCGAGGTGTTCGGCGCATCGAGCCTCATCGTTCGCTGCACCGACGCCCAGCAGGTTCGCGACGTCGCCGCGCTACTGGAAGGGCAGCTGACCGCCACCGTCCATGCCGACGAGTCCGATCATGCCGATGCAGGCAAATTGCTCTCGGTTCTCGAACTCAAGGCCGGCCGCATCCTGTTCGACGGATGGCCCACCGGCGTCGAGGTCGGCCACGCCATGGTGCACGGCGGTCCCTTCCCCGCCACCTCCAACTCCCGCACGACGTCGGTCGGATCGCTCGCCATCGAGCGCTTCCTCCGACCTGTTTCCTACCAGGACGTGCCGACGTCGTTGCTACCCAGCGCAATTGCCGACGGCAATCCCGACGGAATTTTCCGCCGGATCGACGGCCGGCTCACCCAAGACTGACTCACCCCACCTAATTTTCGAGGAGATTTCCATGCTCGACGGCGTCCTGTTCTTCCCCGTCACCCCGTTCACCGCTTCCGGTGAGGTCGATTACGACCTATTGGGCGCTCATATCGCGAAGGGTGTCGACGCGGGACCCGGTGGAGTGTTCATCGCCTGCGGCACCGGCGAATTCCACGCCCTCGAACTCGCGGAGTTCGGCACGATCGTGCGTACCGCGGTCGACATCGTCGCGGGTCGTGTTCCGGTCTACGCCGGTGCCGGCGGATCTGTCGCGCAGGCCAAAGCGTTCGCAGTGGCTGCGAAGGCCAACGGTGCCGACGGCATCCTGCTGCTGCCGCCCTACCTGGTGACGATGCCGCAGGCCGGTCTGGTCAACTACACCAAGGCCGTGGCCGCCGCGTCCGATCTGCCGCTGATCGTCTACAACCGCGGCAATGCGCGCTTCACCGAAGAGTCTGCCATCGAGGTAGCGCAGCTGCCCACCGTCGTCGGATTCAAGGACGGCACAGGTGATCTCGATCAGGTCGGCCGCATCGTCCGCGCTGTGCTCGATGCCCTGGAGCCGTCGGGCAAGCCCTTCCAATTCTTCAACGGACTACCCACCGCCGAGGTCTCGCAGCAGGCGTACCGAGCGATCGGTGTCACGCTGTACTCCTCCGCGACGTTCGCCTTCGCCCCCGAACTGGCACTGGCGTTCTACCGGTCTCTGGACAGTGGTAACGAGAAGCTCACTGCCGCATTGCTTCGCGAGTTCTTCCACCCACTCGTGCGCCTGCGCGACAAGGTACCCGGCTATGCCGTCTCCCTGATCAAGGCCGGCGTGACGATGGAAGGTATCGAGGCAGGTCCCGTTCGCCCGCCGCTGATCGACATCAGCGCACCGCATCTCGAGGAACTCACCGCTATCGTTGCCGCCGGCCGGGCCGTGCTGGCAGACGAGCTCGCGGTGCACTGATGCGGGAACCGGTTCTGATCACCGGCGCCCGGATCACTCCGATCGCCTTCGTCGATCCCCCGTTGCTCAACACGGTCGGGGTGCATCAGCCCTATGCGCTGCGCGCAATCGTCCAACTGGACACCGATAACGGCGTCGTCGGGCTCGGTGAGACATACGCCGACACTGCGCATCTGGCTCGGCTCGAGGCGGCAGCTCAGGCCATCACCGGCCTGGACGTGTTCGGTCTCAATGCAATTCGAGACGCCATCGATGTTGTTCTGGGGACGCTGTCGATCACCGGTGGCGACGGTGTCGCGGGAATGATCACCACCGCCAGCACAACCGACAGAGTGTTCTCGCCGTTCGAGATCGCCTGCCTGGACGTGCAGGGCAAGGTGCTCGGTCGGCCGGTGTCCGATCTGCTCGGCGGCAGAGTGCGGGACTCGGTTCCATTCAGCGCGTACCTGTTCTACAAGTGGGCAGCGCACCCCGGCGCACAGCCGGATGAATGGGGCGAGGCAATCGACCCGGCCGGACTGGTACGGCAGGCCCGAAAGATGATCGACGAGTACGGCTTCGAGGCCATCAAGGTCAAGGGCGGCGTCTTTCCACCCGACGAGGAGATCGCCGGAATCAAGGCGCTCCGGCAGGCATTCCCGGAGCTGCCGCTGCGGCTGGACCCCAACGCCGCGTGGACGGTCGGCACGTCGATCCGCGTCGCCTCCGAGCTGGACGGCATCGTGGAATACCTCGAGGACCCGACACCCGGGCTCGACGGGATGGCCGAGGTCGCGCGCGAGGCGAAGATGCCACTCGCGACCAACATGTGTGTCGTAGCCTTCGACCACCTGAAACCTGCCGTGCTGAAGGACTCGGTGCAGGTGGTGCTGTCCGACCATCATTACTGGGGCGGCCTGCAGCGCTCGAGGTTGCTCGCCGGAATCTGTGACACTTTCGAGATGGGCCTGTCGATGCACTCGAACAGCCACCTCGGCATCAGTCTGGCCGCGATGGTTCACCTTGCTGCCGCAACACCGAATCTGACCTACGCCTGCGACACGCACTGGCCGTGGAAGCACGAGGACGTCGTCGTGCCAGGAGTGTTGAACTTCGTCGACGGCGCGGTGGCCGTTCCCACCTCACCCGGACTCGGCGTCGAGATCGACGAGGACGCTCTGGCGACACTGCATCAGCAGTACCTCGACTGCGGTATCCGCGACCGCGACGACACCGGATACATGCAGAGCATCGATCCGAGCTTCGAGAACACCTGCCCACGCTGGTGATCGGTTGCTACACCTGCTGCGGGGCGACGATGTGGACGAGCATGGCCGCAATCGTGGCAACGACCGTTCGACGATCTGCGGCGTAGCCACTGAGGTACCACGTCATTGCGGTGTGGCTGATTCCGCCGATGAGTGCAGTGGCGAGCAAGTCCGGATCCAGATCGGGGTCCAACGGCACGTCGTCGACGAAGGTACGGATGTAGCCGAGCAACAGTGTTCCGAACTGCTGCATCACCGTCAGGTATGTCTGCTCGACGCGAGGACTGACGCCGAGCACCTCCATCCACACCACGCGGGCCAGGTGCGGATCTTCGATCACCTGAAAGAAGGGGTCGAGCAACTGCTTCGCGACATTCTCGAGATCACCTTCCCGATCCACCTGCGTGATGGCGTCGGATACCGAATCGGTGAGTTGTGCAATGCATTCGGCGTAGACGGCGAGAAGGAGATCTTCGGTCTTGTCGAAGTACTGATAGAAGTGGCGGTCGGCGATCTTGGCCTCGCGGCAGAGACCGCGGACAGTGGCGGCTCGGTACCCGGTGCTGCCGAACACCCGTAGTCCCGCGTCCATCAACTGTCTGCGCCTGCGATCGTCGCGATCGGCGGCACTCTCGCCGCCGTATGCACGTCCGGCGGCGTCGGACACGGCGCTCATGGCCGTCGGGCATCCAGTTCGGCTGTCAACCGGATCAATTCGGAATCTCGCTCCATCTTGGCGTCCAGAATCGGGTTGACGATTCCGCGCAGCATCGAGATCGGGATCCATCGGCCGGGAACGGCAATACGTGGAGCTCGACGTCCGATCCCTCGTACGGCAGCGCGGGCAAGCTTGTCCGGTGTGATCGGGCGGACCAGCGGAGTGGGAAAGGCTCGGGCGGTCATCTCGGTCGCGACGGTGTCACCGCCGAATGCAACCTCGGCGATCGGCGTCGCCACCCAGCCCGGGTACAGCACTCCGGCCGTCGCGTCGGTGCCGGCCAGTTCCGAACGCAGTGCGCGGCCGAGTTGTTCGACTGCCGCCTTCGATGCGGCATACGGCGCATTGGCCAGTCCGTTGAGATACGCGTACGTGGACGAGGTGAGCAACACGTATCCGCCGGACTCGACGACGTGTGGGAGTGTCGCGCGCACCGTGTTCCACACCCCCTGCAGGTTGACGCCGATGACCCGCTCGAAGACTCCGTCGTCGATGGATCGGATCGTCGATGCCTGTGCACCGCTGGAGATTCCGGCGTTGGCCATTACTATGTCGAGTTTCCCGAAGGTATCGATCGCAGTGGCAGCAGCCGCGTCGAGTTGCTCCCGCGCAGTGACATCGGCATAGGCGACGGCCACTCGCTCGTTGCCCAGCTTCGACGCCAACGATTCGAGATCGGTCGATTCCATATCGACCAGAACGATGGAGGCGCCGCGTCGGTGCAGCGCAGTGGCGACGGCGGAACCGATGCCGCCTGCTGCTCCGGTGATCAACGCGACCCGGCCCGAGAAATCTCTCATGCCGACACCTCGCCTCGTGCTGTGGTCACCGTCGGTGCCATGTGAACATGGTGGTCTCGCGCGCGAAAACGCTTGGCCCACCGACGGAAGGTGAAGCTGAAGCCCGGGAACATGGCGACGACGTGACCGGATTTGGATTGGTACCAGCTGTGGCAACCGCCGTCCTTCCAGACGGTGCCCTCCATATCCCGGTGGATTTTCTCGGTGTATTGCTGCTCGGCCGCGGCCGTGACTTCGATCGCCAGACCACCGGACTTACGGACGGCGTCGACCGCCCGGACGATGTACTCCATCTGCGCCTCGATGAGGAAGATGGCGGAGGTGTGTCCGATTCCGGTGTTCGGTCCGGTGACGACGAACAGGTTGGGAAAGCCGGGGATCGTCGTGCCGAGGTAGGCACGCGGGTAAGGATCCCAGACGTCGGACAGGGCTCGGCCGTCGCGTCCGATCACCGGGTACGAGATGACACCGTCGGTGGCGTCGTATCCGGTAGACCACACCAGAAGGTCGATATCGACGTGTTCGCCCGTGGTGGTGACGATTCCGGTCTCGGTGATCTCGGCGATGCCGTCGTTCTTGTCGTGCAGGGCGACGTTCGATTGCCCCAGCGCCGGATAGAGGGTGTTGGAAAGAAGGACTCGCTTGCAGCCGATGGTGTAGTCCGGGGTGACCTTCGACCGAAGGTCGGCGTCGGCAACCTGAGACTCGATGTGCGTCAACGCGGTTCGTTGGGCCACGGCCTTCAGCATTCTTCGCGAGTACTTGAACCCGATGATGCGGGTTTCGAGGCTCCAGTAGATGCCGGCGCGCACGGCCCTCCGAATAGGCTCGATGCGCAGCAACTTTCGCTGCAACGCCGTGAATTCTCGATCGTGACGCGGCATCACCCAGTGCGGGGTGCGCTGGAAGACGTGCAAGGCCTCCACGTCGGGTTGGATCGCGGGGATCACCTGTGCGGCGCTGGCACCGCTACCGACGATCGCCACCCGTTTCCCGGAGTGATCGTAGGAAGTGTCCCAGTCGTTGGTGTGGAACTGCTTGCCCTGAAACTTCTCTCGACCCGAGAACGGTGGGATCACGGGTGTACTGAGCGGGCCCGACGCGTTGACGACGAACGTGGCCGCGTAATCGCCGCGTGAGGTGGCGATAGTCCAGTGGTCCCCCGCCCATTCGATCTTCTGGACGTCGGTATCGACGTGTGTTCGGGCCGGCAGGCCGTTCGATGCGAGGACGTGGTCGGTGTAGCGCTCGAGCTCCTCGCGCTCGGCGAACATGCGCGACCACTCGAAGGGCTCCGACGCGATCGAGTACAGCGGACTCTGCACATCGACAGCTGCGCCCGGGTAGCGGTTCTGCTTCCAGGTGCCGCCGAGGAAGGGACGCCTTTCGAGGATGACGAAGTCGTCGATGCCGCGATCGAGCAAGGCTTTCGCGGCGCACTGTCCACCGAATCCGCTGCCGATGATCACGACCGTATGAATGTGCATGTCGTCGATTCCCTCCCGACCCAGCATCCGATGATGCGCGTCATCACTTTAAAGTGATGACGCGCGATTCCGCAATGGTTTCCCGGATACTCGACACCGGAGATTCGAGCACGCGAGCCCGATTTCCGAGCTGTCCGGACGAGGCAAGAATGCGCGTAATTCCAAGATCTTCGGACCGGGGTCGAAGCCAGGTGGGGAGGCCCCCGTAGCGTTGACGCCATGTCTAGATCACCACGCCAACGCAGATCCCCCGCCGCACCTCGAAAGCGATCCTCCTCAGCGCTGTCGGCAGGGCACCTTCGCGTGATCGCGACCGGCGGTCTCGGCGAGATCGGCCGCAACATGACCGTCTTCGAATTCGACGGGAAGCTGCTCATCGTCGACTGCGGCGTGCTGTTCCCCGAGGAGCACCAGCCCGGCGTCGACGTCATCCTGCCGGACTGGAGCTGCATCCGGGATCGTCTCGACGACGTCGTTGCGATCGTGTTGACGCACGGACACGAGGACCACATCGGCGGCGTCCCGTACCTGCTCCGCGAGCGTGGCGACATTCCCGTCATCTCGTCGCGGCTGACGCTGCATTTCCTCGCCGCCAAATTCGAGGAGTTCAAGGTCTCGACGAAGTTGATCGAGGTCGAAGCGGGGCAGACGCGTCAGGAAGGCCCGTTCGAGCTCGAGTTCATCGCCGTCAACCACTCGATTCCCGACGGTCTGGCCATCGCCATTCGTACCGACGCCGGTCTGGTGCTGCACACCGGCGACTTCAAGATGGACCAGTTCCCGCTGGACGGTCGAATCACCGACCTCCGTAGCTTCGCTCGCCTGGGTGAGGAAGGGCTCGATCTACTCCTCATCGACTCCACCAACGCCGAGGTGCCCGGCTTCATGGTCTCCGAGCGAGACCTGGTCCCGGCCATCGAGAAGGTGTTCCGCGAAACGACGGGACGCGTCATCGTCTCGAGCTTCGCCAGTCACGTGCACCGCATTCAACAGGTTCTCGACGCCGCACATGCGCAGGGTCGCAAAGTGGCGTTCGTCGGGCGGTCGATGGTGCGCAACATGAAGATTGCGACCGATCTGAACTACCTCGACGTGCCCGACGGGCTCGTGGTGGACCTGCCGAAACTCAATCGTCTTCCGGCGAACAAGATCACGCTGATCTGCACCGGATCACAGGGTGAGCCACTGGCCGCGCTGTCGCGTATGGCGTCGGGCGAACACCAGATCAAGGTGGGCGAGGGCGACACCGTGCTGATGGCCAGCAGCCTCATCCCCGGCAACGAGAACGCGATCTACCGCGTCATCAACGGCCTCGTGGACAAGGGTGCACGGGTGGTGCACAAGGGAAATGCCAAGGTGCACGTCTCCGGCCACGCCAGCGCAGGCGAGCTCGTCTACTGCTACAACATTCTCGAGCCGGCCAATGTGCTTCCGGTACACGGAGAGTCACGACACTTGCGTGCCAACGCCGATCTCGCGATCCGAACCGGCGTCCCGCGCGATCGCGTCCTGATCGCCGAGAACGGAAGCGTCATCGACCTGTTCGACGGCGTCGCGCAGATCACCGGTTCCGTCCCCATCGAACTGGTCTACGTCGACGGCAGTGCCGTCGGTGGGGTTACCGAGGATTCGTTGGCCGAACGTCGCCTGCTGGCGAACGAGGGAGTCCTGACCGTCATCGCGATCGTGGATCCCGATACCGGACTGCTCGTCGACGACGTCGACTTCATCGGACGCGGATTCGCCCACGAGGCAAACGCATTCGACTCGTTGGCCAAGGCGATCGGCAAGACACTGACCCGCGAGAGCGACGTCAAGGTTGCCTCGCGCGAGCACATCGAGAAGCGCATCGTGCAGGAATCGGCCCGCTGGGCCAAGCAGACCCTGGGCCGTCAGCCCCTCATCGTCCCGGTGGTCGTCGACGGCTAGAGCATGTCCTGTCAGTGACGAGGTGGGCAAATAGTACGTTCGGCCCCTGTAGATGGTTCCGGCCCCTAGAGTCGTTCGGAAAGCTCCGGTAACGATCCGGAACTTCGACCGGGGGGTCTCCGATGGGGAAGTACGCGAAGTTCGGCCGTCGATGTGCAGCAGTGGGCGCTGCGGTGTCATTGGTGGTGTCGGGCGGGCAATGGTCGGCGGCTGCCGATCCACTCGGCGATTTCCAGAATCCGCCGCGAACCGCCGAGTCGATCGCTGCGACACCGCTCGACGATCCGTGGGTCGTTCCGCCGCTCGGATACGAAATGGCCGCCCCTGGAACAGTTCTGCGGACCCGAAGCGTCACCGTCGGACCACTTCTCACCCCGGTCACCACCACCCAACTGCTGGTCGCCTCGACCGACGCGAAGGACCGCCCCGCTGCCATTGTCACCAGCGTCATCGTCCCGACCGCATCCTGGACCTCGCCGGGTCCACGGCCTGTTGTTGCCTACAACATGGCCATCGATTCGCTCGGCGCCACGTGTGAGCCCTCGTGGACCATGCAACGCGGTATCGCTCCGGAAATGGCACCTGTGCAGCTGCTTCTGGCTCGGGGCTACGCCGTCGTAGTCACCGACCATCAGGGGCCACGCCATGCGTACGCCGTCGGACCGATGGCGGCGCACGCCGTACTGGACGGTCTGCGCGGCGCGGTCACGACCGCCGCTGTGGGCCTCGATCCGACTGCGCCCCTGGGTCTTACGGGCTACTCGGGTGGGGCGATCGCATCGGGCTGGGCCGTGCAGGAGGCTCCGGCGTACGCCCCCGAACTGAACATTGTCGGCGCAGCGTTCGGCGGAACGCCCACCGACTTCGCGCTGCTACGTCAATCCATGAACGGCAACTTGGCGGCGTCGGTGTTCCTCGCGGCAGCGATGGGCGTTGCGCGCGAGTACCCGGAGATGCTCTCGCTCTACAACGACGACGGGTGGCGGCTCGCACAGGCGTCGAAGGACCTGTGCATCGTCGGGATTGCACCGCTCGCAGTCGTTGCTCCGATCCGCATCGAGTCACTGTCCATCACTCCCGATGCGTTCAATTCGCCGCTGGCGCTCGCGGTTGCCGATCAGAATCGATTGGGAGACGGCGGAACCCCGACGGCACCGGTGTTCATGTATCACGGACAGCAGGAGTTCTGGATTCCGAAGGAAGGTCCCGAGGCCGTGTTCGACAAGTGGTGTTCACGCGGAGCCGACGTCCGCCTCGAGGAATACCTGGGTGAGCACAGCATCGTTGCCGCCAGCGGAGCTCCCGCGGCGTTCGCGTGGTTGGACGACCGCCTCGCGGGAATTCCGGTTGAACCCGGATGCAGTAGCTTCGGCCGCTAGAGCCGAACTTACCGGCTCCGGGCTGCGGCTCCGCGAGTCGACAACACCTCGGTCAGCTCTTCTGCGTAGGCGAGCTGCCGCCGCAACGCGGCGCAACTGTCCTCGGCCTTGGTGTGGCACTCGCGAACGAAGGCCGCGGCCGACGACCTCGCGTCGTCGGCCGCGTTCTCGTCTCCGAGAACGTCGAGAGATTCCAGTAGCTGCTTCATCTCGGCCAACGTGAAATCGAGGGGCTTCATCCGACGAATGACGAGCAGTCGATCGACATCGGTCTCCGTGTACAACCGGAATCCGCCAGCAGAGCGGGCAGAGGGCGTAACCAGGCCGACGTCGTCATAGTGACGAACGGTGCGAATGGACAGCTCGGTCTTCTGAGCTACCTGCCCGATCTGCATGTGCATGCCGTCGTCTGCCATGTGCCGCCTCTCGTCGCCCGACCAACCACCCTAATCAGTGCTCGCCGCCCAGGTTTCCACTGAGTCGATCGTGCCGCTCGGTCGACGGCGCGTTCAGGCCGACGATCTCGACCGACTTGCGTTTGGCCGCGTACTTGGTGGTGATGGCATCGAGGGTCGCCACGGTCGAGGCGTCCCAGATATGCGATTCGGACATGTCGATGACGACGTTCTTCGGATCACCGACGTAGTCGAACTGGTAGATCAGATCGTTGCTCGACGCGAAGAACAACTCGCCTTTGACTGCGTACACCCGGGTGTTCTCGTCCGGATGCGCGACGTCGACCACCTCGGTCAAATGTGCGACGCGGCGCGCGAACAAGACCATCGCGGTGATGACACCCACCACGACGCCGTACGCGAGGTTGTGGGTGACGACGGTGACCGCGACGGTCGCCACCATGACGAGAGTCTCGCTCTTGGGCATGCGCCGCAACGTGTTCGGGTGAATGCTGTGCCAGTCGAAGGTGCCGATCGACACCATGATCATCACCGCGACGAGCGCGGCCATCGGAATGAGCGCGACGATGTCGCCGAGACCGACAACCAGGATGAGCAGGAAGGTGCCGGCAAGGAACGTCGAGATTCGGGTGCGGGCACCGGAGACCTTGACGTTGATCATGGTCTGGCCGATCATTGCGCAGCCGCCCATACCGCCGGTGAAACCGGTGACGAGATTCGCCACTCCTTGGCCCCACGCCTCACGGCTCTTGTTCGAGTGCGAGTCGGTGATGTCATCGACGAGTTTGGCGGTCATCAGCGATTCGAGCAAACCCACCAGAGCGATGGCCAGTGCGAACGGCGCGATGATCGACAGGGTGTCGAACGTGAACGGCACATTCGGGATCAGGAACGACGGCAGCGAGGACGGCAATTCTCCTTCGTCGCCGACATCCGGGACAGCCAGAGCGAAGACGAGCGTGACGGCGGTGAGGATCACGATGGCGATCAGCGGAGCCGGTACCACAGTGGTGAGCTTGGGCAGGAAGAACATGATGATCAGGCCGGCTGCGACCATCGGGTAGACCAACCACGGCACCCCGATCAAATACGGCACCTGCGAGGTGAAGATCAGGATTGCCAGCGCGTTGACGAAACCCACCATGACACTGCGCGGGATGAACCGCATCAGTTTGGCGACGCCGAGAACGCTGAGGACGATCTGCAGAACTCCGCCGAGAATCACCGCGGCGATGAGGTAGTCGAGGCCGTACTCCCGCGCCAGTGGGGCCACGACCAAGGCAATGGCTCCGGTAGCCGCAGAGATCATCGCCGGGCGACCACCGACGATGGAGATGGTGACTGCCATGGTGAACGAGGCGAACAGCCCGACGCGCGGATCGACTCCGGCAATGATCGAGAACGAGATTGCCTCGGGAATCAGCGCCAGGGCCACGACGAGACCGCCGAGGACCTCGATCTTCAGCCGGCGCGGCGAGCGCAACGCGCCCAGAACCGAGACGTCTTCGACGGCGGTGGCAGACACCTGGGCAGCTCGAGACACGACAACTCCGTTCGATGGGTGCGAGGGATCACGACCGTGCGCGTCCGCTCCGCGGGCAACTCTACTCTTACCGGAGGGAAGATTGATAACCGTAGGCAGCTTCGATGAGTGCGCTAAATTCATACACAAAGGCACAACGACTCTCACTCCGCGATGCAAGGAATGAATCGATGTTCTCGCTCAACAGACTGTCCTGCTTCATCGCCGTCGCCGAGGAGCTGCACTTCGGGCGCGCAGCCGAGCGACTGCACATGACGCAGCCGCCCCTGAGCAGGCAGATTCAACAGCTCGAAAGCGAAGTTGGAGTACAGCTCATCGACCGCACCAGTCGGTCGGTAACCCTGACGGCCGCAGGTTCTGCCTTCCTACCCGAGGCCCGACGCATCCTCGATCTCGCCGAGGGCGCACTGCTGACGGTGCGACGCGTCCCCACCGGCGATCTGGGCACCGTAGTCGTCGGATTCACCGGTGCGTCCGCCCATGCAGTGCTGCCGCAATTGCTCGACGCCACGCGCGAGAAGCTACCGGATGTGAAACTCGTTCTGCGCGAGATGGTCTCGGCGGCACAGATGGAGTCGTTGGCCGTCGGCGATCTCGATCTGGGCCTCGCCAGGCCCCCGCTCAAACGACCGGGAATCGTGTCGAGGCCGGTGCTGCACGAGTCGTTGATCGCAGCCATGCCGCACGACCACCCTCTCGCCGTGAAGGACGAGCTGTCGGTGGAGGACTTCGACGACCAGCCGATCATCATGTACTCGCCGGTCGATGCTCGGTACTTCCACGAGCTGCTGATCAGTACATTCACCATCGTCGGCGTCACCCCGCGCTATGTGCAGTACGTGACCCAGGTCCACACGATGCTGGTGCTGGTTCGTTCCGGCATCGGATTGGCGCTGGTACCGGAAACGGCGTCGACCATGCGGCCGGAAGGTGTTGTGTTCCGGCCGGTTCGGACCGTGCGAGAACGGCCGGTGGAACTCGACGCGGCATGGCGCGTGGACAACGACAACCCGGCACTGCACCGCTTCATGACCGACGTGCTTCCGACGCGGGAGTGGTCGTGACGCGCCGCTGATCGAGAGCGTGCCCGAAACCGCAAGCGAGCGCCCTTTCAACCGACTGCGCGCCCCCGATCACGTCATAACGGGGGCGCGCAGTCGGTAAAAGCGGTGTGAGGTTGCCACTCCGCTCCCACCCGTCCCTGCTGCTTGCGGTGTGTCACGATCGGTGTAGGCGATGGATGGTCCCCGTTTGCCGACCTATTGTCCAGATGCTCATCTTCGGCGGTGGGCAGATGAATAATTTGTCGGCAAGGAGCGTGATCGATGGTCCGACAATCGCCGTGGGGCAACGCAGCACGCACCGCCCCGGATCTTGGACACGTTCAGCGTGTCCATCGAGAGCGACTGGGGCCGTCTCCGTGGCATGGCTGTGCAAACTCGTTACTTTCCCTCATGATCTACCCGTGTGCCGGGAAGTCCACCGGCGCTGCCGCATCTGGCTTCCGACCCAGGAGGATCGCGTGCATACCGTTTTCTGGACACCACGTTTCGCTGCGGTGTACTTCCTTGCGGCCCTCGCCGCATTCGTCCTGTTCACTGCGATCGGCTCGAACATGGCGATAGTTGCGCCACTGATTCTGACCCTGATCGGACTGGGTATCGTGGTGTTGATTCGAAACGGCAGGACCCGCCCATGAAGCGTAGTCAGCGCGGCGTCCCCACCGGCGGCTTGACGGCCGTCACCGGGCAGTGCGCCTCGAGGAGAACGCGCTGAGAGATGCTGCCCATGAACAGCTTTCCGACCGGTGATCGACGCCGGATGCCGATGACGACCAGCTGAGCCTGCTCGTCGAACGACAGGTCGATCAGATTGTCGGCGTGCGAGCGGCCTGGTTCGTTGTCGTGGATCGTCGTCGTGACACCGACGGCCGCGGTCTCCTCGCGAGCCGATTCGACGGTGGCGGCGAAGTCGGCGTCGGCTGCGCTGTTGTCCTCGGCCACGATGAGCAGGTCCGTTCCGCGCATGTGTGCCTCGTGAAAGGCGAAGGGGAGCGCACCTTTTCCTTCGACGGTCGGCGAGTAGCCGACAACGACGGTCACTGCGTCACCGGGGTGACGAGGGTGCCGTCCGCCAGGAAGCGATCGAGGTTCTCGAGCGTGAGGGCTTCCATCGCGGCGCGCGTCTCCACCGTTGCGCTACCCACGTGCGGCAGCAGCACCACGTTGTCCATCGCCAGCAGTGCGTCGGGCACGTTCGGTTCGTGGGCGAAGACGTCCAGACCGGCTCCGGCCAGCCGACCTGCTGTCAACAACTCGATCAGGGCCTCCTCGTCGACGACGCTTCCGCGTGCGACGTTGATCAGATACCCCTGCGACCCCAACGCTTCGAGCACCGCGCGATCCACCAGATGAGCAGTCCCCGAACCGCCGGAGGCAGCGATGATCAGTACGTCGACGTCTTCTGCAAGCGCGGTAGGACTCGCCGCGTACGTGTACGGCGAACCGTCGATCTCGTTGCGATTGTGGTACGAGATCTCGCAGCGAAAACCCCTGAGCCGGTCAGCAATTGCCGAACCGATGCGACCGAGTCCGATGATTCCCACCCGCTTGCCGGTCACCTGACGCGTCAGCGGTGTGTTGCCTTCGGCGGGCCACCGCCCGGCTCGCACAAATCTCTCGGCGGCCGGCAGCCCACGCACGGTGTCGATCACCAGCCCGACGGCGAGGTCGGCCACACAGTCGGTCAACACATCGGGGGTGTTGCTGACCGCGATCCCCCGGCGAGCTGCCTCGTCGACATCGGTGGTGTCGTAGCCGACGCCGAAGTTCACGACGGCACCGAGCTGCGGCAAGCGCGCCATCAGCGCTGCATCGACCCCGGTGCGACCGGAGGTGACAACCGCGGTGACCGACTCGCCGTGCTCTGAGAGGAAGGCCTCGCGCTCGTCGCCTTCGGGCAGTTCCAGCGCGTCGTAGTCGGCAACCAATGTGTCCATCAGCGACGGCTTGAGCGGTCCCACTCGAAGCACCCGACCGTTTCGGCGCGAATCCTGCTGCGACACAGACGGTTTCCCTGAGCTGACGGTGACCATTGTTCTCCTCGCGAGATGGTGGAACGTGCGCGTTTCCTGTACGGTATTCCGCCTCTTGGATACCTGTCCAACACGGAAATAACATGGACCGATACCCAAACGGCATGAACAACGCCTAGCCGATGCCGCGTCGAACATTGGGGTTGCCATCGGACCTGGTCAGCCCCTTACGGATGTGACTGTTGCCTCACCGAGACGTCGTGTGTGACCCAAAAAACTGGCTGAAAAGTCGATTTCGTCCGGTTGACGGTAGAGATCGCACGCTCATACCGTGTGTCTACCGTCACAGATTCGGCTGCAACCAGCAGACGCGGATCCTTTTTCCACTGGAGGCCACTATGAGCCCTGCACTCCTCGTGCAGCAGGGACGGACCCACCGTGTCGTCGCAATAGCCGTTGGCGCGCTGTCACTTTCGCTGATCGCCAGCGGATGCACCGTCGCCAACTCCAACAACGGCGGAGCCGCCCGCGCGGACACTCTTCGCATCGTCCTCCCCCAGGAGCCACCCACCCTGGAAGCATGCGACGTGTCGTTGACGTCGGTCGGCGTCGTCACTCGATCGAACATCACCGAGCCGCTCATGGAGCGCAACCCCAGCACCGGCGATCTCGAACCGAAGCTCGCCGACTCCTGGGAGCAGACCTCCGACACCGAGTGGACGTTCGCCATCCACCCCGGCGTGACGTTCAGCGACGGGAGTCCCTTCGAGGCCGAGGACGCCGCGTTCTCCATCGACCGCACGGTGAATTCAGAACTGGGATGCAACGTCGAGGGGTATGTGTTCGGCGACGCGAACCTGGTGGTCCGCGCCGTCGATTCTCTCACCTTGACGGTCGAGTCTCCTGAGCCCGACCCCATCCTGCCGCTGCGTCTGTCGTTCGTGGAAATGGTCCCGCGTACTGCCAGCTATACCGAGCGGGTGCGGGAGCCCATTGGAACGGGACCGTTCGCGATCGAACGGTGGGACTACGGCCAGAAGCTTTCCCTGGTACGTAACGAAACCTATTGGGGCCCGAGGCCCGAGTACGCCAGGGCCGAGTACCAGTGGCGCAGCGAGGGCAGTGTCCGTGCCTCGATGGTGACCAACGGCGAGGCCGAGATCGCCACGTCGGTCGGGCCGGAGGACGGTGCCGGCGACCTCGGGGTCGCCTACCCCAACAACGAAACGACAGCGCTGCGCATCCAGGCCGCCCAGCCACCACTGGACGATATGAGGGTTCGGCAAGCGATCAACTACGCGATCAATCGCGACGGCATCGTCAAGGCCCTCTTCAGGGGACTCGGTTCCCCTGCAGCACAATTGATTTCCGAAGGTGTCGTCGGCTACAACGAGGACCTGACGCCGTGGCCCTACGACATGGACCAGGCCCGCACGCTGATCGACGAGGCACGAGCAGACGGGGTACCGGTGGAGACGGAGATTCGCCTGATCGGACGCACCGGACAGTTCCCCAAGATCAACGAGACTGTGGAGGTCATCCAGAACTCGCTGTCCAAGATCGGCATGAACGTGAAGATCGAAATGATGGACGCCGCAGGTACCGCCGAATACCAGGAACGCCCGTTCCCGGACGTCGGGCCGTATCTGCTGGTGATTCAGCACGGCAATCAGGCCGGCGACTCGGCCTTCACCGTCGACCAGTACTTCACCAGTGACGGATTCCAGAGCGCCTACGGCACAGCGGAATTCGACAAGGAGATCGCCGCCGCCGGTGCCCTCACCGGAGAAGAAAGACAGGCCGCGTACGCGCAGGTGTTCGCGGACGAACCGAAGGACATCATGCAGATGGCCTACATCGCGCACATGAACGGGGTGCTCGCCAAGGCCGCCTCGGTCGACTACACGCCGAACTCGGCCACGGTCGACGAAATGCACCTCGCCGCGATGACGCGCGCCGATACCGAGAGGCCCTGACATGTTCAGATTTCTGCGCCGACGGATCTACACCAGCCTGATCCCACTGTTCGTCGTACTGCTGGGCGTGTTCTTCCTCGCCCGTCTCACCGGCGATCCCACCAGCCTGTACCTGCCCGAGTCGGCCACCCAGGCCCAGCGCGAAGCCTTCCGCGCCACCAACGGCTTCGATCAGCCCGTACTGACGCAGCTGATGGACTATTTCAACGGTGTCGTCCAGCTCGACTTCGGGCAGTCGCTCCGCACCGGTGAGGACGCGTCGGCGATGGCGTTACGTGCCTTTCCCGCAACGCTGCAGCTCGCCTTTGCGACGATGTTCCTGGCCATACTCGGTGCCGTGATCATCGGCTGCTGGGCCGCGTACCGACCGAACTCGTTGGCCGATCGCATCTCCAGCCTGCTGTCGATGACGGCCGCATCCATCCCCGACTTCTGGTTCGCCATCATGGGCGTCTATGTCTTCGCCATCGTCTTCGGTTGGCTGCCCACCTCCGGTGTGGACAGCGGAATGCTCTCCTGGGTGTTGCCGATCGCCACTCTGCTCATTCGTCCGCTCGGGGTACTGACACAGGTGGTGCGTGGTGCGATGGTCTCGGCACTGTCCGCACCGTACGTTCGACTCGCGAGAAGTAAAGGGGCAGGCGATCTTCGAGTCGTCACCCACCACGCTCTGCGCAACGCCGCGGCGCCGGCACTCACCGTCGCAGGCGACCTGATGGTCGGCTTGGTCAACGGCGCGGTGGTCGTCGAGGCCATCTTCGGCTGGCCCGGAATCGGAAAACTGATGATCGACGCCATCCTGCAGCGCGACTTCGCCGTTCTGCAGGCGGCCGTGCTGTTGACGGCAGTGAGCATCTTCGTGCTCAACATCGTCATCGATGCCTGCTATGCACTGCTCGACGCCCGGGTTCGCGACAAGGTGAAGGTCTAGGTAAGAACATGTCACTCGACTTCGAAGCACCGAAAACATCCGAGCCCGAGGATGTTCCACCCACGACTCCGGTGGAATCTCGTAAGGCGTCGGCCCCGCTGTGGAAGCTACTCCTGCGAGACCGGGTGGCCACCGTCGCCGCCGCGATCCTGGTTCTTGTCTTCCTCACCGCGATCTTCGGCCCCATGCTGGTCGGTGACGCCGCGACCGATCAGGATCTCGATCGCTCCAATTTGCCACCGTTCACCCTCGACACCGGCGCGATGAACATCCTCGGCACCGATCCACTGGGCCGGAGCATGTTGGCCCGGCTGATCGTCGCCAGCAGAACCACACTCTCGGTGGCCATTCCGGCCGTCATCCTCTCGGCGATCATCGGCTCGTTCATCGGTATGTGGGCCGGTTTCCATCGTGGCTGGCGCGAGACCGCGGCGATGCGCGTCGCCGACGTCATCCTCAGCTTTCCGTCCCTGCTGATGGCCGTCGTGGTGCTCTACGTCTTTTCGCCCAGCGCCGCGAACATCGTTCTGGTCCTGACGGTCACACGTATCCCGATCTACCTGCGTACCGCCCGCGCCGAGTCCGCCGAGCTACAGAGCCGATTGTTCGTCGATGCCGCTCGTACTTTCGGCGCGAAGAGCGGCTCGGTGATCAGACGCCATGTCGCTCCGATCCTGCTGCCGACCCTGCTCACCGTCGCCACCCTCGACTTCTGCTTCGTCATCCTCGCCGAATCGTCACTGAGCTTCCTGGGCATCGGTATTCAGCCCCCGGACGTCTCGTGGGGCCTGATGGTGTCGCAGGGCCGGACGTATTTGCAGACGGCCTGGTGGCTCTCGTTCTTCCCCGGCCTGGCCATCGTGTTGACGACGGTCTCGGCCACTGTTCTCGCCGCGTGGGCCCGCATCGCCACCGATCCGGCACAGCGTTGGCGACTCAATGTCCCCCGCTCCAAGCGGTCTCGCCTGATTCCCGCACGAAAGGTCGACTCATGAGCGCACCGGCAACTGCACCCCAGCGCCCGGACACCGACAGCGTCGCACTGGACGTACGCGGACTGACCGTCGATCTGCGGACGCCGTCGGGCATCATTCGCGCCGTCGACCATGTCACCTTCACCGCCCGCCGCGGCGAAACGCTCGCTCTGCTGGGTGAATCGGGCTGCGGCAAGTCGATGACGGCGCAGGCCATCGTCGGGTTGCTCGAGCCGATCGCCGACATCACCGGTGGCTCGGTGGAGATAGGTGACGTCGACCTGGTGACCGCCAAGACCAAGGTGCGACGCACCATCGCGGCCACCGAACTGGCCATCGTCTTCCAGGATGCGCTGACGGCACTCAATCCTGTCTACACCGTGGGAACTCAACTGGCCGAACCGTTCCGGATCCACCGCGGCATGTCGGCCAAACAAGCGCGCGTGGAAGCGATCGCGCTGATGGCCCGCGTAGGCATCCCCGAGCCCGAATCGCGAGCCGACTCGTACCCGCACCAGTTCTCCGGCGGCATGCGCCAGCGCCTGCTGATCGCAATGGCCGTGGCCCTGAGTCCGTCGGTGCTGCTGGCCGATGAACCCACCACCGCCCTCGACGTCACCGTGCAAGCGCAGATCATGGCCCTGATCGAGGAACTGCGTACCGAACACGACATGGCCGTCGTCCTGATCACCCACGACCTCGCTTTGGTGGCCGAGGAGGCCGACCGAGTGGCAATCATGTACGCGGGCAATGTCGTAGAAACCGGACCGGTGTCCGAGGTGTTCGGCGAACCTCGCCACCCGTACACGAAGGGCTTGCTGGATTCGGTACCTGTCCACGCCGTCCGCGGCGAGGATCTGAAGTCGATCGGCGGCACCCCGCCGGACCTTCATTCGATCCCCGACGGGTGCGTCTATCAGGCCCGCTGCCCTCTCGCCCGAGAGATCTGCATCAGCACTCGCCCACCGCTCGAATCCGTCGGCACCGGCCGGATGTCGGCCTGCCACTTCCCGAACGAGGTAACCAGCCATGTCTGAGCAACTGCTGACCGTGCGCAGACTGAACAAGACCTTCGACGTCGGCCGCGGCAAGCTCCGCGCCCTCGACGCCATCGACCTGGACCTACGACGCGGCGAGACCCTCGGCCTCGTGGGTGAATCCGGTTGCGGTAAATCCACTCTTGCGCGCACGCTGATGATGCTCGAGCGACCCGACTCGGGCACCGTCGCCTTCGATGGAACCGATCCGTTCGCCCTGCGCGGCAAGGAACTTCTCGCGTGGCGTCGACGAGTACAGATGGTGTTCCAGGATCCGTACGGTTCACTGAACTCGCGTATGACGGCCGGGGACATCATCGGTGAACCATGGCGAACCCACAAGGGCCTCTACAAGACTCGGCGTGACCGTTCTGCCAGAGTGCGTGAACTGCTGCATCTGGTCGGCCTGCGCCCGAGCGACGAGAACCGCTTCCCGCAGGAATTCTCCGGCGGTCAACGCCAGCGACTCGGTATCGCCCGGGCCCTGGCGCTCAACCCCGACGTGATCATCTGCGACGAGCCGGTCTCGGCGCTGGACCTCTCGGTCCAGGCACAGGTGCTCAACCTGCTCAACGACCTGCAGAAGCAGCTCGGCATCTCCTACGTGTTCATCTCGCACGATCTGTCGGTGGTCCGGCACGTCGCCGACCGCGTTGCGGTGATGTACCTGGGCCGTATCGTCGAATCCGGCGCTACCGAAGCAGTATTCGACCGTCCCGCGCACCCGTACACGGCGGCGTTGATGTCAGCGGCACCCACACTCGACGCGTCGAGCCGGGGGACGAAGATCCTGCTGAAGGGCGAGGTGCCGTCGCCGCTCAATCCACCGTCGGGATGCCGCTTCCGCACGCGTTGCTGGAAAGCGACCGAACTGTGCGCCGGTGAGGCACCCCCGGTGGCGCTCGATGCCGACGAGGCCGATCACATCGCCGAGTGCCATTACCCGCTCGTAGCAGGCAATCTCGGCCTCGTTGCTGCCGGGACGTGATGGCGACACACCTGAGCATCACCGGATTTTTCGTCGTCGCCCTGGCCATCTTCTTCGCATCGGCGATGCAGGCGTCCATCGGGTTCGGCATGGGCATGCTCGCCGCACCCATTGTGGCCATCGTCGATCCCGGCCTCATCCCCGCGACGCTGATCATGCTCGCCGTCGTCGTCAGTGTGCTCGTTCTGATTCGCGATCGCACTGCGCTCGACCTGTCGGGCGCGGGGTGGGCGCTGGCCGGCCGCCTACCGGGTTCGGCAGTCGGAGCACTACTGCTCGTCCTGTTACCCGAGCGTGGACTGGCCGTCATGCTCGCACTCGTGGTGTTGGCCGGCGTCGCTCTGACCTCCTTCGGCTGGGTCCCGTTGCCGCACAGACGGAATCTGGTGGTGGCCGGCGCCGCGTCGGGAATTCTGGGAACGGCCACCTCCATCGGCGGACCCCCGATGGCCCTGGTGTGGCAACGCAATACCGGAGCCGAACTGCGCAGCACCATGAGCTGCTTCTTCCTCGTCGGCTCACTCATCTCGCTGGCGGTGCTGGCGGTGGCGGGTGCCGTGGACGCCCATACCGCCACGCTGTTCGTGTTCCTCGCCCCGGCTACCGTTCTCGGTTTCCTGCTCTCCCGAGTGGTCAATCGCGTCCTCGATCGTCGACGCCTACGCATCGTCGCGATCACCGTCTCCGCTGTCGGAGCACTCGTGCTCGTCGGGCAACAGGTACTCGCTGTGATCTGAGGGCCGCGTCACGTGTTGCATCGCCCCACGATGGGTAGACGATCACGATGACTACGAACACCACGCGCGCACTGATCGTCGGTGCCACCGGCATTTCCGGGCAGGCGCTGTGCCGCGCAGCACTCGATGCAGGCTGGACCACCTACGGACTCAGTCGCAGCGGAAGTACCCCCGTCGACGGTGTCATGCCGGTGGCGGCGGATCTGCTGGACCCTCGGTCCCTCGCGGATGCGTTGACAGACCTCCGCCCCGAAGTCGTGTTCTTCACCGCGTGGATGAAGAAGGACTCCGAACAGGAGAACATCGGGGTGAACTCGGCGACGCTGCGCAACGTGCTCGACGTCCTCGGACCACTCGAGTCGGTGAAGCACGTCGCGCTGATGACCGGACTCAAGCACTACCTCGGCCCGTTCGATGCGTACGGCGAGGCAGTGATGGCCGAGACGCCGTTCCACGAAACCGAATCGCGGCTCGACACACCGAACTTCTACTATGCCCAGGAAGACGAGTTGTTCGCCGGCGCAGCGAAATACGGGTTCGGATGGAGCGTGCACCGCGCACACACCGTCTCCGGCTTTGCCGTGGGCAACGCGATGAACATGATGCTGACGCTGTCCGTCTACGCATCGATCTGCAAGGAACTGGGCGAGAAGTTCGTCTTCCCCGGTTCCGAAACACAGTGGAACGGACTGACGGACCTCACCGACGCCGACCTGCTCGCCGAGCAGATGGTCTGGGCGGCAACCGATGACAACGCGCGCAACGAGGCGTTCAACATCGCCAACGGTGACGTCTTTCGATGGCGCTGGCTGTGGCCGCAGTTCGCCGAGCACTTCGGCGTCACGCCCGAGGGCTTCGATACCGAGCCGCGTCCCCTCGAACCCCGTATGTCCGACGCGGCCGCCGCATGGAAGCGCATCGCCGAGAAGCACGATCTGGTGGAAAGCGATGTTTCCCGCCTGGCATCGTGGTGGCACACCGACGGCGACCTCGGCCGCGACATGGAATGCCTCACGGACATGAACAAGTCCAAGAAGGCCGGGTTCCTCGGCTTCCGGTCGACACCCGACGCCATCGCCTCGGTGATCCAGCGCTATCGAGATGCGCGCCTGATCCCCTGAGTGCCTGCATAACCGGCATAGCGTTCGCGCACTGCCGGGGTGGGATCGGCCTCGTACGTCTGTGACGATGCCTGCGCCCAGGTCGGCGGCTCGCTGGTTCCGGCCAGCGTCCACGCCGCCTGGCGGGCTGCGCCGTCGGCGACGTACTCGCCGGGCTCGGGCACGATCACCGGAGCTCCGAAAATCGCCGGGGCCAGGGCCCGGAGCGCGTCGGACTTCGCGCCGCCGCCGATCAGCAGCACTCGCCGCACGTCCACGCCCTGTGCGCGTAGGTAATCGATACCGTCGGCCAGACCGCACAGCAGACCTTCCACGGCAGCCCTCGCCAGGTGCCCTGGCGTCGAATTGTTCAGTCGCAGACCATGAACGGCACCGGATGCGTCGGGGAGGTTGGGCGTGCGCTCGCCCTCGAAGTACGGCACCATCACCAGTCCGTCGCTCGTCGTCGACAGAGCCAACCGCGACAGTTCGGTGTGATCGACGCCCAGCATCCGCGCCGTCGCATCGAGGACGCGGGCGGCGTTCAGGGTGCAGACCAGTGGCAGTTGACGGCCGGTGGCGTCGGCGAATCCGGCGACCAGACCCGAACCGTCGGCCGCTGCCGCGCTGGTCACCGCCGATACGACGCCGGACGTGCCGATCGATACGACCACGTCACCGGGCTGGGCATCGAGAGCGAGAGCAGCGGCGGCATTGTCACCGGTGCCCGGCCCGATCAGCGCCCCGGCGGCGGTGTGGCCGATGGCCTCGTTCGGTGTCGCCACTCGGGGCAACACCGGGTTTCGACCGCGAAAGCCCAATTGCAACAAGTCTCTTCGGTACTCGCCGGTAGCCGCGGAGAAATATCCGGTGCCGCTGGCGTCGCCACGATCTGTCGCCAGGGCGTCGAGACCCGATGCCCCGCCGAGTTGCCAGCTCAGCCAATCGTGCGGAAGACACACCGCCGCAGTGCGATCGGCGTGGTCGGGCTCGTTGTCGGCCAGCCACCGCAGTTTGGCAACCGTGATCGAGGCCAGCGGAACCACGCCGACGGCGTCGGCCCAGGCCTGCCCGCCGTCGCCGCCGGTCTGCTCGCCCAATTCCACAATCAGATCGTCTGCCGATCGGGCCGACCGGGTGTCGTTCCACAACAGCGCCTTACGGACCACCGATCCACCGTCGTCGAGGCAGACCATGCCGTGCTGCTGAGCGCCCACCGACACCGCAGCCACGTCGTCGAGCCCGCCCGCGTCGGCGACGGCCTCGTCGAGCGCGTCCTTCCACCGTTGCGGATCGACCTCGGTGCCGTCGGGATGACCGGCTCGCCCTTGGCGGACCAACTCCCCCGACTCCGCATCACGGACGAATACTTTGCACGATTGGGTGGAGGAGTCGATTCCGGCAACGAGAGCCACGGTGAGCTGGTCCTTTCGTACGCAAGTGTGACCTACGACCCTACCTGCGCGAGACCCACGACCGGCCGGACTCGAGCTACCTTCACTGACATGCGCGGAGAACCCGACGAAACCACCGACTTCCGGCTGACCGTGGCCACCGCCGCACTCGACCTGTTCTCGGTCAAGGGCTACGAGTCGACGACGGTGGACGACATCGCCGGAGCCGCCGGAATCTCGCGACGGACGTTCTTTCGCCAGTTCCGCGCCAAGGAAGACGTCGTCTTCGCCGATCACGAAATCCTGCTCGAGCAGGCAAGCGCATTTCTCGACTCGAACGAAGGCGATCCCTGGCAGGCGGTGTGCGACGCTGCGCTGCAGGTGTACGAGCGATTCTCCGATTGGCTCGAGATGTCGCGCCTGCGCTACCAGGTGGTGCACCGCAACCCTGCGCTCCGCGATCGAGAGATCGTCACCGTCTTTCGTTACGACCGACTCTTCGTCGAGTATCTACAGCGAGTGCGCCCGGAGCACTCGCATCTGGAAATCCTGCAGTTCTCGGCATCGGTGACCGCAACGCACAACTACATCCTGCGACGGATGATTCGTGATGGCCTGCCCACATCGGTCAGCGACCTGCGCACCGCGTTGGCGCAGGTGCGTGCGCAGTTCCTCGGCGAGATCGTCGTCGCCTCGTTTCCGCGGGGCGTATCCGTCGCCAAAGTGGTCGACGCCTTGGCCGATCACACAACCGCGTGACTCACGCCCTCGATGGCACTCAGTGCCGTACATGGTGAACCCATCCTTGAAGTCATACGACTGTGGACGTACTATGGGATCAGCCTTGGCACTGAGTGCCCAGCTTGGGCAGTGCTGATCCCCCTATCTTCAAGGAGCGTGGCCGACATGGCCGGAAACCCCGACTTCGATCTGTATCAATCGCCCGAGGAGCACGACGAACTGCGTGCAGCCATTCGAGCACTGTCGGAGAAGGAGATCGCCCCGTACGCCAAAGAGGTGGACGAGGACTCGCGCTTCCCCGAAGAGGCCCTCAAGGCGCTCAACGCTTCCGGCTTCAACGCCATTCACGTTCCCGAGGAATACGACGGTCAGGGTGCCGATTCGGTTGCCGCCTGCATCGTCATCGAAGAGGTCGCTCGCGTATGCGGGTCGTCCTCGCTGATCCCCGCCGTCAACAAGCTGGGCACGATGGGCCTGATTCTCAAGGGCTCCGAGGAGCTCAAGAAGCAGGTTCTGCCGTCCCTCGCCGGCGGTGCGATGGCGTCGTACGCCCTGTCCGAGCGCGAGGCGGGCTCCGACGCGGCGAGCATGCGTACCCGCGCCAAGGCCGACGGTGACGACTGGATCCTCAACGGCTCCAAGTGCTGGATCACCAACGGCGGCAAGTCCGATTGGTACACCGTCATGGCCGTGACCGACCCCGACAAGGGTGCCAACGGCATCTCGGCGTTCATCGTGCACAAGGACGACGAGGGATTCGTCGTCGGCCCCAAGGAGAAGAAGCTCGGCATCAAGGGCTCACCCACCGCCGAGTTGTACTTCGAGAACTGCAAGATTCCCGGCGATCGCATCATCGGCGAGCCCGGCACAGGCTTCAAAACTGCCCTCGAGACCCTCGACCACACCCGACCCACCATCGGCGCGCAGGCCGTCGGTCTGGCACAGGGTGCCCTCGACGCGGCCATCGCGTACACCAAGGACCGCAAGCAGTTCGGCACCTCGATCTCGAGCTTCCAGGCCGTGCAGTTCATGCTCGCCGATATGGCGATGAAGGTCGAAGCCGCACGTCTGATGGTCTACAGCTCCGCAGCCCGTGCCGAGCGCGGCGAGAAGAACCTGGGCTTCATCTCCGCAGCGGCGAAGTGCTTCGCCTCCGATGTGGCCATGGAGGTCACCACCGACGCCGTGCAGCTCTTCGGCGGTGCCGGATACACCACGGACTTCCCGGTCGAGCGCATGATGCGTGACGCCAAGATCACTCAGATCTACGAGGGCACCAACCAGATTCAGCGTGTCGTCATGTCGCGGGCGCTGCTCAAATGAGCACAATCGAACTCGTAGGCGTCATCGGTGGGGGCACCATGGGTGCCGGAATCGCCGAAATGTGCGCACGCTCGGGAAGTTCCGTACTGATCCTCGAAACGAGTCAGGCGACGGCCGACGCCGCAAAGGCTCGCCTGGACAAGTCCTTCGCTCGCGCCGTCAAGTCCGGCCGCATCGAAGCCGACGCGGCCGAGAAGACCCGTGCAGCAATCTCGTTGACGCTCGACATCAACGATTTCGCAGACCGCGACCTCGTGATCGAGGCGGCACCGGAGATCGAATCGCTCAAGCTCGATCTGTTCGGAAAACTCGATTCCATCGTCAAACCCGAGGGAATCCTGGCCACGAACACCTCGTCGATTCCGGTCATCAAGATGGCCAACGCGACGAAGCGTCCCGACAAGGTTGTCGGAGTGCACTTCTTCAACCCCGTGCCGGTGCTCCCGTTGGTGGAGATAGTCGTCAGCCTCCTCACCAGCGAAGAAACCGTGGACGCGGTCACCGACTATGCAGGCAACACGTTGGGTAAGAAGACGATTCGCGCCGGAGATCGCGCCGGATTCATCGTCAACGCTTTGCTCATCCCGTACATGGTCTCGGCCATCCGCATGCTCGAGTCCGGCTTCGCCAGTGCCGAGGACATCGACGACGGCATGGTGAACGGCTGCGCTCACCCCATGGGTCCGCTGCGTCTGACCGACACCGTCGGCCTCGACGTCACCCTCGCAGTGGCAGAGTCGCTCTACGCGGAGTTCCGTGAACCGCACTACGCTCCGCCGCCGCTGCTGCAGCGCATGGTGGACGCGGGAATGCTGGGTCGCAAAACCGGCAAGGGTTTCTACACGTATTCGTAGTAGGCCCCCGAGTCTGCGTGAATGGTCCATTCACCTGCACTGGACCCCGCGGGTTGGACTGGTTAATGCAAAGCCTAGGCCGCGAGGGCCTGAGCTCGGTATCGCACCGGGCTCAGGCCATCGAGGCGTAGCGAGATGCGGTCGTTGTTGAACCAGTCGATGTAGTCCTCGATCGCGGTCTGCAAGGAGCCCAGGTCGAGATATCGGATGTGATGAAACATCTCTTCTTTGAGGTGACCGAAGAAGTTCTCGATGATCGCGTTGTCGTAGCAGTTCGCTTTACGCGACATCGACTGGATTGCCCCCGCATCGGTGAGCAACCGACTCCACGAGTGA